>NZ_KB894217.1:0-23970 GCF_000374405.1 Riemerella columbina DSM 16469
TGAAGCTTTTAGCCTGCGGCATATAGCCGTCAAAAAACTAAGTTCTAAGCTCTCACCTCTAATCTCTTTTTTCGAAAAAAAGTTGTATAATACGCGCGTTACGCGGGATTTAACTTGTGTGTGTGTGTGTGTGTGTGTGTGTGTGTGTGTGTGTGTGTGTGTGTGTGTGTGTGTGTGTTTACACTTTTTTCTGAAACTACCAAATTATTTAGTAGTTTTTTTTGAGAAATTTTTAATATGCTGGTTTCTTGTAACATAATGGCAACAAAGGTACAATAATTTTTTTATTGTGCAAGAGATAATTATTTTTTCTGTTACAAAAGTATTCTATTTAAATCGTTATTGCCTTTTATACTTGAGATATTTTCGTAAATTTGTTGTTCAATAAAAAACTATTACAACATGTCAAAAAAAGCCATATTAGCCATATTAGATGGTTGGGGTATCGGTACAGACGATAGTATTTCCGCCATTGCTCAAGCCAAAACTCCATTTATAGATTCTTGCTACAAAAAATTTCCTCATACCACCCTTGAAGCTAGTGGACTAGCGGTAGGTTTACCTGCTGGACAGATGGGAAATTCTGAAGTAGGACATATGAATTTGGGAGCAGGGCGTGTGGTATTTCAAAATTTGGTTAAACTCAATATTGCAGTAGAGAACAATACCCTTGCACAAGAACATGTGATTGTAGAGGCATTGGAATATACTAAAAATAACAATAAGGCATTGCATTTTATAGGACTTGTGTCCGATGGTGGCGTTCATGCCCATATCAACCATTTAAAAGGTTTACTTTCTACTGCCAATGATTTTGGGCTTAAGGACAAGGTCTATGTTCATGCCTTTACTGATGGCAGAGATTGCGACCCTCATTCTGGAAAAGATTTTATAGAAGATTTACAACAGCATATGCAGCAGACCACAGGGCAGTTGGCAACCATTGTTGGGCGTTATTACGCCATGGATAGAGACCGCCGTTGGGAACGCGTAAAATTAGCGTATGATGCCATGGTTCATAATCTAGGCGAGTATACACAAAATCCACTAAAAGCCATACAAGAAAGTTATGGTAACGATATCACCGATGAATTTTTAAAACCGATTATCTGTACAGATGAGGAACTTAAACCAATTGCCAAAATCAATGATGGCGATGTGGTTATTTGCTTTAACTTTAGAACGGATAGAGGTAGAGAAATTACAGAAGTATTGACGCAGCAGGCATTTCCAGAGTATAATATGACTCCTCTTAAACTACATTATGTTACCCTTACCAACTACGATAAGGAGTTTAAGGATGTTAATGTGGTCTTTGATGAGGAAGTGCTACAAGAAACCATGGGGGAAGTTTTGGAACGCCATGGCAAATCTCAAATTAGAGTGGCGGAAACCGAAAAATACCCACATGTTACCTTTTTCTTTTCAGGAGGTAGAGAAGAAGTTTTTAAAAATGAAAGTCGTATTCTTTGCCCAAGTCCAAAAGATGTAGCCACTTACGACCTAAAACCAGAAATGTCAGCTAAAGAAATTACCGATAGAATAGTGCCAGAAATAGAGAATGAAACGGCAGATTTTATATGCCTCAATTTTGCTAATACTGATATGGTAGGGCATACAGGCGTATTTGAAGCAGCAGTAAAAGCGGCAGAAACGGTAGACCAATGTATTGAAAAAGTAGCAACTACGGCATACGACCATGGCTACGCGGTATTCATTTTGGCAGACCATGGCAATTCTGATGTGATGATTAATCCAGATGGCTCACCCAATACCCAGCACTCCACCAATTTAGTGCCTTTAATCGTAATGGATAAAGACCGCGAGTGGAAATTGAAACCTGGGAAATTGGGAGATGTAGCCCCAAGCATCCTAAAAGTGATGGGGATTGAAATTCCTGAAGTGATGACGGGAGAAATCTTGGTGTCTTAAACGGAGTTCATTAGTAATAGTTAATAATCTTAAACATAAATTATGCTTAATAATAAAAAATTAGCCATCGATTTTGATGGTACCATAGTAGAAGATGCCTATCCAGGCATTGGAAAACCGAAAGTATTTGCCTTCGAAACCTTAAAAAAGCTTCAGATGGAAGGTTACAGATTGATTCTTTGGACTTACAGAAGTGGCAAAACTTTAGATGAAGCCGTAGAATTTTGTAGAAAAAATGGTTTAGAGTTTTATGCTGTTAATTCTAGTTTTGAAGGCGAAGTATTCGACCATGCCACACAAAGTAGAAAAATAGATGCCGATTTATTTATTGATGATAGAAATTTAGGCGGATTCCCAGGTTGGGGCGAAGTCTATAATATCATTAAAGATAAAATAGAATTCCGTGTAGAAGGTAAGGAAGTCTTAGCCTATTCTAAAATGAAAAAGGAAAAGAAAAAAGGACTATTTTGGTAATCTAAAAAACTTAAAACATTGATACAATTAAAAACAATAGAGGAACTTCGGTTGATGAGAGAAAGTGCCCAACTGGTGTCTAAAACACTGGGGATGTTGGCAAAAGAAATCCAACCTGGGGTCACTACCAATTATCTAGACCAATTGGCTGCAGATTATATCCGAGACCATGGTGGTGAGCCCGCATTCTTAGGGATGTATGGTTTTCCTAAAAACTTATGTATTTCGCCTAATGAAGAAGTAGTCCATGGTATCCCAAACGATAAACCTTTAAAAGAAGGCGATGTACTTTCGGTAGATTGTGGCGTTTATATGAACGGATTTTATGGTGACCATGCCTATTCTTTTGAAGTCGGCGAAGTAGCTCCTGAAACTAAAAAACTACTTAAAATAACTAAAGAATCGCTCTACAAAGGACTAGAGCAATGTGTGCGTGGTAAGCGTGTAGGCGATATTTCTAATGCTATACAGACTTATTGTGAAGCGCACGGTTATGGTGTAGTAAGAGAATTGGTAGGACATGGCTTAGGCAGAAAAATGCACGAAGACCCACAAGTGCCCAACTACGGCAGAAAGGGAAGCGGTAAAGTACTGAAAGATGGTATTGCCCTCGCCATAGAACCCATGATTAATATGGGAACTCATGAGGTGGTATTCCATTCGGATGGATGGACAGTAACGACGAAAGATAACTTACCATCGGCACATTTTGAACACGATGTTTGCATCATTAAAGGTAAACCAGTGTTGCTTTCTACTTTCCAGTACATCTACGATGCCTTAGGCATTAAAAGCGACGAGGAAGCCCCATTCCAAATGGAGTTTTAAAGAATATTAACCCTCGTATTGCTCTAAATAATACGAAAAGCTAAAGTCCTCTACTTCGGTATCGAGGTCTTCTAGGGTTTCTAATAAAGTTTCAAAATCTTCCAATTGCCCTACACTCATATTGACAAATTCAAGGTGTAAGGGCAATGGTATATCCCCTGATATGACATCGGCGAGTGCATCAAGATTATACCCAAAATAATCGGGTAATTCCATTTTTTGTTTCAATTGGGTATAGAAGTATTCTTCATCGCCAATATCGGTGAAATCTATATATACGGTATTCATAATTATTGTTTTTTTAAAGTTTTGTAATGATTTTTAGTCAGCCAAACTTCACCAGTTTTGGTATAAATAATTCGGTCTGCACCACGCCTACCACAATTGTAATTTACATCGGCTTCAAAATAAATTTTGTCCTTTGGAAGTTGTCGCTCCCTATTGCCAAATCTATCACCACCGATGGCACGATTGGGGAGCACTTCGCATAAATTTCCTTTAGAAGGTTCCCAACCTAATTTTTTAGCCTTAGATTTTGTAATATAATAATCGGGGAGTTGGTGGTGCGTTTTTACATAATTAATGACTTTAGAATCTTGGGTAAGTTCCTCTATTGTCGATAGGTTTTCGGTAGGAGTTGTCTTTGTTGGGCTTTGGTAAAGGGTATAAATACCTAACCCAATCAATAGGATTGAAATAATGAAGATAATGGGCTTGTTCTTTAGCATAGTATTCTATTAAATCCCAATTTCTACTTGAAAACGCGTGTACCAATTGTGATGGGTTCTGCCATCTAAAAAGAACTGATTATTTTTACTTACTTCTAACTGAACCTTAAAGGCGTGTTCCCAAATATATTTAGTCAATCCAAACGAATATTGGTGATGGATTGGAACCAAATTTTGGATTTCCTTTTTAGGTTGGTTATAAGAATATCTACCAATTAGCTCCCAGTTTTTAGGGAACATATAGCTCAGCTGCGTATCATAACCATACCCTGATAATACAGGAACGGCTTTGGATAAATCTGCACTATAAGTGATAGGGTTTTGGGCTTGTCTCGTCATATAGGCTACTACTGCGGACCAGCCTTGGTATTTCATCATTCCATCTATAAAAATAGATTGCAGGTCTCGGCTTTCAAATAACTTGTTTCCTCTTTGTCCTTGGGCAAATATGGCTTTTTGATTGTAATGATAGGTGGCACCGAGATACAGTTTTGGTGTGGTTTCTCTTTGTAAATCCCCTTCAAAGAACTCGCCATTTTTTTTGAATTTTCCTAACGGGTAAAGCTCTAAACGCCCAGTGTAAGCCAAACCATCTGTTGTACTATTGAAATTTCTACCTTCCCCTGTACTGATGGCCGCTTTTAAGCGGTAGCCCCAAGTTTGGTTTTTGGGAAATTTGGTGTAGATGGCTTGCAAGCCAAAATCTCTATCAATATTAAACATGGCATTGTTGATAGAGCGGTCGGTAAGGTCTAGTGCGCCAGAAGAATTGGTACGCTGTCTATTTCCAGGTAATTTGGTTTGTCCAAAGCCAAGGGTCAATTCATCATTTGCACGGTAGAATACCATGGCGTCTCTTATCACATTTAGATAACTGCCGTCTTTTATTTTACCCACATCATCTGGGGCAAAGGAAAGCTGTATGGCATATAAGAATTTTGGATTCCCTACATAGCCATCAAAACGGAGGCGTAAACGGCGGATAGCGGCCTTGTATTCCGTTGGGTGGTGTTCGCTAAAGTCTGCTTCCAATCGGTTTTGCATTCTAAAGCGAATATTAAACTGAAATAAACTATCTGGAGCGGTAATGCCTACTCCTTTCCCGAAATTATAGTATGGCAAGGCATCTAGATGAATTTGTTTTAAAACCTTTTTGGGAACAATGGTGTCTTTTTTTACAATGAATGCAGAATCTTTTACTTTTGTGTTTTGGGCTTTAAGTTGAAAGATAAAGCCACAACTTACTAAACTCAATAATAGCTTTTTAACCATAATCAATTCATGTATTTTTTCGGACGGCAAGATAAAAATTTTATATTAAAAATCCCTTAAAATAAATGCGAATTTTAAGGGATTTTAGTTGATGCACTGACCGATTATAGTTTCCAATTGATATACAAAGAATGCCTATGGTTAATTTTTACATAGCCATCTGATAAGGCGGATTTTAGTGGGATTTGGCTTTCCACCCCGATATTAAAATATTTAAACGATGCTTCAGCACCGATTTTACCTAAAATAATGTGTCCCCCTGTATGAGGAATTTTTTCGCCCACTTGTACATTTTGGAAATACTTTTCTGTAGCGATACCGAGTCTTGGCGATAGGCTAAAATCTTTAAAATCGTGGATGTAATATCCCATAAGCGAAGTGTTCCATTGGTCGCCAAAACGATAGTATTTTTTGTTTTGATTTTTAAAAGTATAGTCCGTAGAAAAAGCCACTGCCCATTGATTTTTAAAATAGGTATAATTAATTACTGCAGAATAATCCCAACTTCCCGTACCTTTCTGGAAACTTGGGTTATAAGTTTGGGAAGAAGATTCGTCAAACTTAGCAATGGGAACTTTAACACCCGCCCCTAAATACAAACGGTGATTTTGTAAACTGTCTAAAGCAATTTTATAAATTACAGAAGCATTAAGGTCGCCAACGCCAGATAAAGACTGCTTAGGTTGCGTTTCTCTATGATGAAAATGATAAGGAATACTGCCATAGAGGTCTAAATTTTTTGCGAATGGAAATCTACCCCAAACTTGTAGGGTATTGTAGTGTTCGGGAATATCGTAATCTGTATTTAAAACATTGGATTTTGAAGTGTAGGTTTGATGAAGATATTTAACGCCGATAAATTGTGGATTTAAAATACTCTCAAAACCAGAAGATGCACTACCAACCGAACAGCCACAAGCATCGCAATCGTCGTATAGCAAAATAGAAGATGGGGTAGGGTGGTAAGGTTTTACATAAAGGCTATCTTTTGCGTTTAAAGTATAACTTCCGAGAAGGCAACTACTCCATAACAACAGTAGAAGTATTTTATTTTGGATTGAATTAAACATATTAATAAAGGTTTTTTTAGTGGATTAAAAATTTATTCTGAAAATTTTGGATTATGGATAAACTCTGGGTCGTTTAAGGTTTGTAAAAAAGCAATTAATGCCGTTTTTTCGTCTTCCGAAAGTGGAATCCCGATGCGCCCTGGTACTTTTTTAAACTCTGGGTCTAGGTTGGGCTGGTCTTGCATCCCATGGTCATAGAAGTCTAGCATCGCTTTTAAGGTATAAAATCGCCCATCATGAGTGTATGGTGCGGTATAGGCAACATTCCTTAGCGATGGTACTCTAAATTTTAAATAATCTTCGTCTTTCCCCGTAAAGCGTTTTCTACCTTCGTCTTTTAAAATTGAATTATATGGTACTCCCATATTTCTAAAACTTTGGTCGGTAAATAGCGCCGTAGAATGGCATTGGGCACATTTATTATTAAAAATGGCATAGCCTTTAGCTTCAAGTGGTGTAAAAGTAGTACCTTCATTTCTCATCACTTGGTCGTATTTGCTATTGGCAGAAATAAGGGTAGAAACAAACTGGGTGATAGACTTTAAAATTCTATCTGCCGTTATCTTTTTATCGCCATAAACAATACTGAATAAGCGCTGGTATTCTCTATCATGCTTTAATTTTTCGATAATGTTTTCCATATTTTCATCCATTTCTTCATGGGTAGAAATAGGAATAATGGGTTGTAGTTCTAAGTCAGTGACTACACCATCCCACATATAATGTTTTAGAAAAATTAAATTCTGTAATGGGGGTGTGTTTCTCATCCCTTCTCTACCTTCTACGCCATGGCTTACGGCATGACCGTGGTGGGTAAATGCATTTTCTTGGATATGACAAAAAGCACAAGCCACTGCATTATCTTTCGCCAATCGACCATCGTAGAATAACTTTTTACCCAACGCCACACCATATGTTGTGGGCGGATTTCCTTCAATATTATAAACTATTTTAGGAAAATTACTGGGGATTTCTAGTGGATAAGGCTCGTCAATAGGTAGCGGAACGGTTTCTGTATCATTTCTGCACGCCCACATAAGGCTGAACAAAAACAGTGCAGCAATATAGTAAGACTTCATAGGTTTAGTGGTATTGAAAACTAAGGAAACAGCCTTCTAAGCCATTTCCTTAGTAGTGATTAAACAATTCTAATCATTATGGACATGGTCTACTCTAAACATTTTAGATAGATTGTCAGCCGTTTGCTGAATAATTTGTGCTTTTGGATGCATGGCTGTGGCATTGTCTAGTTTCAATTCAATTTTATGCTGTCCACTTAAAAAATGATTGATATCCGCCATAATATGAATTTTCGGAGCAATATTCTTACGCACTTTAGCCGTTTGTGGTAAGTCTATCGAAACTACTTTATATACATTGGGGGTGTTAGATTTTGCAGGATCGCCCATGTTAGCAATATGTATTTGAAAATGCTCTGAAAGGTTATCGCCATAGCTACCCTCAAAGTTTACAAATTTATATCCTGAAGCCCAAGACCAGTCCATATCACTTTTCTTAGCTTTATCCCAGAATTTGGCTTGTTTGTCTTGACCTAAAACATAGGCTTCTGGTGAAATTCCAAGTCCGAATCGTACAGTTTTGTAGTCGCCCGCTGGAATATTTTCCATCACGAAGTTGTGTGTTAATGAGTTTTCTTCTTGATCTACAATATAAGCACCTTGGTCAGGATCGGAATAGTGGTATTTTACCTCTGTACCATCTGTTTTGGTTAGTATAACATCGCTGACAATATATTTTAATTTACTGAATTGATGTTTCTGTCCAGAACTAGAGGTATAAGTGCCACTAAGCCCTGTCATGGTTTGCTGGTTAAAGATATTTTCAAACTTAAGCGTTACTTGATTGGTTTCGTTGCTATTGATTTCTGGTTCTTGATCTCTGTTACAAGATACAAGTGTACTTGCTAAGGCTACCCCAAGCATCATGATATAATGTTTCATAATTTTAAATTTAATGGATTAATTATTATAAAAGCATCAGAATGTCTATCTCATTTAAAATAGAAAAAATGATGAAATGCGAAAAAATAACATTATACCATTGGGGGATGCCACCAGAGATTAACCCATGGTTGACCGCTTAGCTTTTCAAAGTAAAAAGTTTGGGAATTAAGCGTGGTCACTTTTGAAAAAGTAATTTTCCAAGATTCTAGAGATATGGGAATAAAGGCAATCGTTTCGTAAAGACTAAAGCCTTTAATAGATTGTAAATCGTCCCCAGATTTTTTTAGCTCTTTTTCAAGTTGACACTTACCATGGCACTCTAGTTCGGGACGATTTTTATTAATACATAAATTCTGTTCTATATAATTTTGGTTCAGTTTAAAATGCAGAATTATGATGCTTTGCTGTAGAGATAGCAAAACAATCAATAATGACATGCTGATACAGAACCATTTTCTCATACCACAAAGTTACATAGAAATTGCTATATCACTTATATGACTCTAGTCATAAGACGAGGTACGATATGCTAAAACACCAAGACAAGCATAATAAATCAATTAAACGATTGTTTAATTTATACTCAATCTAAATAGTTTGGCAAGGGTTTTGAATAATCAGTTCTAACCACATTTAAAAGATGTGAAATTTAAAATTGAAAAAAACTTAAAAAGTTTAAATTATGAAAAAAGTATTTTTAGGATTAGCCTTAGTGGCAGGATCTTTATCGTTCGCTCAACAATTTGGAGCTAAAGCAGGTTTAAATGTGTCTTCTCTATCTAAAGATGGTTATGATGATGCTAAATCTAAAGCAGGATTCTATGCAGGTGTATTTATGAACGCACCTTTAGCAGAAAACTTTAGCATCCAACCAGAGGTGATCTATAATAACTTAGGAGCTACACTTACTAAAACTGACAATTTTGAGCATAAAAGAAATTTAAACTATATTTCTGTGCCAGTAATGTTCCAATATAATGCAACTCCAGAGTTTTACTTAGAAGCTGGTCCAGAATTTAGTTTCCTTGTAGGTGCAAGTTCTGAAACTAAATTTGAAAATGATTTAGCAAAAACTACTTATAAAAACTATAAAGAGTTAAATAAAGATAACTTTAATGGTTTCAACTTCGGAATAGGGCTTGGTCTAGGGTATAACATCACACCAAATATTGGAATCAATGCAAGATATGTTGCAGGATTTACTGATACTAATAAAGATGGTGTTACATCATTAACAAATGATAAAAACAAAAACAGAAACAACACATTCCAAGTTGGTTTAGGATTTAAATTTTAATTAGATTTTATATCCATAACAAAAGGTTGCCAGTTTTGGCAACCTTTTTTATTTTTGTAGTCTTATCACTTATGAAAAAAAGACAATATCAATCCTCGGAACTGGTAAAAACTTTTGCTAAAAAATTTGGGTTTGAAGAAAAGCTATTAGCCCTTCAAATTAAAGATTTTCTGGAAGATTATCTGGATGATGCTTTATTCCGAGAAATCAGTCAGGTAGACTTAAAATCTCAACACTTAACCATTCGGGTTAAATCGCCATTGCTAAAACACGATTTTAGAATGAAAAAAAACTTTTTCTTAGATAAGTTCAAAACTATAATAGGCGAGGAGCAGATTAAAGATTTATCTTTTTTATAGGCGTTTTCTCTTTATCGTCATCGCCCACTCCTTCGCGTATCATCTGCTCTGCGGTTTCATCTAAATCGGATTTTAATGGCAAGAAGAATTTAAATGGATTTTTAATAAAGGAACGAAATATCTCTTTGTAGATTAAACTGACTTCCCCAAAATTGATTTTTCTAGACCTAAATGCCAACGACATTGATAGCCCAAAACTTACAATAAAGTTGAAAAATCCAATGATAAATACCGTAGTTAGCCCAATCCAAAAGGTGTAAGCACTAACATCAAACCCTTTACCATAAAGCCCCAAAGCAAAGTTTCCAGCGGCAAAGGTAATGTGTCGAATATCCAAATCTAATCCTAAGAAATGTCCAATAGGTGCTGTAGCCCCCATAAAGATACCAAACCATAGATTAGAGATAATACCCGCCCAATTTTTAGCATAGAACACCGAAATATTTCTAGAAACGCGTTTTCCAAAAATACTATTAAGATATGGGTTTTTAGATAGGCGTTCAGGAATTTTATAAAATCTAGAATTGTTGGCAACATTCCCCGCAATAATCCCCGATACAAATAAGAATACCCCTGCAATACACGCGTGGAAAATAGCTTTAGATTCAAATGGGTTTAAATCGTGGAGTAGTTTGTCGGATTTGTCTACTGCAAAATTCTGTAAAAACAAAATATCTAGACCATAAATCAATACTAATGCTACGGGGAACGCCAAAAGAATATTCCCTAGAAATGCAATAAACTGTGTGCGGAATAGTTTTGCTACTAAATGAGCAAATTCTACATAATTTTTGCTGGTGTTTTTATCTTCGGAAAGTACTTTAGCCATAGTTGTCGCCGTCATAGCGGGTTGTTTGGTTGCTAGGGTATAGTGTAGAAGATAAATTAAAACAAATCCCATAGCATAGTTGAAAGAATAGAGTATGGCGTGTATAAACTCGCTACCATGGAAATAACTATAAAACATTTTGAGTACACACAAAAAACCTACGATAATACCTCCACCCGCGGCACGCCAGAACATAGTAATATATTGATGTTTATTAGATGCGATATAGTGCTTTCCTGTTTGGGCTGTATGCGCGGTTATCAGGTGCGAAATTTGTAATGTGCTTTCTGCAAAAAGTTCCCGAAAATTATTCCTATGTGATTTATAGCGCAGAATATTCCTAATTAGGGTAAGTGATTTTATGCGTTCATCTTCGCCTTCGTCTAATACCAAAAGTGGCATAATTTCCGAAATTCTTACCAATTGCTGTCTAATCTTCATTAGCGATTGGTTGGTCTTCCCAGAAATACCATATTTAGAAGTGTTTTTGAATGCAATATTAATAAATTCTAAACATTGCTTGAGGTAGATTTTGGCTTGTTTATAATGTTCGTCTTTAGAGTTGAGGTTCAGCTCTGTATTTTCCTGATAATTTTCTACCAGATAATCCATTTCATTTTGTAGTGCAATAAATGGATTGTCAAAGTTTTTGTATTCTGGCGCCATTTTTAAAACATCTACATCCAAAGCATTGCCAATGGCACGCCAAACCAATATGTTGATGGATAGTAACAGGTCTTTTTTTACCTCTTTATAAGAAATTAGCTGTTCAAAATTCATTAATTCTAAAAACTTCAGCCAATCTTTTTCCGAAATATGAAGTAAAAAATCAAAATTCAGTTTAGAATTAAGCAATACTTTTTCCACAACATAAGATACCGTGTCTTCGTCTTCTACTGCGGGAAGAATTTTAGAAATAATCCGTTTCTTTAACTCTGGGAAAAAAGAATTTTCTGATAATATATTGGCTTCTGTAAGGGCAAAGGCAATTTTTTTATCTCGAAAAACATTATAAATATAATGAGAAAAGTTGTCGCATAAGTCTAGGTGTGCTTCTAAAATTTCTAGAAAATGAGTAAATCCTCTTTGCTTGATCGCACAGAATATCTCGGCTAATGGCTCAGGCGAAGAGGTTTCATTTTTAAAAGTAAAATATTTACGCAGTAAATCTTCTACTGGATTTTTAGAGGGTTTTCGAAATAAGTGTATCATACTATTTTAAAGACATATAATTCATTTGACGCATCACCCAGCGGTGTTTTTTATTGAGATAAGGGGTAGGGTGGAGTGGGTCGTATTTTTTTGGATTGGGAAGTATGGTGGCAATCCATGCGGCTTCGCTTTTGGTTAAGTTTTTTGCAGGTTTATGGAAATAATATTGTGCCGCCGCTTCTATACCGAAAACGCCACGCCCCATTTCTATGGAATTCAGATAGCGTTCCAAAATGATATCCTTATTCCATATTCTTTCTATGATAAAGGTATATACGGCTTCTAGCCCTTTTCTTATCCAACTTCTACCATTCCAAAGAAATAGATTTTTTGCAGTCTGTTGTGATATGGTGCTGCCCCCTTGCACTGTTTTTTTCTTCTCGTTGTGCTTCATGGCTCTTTCAATGGCTTTAAAGTCAAAGCCGCTATGCTTATAGAAATTTTGGTCTTCGGAAGCGATGACGGCCAATTTGATTTGATCACCCATTTCATCCAACGGGATATAATCTCTATCTAGCTTATGAAAAATCCATAGCCCTTGAAGCTGAGTAATGGTAATGATGGGGTTAAAAAACCGACCTGCCACCAGCATTAGGATATTAATCAATGCTAAAGTATATATGAGCCTTTTAATGAATTTCCACATTTATTCTAACTTAAAAATACGCTACAAAAATAAGTTATAATTATGACATAGGATTTATCCTTGTAGTAATATTCTTTAGATGGGATGGTCTAGTCTGGCTCTAGGGTGGTATATTCTTCTGGTGTATAGACTACTCGTGCGAAATTTTTAGTAATTAACTCTTGTTTTATGGTGTTACCCGTAGTTTTGTCGATTGTTTTTTTCCAAATTTCATTCGTCCTAAAAAACGAGTCGTTTTGTTTCAAAAATTGATGATGCTTTTCAAAAACATGATAAGCGTACGCCATTTCTTTATCGCTTAATAATTCTCCTTCAAGTGTATGTTCTGTTAACCAAATTTTAATTTGAAAATTGGCATTGGTATTATTGGTGAATTGATAATCTATATAGTTGTAGAAAATTGCAGCCCCACTACCAAAAGGTAAAATGCGACCTTCATCTGGAAAAGGGTCAAAAGAATGTTGAGATTTCTCAACAATGGTTAGAGGGCTATGTAAAACCATCCAATTGAGCAAGTTGGCAATCTGACAAATCCCTCCTCCAATTCCTTCAACGGCTTTACCAAAAGATAATTCTAAGCCTTCTACATAGCCTTTTCGTTTCGTAGGGCGACCAACTAATTTGCAAAATGAAAAGGTTTCCCCAGGTTTTATAATGATACCATCAATCTTGCTAGATGCTAATTTAAGATTGATGATTTTGTTTTTTTGTAGACGCATATCTACATTACCTAACTTTCTTAATAAAATTGATTTATGTTTTTTAACCCGAAAAGGAAGCGAAGTTTTAGAATGGTGTTTAGCGTAGTGTTTATGATCTAAATACCATGTTCCAAATCTTCTGATGCGTCTTAGCCATACGGCAATAAAGTATAAAGCAGGATGCCTTTGGCTTAGTAGTTTCCTTTGTCTCATCTAATCATGAATTTTTGATGACACAAGATTCCCATTTTTATAGGTTTCAGTTTTATGAAGTTTACCTTCACCATTGTAATATTTCCAAACGCCTACTTTTAGTCCATTTTCGTTTTGCCCTTCTCTTTCTATAGTACCATTGCGAAAATAAACCTTTTCAATACCATGTTCTACATTGTTTTTATAACCGATTTCAGAAACTAATAGTTCACCATTTAAAGCATATTGTTTCCAAATTCCCGACTTACTGCCTTTGTCATAAGCGCCCTCTAATCTGGTTTTTCCATTGGGATATTTCTCGATAAAATCGCCATCTTCTAGCCCATCTTTATATTGAGCATAGCTTTCGAGGTTGCCATTATCATAGTATTCACTGATATTTACAACTTGGTCTTGGTCGTATAACGTTTTTTTCAGTAGAGTCCCTGCTTCGGAATAAACTTCCTCATAACCATGTTGTTTGAAGTCTTTATAATTTTGAATATGGTTGACTTGTCCATTAGTAAAAAACTTTTTATCCGTATAAGAGCCTTTACCACTATAGATACGCTCTCGAGTGATTTTTCCAGCATTCGTTTTTTCTATCCATTTTCCAGTAGGTTCATCATTTTTATAATGTTCCTCAACTTTGCCATAGCGTTTGGTAAATGTACCATCCTTAGTACCGAGTTTAAAGCTTTCTTGCTCTTTTAGTTTGCCATCGCTATCGTAGTAACGCCATAATCCATCTTGTTTTCCATTGATGTATCTTCCTTCTACTTTTATTTTTCCATTAGGGTAGTAGGTTTGATATGTATCTACGGGAACACCATTTTGATACGCCCTTTTTTGAATCAGATTTCCCTTTTTATCAAAACCTTTTAATACACCATTTCTTTTCCCTTCTACAAAATGAACTTCAATATAAGCCCCACTAGACTCTGCAATTTTAAAATACCCATTCAAAAGGTGGTCTTTTTTGTCTTTGTAAATGATTTCTTTACCAAATCTTTGTTCCGAAATATCATTTTTACTAATTAATTTTTGAGCAGATACATTATAATATAGCCCTAGTAAAACAATACTGAATGCTATTTTTTTCATATTCTATTAGTTTTATCTACAAATATAGGGAAATATATTGTGATTTTCATACAACTAATTAAATAGTTAAAATATGTTAAAACTTTTATTTGTCTAAAATATTAGTTATATATTTACAAAGTCAAATAAAAAATATTAGTTATGATTAAAAAAAGAATTTTATTATTTGCACTATTGGTTTTTAGTGTGATAAGTTATGCTCAAAGTTATAAATTCATTTATGAATTAGATTGGAAATCCAGTCCAGACTCTTCAACTCATAAAAAGGAGTTGTTTGTACTTTTAACAGAAGAGAATCAACCTTCATATTTTGCGGAATACGAAAAATTTAAGCAAGACTCTGTGCATTTACTAAAGCTGTAAATGATTTTAAGAGGAGTAAGGGTGGTTCTCTTGGTATTCAGTTAAGTGGAAAAGACCCGATTTTTACCTCTATTATCTTTAAAGATATTCCCAAAAAAGAAATTAAAATAGAGGATAAAGCATTTTCCAATGGATTTGAAACCACTTACCACTGTACTATTCCATAGCAGTTGTCACAAGAAGAAATTTCTAATACCATTATGGGATACCCCGTGATGAAGGCAACCGCAGATTTTGGTGGAAGACTATGGACAGCCTATTATACGCCAGATATTCCTATTAACGATGGACCATATAAGTTCTATGGATTGCCAGGCTTAATATTGAAAATACACGATAGCACCAACGATTACAACTACGAAATAAAAGCCGTAAGTAAAGAAAATCACGATATCAGCGAGCGAAACTTCGGAGGTTCACCTATAGCTACTTTATCTCCAGAGAAATGGGAAGAGTTTTGGGAAAAATATAAAGCCCAACCGTCTATAGTGCTAGAAAACTTGGGCAATAAGCAAGTCACTTATGTGATAGATGGGGAAAGTGTTGCTAAAAAGTCGGTGAAGGATAAGTACAACAAAAAGGAATGGAAAAGACTTAAAAATTTTGAAAACCCTATCGAATTAACGCGAGGGTGTAAATAATACAGATAATACTGAACGATTTAAAATTAAAATTCAGTCAAAACTTATTGGCTGAATTTTTTATTAGATTCAATAATAATGCTTAAATTTGAACACTAAATATTTTAAATTATGACGAATTTATCAGGTCTTGGTGTAGCCCTTGTAACCCCTTTTAATAAAGATTTATCCTTAGATTTAGACGCTTTAACCCGTTTAGTAGAATACAATATTGAAAACGGAACCAATTTTCTAGTGGTTCTAGGCACTACGGCTGAAGCGGCAACACTTTCTAAAGAAGAAAAAGAAAGCGTTATCCAGCATATTATTAAAGTCAACAATTCGAGACTACCTTTGGTTTTAGGAATTGGTGGCAATGATACCATGGTAGTAAAACAACAAATCGAAAATACAGACCTTTCGGCGTTTGAAGCGGTGCTATCAGTGTCGCCATATTATAATAAGCCTAATCAAGAAGGCATTTATCAGCATTATAAAATGTTAGCTTCTACGGGAAAAAACATCATTATTTATAATGTACCAGGCAGAACAGGGCAGAATATAGAAGCCCAAACAACACTAAGGCTAGCAAAAGAATTTCCAAATTTAATGATGATAAAAGAAGCTGCACCAAACATTTTGCAATATTTCGATATTTTAAGACAAAAACCATCGGGATTTTCATTAATGTCAGGAGATGATGAGTTTACTTTACCTGTAACTTTAGCGGGTGGCGACGGTGTGATTTCTGTGATTGGTCAAGCTTACCCAAAAGCTTTTTCGGAAATGATTCAATTGGCTAAACAAAACAAAGTAAAAGAAGCTTACGCAATTCATAATCAGTTGGTAGAACTCACGAGATTAATCTTTGCCGAAGGTAATCCTGCGGGAATTAAAACGGTGTTAGCCGAGAAAGGTATTATCCAAAACTATCTACGGTTGCCATTGGTTGCTGCGTCGGAAGGCTTACAGCAAAAAATAAAATCAGAAATGGTACAGATTAATCTTTAATATGACGACTTTTTATCAGTTAGATTCTAAAGCTATTCCTTTAATTCAGGAATTAGCATCAAAATCTTGGCGTAGCAATTATGCCGAGATTTTGTCTTTAGAGCAAATCCAATATATGCTGGATACAATGTATAGCACCGAAACATTGAAAGAACATTTTATCCATCCAAAATACCATTATTATGGGATAAACTATCTTAATGATAATGTAGGCTTTATAGGCTATGAAACAGATATAGAATCTTCGACTACCAAGTTGCACCGCCTTTATCTATTGAAGGAATTTAAAGGAAAGGGTATAGGTAAGGAAGTGATGGATTTTTTGAAACATCAAGTGGTAGCTTCGGGTAATCATCGTGTGATTTTAAATGTCAATAAGCAAAACCCCGCCATTCAATTCTATGAAAAGCAGGGGTTTAAAATTTATGATGAAGGTGTTTTTGATATCGGTCAAAACTTCGTGATGGACGATTATCTTATGGAGTGCCTTTTGGGTTGATATTAATTAGCCTTTTATTTCGCTATACACTAAGTAAATATTGAGTACTACAATGATTAAAGCAATAATCATTGCGGAATATTTTAAAAGCCCTTTGTTAGCAAACTCGCCCATTTTTGTTTTGTTATTAGTAAATAATACCAATGGCACTACGGCAAAACTCAATTGTAAAGATAAAATCACTTGACTAAAAATTAGCAATTCTGCTGTTCCTTTTTCCCTATAAATAATCGCGACAATCATAGCAGGTACTACCGCTAAAAGTCTGGTGATTAATCTTCTTAACCATGGTTTTAATTTGATATTTAAAAATCCTTCCATTACAATTTGTCCTGCAAGCGTTCCTGTAAGCGTAGAATTTTGCCCAGAGGCTAATAGGGCAATAGCAAATACAAAACTAGCAATACTACTTCCCAATAGCGGTGAAAGTAATTCGTAAGCATCGTTGATATCTGCTACATCTTGGTATTGGGTATTATGGAAAGTCGCAGCGGCAACAATTAATATCGCCCCATTAATGAATAATGCTAGAATTAAAGAAATATTACTATCGATTGTAGAAAATTTAATCGCCTCTTTTTTACCTTCGGTGGTTCTGTTGTAGTTTCTAGTTTGTACGATACTGCTGTGCAGATAGAGGTTGTGTGGCATCACCGTAGCACCAAGAATACCGATAGCAATATAAAGCATACCTGGATTAGTTACCACCTCTTTTTGCGGAACTAAACCACTTAAAATTGGAAAAATATCTGGTCTACTCACCACAATTTCGTATAAGAAGCAACAGAAAATAACAGCAATCAAACCACCTACTACGGCTTCTAGCCATCTAAATCCTTTGGCTTGTAATAATAAGATGACGAAAACATCTAATACCGTAATGGCAATCCCCCAAGTGAGAGGAATCCCAAAAAGCAAATTAAGCGCAATAGCCGACCCAATAACTTCTGCTAAATCTGTTGCAGCAATAGCAATTTCAGTAAAAATCCAAAGTAAAAATCCCACAGGTTTAGAATAGCTATCTCTACAAGCTTGTGCCAAATCGCGTTCTGCTACAATGCCCAGTTTTAATGCTAAGTGCTGTAACAGCATAGCAAATAAATTAGAAATAAGAATAACAGAAAGTAGTGTATACCCAAATTGTGCACCACCAGCAATCCCCGTAGCCCAGTTTCCTGGGTCCATATAACCTACGGCAACCATAAGGCCAGGACCTGCAAAGGCTAACAATTTTTTCCAAAAACTAGCATCTTTTGGAATATGAATACTAGAAAAAGATTCTGATAAGGAAAGGTTTACACTCTCTTTTTTCCAATCTTGATGTCGGTATTTTTTAAACATAATTTTGAAGTTAGTTTCGACTAACAAAAATATAAAAATTATAAAACATACACAAATAAAAAATGTCTACTCTATAAAAGGTAGACATTTTATCATTATAGACTAAACGGAATAGACTATTTTATGGTAAGAGTATCCGTTGTCGTTTGATTTATAGAGTCAACTGTTTTTATCGTGTCTGTTGGGTAGGCTAAATCTACATCTTCTACTTTGGGTTCTTTTTTATTCATCAATTTCCATGCGAACCATCCCATCAAGAGTAATAACACCAATGGAATGAGCCATTTCCAAATGGATACGGGCTCTTGGTCGTCATTTAATTTTTCTTTAGTCTTTTCCTCTGCTTGATGGAATTTGTCTTTTACGGCTTCTGCTTTTTCAGAGACATAATCTTTGGCTTCTTCATATTTCTCGCTCACAGTTTCTTTAACATCTTCAGAAACCTCATTGAATTTTTCTTTAGCATTTTCTGTGAAGTCTTCTAAATTTTCCTTAGCATCATGTGCTGTATCAGAAATTTTGTCGCCCATGTCGTGAGCAAAATCCGAAACTTTGTCTTTCGCGTTGTGCAAAAATTGCTCTGCATGTCCTAGACCTACGGCAGCTAAAGAAAATCCAGCAGGTAGTAAGTTAGATACATTGGTTTTTTCTTTGTCTAAAAGGTGTTTAAGCCCTTGAGCGTCTAGGGTTTGGTCTTTAGCATAGCGACCAACAGTGGCTAATGAGGTTAAAGTCGTAAAGCCTAATAATGCCGCAGAGGACGAACTTTTAATATCAGCAAAAGAAGCCACGCCAGACATTAAACTATCAATTTTGTCACCATAAACCATCGAAAGAATACCAGATAGTATTTCGTTGGATTCAGGGGAATTTTGACTAAGTTTGGTTAAAACATTGGTGTCTGCTAAATTTGTTACTTCTTTAAGTAAAAGTGATTTATCCGATTGAGCTACCATACCCGCTAAAACCGTAGGAATAAAAGCATTTACCGCTTTAGAAGTATGCGTTTCATTTTCGCCAAGTTGGCTTGCCAATTGTGCAATGACACCATGTCCAAATTGTCCTTTTATAAGGTCGATAATATTCATTTTTTTAAATTGTTTTTTGTTAATTAATAAGCTTTTGCAAATAGCACGCGTTGTTTTGACGGTTTACCAGAAATCATAGAAACACCTTCTTCTTTTTCGCCTTCTAGTGGGATACAACGAATGGTTGCTTTGGTTTCCTCTTTGATTTGTTCCTCTTCTTCTTCGGTACCATCCCAATGGGCTAGAATAAATCCTCCTTTAGTTTCTAAAACTTCTTTAAATTCTTCGTAAGAATCTACTTTTGTAATATGATTGGCTCTAAAATCCAATGCTTTTTGATAAATGGCTTGTTGGATTTCGTCTAAAAGATTTTTAATATAATGTTCTACACCTTCTATATTTTGAGTTTCTTTAGTCAGGTTGTCTCTACGGGCTATTTCTACGGTTTTATTTTCTAAATCTCTAGCCCCCATAGCGATTCTTACAGGTACCCCTTTTAGTTCGTATTCTGCAAATTTCCAACCTGGCTTATGGGTGTCTCTATTGTCGTATTTTACAGAAATGCCCAATGCTCTTAGTTTGTTTTGAAGGTCTAGAGCTACTTCATCAATCTGTTTCAATTGTTCTTCCCCTTTGAATATTGGTACAATCACCACTTGAATAGGGGCCAAAGTAGGTGGCAACACCAAACCATGGTCATCAGAATGTGACATGATTAAAGCACCCATCAAACGGGTAGATACGCCCCAAGAGGTTGCCCATGCGTACTCTATTTTACCTTCTTTATTAGTGAATTTCACATCAAAAGCTTCTGCAAAATTTTGTCCTAAAAAGTGAGAAGTTCCCGCTTGCAATGCTTTACCATCTTGCATTAAAGCTTCTATACAATAAGTTTCTTCTGCACCTGCAAAGCGTTCGCTTGGAGATTTTACTCCTCTTATGACAGGGACTGCCATAAAGTTTTCTGCAAAATTGGCATAGATTTCTAGCATTTTTTCGGTTTCTTCTACGGCTTCTTCTTTAGTCGTGTGTGCGGTATGTCCTTCTTGCCATAGGAATTCTGCCGTTCTTAGGAATAGGCGCGTTCTCATTTCCCATCTTACCACATTTGCCCATTGGTTAATAAGGATTGGTAAATCTCTATAAGACTGGATCCAGTTTTTATAAGTATTCCAGATAATGGCTTCCGAAGTAGGTCTTACGATAAGTTCTTCTTCCAGCTTAGCCTCTGGGTCTACCATTAATTTCTGAGGATTATCTGGGTCTGTTTTAAGTCTGTAATGTGTTACTACGGCACATTCTTTGGCAAAACCTTCTGCATTTTTTTCTTCAGCTTCAAATAAAGATTTAGGAACGAAGATTGGGAAGTAGGCATTTTCATGACCTGTTTCTTTGAATTTTTTGTCTAATTCGTCTCTCATTTTTTCCCAAATAGCATAGCCGTAAGGTTTTATCACCATGCATCCTCTTACGCCTGAGTTTTCTGCAAGGTCTGCTTTTACAACCAGTTCGTTATACCATTTGCTATAATCTTCGCTTCTTGATGTTAATTTTGCCATATTGTATACTATTTTTATTGAAATTTAGTTATCTAGTAAAGGTACTAAATAAAATTTTTATATATTTGGTACGATTTTGGATTAAAATACTTTAATAAAAGTACAAATATAAATAAAACCTATACATAATTATGAAAAAAATTAGATTAAATTTCTTGCACAAAGGTTGGGCTTACAAAGCCATTATGCTGACTTCAGTAGGTTTTTTGCTAGCCTCTTGTGGAGCACAGATGGGCGAATACACTGAAACTGATGGTGTATACTACGACCCAAATAAAGATGTAATACCAGAAAGTGTAGCAATGAACGAAGGTAATCGTGTGGATAATTATTACAATTATGACACGATGTTGGAAAAGTCCAAACAACTAGAACAAGCGCAGAAAAAAAGATACCAACAGTGGGATTCTAACCAACCAAATGATTCGGATTGGGGAACTTATGCTGGTACCGACCGATATTATAATGGTTGGAATTCTAGTTTTTATAATGGTTTTGGCTATGATCCTTATTTCTATAGTAATGGTTGGAATATAGGATTTGGTATGGGCTATGGATTTGGATGGAATTCTTACTTTAATATGAGTTGGGGCTACTATCCTTATGGCTATGGTTACAATAGATGGCGAAATCCTTATTATTACCCACATAGCGGTTGGTATGATCCATATTGGGGAGGCTATTATGGCTACTATGGTGGCTACGGCTGGAATCCTTATTACGGTTACGGTTATGGGTATCCGTATGGTGGCTATGTTGTAGTCCCACGCTATGAATATAGAAGAAGCGGGGCTACTAATTATAGAAGCCAAGGCTCTGGATCAAGTTATTCTACACCATTTAGAAGTGGTATCAGATCTAATGGGCAAGCCAACGATTATAGAACAAATCGCTCTAATCAGTCGTATCAAAGCCCTAACTACCAGTCTTCTGGAAGGTTTAGAAATGCACCGATGAATAGCAACTCTGTAAGAAGTGATAATACTTACCAATCACAATCAAACTCTAGTTGGCATAGCTCTTCAAGAGATAGTGGCTTCCGCTCTGGAAGTTCATCTAATAGTAGTTCGTATTCTTCACGCTCTAGTGGCGGATTTAGATCAGGTGGGTTTAGATAATCATATAAATAAGATTAAAAAATTATGAAAAAGAATATATTAAGTTTATGTTTAATTCCTGTGGCGGTTTATTTTCATGCTCAGGATGTATCGACCATAAGAAATACCGCTGAGGTTTATTCCAATGGACCTCAATTTGGAAGTGCTAAATATAGTGCTATGGCAGGCTCTATGGGAGCTTTAGGGGGTGATGTTTCTGCTATGAATACTAATCCCGCAGCATTGGGCGTTTTCATTACGGGAGAAATTTCTGCGACTATGAATATGGTTAAAAATTCTAATACTTCTAGTATAGCAGGAAAGTCTTTGGAGCAAGCGACCAACAAAACCAATTTAGGACAGACTGGTGGAGTAGCAACATTCACAGGTAATGACCAATGGAAGTTCGTAAACATAGGGGTTAATTATGTAAGTCAAGAACTGGAAAACTATATCCAATCCCCGAGTAGCGGTAGCATGATTACAAGAAATCTTTATGATGCTTATAATAATCCCGTTATTGGCAATTTTATGAATGTTGCACACGCTTACGATAGAATAGGCAATACTTCAAAAATGAATATTGGTATTGGAGGAAACTACAATAATAAAATCTATGTCGGTGGAAGTGTCAGTTTTTCAAGTGCTAATTTAGAACAATATGATACCCAAAGATTTTCATTAGATGTAGACAATAATGCAAATTATGATTTTAACAGAAGGTTTACTCCATTTTCTGAAAATGCTAATGGTATTTCCATAGCGGCGGGGATTATTGCTAAAGTTAGCCCTCAGTTTAGAGTAGGTGCTTCTATTGAATCGCCAACTTGGTGGAAAATGGATCGCGTATTTACGGGTCAATTATTTACTAAAAATGGCGTAGTAATTCCTGATAGCCAATGGCTGGATAGTAATGGTTTTGTTTCAGAAAACTATACTGAAGATAGAACCTTGACTACACCTGCCAAGATGACACTAAGTGGTGCCTTTGTCCCTAATAAAAGCTTTGCCATCAATATTGATTATACTTTAGGTTTATCCAAGCCTAATTATAAAGTACAAGGCGATGCTGAAACAGAACTGAATGATTTCTTTAAACAGAATTATAAAAATATTTCAGATTTTAGAATAGGGGCAGAATATCGCTACGATGCTTTTAGATTAAGAGGAGGCTATGGCTTTTCTTCTAGTGCCTTTAAGGATAATGATTATTTAGGCAAGAAACAAACATTAGGTTTAGGATTAGGGTATGATTTCAAATCATTCTTTGTAGATGCTGCTTATCAGATGATTTCAGCTGACTATAATAGCTATTATGGAAGGGGGGATTATTTTAGTAAAGATATTTCGCTATACAGCGATAAAGCTAGTATAGCAACGGTTAAAAATAAACAGAATAACTTCTTTTTAACCGCTGGTTGGAAGTTTTAATTTAACGATTACCTATTTATCATTTAAAGACTGCTTATTTAAGCGGTCTTTTTTTTTATGATTAACATCACATTAACTTAAAGTGTTTATATACGCTGTATTGTTTTTTAGTTATTGTAAATTATGAAATTCGTGATTACTTCGTAGTTTAAAATTTACTATCTTTGCGATAGTTCGCAACTGGTGGTATGCTCTTCATCCAACACTTCATGTTGTGAATTGCTTTCAAAATTTACTATCTTTGCGATAGTTCGCAACACACAGGGATTAGAAGTATATGGAAAAGATGTTGTGAATTGCTTTCAAAATTTACTATCTTTGCGATAGTTCGCAACAAGATGTTATCTTAATTATAGTACAAAGGTGTTGTGAATTGCTTTCAAATTTTTACTATCTTTGCGATAGTTCGCAAC
>NZ_KB894217.1:24310-24533 GCF_000374405.1 Riemerella columbina DSM 16469
TATAAGCACAGAAACATATGTTGTGAATTGCTTTCAAATTTTTACTATCTTTGCGATAGTTCGCAACTCAATCAGTCGCTAACACATACGCAGTAAGGTTGTGAATTGCTTTCAAATTTTTACTATCTTTGCGATAGTTCGCAACAAAAAATAAGTAATTTTTTACGCCTTTAATGTTGTGAATTGCTTTCAAATTTTTACTATCTTTGCGATAGTTCGCAAC
>NZ_KB894217.1:24618-276778 GCF_000374405.1 Riemerella columbina DSM 16469
TTGCGATAGTTCGCAACAAAGAACTTCAATTTATCTTAGACGAAATCGTTGTGAATTGCTTTCAAATTTTTACTATCTTTGCGATAGTTCGCAACCTCAAAATTTAATCCACTGTTTTTCAGTGGATTTTTCGATTTTATAGGATGGTGATTTTTATTCTTTTTTTGGTTTATCGGATATAAGATTTCTTATTTTTTTATTCTAAAATAACTCCAATTGTTGGTAAGTAGGGGGTGGATCTTCTCGTTTTTGTGAAAAAAAAATCTCAATATCGCCAAATTGTTTATCGGTAATATGCATAATCGCCACTTTTCCGTATTTGGGCAATATGGATTTTACTCGTTTGATGTGTACTTCTGCATTTTCTCGGCTTGGGCAGTGGCGTACATAAATAGAGAACTGAAATAGGCTAAAGCCATCGTCTTCCAATCGCTTACGAAATAGTTGAGCTGCTTTTCGCATGGCTTTGGTTTCGGTTGGAAGATCATATAATACCATTACCCACATGACTCGATAGGCGTTAAATCGGTCGAAATTCATTAAATTCAGGCATTGAAAGTTGTCGTTTTTCTCCTGTATAGCATTTGTATAGTGAGGCAATTGTGGTTTTTACGGCTACAATCAGCGGTCTCGTATTGTTTTCAATACGGACATCCATTGTGGCAATTTGTAACATATAGGCTTTGAATTCTTTGTTAAGCTCTTCTGCTTCAGGATTTTGGTTTAGCCATTTTATAACTAATCCATCTACAAAGGGGCGATAGGGCTCCATCATATCATCTGCCAGACAATATGGGTTGTATTTATTCCGATGAAAAATGCCTATTACTGGCAATAAGCCTGTTTCTACAATAGCTCTGGCAATGATGCTCCGCAAGACGGTATATCCAAAATTAAAGAATTGATTGGGCGACTCCCCGAAGCGTTCTCTTAGAAAGTCTGGAGAAATTAAATATTTCCAATAATGCTGAGCTGCAATGCCTTCCATATTGGTGGTATCGCCACTTTTTACTTGCCTTTGGTATTCCAACATTGGTTCGTAATAGGTATCTAATTGTTTTAGAATTTCGGCTTGATTACCGATTTTAGCCTCTACTACTTGTTTCCAAAGATTTTTCTTTAAGGGTTCACTAGCTTCTAATTGATATTTTACGCGTTGCGAATGTTCGGAATGTCCGTACAAAGGTAGCATCATTCCGTGGGGTAAGTGATGCGCATCACAACTGATTACAACCACACTATTTCCCATCAATCGCTGAATCAATTGATGGGAAAGTGTAATCTGAAAATGATCAAGCATAATCAATCCAATATCTTCAATAGGAATACTGCCTTTCTCATTTTTGGATTCAGGACAGATAATTTTCATCTGCTGATCTTTGAGTTTCAGATAGGCTGGATTTCCGATATAGATAGAGCGATAGAGCATGGTTGATTAATTTTGAATAACTCTTTTAATATTTCCTAAACGATCAATTTCTAACTTCCAACATATTTCTTTAACCATTATATCATCAATAGATTTTTCCATTTTGTTTAATGCTGAAAACTCTTTTTTATTATATATTGTATTTGCAACATTTGAAAGAACAAAAAAACATTGATTACCCGTAGAACTCACCATCTTATATATTCTGCTAGATTGCTCTTTTGTAAGGCTATTAAAGTTCACAGAATTTGGATTGTCCATTTCTTCTTGTGTAGGAACAAATACTAAATCATTAGGTGATAGACTAAACAAAAACCTACCAATTTCTGGTTTTATAGGAAGTTCTGTCCTTTCATTTTTTGGTAGGTGCACCATTTGTTTTTGATGTTCTATTACCTCGTTTAGTGGCACGGTTTCATAATTTCGTTTTTTCTTTTCTTCATCCCAATAAATAGCAAAAAACAAGTTCGTTCCTTTAGCCGATTCTACATATTTATCTTTTTTATTACCTACTTCGCCGACCGAAAATTTATTGCCCACTTCATAAATTCGTACCTTATAAATAGGCTGATGTGCTTTTCCTCCGTTTAATTCTTGAATATTGGCATTCATCGCCTCTATTCCCTCAGGGCTGAAAGCCTTAGAAAAGTCTAAGTTTCCTTTTTTATCTACATATTTATTGACATGATTTTGTAAGATTTTACGAATTCCCGAGTCTGTTACAGAATCCAGTTGTTTTTGAGTGAATTTATCGGTGAGTTCGCTACGCGATGCTGTGGCTTCTACAAATTCAAAAACTTTTATTTTCTCAACTTTTTTGCCTTCTTTTTTTATAGGATGTTCTTTTAAATGCTTTTTAACCAAACTTATATCCCCTTTGAATTGTTTGATGAGTTTTTTCACTTGCTCTTTAATAACATCATCTTTAATCAACTCCCAATCGTTTAGGGTGTTGGTTAAAGCCACTATACCCTTTTTTTCTTGCTTTACATAAACCTTTCCAGAAACCGTCTCTTTGTGCATAGGTTTTCTAATAGCAAAGTTTTTTCCTTTCTGCTCTATCCATTCTTTCTTATACTGACCATTGGGTTGCTCTACCCATTTTTGAAATTTATTATTGGTTCGGTTGATCACTCTTAGGTTTTGCTTGAAACTAACAACAATTTCTTCTAATTTGTTTTTTGCTTCCAAAGTAAAACCATCCCATGGCTTTTTGTATGCCTTAGCCACTTTTACCAACTTTCTTTCTTTGGTAATGGGATCATTTTTATAGACTTCTTCAACTTCTCTCAATTTTTTTACCAATGAAAAGTTTTTTCGTTCGGTATTCAATGAAGTGATATAATTGGTATGATCTTTTGTGGTACAAGCCACTACTAAGGCATCCAAAGCGTGATGTCTGTGGTCAATTCTCTTTGTGCTGAATCCTTTAGAAATTTCATCAGGGACTTGTATTCTGAAGGCGTTGATACTTTTATCCCAAAAACCAAAATCTTGGCTATTGGTAATTTCATTCATTCGCTCAAATCGTGGTTGAACAATTTCATTCCATTTGTCATTAAGTCCCCAATCGTGGCGAAGTTTAGCTGTAATAGTACCATTTACGTGCACCAATCTATTAGCCGTAACTTGATTTTCTCCGTCTTCTCGTACAATATTGCTCAATAAGCCTTTGATGTATTTACTGATATATCGGCTGTCGTTGAGTTGTCGCTCAATAAATCCAGAAGGAATCTCATCTGCCAGCAAATTTTTGAGTTTGAGACGGTTTTTTCTGAAATATTTTGAGCAATGTGCTTCATAATCATCAAATTTGGCTAAGGTTACGATTTTGTTCTGACCTAAATCAAATTTTTCTCCTCCTCGGGCTTTAATAAATTCATAAGCCGTTGCATTGCCTTTTTCTTCATTGATTACACTCTCACAAATGATTTTATTATTCATCGAATCATCAAAATAGCGAGATTGTGGTATGATATGCTCGATTTGATATTGGCTTGAGAATAATTTGGTCAGAGGTATCATCTGCAAAGTGTATGGCGATACATAACCTTGCTCTAACCAAAGTTTGTATTTTAAAATCTGAGATTTGGTAGGCGAAGTAGATTTGCGAATATTTTTTATTTCATCACTTGCCTCTTGATTTTCAAAAACACCTTCTTCATAAATTTTCAATATTTCCTGATGACTTGGAGAATAAGGTCGTGGTTTTACTTCCATAGAATCATCATTGGCTAATTCTTCTAAAATTGCCTTAATTCGCTGATTGGTTTTCTCTCTTTCTGTGTTCTTATCCGACATTTCTTTCCTCTTATCCGCCGGATTTTTCATCTCTCTACCTAGTTCTACATGTATTTCTGAAAAGAAATTATCCGCACCATCTCCGTAGTATTCCCAGATATCATGAACCAATCGTAAGGTTTCGGTAGCAATTTGCTCTACAATCGGATTTCTTAATTGATGTTGCTTAAAAATATGATTCAAATAATGTTCTATATCTTTTGGGCTTTTCCACTGAGTGATTTCTGCCGCTTCGGAATGCCTTTTGTAGACTGCATAACAAGCCTGATAGGTGTTTAATCCCTTTAATGGATTCTTATCCTTAAACGAAGCAAAACTTTTTAACAATTGTTTAGAAACCAAATCATCGGTTACACTTTCAAATTTTTCTTTTTCAAAATTGATATCCTCCAAACGCTCCATAATGTCAGAAATATTTTCTTTGGTGGTATCTGAAATATCGTTTTCAGACCAATATTTCCCCATGCGCATTAGTGGAACTAGTTTCTTCAATGCTTTTTCAGAATAGGCACCATAATCATTTAGGAAAGGTGGAAATTTTTTAAAGTTCTCAACAAAACTCTCTGTATCGATAGCATATTTTTCCGCGAATGTTCCTAGGGCTTTTTCAAATTCCTTTTTGTCTTTTACAGAGTATATAATGTGCCATAGATGTTGCTCCACTTCCTTTGTTAAAAAAGTTTCTACATCTATCCCTTTTACTTTTTTTAATCTCGAAACAAAGGCAGAATGCGAAGTATTACACGGATATTTTTTATCCTCTACATAATTCCAAGTATATGCTGGTTCAGACTTTGAGATTTTAGGAAGTTTTTTTAAATCACTAAAATATTTTAGTAATTGATATTGTTCAACTTCCTTCAATTCATTTAGAAAATCAAACAAATTTGTATAGGCTTCCTCATCAGGTAGTAATTGTTGTGTAATATCCTGATTGATTTGAACCTCTCCTTTCTCATTAATACCTTGCTTTTTATAGATCCTAAGATTTTGAATAAATTGCCACAATCGAAACTCTTGATACAATGGATGAGATTTTGCGATACACTTTAAGGGTTTTTCTAATTTTTCTCCATCTTTGATATATTTTTTAACTTCATAAGAGCAATCCGAGATGGTTGATTTTTTACTTTTTAAAGGTCTTTGATAGAAGATAATATCATCTACAAAAAGGTAAGTAAAATCTTTATCGCTAATATTACTTCGATGTGCTTCATTATGAGGATAAAGTTCTTCAATACAAGCATAATACAAATCTTTGTCATTCAACTCTGTATGAAATTCCTTTTGCTTTTTTAAAATGGCTTTTAACTCCTCTTTGTAGTATTTACGCTCAATGGTTTTTACCAATTTCCCATTGATTTTTTGAGTAGGATTTTTTAAGAGTGTATCAAAAATATAAGTTCCTACCTGTTTTCCCGAATTATTGATGTCATGTTCGGTTTTCTTTTTGATAGCAATCCAATCTTTTTCAGAATCTACCATACGGAAACTTCTTTTGATATCTCCTTCTTTATCCTTTTTAGGCGTACCATCTTTATCTAAGGTTGTAGTAACGATAAATTCTTTGGTCATTCCTACCCAATCATCTAAGGGTTCTGTACTTTTCCTTCTGTAAATAAATCCATTTTCTAAATGTACTAAATACCAATTCGCACTGCTATTTTTGTCTTCTTCTACCGATACAACTTTTAGAGCGTAGAATTCTTCGATGGTTTCTACATCTTTTTCCTCTTTCTCCTTTTCCTCTTCTTCACGCAACTCATAATATCCTCTTTTTTGGTTAAAATTTAATAAGAGCCAAGCAAGTTCTTCTTTACTAATCTTATGTTGCAAGGCTTTTTTTCTAAGATAGTACAGAGTCCAATCGTAAGGAATATTTTCGCTATATCCATTATCCTTAAATAATTGCAACATCTCTTGAAAAGAATCTTGAAAAACAAAGGTGAATTGTCCATTTTCCTCTGGTTTATAATTCAGTTTTACTTCTTTATTATCAATAAATTGTCCTTTACGATTTTCAAAATCAATATTTTGAGCGTAGTGCTTAGGTAGAAAATTCATAATGTTCAATACCCGATGCAAACGCTCTCTTCTTAATAAATGTCGTTCTCGCAAACGACGAATACCTCTATACCTTGTTCTTTCTGCCGTTTGTGAAATAGAAACTCCACTATCAAATTTACTAAGAATATCCTGACTCATGGGGATAATCCGCACCCCTAAATCAATAATTCTTCCTTTTTTGTTGTCAAAGTCTTGTTCTGTCAATGCCCAACCAATACTATTGGTTCCTATATCTAACCCGAGTATTTTTTTCATAATAAAATAATTATGCTATAAATTTATGAAAAAAACTTGTAAACTCAAAAATAATTTGTAGATTTGTGCCAGAAAGCAATTCACAATAAGGATTATTCCGTTGTGAAAACATTCAAAGCGGCCTGTGAGGGTCGCTTTTTTTAATTTATATTAAAATGCTATATTAAAACTTAAATTCTAATTATTTCCTTATTTTCTATAAAATTCCGTATATTTGTAATCTTTAAAATTAAGCAATACATTATGAGCAATAAGCAATATACAGCAGATAGTATCCAATCGCTAGAAGGGATTGAACATGTGAGGTTAAGACCATCCATGTACATAGGAGATGTAGGCGTAAGAGGTCTTCACCATTTGGTTTATGAGGTGGTGGATAACTCTATTGATGAAGCACTGGCTGGCTATTGTGATACCATTACAGTGACTATTCACGAAGGCAATTCCATTACCGTTCGCGATAATGGGAGGGGAATTCCAGTAGACTTCCACGCTAAGGAACAAAAATCAGCCTTGGAGGTTGTAATGACTAAAATTGGTGCTGGTGGTAAGTTCGACAAAGACTCTTATAAAGTGTCTGGTGGATTGCACGGTGTAGGGGTATCCTGTGTTAATGCCTTGTCTAATAGCACTATTGCAACGGTCTATAGAGATGGTATCATATATCAGCAAAAATATTCTAAAGGAAGAGCACTTGGTGATGTAGAGCAAATTGGAAAGACAGATGAGCGTGGTACAGAAGTGTTTTTTCAGCCTGATGATACTATTTTTAATGAGTTAGTTTATAATTTTAATACGCTTTCTGCTAGACTTCGTGAGTTGGCTTACCTCAACAAAGGAATTACGATTACCATCATTGATGAAAGAGTAAAAGATGAGCAAGGCAATTTTGAAAGTGAAACTTTCCATTCCGAAGGTGGACTAAAAGAATTTGTAGAGTTTATTGACGGCAATAGAGAAGCCATAATGGAGCAAGTGATCTTTATGGAAGGCGAGCGCGACGATATCCCCGTAGAAGTGGCGATGCGATACAATACTTCGTTTTCCGAAAATTTACACTCTTATGTTAATAATATCAACACACATGAGGGCGGAACACACCTCACAGGATTCCGTAGAGCACTAACTAGAACCCTTAAAAAATATGCCGATGAACTAGGACTTCCACAAAAGGAAAAAGTAGAAGTAACGGGAGACGACTTCCGTGAAGGGCTTACGGCAGTCATTTCTGTGAAGGTAATGGAACCTCAGTTTGAAGGTCAAACAAAAACTAAACTCGGCAACTCTGATGTTTCTGGTGCTGTTGATAAAATAGTCGGAGAAATGTTGACCAACTTTTTGGAAGAAAACCCTAATGAAGCTAAACAAATTGTTCAGAAAGTAGTCCTTGCAGCTAAAGCCAGACAAGCCGCTAAAAAAGCTAGAGAAATGGTACAGCGTAAATCCCCAATGGGAGGTGCTGGATTACCGGGTAAGCTTTCTGATTGTTCTTCTAAAGATCCTGAAATTTCTGAAATATTCCTAGTAGAGGGAGATTCCGCAGGGGGTACCGCTAAACAAGGTAGAGATAGACATTTCCAAGCCATTCTGCCATTAAGAGGTAAAATTTTGAATGTGGAGAAGTCTATGGTGCATAAAGTATATGATAATGAAGAGATTAAAAATATCTATACGGCGCTAGGCGTAAGCGTAGGTACCGAAGAGGACAGCAAGGCACTTAACCTTAACAAGTTGAGATATCATAAAATTGTGATCATGACAGATGCCGATATTGATGGCTCGCATATTTCTACTCTAATATTGACGTTCTTCTTCCGATATATGAAAGAGTTAATAGAACAAGGCTATATCTTTATCGCTTCACCACCACTTTATCAATTGAAAAAAGGAAATAAAAAAATCTATGCTTGGAACGAAAAAGAACGCGAAGAAAAAATGTTGGAAATGAGCGCAGATGGTAAAGGGGTAGAAATCCAGCGTTATAAAGGTCTGGGTGAGATGAATCCAGAACAGCTTTGGGAAACCACTTTAAATCCTGAAAATAGAATCTTAAAACAAGTCACAATAGATAATGCGGGCGAAGCCGATCGAGTGTTCTCAATGCTTATGGGAGATGAAGTACCACCAAGAAGAGAATTTATTGAGAAAAATGCAGTATACGCTAATATTGATGCGTAAAATTTTGAATTATAATCAACTAAAAAAGTGATATATTTGCCAGTACAATATCATTAATTTTTAAAACAAACATTATGAAAAAATTATTTTTAACTCTTGGAGTTCTAGGTTTATTAGCGGTATCATGCGATAAAAAAACTGAAAAAGAAGCGGTAGCAACAGATGTTATTACGGTAGAAGGTGAAAATGTAGCTGATGCTCAAAAAGATCTAAATCAAGAAGTGATTGATGCACAAAATGCATTAAATGACGCACAAAAAGAATTAGATAAGGCTAAGCAAGATGGTAACACGACTTTAGTGGATGTTGCTCAGAAAAAAGTTGATGAATTACAAGCTAGACTAGAGAGTATCCAAGCCAATGCAGGAGAAAAAATTAGAGATGTAAATGGTGCCGCTGATAATGCAGATAAAGTATTAAATAATACTGTAAAAGCAGCAGAAGCTCAAACCGATAACATCGAAGAAGCAGCTAAAGATATTAAAAAAGCAGTAAAGTAACTTTTATTTCTTTTTATAAAAAAGCCGTATCAAAATACCCATTTGATACGGCTTTTTGTATTTAACTAAACTAGCTAGTCATTGTTGACCATTTTTACTTCTACAATATCAGACGGTAGTTTGTAACCTTTATCCAAAATAGTTTTATAAACTTTAAGCATAATTCTGCTTCTCAGATCGTTTGCAGGTGCAGTCATATCATAAGTTTCTATCCAATACATTACCTTTACATTTACGGTGCTGGCTGCTAGTTCGTCTATAAAAACACTCGGTGCAGGCTGCTGCTGAACTTCTGGGAAAGTATTTACAATCTCTCTAATAAGGGACAAAATGGCTTCCACATTATCGTCATAATCTAACCCTATAATAAATTCATTTCGTAAATAATTATCTAATGTATAATTTTGGAGTGGATTTTTAAGAATGATACTATTAGGTACAAAAACATCTTTCCCATCTAATGTTTTAATATTCGTTTCTCTAAGCGACATTCTTTTTACTTTTCCCTTTATCCCTTCTATTTCTACTAAATCGCCTACACGGAACGGTCTTTTAAATGCCATCAAAATACCGGCTAGAAAGTTTTCACCAATATCTTTTAAAGCAAAACCTATAACAAAAGTACCAATCCCTGCTCCAGCCAATATCTTATCCGTAATACTTCCCCAGCCTAATATACTCATGCATATCACCACTAAAAATAGCATCAATACAAATGAAATAATATTAACCAAAAAATCACTAACTAATAAGTCATCGGATTTTTTTTCTATAATATTGGTAGCAAGTTTACTAATGTATTTAATGATAATAAACCCTAAAACAAATACGATAATCGCCATAGCAATAGCAGGTAAATTATCTAAAAAATTGTCCCAAGATTTATATAATAATTGATTAAAATCCTTAATTTCTCTATCCATAAATTTTTATTTAATTAATCGATCTAGCACCCACTGAATCATTTTTTTCTCTGAGGCATGGTGGTCAGCAGAAAATTCGCCTCGGCGTCTATTGGCAATCACACAATTTACCGTTAGGGCTTTGTGTCCTAATAACTTAGAAAGTCCATAGATGGCAGAAGTTTCCATTTCAAAATTAGACACTCCTAATTCATTTAAAGTTTCTAAAAATTGGTCATCTACTGCTTTTAAGCGTAATTGTCTGCCTTGTGGTGCGTAAAATCCTGGGAATGTCGCTGTATTACCTTGATACTTAGCATCTTTGTAATAATCAGAAATATCCTCTGCCCAATCTGAAAAATAAAGCATCGGTTTAATTTTTTCATAAGGGAATTTCTCTAAAAATTGTTTAGAAAATTCATTTTCAAATTGGTAATCTTGATAAAAATGTAATAATCCATCTAAACCAACTACATTTTGAGTCACCAACATTTGGTCTACCTCAATATCAGGATTTACACTGCCACAAGTACCCATACGGAATAGTTCTAAGGCTTTATGCTCTTTCTTTATTTCCTTATTTTTAAGGTCGATATTTACTAAGGCATCTAGCTCGTTCATCACAATATCAATATTCTCAGTACCGATACCTGTGGACATGACTGTAATTCTTTCGCCTCTCAAAATACCTGTATGCGTATAAAACTCTCTTTTATTCTTTTTGATTTCTATTTTATCAAAAAACTGAGATACTCTTGCAACACGATCTGGGTCACCCACTAAAAGGATTTTATCTGCAATATCTTCTGGTAGTAAATTTAAGTGGTATACACTGCCGTCTTCATTAAGCACCAATTCTGATGCTGCTAACTTATTAATCATAATTTATATTTTTTATTTGTTTCTCTATTGTTATCCACCAACTCTTTTGGTTTTGTAGCCTAATTGGTGTAGGATGTCCATAATTTTATCCCGATTGTCCCCTTGTATAATAATTAAACCGTCCTTTTCTGAGCCTCCAATTCCAAGTGTCGTTTTTATCTTTTTTGAAAGTTTTTTCAGTTCATCGTTAGCCCCTTCAAAACCTTCGATAATGGTAACGGGTTTTCCATTTCTTCCTTTCTTTTCGTATTTACAAATCAATGGATTGGTTTGTGTTTTTTGTTCCTCTTCGGGCGCTGTCCATTCTTGCTCTTCGTGGTCAGGGAATAAATTTTTTAATTGATCTCTTAAATCCATAGGTCAAAAATAAGGATTAATATTGAATTTTTTCGCTTTATAACGGGTAAATTCTAATGATTTTTATCTATAAAACAAAAAAAGCACCAAAATTATTGGTGCTTTTATACTTGGTTATCGGTTGTAATCTAAGCATTTTTTATCGACTCGATAGCATGTTCTGGATTTTCAGCCCCAAATACAGCATTTCCTGCCACTAGGACATCGGCACCAGCATCGTAAAGTTTTTTGGCGTTGTGTGGGGTTACCCCGCCATCTACTTGGATTAATGCCGATGCGTTTTGGTCTAAGATTAATTCCTTGGTTTGTCTTATCTTTTTATAAGTATTTTCAATGAATTTCTGTCCGCCAAAGCCTGGGTTTACACTCATTAATAGCACTAAATCCACTTCACTGATGATATCTTCTAAAATTGATACTGGAGTGGAGGGATTGAGTACAACACCCGCTTTTACTCCTTTATCTTGAATTAATTTGATGGTTCTATGCAGATGAATACAGGCTTCATAATGTACAGAAACCAAATCGGCACCGCCATCAATAAAAGCTTCTACATAGTTTTCGGGTTGTTCAATCATCAGGTGAACATCTACAAATTTTTTAGCGTGGGTTTTTATCGTTTTCATCACAGGAAATCCAAACGAGATATTCGGGACAAAGCGGCCATCCATTACATCCACATGAAACCAATCGGCTTGGCTTCTATTAATCATTTCAATATCTCTTTGAAGATTACCAAAGTCTGCAGATAGTAGTGAGGGGGCAATTAGTTTTGTTTTCATGCGTTATTTTTTATTAAATGAAAAAAATAAAAGGTTAAAGTAGATATAAACCAAGCTTTAACCTTTTTTTTTTGAGATTACTTTCCTAAATAAGATTTTAGAATTTTACTTCTAGAATTATGTTTTAGTCTTTTGATTGCTTTTTCTTTAATTTGTCTTACACGCTCTCTTGTTAAGTCAAATGTTTCACCTATTTCCTCTAAAGTCATTGGGTGTTTACCATTAAGCCCAAAATAAAGTCTTACTAAATCTGCTTCTCTAGGGGTAAGGGTTTGAAGCGCTCTTTCAATTTCAATTTGAAGAGATTCTAGCATCAATTCCTTATCTGGACTTGGGGACTCACCAGAACGCAATACATCGTAAAGGTTAGAATCTTCACCTTCTACCAATGGGGCATCCATAGAAAGGTGTCTTCCGCTGTTTTTCATAGACTCTTTTATGTCCTCTTCACTCATATCCAAAACCTCTGCTAATTCTTCTGGGGATGGTGGTCTTTCGTTTTCTTGTTCTAGATGAGCATAGGCTTTATTGATCTTATTGATAGAACCAATTTTGTTGAGTGGTAATCTTACAATTCTAGATTGTTCTGCCAAAGCTTGTAGAATAGATTGTCTAATCCACCACACGGCATAAGAAATGAATTTAAATCCTCTGGTTTCATCATATCGTTTAGCCGCTTTCATCAGCCCTAGGTTACCTTCATTAATAAGGTCAGGAAGAGAAAGTCCTTGATTTTGATATTGTTTAGAAACTGAAACTACGAAACGCAAATTGGCTTTGATAAGTTTTTCGAGGGCAACTTTATCCCCAGCGCGGATACGCTGTGCGAGTTCTACTTCCTCATCGGCAGTAATTAAATCTACCTTACCAATTTCTTGTAAATACTTATCCAGAGAGGCGGTCTCTCTGTTTGTTACCTGTTTTGTAATCTTTAGTTGTCTCATAATCTATTATCGCTCGAAAAAAGAGTTTATACTAAGTTATACGAACAAAAAGTATAAAAGGTTACAATATGTTTATGGAAATATTTTATGAAAAATGATAATTAAAAATTTATGTTTAATTTTACCTCAAATAAAAAATTATGTTCAAATCATCTAATTTTTTTGTGGTATGGTTGATGTTTTTAAGTGGAATGCTATTTTCGCAACATCATCGTTTTGTTTATGAAGTTACTTTTAAACCAGATTCTACTTCTACTGAAGTTACAACAGAACATTATATGTTGGATATAGATTCTGAAAAACTTTGGTATTTTAATGAAATTTATGCCCAAAATGATTCTTTGGTGGTAAATAAAAATCAGTTTGGATTTGATGGTTTTAAGCTTACAGACTTTGTTATTCGGGACTTAAAGACTCCAGAATATAATGTATATCAATATATTGGCGATATCAATGTATATCGCACAACAAGAACGCCACAATTCAAATGGGAACTTGGAAATGAAGTGAAAGAGGTTGGTGGATTAAAAGTTCAGAATGCGTATACCAATTTTGGAGGTAGAGTATGGGAAGCTTGGTCTTGTAATGATATCATGTTGCCTTATGGTCCTTACTTATTTAGTGGTTTGCCAGGCTTAATAATTGAGTTAAAGGACACTAAAAATAATTATCAATTTAAACTGATTAAGAGTATTAATCAATACGATGATTATGGCAGAGTTACTATGGCACAGCAGGCTAAAATAGCGATTGAGGTGAGCTCAAAACAATTATTAAAATTAAAAAAGGAGCATTACTATAATCCTTTTAAATCTATTTTAAATGGTAATTTGGAAATACCAGAAGGGAATCGCTACGCTTAGAAGATGGTACTATTATTAATAAAGATCAATTAAAACCTGCGGAAGAAAAAGAACGCCAAAAGATAAGGGCTAAAAACAACCCAATAGAGCTAGATCAGGCTGTGAAGTATTAAAATTTATGAGATTTTTAGATATTATAATCAAAATTATTTTTGTTCTTGGGGTGATTTATTTCGTCTATCCGATAGTTATTTTATTAAGTCGTGGTCCATTAGGGAATGATATTTATTGGATTATGGCATTAATTGTTTTGTGTGTAATTAATAAAATGCTAAAAAAATAAAAAACCTCCCTAAAAAGAGAGGTTTTAAAGTGAACGCGGAAGGAGTCGAACCCTCAACCTTCAGAGCCGTAATCTGACGCTCTATCCAATTGAGCTACGCGTCCGTTTTGAGATTGCAAATATATAAAAATTTTTAATATTATAAATAATGAAATCTAATTTTTTTTTAGGACTAATAGTTTTAGGACTGGTTTCTTGTAAAAAATCGCCGACTTTGGATATTGCAGAGTCCATTAAAATCTCTCAAAATCTAAGTTATGAAGATGCTCAGAGTTATCTTAAAGTAAATTCAGGAAATTTATCTTTTCAAATTCCGAAATCTAAGTTGCCATTAAAAAAAGTCATCTTGCTGAATGCGACTATGGTAGGCTATATGGCGAGTTTAGATTTGGAACAACAGATTGTAGGCATCACGAGTCCAGAGTATATTTATTCCAAGAGAATTCATCAATTATTAGATAAAGGCTCAATAAAAGTGGTAGGCAATGACCAAAAGTACGACATAGAACAAATCCTAGCCCTAAAGCCAGATGCCATTATCACCAACCATATTCCCAATTTTCAAAATACTTACGATATCCTCAAAAAAAATGGTATTGCAGTAATTTTTCTTAATGAATATACTGAGCCTACACCATTAGAAAAGTCAGCGTATATTAAGTTTTTTGGTCGACTATTCGGTGTTGAGGAAAAAGCCAATGCGATTTATCAGGAGATTGAAACGCATTACCAAGACTTAAAACAAAAGGCAGAACATCAGTCGGAACAGCCTTATGTTTTATCAAATGAAATGTATGGCAACCAATGGTTTATACCCGGTAATTCTACTTTCGTCGCGCAATATTATAAGGATGCAGGAAGTCGGTATGTTTTCAATGATTTAAACTCTAATAAAGCCGAACCTTTAAGTTTTGAAGAAGTTTATGCTAAAGCGGAATCTGCTCAATTTTGGGTTAATCTTTCCAACCATACCACAAAAAAGGAATTGTTAATGGTCAATCCTGCGTATGCTAAAATGAAAGTATTTAACAATGGACAGCTCTATGGATTTGCCAAACGGACAAGAGGTGCTGCCAATGATTATTTTGAAAGTGGGGTAGTGAGAGCGGATTGGGTGCTTCGGGATTATATTAAAATTTTTCATCCTCAATTATTACCGAACGACACGCTGGTGTATATGAATCATTTAAAATAATTGGAATACCTTATCTTTGTCGCTTTTAATAAAGGTTAAAATAATCATCCATGTTTAGTAAACACGAAGCGGCACAACTAAAGAAGGAATTTTGGATTGCATTTGGAAAGTCTTTTCCTAGAAAATGGTTGCTCTATAATACCAAAGTGAAGGATATGGCTTTTAAATTCCGAGCAGAGCGAAAATTTGCAGAAGTGAGTTTGGATATTGAAATGAAAGACGAACTATTTCGTAATGCGTATTTTGAAAAAATGCAGTCGTTGGAAAGTATTTTGGAAGAGGCTTTAGGCGAAGTTTATTTTGATGAATTTTACACGCTAGAGAATCAAAAAGTCATCAGTAGGGTATGGGTGAGATTAGATGATGTAAGTATTTACAATAAAGCCACTTGGCAACAAATATTTGAATTTTTTGTTGAGAAAATGCAGGCTTTTGAAACGGTCTATTACGAATATGAAGACTTTATAAAAGCTATTTAAAGGTACTTTAAAATTTCTCGCCATTGGCTGAGTTTTTCTTCGTAGGGCATCGTGTGCAATGGACTGGTAGAAGGTAAATAGAATATTGGTAATATATAGTTTTTACCCAAAATTTTTGTAGTCGTATTAAAGGCTTTTTTACCATTACAAAATACCGCTTTAATGTTAGGGTAATCTTCAAGTAGTGTACTGATATTTTGAACAGATTCATTTTTAATTGTGGCATCTAGGCTACCTTTTCTTTCGCAACTTTCGATGATGTCCCAAAGGGCAATATGGTGTTTTTTAAGCCATACAATCCGTTGTTGATAATCGGTGTTATAAGGTTCGGACAATAAATCTGAAATGATATTCCAAAACTTATTTTGAGGATGTGCATAGTATTGGTTTTCCTCTAATGATTTTTTACCTGGAATAGACCCTAAAATTAAAATTTTTGAGGTGGTATCCATAATCGGTTTAAAACTTGAAATTCGTGAGGACATTTTATTAATAATCTACTTCTATATGATCCATTTTTCCCATTATAAAAAAGAAATTATCTAAATATTCTGTACTGGGAGGCGTTTCGTATTCTTTTTCTAAATCTCTTTTTTGCTTTGGGGTTAAATGTTTTGTAGCTTCTTTTGATAGTTCCATTTCTTTATCATTTTTCCAAGATTCTAAATACTCGTTAACTGCTTTTTTATACTCTGGCGATTTTTTAAAGGCTAGAAACTGCTTTATTTTAAATTGATAAAATTCATCTTTATTGAGATCTTTAGTCTTTGTAACATGATCATTTTTAATCGTAACCAATTTATACTGACTATAAATTGATGCATAACCGAAATTAATAAATTCTTCTAATTCTCCTGTTGGAATAACTAATATACCGTTATAATTAATATTTACTTTTTGAGTTCCAAATAACTCTTTAAAAACGGATATATATTCTCTTTCTTCAGAATCAAGGTTGGGAACTTTTATATCAACTAAATTTAATTGGTTATTTTTCAGCTCCAATGTAGCTATATAGCCTCTATAATTACCAGTTGAGAATGGTAGTGGAAATTCAGGATTAATGTGTTTGTTTAACATTTCAATTTTTCCACTATAAATAGGATGAAACTCTGGATGCTTTTCAAAATAGCGTTCCATAGGACTGTTTAGCAAATCGTATTTTTTACCATCAATAATAATTTTATCGGGAGCTTGGGCGGTAGCAAACACCTTAGTTAAAGCTAATATTAGAAATAAAAATAATAATTTAATTTTCATCAGATTGTGGTGTTACATTTTGTTTATAAAGCAATTTACCAATGCGGTGTTGAAATATGATAAATACTACCTACCAGTACTTTTATCAATGAAGTATAAAATTCGGATGTTAAACCTAAAGTATTATAATCATCTAAAGTAGAACGCATTAAACTTTTAAGCTCTAATAATTGATAGATATAATTGATGGTTTCAGGAATGGCTTCAAAAAGCATTAAGATACCAATAGACAGAATAGCAATTTGCAATAGGCTTTCCATATTTAGTTTTTCAATATTGATATTTTCATCTAGAAACTTTTTTGGTTTTATTTTATTAATGATAATATCAGGGTTGCTCACTAAAAGATAAAAAGCGCCGTACAGAAATAATATGGATACGAGTAAATATCCTGCCGATATCAAAAAACTATTATCAGAAGAAAATATCAACTTAATAATGGTTTGAAAGGTGCCAATAGCTAATTGAACCACTATATATAACCCAATGGCACTAAACAGAATACGGAGGAGGTTTTTGATTTTCATAAGGTTGCTTTTTTAATTTTACTCTCGAATGACTTTTATCCTATTATCGTGCCATATTCTAATGATAGAGGAGGCGTCCCATTCAGAGGGTTGATTATTTTTATCTTCAACTACAAAATCTACGGCTTGTTTTAATGTTTTATTAATATCGGCAAAGCATTTCGGGCTTTTATCGCCAGAGAAATTGGCAGAGGTAGAAACTAAAGGGACATTGATTTTTCTTATCAATTGTTGGCACCATTTATCCTTTACCACTCGAATGCCTATGCTGCCATCTTTGGCTAATAAGTTTTTGGCTATTCCTTTGGGTTGGTCGTAGATAATGGTCACGGGCTTTTCGCTTAAATCTATAATTTCCCAAGCCATTTCTGGTACTTCTACCAAAGATTGTAATCGCTGGTCACTATCCACCAAAATAATCATCGGTTTTGAGGCTTCTCTTTTTTTGATTTGGTAGATTTTTTCTACCGCATCAGCGTTGGTGGCATCGCATCCAATACCCCAAATGGTGTCCGTAGGGTAAAGGATGATGCCCCCAGAACTGATGATTTCTACAATTTCGTCCATAGACTACATTTTTATTGCCGATTTTACTGCAAATTCCTCTGCTTTTTCCTCAAGCCAAGCGGCTACATCGTCTTCGCCTGTGGCTCTTTGATAGGTGTGTCCTAGCGATACTAAGATTTGATGGAAAAAACGCTTCATTTCGTCTACGGGCATTTCTTTAGTCCAAAGGTCTATTCTTAAGGCTTCTTTGGCTTTATCGTCCCATACGGAAATCATAGCGGCTTTGGTTTCTTGGTTTTCTACACCACCGTCTTGAGCATTCCAGCTGAGTTTTTCAGGGATATGGTTTTCGTCTAATTCTACATTAATGGTAATCTGTGTCTTTCTCATAATATGTTTATATTTTTCTATTCTTTTTTAGTTAATTTAATTCTTTTTTTGCGATATTGATAATTTTATGGGTTGCCCTTATCATTCTTCTATCGCCCAGTCTATTTTCTTATTTTTAATCAATTTTATGTATTGCCCGTTGCGATTCTTCTATTGCTCCGCATCATTCTTGTATTGCCCCATTAATTTTTGGGTTGCCCCAAGCCGTTGGTCTATTGCCCATGGTCGTTTTTCTGTTGCCCCGCATTATTATAAGTCGGTGGTTATTCGCCTTTATATTTTGATTGTTTTAAAATGTCCTCGCCCTTAGTTTTTAAAATAAATTCGGCTAGCGAAGTATCTGGAAGTTGTTTAAAATACGCTCTACATATTTGCCATCCGATAAATACGCCTGCTCTTGGTGCAGATTCGTTATCGATTTCGGTATAGAATTTTGAAAATGGTGCAGGGGCTAAAAATCGCTCAATCAGCCGAGCATCATCGCTAAAAAGTAAATCGTTTTCCACAAAATAATTCCAAATATTGGCTTCGTTTGCTTTTGCCCAAGCTTCTTGTTCTGGGGAGTAACCGATTTTAAGAGCATCGCTGGTATTGGGTAGAAAAGCATCTTGAAGCATCATCAATTTTCCTTCGTACGCGATATCATCAATAAATTTTCTATGGGTTCTATCCAAAGGTACAATATGTTCTGCCAAGGCTCTAGAAACCGTAGGAATAAGGTTCTCAGGATTCATAGATTCTTGTAAATATAAATCTACACCTTGATAGTAGCGGTTGCCTTTTCCTATAAATGCAGCAATGTCTATAAACAACCAATTTTCCTCTAGCTTGTAAAACACGGGGATTTCTACGCCCTGTACTGCCGATGAATAGAGGAATACTTTGGGCGCTACAAATTTTGGAAAATAGTATTGGATATGTGCAAATAAGGTGGCTAAATCTTTTTTAAGTTGAATTTCATTCAGTTGTTTTTTAGCCGTTTTATAGATTTCAATTTCTCGGGTATCTAAGCGTCTTTTAGCATAATCTTCATCGGAAACGGAGCCTTGGAACCACGGGTATTCTTTTTGAAACTCAGGCAAAGGGGTATGCGCATCATAAAACGATTGCGAAATATCTACCAATTCAACGGGTGGTAAAGGCTGCTTGAGTTCAATATCCCAATTTTTAGTTTCCTTATTATGATTATGGCAAGATAGTGTCCATAGGGCTAAACTGAGCACCGAGTATTTGATTAATTTCATACTAAAAGTAGATTTTAAATGGCAAAAATAATGAATTTTATATGCAAATAAAGGTGTAAGTTCAAAAAGTTCTGTAAATTTACCGCTGAATAAAATTTTAGACAATGCAAACAGAAAAAATAATCCATCATATTGTAGGGTGGCTCAAAGATTATGCTACTAAAGCCCGTGTAAAAGGTTATGTCATCGGTGTTTCAGGTGGTGTGGATTCTGGTGTGGTATCTACGCTTTGCGCGATGACGGGGCTTAAAACGCTTTTACTAGAAATGCCTATCCGCCAAAAAGAAGACCAAGTGAATAGAGCGTGGGAGCATATAGAAGACCTTAAAAAAAGATTTCCAAATAATGTGGAAGCGATGTCGGTAGATTTAACGCCTGCTTTCGAGGAACTCTATAAAACCTTTGATGTGGCAGATGAACTTTACCCCAATGAGCAATTGGCATTTGCTAATACTAGAAGCCGATTGAGAATGCTGACTTTATATTATTATGGTCAAATCAATGGACTGCTAGTCTGTGGAACGGGGAACAAAGTAGAAGATTTTGGAATTGGTTTTTATACCAAATATGGCGATGGCGGTGTAGATGTATCCCCCATTGCAGACCTTTACAAAACGGAAGTGTATGAGCTTTCCAGAGCCTTAAACTTAGTAAAGAGTATCCAAGAAGCCATTCCAACAGATGGACTTTGGGATACCGAAAGAACAGACGAACAACAGATTGGTGCGACTTACCCAGAATTAGAAAAAATTCAAAAAGAATACGGTACAAAAACGCTGGATGACTACACAGGAAGAGACAGAGAGGTGTACGAAATCTTCGATAGAATGCATAAAGCGGCACAACATAAGATTAACCCAATCCCCATTTGTGATATTCCAGAAGATTGGAGAGATTAAACATTAAATAAAAATCTTACCTTTGTAGCACCAATTAATATTATTATTTTGAAGAGAGGGCTAATCATTATTGGATTGAGTTTAGGCGTGTTGAGTAATGCTCAAGACGGTACTTCGGTGTATAATTTTCTTAATTTACCCGTTTCACCAAGACAAGCCGTACTAGGCGATGCGGTGTCCGTAAGAGATTACGACCAAAACTTTGCTGTGGTAAATCCTGCCTTGCTCAATTTAGAAATGGATAGTCGTGTGTCAGTAAACTATGCTAATTATTTAGCAGGGTCTCATTATGGTGCCATTTCTTATGCCAAAGATTTGGAATACGGGCATCATATTGTGGCTAATGCTCGATATTTAGATTACGGAAGTATGCCCAGAACCGACGAATACGGTAATACCAATGGTCAGTTTTCTGCAATGGATGCCTCAGTAGGTGTGGGCTATGCTTATCAATTTGAAGACGAATGGACGATAGGGGGAAATCTAAACCTTATTTCCTCTAAAATTGATACCTATAATTCTATGGCGGTTTCGGGGAATATTGCGGCGGCTTATAGTAGAAAGCAATCTAAAGAAACTTTAACTTTTGTAGTTCGTAACTTAGGGTATCAATTTAAAACCTATAATGGGTATAGAGAAACGCTACCTGTAAGGATAGATTTGGGCTATACTAAAATCTTTGACCAGCTTCCCGTTGCTTTAACGCTAACCGCCCACGATTTGCAAAAATGGAAAATCTCCCAGGACACGAATCATAATGGTGAAAAAGCCAGATGGACTAAACATTTACTAGACCACTTTGCCGTAGGGGTGGAGTTATTTCCAGAGCAGGCATTTAATCTTAGAATGGGCTATAATGCCAAGCGCGGCAATGATTTATATATAGAGGATCAAAGAAATTTTTCAGGACTTGCCTTTGGATTTGGGTTTAAATGGTCTTACTTCCGCTTCGATTATACCCATAGCCGATACCATAATGCGACAAACCTTAATCAAATAGGACTCTCTTTAGACTTAGTTGAAATCAGTGGTTTTAGAAGATAATACGAAACAGATTTATGAAAAAACAACCCGTGATAGCCATAGACGGCTATTCTTCTACAGGAAAAAGTTCAATATCCAAAGAAATTGCCAAACGCCTAGGCATCATCCATATGGATACAGGGGCGCTCTACCGTGCAGTGACTTATTACGCGTTGACGCATTGTGCTAAAGATGGTATAATCCAAACACTACAATTGATTGATGCACTAGACGATATTCATTTAGAGTTTAAAATAGAAGGGAATGATTTGGTGCTGTTCCTTAATGGTAAGGATGTTTCGTCGGGTATTAGAACGATGGCGGTTAATCATCATGTCAGTCAAGTAGCGAAAATTCCAGAAGTTCGGGCTTATCTATTAAATACGCAAAGGGCTATGGCAGAGCAAGGGGGTGTGATTATGGATGGTAGAGATATTGGCAGTGTGGTGCTTCCCAATGCCGATTATAAATTTTTCCTCACCGCGAGTATTGAAGAACGCATCAACCGACGCTATTTAGAATTAAAGTCTTTAGGACAAGAAACCGATAGAGAAGAGGTAAAACAAAACCTTATCCAAAGAGATAAAATAGATTCCGAAAGAGCCGTTGCCCCATTAATCCAAGCCGAAGATGCTATATTGGTGGATAATTCCGATATGGATAAACAGCAAACCATAGAAAAGATATTGGAATATATTCATTGACTATTTAAAGGGTTATGCTGAAAAATTGTTTGTTAATTCTAGGACTTTAGCTATGCTGTGCGTGTAATGATTCGGATAAGCAACCCATGGAATTTAAAAACTATGCTGAGGCAAAATCCTATGTTGACAATACTCATTAACACATTCATACATTATACTTTCTACATTGGTACATCCATACATGCTACATCATTACTTTTTATATTGGTATACTAATACATTGGCACATACCCACATTAGTACATTTCACTAAAAATCTCTATATTTGTAACAATCAAAATACATCTAATGAGTACGACATATACACCTAATCAAGAGGTTTCTTTTGAAGATTTTAAAAAAAGTATTTTAAATAATTATAAACTCGCACGCATTTCACGCGAAATGTCCTACCTAGGAAGGCGAGAGGTGCTAACAGGAAAAGCAAAATTTGGTATTTTTGGCGATGGTAAAGAGCTTCCACAGCTGGCGATGGCAAATGTCTTTAAAAATGGGGATTTCCGTTCTGGATATTACCGAGACCAAACTTTTGCCTTAGCGATTAATGCCATTACTATTGAAAGTTTTTTCGCACAACTCTATGCAGATACCAGTGTAGAAAGAGAACCCGCCTCGGCAGGGCGACAGATGAACGGACACTATGCTACTAGAAGCCTTAATGCCGATGGAAGTTGGAAAGATTTAACGGCTCAAAAAAATATTTCAGCTGATATATCGCCTACAGCAGGGCAGATGCCAAGGTTATTAGGTTTAGCCCAAGCATCAAAAATTTATAAAGAAATTCAGTTTGAAGGGTCTGAAAAATTCTCTAAAAATGGTAGAGAAGTGGCCTTTGGAACTATTGGAGACGCATCTACAGCAGAAGGGCATTTTTGGGAAACATTAAATGCTGCTTGTGCTTTGCAAGTCCCTATGATTGTAAGTATTTGGGATGATGGCTATGGAATTTCTGTACCGACTCATAACCAAAGAGCCAAAGCCGATATTTCCGATATGCTATCAGGATTCCAAAGAAAAGAAGGTGAAAACTCTGGTTGCGAAATCATCACGGTAAATGCCTGGGATTATCCTGCGTTATTAGACGCCTATGCGAGAGCAGAACATTTTGCAAGACACGAAAGTGTACCTGTGGTGGTTCATGTAAAAGAGGTGACACAGCCTCAGGGGCATTCTACTTCTGGGTCGCACGAACGCTATAAATCCGAAGAAAGACTGAATTGGGAAGCCGAATTTGATGGGTTAAAACAATTCAAAAATTGGATTATCAATTATAAGCACGATATGAATGGCAAAGTGCTGACTTTAGCAAGTGAGGAGGAACTAGATGAGATGGACAAAGCGGCAAAGAAAGAAGTAAAACAAGGACAAAAAGCCGCTTGGGAAGCCTATCAAAATGCCATCAACGAAGTAAAAGATAAAGCCCTAAATGTAGTACAACCTCTGGCGGAAGAGCATACGGAAGTTAAAGTAGTGTTGGATAAATTCCACCAACTGATTGCCGTTAGCAAAAGAGAGGTATTCCATTTGATGAGAAAATCATTATTGGTAACGAGACAAAATCCTACGGATAAAAGGGCACAATTGCAGAAGGTTTACAATGAACTTCTAGCTCAAGAAAAAGACCATTATTCGTCGCATCTCTATTCTCAATCAGAATGGAAAGCCACCAATGTAAAAGAAGTAAAGCCTATCTATTCGGATCAATCTGAAACGGTAGATGGTAGAGTAGTGGTAAGAAATAATTTTGATAAAATCTTTGAAAAATACCCTGAAACTTTAGTCTTTGGGGAAGATACTGGAAATATTGGGGATGTTAACCAAGGCTTAGAGGGGATGCAAGAAAAGTATGGCGCGACTAGAGTTGCCGATACGGGTATCCGCGAGGCTACGATTTTAGGTCAAGGGATTGGTATGGCGATGAGGGGACTTCGTCCAATTGCTGAAATTCAATATTTGGATTATATTCTATATTGTCTACAAGGAATGAGCGATGATTTGGCAACCGTACAATACCGTACCAAAGGGGGACAAAAAGCCCCAGTTATCATCAGAACCAGAGGACATAGATTGGAAGGAATTTGGCATTCTGGATCACCTATGGCTGGATTGCTCAATCTTTCAAAAGGGATTTTAATTTTAGTGCCTAGAGACTTAACCAAAGCTGCAGGATTCTATAACACGATGCTACAAAGTGATGAGCCTGCCGTAATTATTGAATGCCTTAATGGTTATCGATTAAAAGAAAAACAACCCGATAACTTGGGCGAATTTACCGTGCCAGTAGGTCAGGTAGAAGTTACTAAAGAAGGTAAAGATGTTACTTTGGTAACTTACGGCTCTACATGGCGTATTGTAATGGAAGCAGCCAAAGAACTGGAGCAATTCGGAATTTCTGCTGAGGTAATTGATATTCAATCTTTAATTCCTTTTGACTTATCTCACGATATTGCTAAAAGTCTTCAGAAAACCAATCGCTTAGTCGTGATAGATGAAGATGTAGAAGGCGGAACTACGGCATTTATCCTCCAACAAGTATTGGAAAAACAACAAGCCTTTAGATACTTGGATAGTGCACCGCTAACGATTACAGCAAATGACCACCGTCCTGCCTATGCAAGTGATGGCGATTACTTTAGCAAACCATCGGTAGATGATATGGTAGAAAAAATTTACCAATTATTTTATGAGGTTAATCCATCCAAATTTCCAAAACTTTAATTTGAATATTTAAGATAATGGTTTCTAAAATCATTATTTACTAAAAACGATAGATCATGAAAAAAATACAAATGGTAGACCTGCAAACGCAGTACTACAAAATAAAAAATGAAGTGGATAATGCCGTAATGAATGTTATGGAATCGGCAGCATTTATTAATGGCCCAGAAGTAAAATCTTTTCAGAAAGATCTAGAGGATTATCTAGATGTAAAACATGTGATACCTTGTGGAAATGGGACAGATGCTTTGCAAATTGCACTGATGGCATTAGACTTAAAGGAAGGCGATGAGGTCATTACCACTGATTTTACCTTTGCGGCAACGGTAGAGGTTATTCATTTATTAAAATTAAAAGCCGTCTTGGTAGATGTTGATTATGACACTTTTACCATAGACCCAGAGCAAATTAAAAAAGCAATAACACCCAATACTAAAGCCATTATCCCAGTGCATTTATTTGGACAGTGTGCCAATATGGAAGCGATTTTAGAGATTGCCAAAGTGCATCATCTTTATGTTGTAGAAGATAATGCACAAGCCATTGGTGCCGAATATACTTTTTCCGATGGTAGCAAGAAAAAATCTGGAACCATGGGCGATATCGGAACAACTTCATTTTTCCCTTCTAAAAACTTAGGTTGCTATGGCGATGGTGGGGCTATTTTTACCAATAATGATGACTTAGCACAGCGTATGCGTGGAATTGTCAACCATGGAATGTATAAAAGATATTATCACGATGAGGTAGGTGTAAACTCTCGTTTGGATAGCATTCAAGCAACGGTATTAAGAAAAAAATTACCACTCTTAGACCAATATAATGAGGCTAGAAAAAAGGCAGCTGACTTTTATGATAAAGCCTTTGCAGAGCATTCTCAAATTTTAACGCCCCTAAGATCTAAAGATTCTACCCATGTATTTCATCAATATACTTTAAGGATTTTAAACGGTAAAAGAAATGAATTACAACAATTCCTTTCTGAAAAAGACATTCCAGCGATGATCTACTATCCCGTAGCTCTTAGACAACAAAAAGCGTATTACCAAGACAGTAACGATGCGGACTTCGTTAATACAGATAAATTGTTAGACCAAGTGATTTCTCTACCTATGCATACGGAATTAGATGAGGAGCAACTGACTTATATTACTGAGCAAGTGTTGAATTTTATGAATCATAATCAATAATCTATGGAAATTTTAGTAACGGGAGGATTAGGCTATATTGGTTCTCATACGGTGGTGGAACTACTTAACGATGGTTTCGAAGTTGTGATTGTGGACGATATGTCTAACTCTGAGAAATTTGTTCTTCAAAACATCGAAGCGATTACAGGTAAAAAGCCAGTCTTTTATCCTTTTGATTTAAAACGAAGAGAGTTGCTTTCTCAAGTATTGGATGCTCATAATATCGAAGGCTGTATCAATTTTGCTGCATTCAAGGCGGTAGGTGAAAGCCAAGTGAAACCTATTGATTATTATGAGAATAATCTTTTTACGCTGATTAACTTATTGCAAGAGTTTAAAGAACGAAATATTTCTAATTTTATATTTTCATCGTCTTGTACTGTGTATGGTCAGGCTGACCAAATGCCTATTGATGAGCAAACGTCATTAAAAACTCCAGAATCTTCTTATGGAAAAACCAAACAAATGGGAGAGGAGATATTAAAGGATTTTGCCAATGCCTATAAGAAAAAAGTGGCACTACTTAGATATTTTAATCCTATTGGGGCGCATCCATCAGCTAAAATTGGAGAATTACCAATTGGTATTCCTAATAATTTAGTGCCTTATGTTATGCAAACCGCTGCGGGTATCCGTGAGTTTCTAAATGTTTGGGGTGATGACTATCCAACGCCTGATGGAACAGCGATTAGAGATTATATCTATGTGGTAGATTTAGCCAAAGCCCATACCGCAGCACTTAAAAAATTGATGTCTGATAGTCAAGATACTTTGGTGGATATTTTTAATCTAGGAACAGGGAAGGGGTCGTCGGTTTTAGAAGTGGTAAAAGCCTTTGAAAAAGCAAATGGCGTGGAAGTCCCATATAAAATTTGTGATAGAAGGGCAGGGGATATAACCATTGCTTATGCCAATGCCGATAAAGCAGAGCGAGAATTGGGGTGGAAGGCTGATACGACTTTAGAAGAAGCCTTACGAACCACTTGGGAATGGCAAAAGTATTTAGATAGTAGGGAATTATAGAAAATAAAATTAATGGAATTAATACAGCAACATTTTGATTTATCCGACCGACAAATCCAGCAATTTCAGCAGTTGGAATCGCTCTATCGTGAGTGGAACGAAAAAATTAATGTGATCTCGCGAAAAGATATGGATAGTTTATACGAAAAACATGTGTTACATTCATTGGGGATTGCTAAAGTAATGCCTTTTGCCGATGGTTCTAAAGTCTTAGATATCGGTACGGGTGGCGGTTTCCCTGGGATTCCATTAGCTATTTTATTTCCTAAGGTTCAGTTTACATTAATTGATTCTATTGGTAAAAAAATTAAAGTGGTTCAGGCTGTGGTAGAGGCTTTAGAATTGGATAATGTAACTACAATCCATGGTAGAGCCGAAAAGGTAAAAGATAAATTCCATTTTGTAGTCAGTAGAGCTGTGACGCAGATGCCAACTTTTTTAAGATGGGTAAAAGGAAAGTTTGAAAAAGAACAAATCAACCCTAAGCACAATGGCGTTCTCTACTTAAAAGGTGGCGATTTATCCGAAGAATTGGCAGGACTAAAATGCGAAATTTTTAATCTTAAAAACTATTTTGATACTCCATTTTTTGAAACTAAAAAAGTGGTTTACCTTTCTAAAGGGCATATTTGATTAAGGATAAAAGTGAAATAAAGACTTTCTTTTTCCAGATAAAAGCATTATTTTTGAAACCATAATAATTTTTATCTATGAAAAAGAATATTATTATAGCACTGAGTGCCTCATTTTTATTTGTGTCCTCTCTTAAATCTCAAGAAATTACTTTAGACAAAATTTATTCGGGATATTATCGTGGACAAGGGATTGCAGGGATTTCGCCTCTTAAAACCGATGATTATTATGCGGTAATAGAACGCGGTGGCATTGCCAAATATGCGTACAAAAATTTAGAAAAAGTAGGCTATGTGGTTGAAGGGCAGTTTGAAGGTTATACTTTATCCGACGATGGCTCTAAGATTCTACTTCAGTTAAAAAGTCAGCCGATTTATAGGCATTCGTTTTTAGGGGTATTTGAGGTTAAGGATTTGAAATCGGGTAAGACGGTTTCTGTGTTTAATGGTAAGCCTGTACAAGAGCCTTTATTATCGACAGATGCTTCAAAAGTAGCTTTTATTTCTGAAAACAATCTCTATATTCAAGATTTAACAACGGGGAATATCACTCAAGTGACCAATGATGGTAAGAAAAATAAAATTCTTAATGGTTTAGCAGATTGGGTTTATGAGGAAGAATTTGGACATGCCAGACAATACGAATGGAGTAAAAATGGTGATGCCTTAATCTATGTAAAATCCAACGAATCCGAAGTGCCAGAAATGAATATGCCGATATATGGCGACTATTTATACCCTAAAGATTTCAAATTTAAATACCCTAAAGCTGGCGAAAAAAACTCTGAGGTTTCACTTTGGGTTTACCATTTACCATCTGCCGACTCTAAAAAAGTAGATTTATCACAATTTGAAAATTATTATATCCCTAAAATTTTTAAAGCCCATCAATCTGGAGAAATTTTAGTCGCAACAGCCAATAGGCATCAAAACAAATTAGACTTATTGAGTTTAAATATCAAAACTAATAAAGTTCAAAAACTATTTACAGAAACCGATAAAGCGTGGATAGAAACGGATAATTTAACATTAGAGTTCTTACCTGATGGGAGTCTACTGTGGGCGTCAGAACGCGATGGACACCGTCATCTTTATTGGTATGATGCTTCTGGAAAACTAAAAAAACAAGTGACTAAAGGCGATTGGGAAATCACTGATTATTATGGTTACAATCCTAAAAGTCAAGAGGTTTTAGTGCAAACCACACAAAATGGAAGTATTAATAAAGTAGTGTCTAAAATTAATATCAACACAGGAAAATCTAAATTAATTTCCGAACCAGAAGGTAATAATAGCGCGTCTTTTAGCCCTAATTATAATTACTTTATCAATACCACTTCTACGGCTAAGATGCCTTATCAATATATATTAAAAAATGGAGATGGAAAAACCATTAAGGAAATTCAAAATAATGATACCTTATTAAAAAAATTAAAAGACGACCAATGGGTAACGAAAGAATTTTTTACCATTCCTAATGACAATGGTGATCAAATGAACGCTTGGATTATGAAACCGAAAAACTTTGATCCGAATAAAAAGTATCCTTTGCTTATGTATCAGTACTCTGGACCAGGCTCTCAGCAAGTGAGCAATTCTTGGGATGGCGGTAATGGTTTATGGTTCAATCATTTGGTGCAGCAAGGTTATATCGTGGCGTGTGTAGATGGGAGAGGAACAGGCTATAAAGGAACAGATTATAAAAAAGCCACTTACCTTAATCTAGGAAAATATGAAATAGAAGACCAAATTGCTGCGGCTAAATGGTTGGGTAAGCAACCTTATATTGATGCTTCTAGAATTGGAATTTTTGGTTGGAGTTTTGGAGGCTATATGGCGAGTCTAGCTATGACTAAGGGGGCTGATGTATTCAAAATGGGAATTGCGGTGGCACCAGTTACCAATTGGAGGTTTTATGATACTATTTATACGGAAAGATTCCTAAGAACCCCTCAAGAAAACCCTAAAGGCTATGATGAAAATTCACCAACGGAATATGCTCCGCTTTTAAAAGGTAAATTTCTAATGATTCATGGGACGGCAGATGATAATGTCCACTACCAAAATGCGACTGTCTTTGCAGAAGCGTTAATCCAAAATAATAAGAATTTTGAATTTATGACTTATCCAGACAAAAATCATGGAATCTATGGCGGTAAAACCCGTCACCAATTGTATAAAAAAATGACGAAGTTTATTCTTGAGAATTTATAGAATAAAATCTGATAATTGTAATATAAAAGGCTATCAAAATTATTTGATAGCCTTTTCTTGTATTACATAAGTAATTAATGACTTACTACTTTCTCACTCTTTTTCTATGCAGTTGTTTTTTAACCTTATTAGATTTAGAGTCTGCTTTATAAAAGTGGTTGTAAGCATATTCAGCGGCTTTGTAAGTATCAATAACACCACCTGCTCTGGAAATTAAATCAAAGCGGTTGTTTTCATTAGAATCAATCATGGCATTAACAGAAGATTTATTAGCTGTTTTTACAAAAGATTCAATGATTTGTGCTGGTGTAAGGTTTGGCATATAAGCCAACAATACCGCTGCTGCACCCGCTACCACTGGGGAAGCCATAGAAGTTCCTTGTAGATATTCGTATTTACCATCTGGAACTGTAGAATAAATTTTATCCCCTGGTGCGAACACATCTACCATTTTACCATTATAGTTAGAGAATCCAGCTCTTAGGAATTCATTATTATTGGTGCTAGCACCTACCACAATCATATTATTGATGAATGGTTTCTCGTCATTAGCAGTAATAAAATTCGTAGGATAGAATATATTTTCTTGAATATTTTCATTCTCATTTCCTGCTGCTTTTACGAGTAACACGCCTTTATCTTGAGCATATTTCATAGCGTCCCATACATATTTTTTACCAGGTGATACAGGCTTTCCAAAACTCATGTTAAGGATTTTAGCTCCGTTATCCACAGCATATCGAATGGCATTGGCTACATCTTTATCTCTTTCATCGCCGTTGGGAACGGCTCTTACCGTCATAATTTTAGCCACTTTAGAGGCAACACCATGCTGAACTTCTTTACCTTGTGGAAGCCCTGCAATAATCCCTGCGACATGCGTTCCGTGCTGTGCATCTGGACCTTCATAGTGGTTGTTACCATAACTTTTTTCATAGTAATCTTCGTAATTGTCGCCTACAACCTCTGCTCTTGGGTCAAAGTTTAGGTCGTATTGTTGAGCTTGAGGACCGAAGTAATCTAAAGCACCTTTCAATTCTTTTTCCATCACCTTTCTTACGCCTTCAGCATTTTTACCATTGTAGTCTTCATTTTCTGCCATTTTGGAAAGCATTTGAAGATACATTACATCTTCCTGAGAATTAGGCTTAATGGTTGCTAGATTTTCAGTTGTTAAAGTTTTATCACCCAATAATGCTACCATATTAGGAATTTTGCTGTAAAGCATCTTGTAGAATTCAGCGTTTTGTTTGGATTCTACGCTTTTTTTGTAGAACAAATCTTTAGCCTTCATGTACATTTTAAATTCTTCAGCCATTTGGGCTTGGTTCACTTTGTTTTTTGCAGAATCTTCCCCTTCAAAAATAGGCTGGTATTTTTTCACCACACGGGTTACTTCCATATTATCCACATCTACATCGCCATTTCTACCGCCTTGGAAATTCCATCCGTGGATATCGTCTACATAGCCGTTATTATCGTCATCTATACCATTATTAGGCACTTCATTAGGATTAGTCCAAATATTATTGATGAGTCCTGGGTGGTCTACTTCTACACCACTATCCAACACGCCTACGATAACGGTATGAGGTTTAAGCCCCTTAGATTCTAAAAATTTATAAGCGTTGATGGTATTAACGCCATAAACATTGGTCGAATTAAAATCTTTGTGATACCAAGTTTCTAAATCTGGGTTGTGCTGAACTTGCTCTTGTTCTTGTGAAAAAGCAGTGCCGAATCCTGCTAAAAATAGTGCGGCAATAATTATTTTTTTCATAATTTATAAATTTATTGTTTTTCCTTGTTCTGCGATGATGACTTCAACGCCCAAAGGATTTAATAGGTTTAATTCTTCTTTAAGTTGTTCTACGATATGAGGCTTAGGTTTGATATGGGTAATTACAATTTTCAAACCATTCAGCCGAGTTTTTGATATTTTTTGTAAATGGGTTAATTCTTCTAATAACAATTTTGGTGTTAAATGTCCGAATAACAAATGGTTAGGGCGGTTATTATCATAAGAACATTCTATTGCAATGCCTTTGAGTTGCTTAGATAAAATTAATGGGGCGATGCTTTTCCAAAGCGATTCTAATTGTGTCGATTGTTCCATTCGGTCTGCCCCTGTATCGCCTAAATAAAGAAAATAGTCACTAGTATTATTTCTTATCAATACTCCTGAACTTTGGCTAATGCCATCATGACTTAGAGGAAATGCCTGAATGCTTAATCCTAAATCTTCTATGGTATGCCAAGTTCCAAATTCTGTGGTCTGATATTGATATTTAGAAAGGGTAGGAGGAGTCCCTTCATTACCAAAATTAGCCCAAGAAGTCCCGTTGAAAATATGATGTTTAAAGTTATCAATCACAAATTTTGGGGCGTAAATTGGTTTTTTAGAATCTAAAGGCGAGTTAATAATCAGTCCTGAAAGATGGTCAAAATGAGGATGCGAAATATAATAGGCTTTAATTCTATTTTGAAGAAAATATTTGATTTCAGATTCATCATCAACCAAAGTTTTAATCCCAGAATACAATGTCCCAGCATCTAAGCACAGATAATGTTTTTCTTGGTAAGGCGCTATCAGGTAACTGCTCATATTTCCTTCGTTGAGCCCACCTCTTACACCCAAAGGAGTGAGGGTAAAACTTTGCCCCATAATAAGGAATGGTACTAATAGAACCCCAAAAAACATCATTAAACTTCTAGTCACGCGAAATTGTTTTAATATAAGTCGCAGATTCTGGGCCTTTGTTACAAATTAAATCCAAAATCGATAAATCTTTGATAAATCCTAGTTTGTCAGAAAAGGTTTGATAATACTCTGGCATTTCGTACTCAGAAGGTTTTTTAGAAGAAAAATCGTTTCTTAAATCTTTACCTTCTATGGTTTTATGATAAGTTTCTGACCATTTAAAAGAGGCATTGGTTTTCAGAATCCCTTGAATAATTTCTAATGCATTTAGGTTAAACGCCATTAAGTTTTGAATATCATTATCCCAAATTTTATTGAGCTGACTTTCATAAAACTCAAAATAAGGGGAAGTTTGATAGGCAATTTTAATCGACTTCCAGTGGAGTGAACGCCAATTTTCATTATCCGAAATTTCGATGTCTTTATAAACGCGTTTGCCATTGTGTTTTATAGGAATGCTGAGTTGTAGCATACCATTAGCACCATAGATTTGGGTTCTATTTCTATAAGTTTGCTTAGGAAAATGCTCGTATTGCTCCAATACAATTTCTGCATTCTCGTCTAAAAACTCATGCCACCACGAAAGCGGTGGCATGTAGAATAAGGGCATCAACTTCATATTAATCGTCTTTTTTCTTTTTAAATAATTTTACAAAATATTCCCATCCAAAGAATAAAATCAGTATTGCGGCTGCAATCCACCAGTAGGATGTTTTGTTAGTCTCGCCAGTATTAGTAGCTTTAAACATTCTATCCCAACGGATTTTTTTAGGGCCTTCATCAAAAATACCTTGAACGCTCATCCATGTGAACATCGGTTTTCCCACAATATTTTCCTCAGGAACAAATCCGAAAAATCGAGCATCTAAAGAGGCATCGCGGTTGTCCCCCATCATAAAGTAATAATTTTGTTTTATTTTATATTGATTAGCTTCTTTGCCATTAATATAAATTTTTCCGTTTTTATGTTCCAGTTTGTTATGCTCATATTCAGAAATAATCCATTGATATTCTGGTAGCGTTTCTTCATTAATGGTCACAACATCGCCTTTTTTCGGTATTTTGAGTGGACCATACCAATCTTGATTCCAATCTTTGTTAATCGGGAAAATGGTATTGGTTGTATCAATTTTCGTTTGTTCAGCGTTGTAATAAGAAATGGTCTTTTCACCTTTTTCAGAAAGGATTTCTTCGGCTTTGATGAACTCTGGCAATTCTTTTATCTCGTTCAGTAATTCATCTGTTAACCCTTGAAATTGATAAACATAACCATTCTCTAAAGTGCCTTCTTGCAACGGAAGATAGCCCAAACGATTCCATAATCCCATTACATCCATAGGCTGAGAAGTATAAACCAAATACGAATGCTGAATTTTTTGGTCGCCTAAAATATGCTCTGGTTTACCATTAATATATAAGCGTCCTTTTTTCATTTCCACCACATCGCCACCTACGGCTACACATCGTTTTACATAGGCATCTTTTCTGTCAATGGCGGTATGTACAGAATCTTGAGGGTAGTTAAATACCACAATATCATCTCGCTGCACTTCTTCCCAACCTGGTAGCCTTAGATAAGGCAAGTTAATGGCATCTACATAAGATTTTGGGTCGTCTTTAGGATTGCCTTTTTGTCCAGCATCAAAGATAGTACCTTGTAGAAAAGGTAGTGCCACAGGGCGCATCGGCATTCTATAACCGTAGTTGAGTTTATTCACGAAAAGGAAATCGCCCACTAAAAGCGTACGCTCCATAGACCCCGTAGGAATCCCAAAAGGTTGGGTAATAAAGGTATGGATAATGGTGGCAAATACCACAGCAAAAGTTACAGAACCAAGGAAAGTCTCTTTCTTTTTAGATTCTTTTTCCTCATCACTAAGGTAAAATGGCTCTTCTTCTTTTACCACTTCGGCATTGCTTGAGTAATTGACTACCGCCAAATAGATAAATGGAAGTACCACCGTAAGAAATTGCTCAAAAAAACTGGTTTTACCAAATTTTCTTACCAAAAATAAATGAAATACTGACATCATAATAGGTCCTACAATGGGTAAATACGATAATATCGCCCACCATTGAGGGTGTTTGGTTTCCTTTAATACAATCATATAATTGTAAAACGGGATAAAGGCAAAAAGGGGATTGTAGCCCATTTTTTTGAATAATTTCCAGCTGGATAGTCCCATCAGTACCGATACGATGAGGACATAAAGTGAATATTTTAAAATATAATCCATAATTGTGAATTTAAAATTTAGTTATTAAAAAGTACATCTTTCATACCAAAGTTTCCTTTTTTTCCGATAATCCATTCCGCAGCAATGACGGCACCGAGGGCAAAACCATCTCGGCTAAAAGCGGTATGTTTTATTTCTATTTCATCTACATTAGAGCGGTAGAATACGCTGTGGGTGCCAGGAACTTCATCTTTTCTAATGGTCTCAATGCCTAAGTCTTGGTCGTTGGTTTCACCTAATTTCCAAGTCTTGTAGTTGGAATGTTCTATAATGCCTTCGGCGAGTGTAATGGCAGTACCACTAGGGGCATCTTTTTTATGCGTATGGTGAATTTCTTCCATTTGGCAAATATAAGCCCCAAAGGAGTGCATCAATTGAGCCAACTGTTCATTCAGTTCAAAAAAGAGATTGACGCCAAGGCTAAAATTAGAACCATAAAGAAATGCCGTCTCATTATCCAAAGCGATGTGTTCAATTTCTGGTTTTCTATTGAGCCATCCAGTAGTACCACAGACTACGGGGATTTTTAGTTCTAGACAAGTTTTTATATTTTCAAAAGCCGCTTCGGGGTTAGAGAATTCTATCACCACATCTGGGGCGTTTAGGTTTTCGGCGGTGGGTGTTTCTTTAAGCCTAGCAACGATTTCGTGACCTCTTTTAGTCGCGATTTCATCGATGATTTTCCCCATTTTTCCGTAACCTACTAATGCTATTTTCATATATTATAAAGTGTTATTTTTTAATCTTCTTTTTGATAACCTTCGTAGTAGTATGATTGCTCTATACCTTTAAAAATCATATCTTTATTATTGGTGTCGTCACTTAGATTTGCAGAAAGTAAAGCTTTAATTTCCAAATCGTTAATTGGACTGCGTTCCATCGCTTGCAAATATAAGTTTTTATCCACACTTTGCTTTCAATACGCTCAATGGTGCCATTTTCAAATAGTCGGTAGGCGTTTTCTAAGCTTTTTTTATCAATATCTTTCATTTGTTGTATCCACTATTTATAGGGGTGTTTTGTGTACATTATTTTTTGGCGTATCCCTTGCCTTTGCTATATCCAGCGCTAGGGTCGGGCTATCGGCTCTATCTTTTTTTCGTCGTTCCTCCTCAAAAAAGGATGCCGCCTCTATCCCTTACGCGATTTTAATTTAATAAAAACTAAAATCTATAATTTAAAGACAAGCCCACTTTGCTCGGTTCTATCCCAAACTGGTCATTAAGTAGAGTAGGGGCTATTGCCAAATCTGGGTCGTGCCTCTGCTCGTATAAATGAGCATCTACTACCGCATCTATAATATTCAGGATATAAATCCCTGCCGTTATGGCGATGGCATAGTCTCTTTGTCGCTTCATACGGTCTTGCATATTACCGAGTACCCTTGCATCCACACCATTAATATTAGAAAATTCGTGTGGCTGATTATTGAGTTCGGCAATAAAAGCATTTCGGTATTTGGTATATTGCTTTTGATTCCAAATGGCAATACCTACGCCCGTTCCTACTGCGCCCCAAACGATGGGGATTTTCCAATATTTTCTGTTATAATATTGTCCTAATCCAGGCAACACCGCAGAATAAAGCCCCGCTAGCGTAGGATTATAAGTTTTAAGGCTAGGTTTGGCGTTGGCTTTTTCTATGTCCTGAACCACTTCTGCCTCTGTTTTAGTTGAAGAAAGGGAATCCTGTGGTGTATATTGAGCAAAACCTAATCCCCCGATAAAAACAAAGACGATATAAATCAATTTGTACAGCGGCATATTATCTTTCAAAAGCGTTCAAAATTCGTTCTAACTCTTCCTCGTTGTTGAAATCCAAAACAATCTTTCCTTTTTTACCATTTTTAGAGGCTTTAATATCTACCTTAATATCTAATAAATCCGATAACGATTTCTGAGTTTTCTTAAGGTGATGCGGAAGTTCTCTTATCGTTTTAGACTTTTCGGATTTAGGTTTTTTAAGTTCGTTGGCCGCTGCCTCGGATTGGCGCACATTCAGTTGTTCTTTTACAATCTTTTCAAATAACTGGTGTTGCAAAGCTTCGTCTTCCAAACTGATGATACTTCTGCCGTGTCCTGCTGAAATCATTCCACTACGGATAGCGTTTTGTACTTCTGGGCTTAGTTTAAGTAATCGTAATGCGTTGGTAATGGTACTTCTATTTTTACCAATTCTATGGCTTAGATTTTCTTGGGTCATACCAATTTCGTCTAATAATCGCTGATAAGTCAAGGCGATTTCTATGGCGTCTAGATCTTCCCTTTGGATATTTTCTACCAATGCCATTTCTAGCAATTCTTGGTCATTTACCAAACGGATATAGGCGGGAATGGTTTTTAGACCTGCCATTTTAGAAGCTCGGTATCGTCTTTCCCCAGAGATAATCTCGAATTTGGTGCCGTCTTTTCTTAAGGTAATCGGTTGTATTACTCCAAGATTTTTGATGGATTGCGAAAGTTGCTCTAGCGCCTCATCATCAAAATGAGTTCTCGGCTGGTTGGGATTAGGATAAATATCTTCTATATTGATTTCTACAATACTGCCCATTATTTGTTTAGCTCCTTCATCGTTCGCATCGTTGATAGTGGCTTTTTTTTCAGCATTGAGTATGGCGTTGAGCCCTCTGCCCATGGCGGTATTCTTTTTTCTCATAACTTTTATGGGGTTAATATAACATTAAGATGGACTTACCGAAGTTTCATTTTTTAATAAGACTTCTTCTGCCAACTGAATATATTGGATGGCGCCTTTGCTTTCGGCATCGTACATCAGGATACTTTCGCCAAAACTTGGCGCTTCACTTAGGCGGACATTTCTATTGATAACGGTTTCAAATACCATATCTGGAAAATGGGTGTTCACTTCTTCTACCACTTGGTTAGATAGCCTTAGCCTTGCATCGTACATGGTGAGGAGCAAGCCTTCAATATCCAATTCCGAATTGTGACTATTTTGTACATTTTTAATGGTATTAAGTAATTTTCCTAGACCTTCTAGTGCGTAATATTCGCATTGGATAGGGATAATTACCGCATCGGCAGCCGTTAGGGCATTAACGGTGATAAGTCCTAAACTTGGCGCACAATCTATAATAATAAAATCGTATTCATCTTTTACTTCTTCCAAAGCGGTTTTCAGCATATATTCTCGCTGGTCTTTATCCACCAATTCAATTTCTGCCGCTACTAAATCGATATGAGAAGGAATAATATCCAAATTAGGGGAAGTGGTAGGCACAATACATTCCCTAGCAGTAGCATGATGTTCTAATAAGTCGTAAGTAGAATTATTGACTTCTTCTACACCTAATCCTGAAGTGGCATTGGCCTGAGGATCAGCATCAATCAACAATACTTTTTTTTCTAATACGCCTAAAGCTGCGGCTAAATTTACCGAAGTGGTTGTTTTTCCAACACCTCCTTTCTGATTGGCTATACCGATGATTTTACTCATATTTTATATTTAATTCTTCAAAAATACAATTTTTTTAATGTTGCGTAAATCTTTAAAATATTAAAATATGTTAAATTTCTGATTATAAATGGGTTATTCTAATAAAAAATTATCCACAAAATTTTAAAAAATTGTGGATAACTTTGATTTTAAAAACGCGTAGTAGATTACTCAAAACGCATAGATACAGGGATTCTAAAATATGATCTTACTGGGGTTCCTTTTATTTTAGCAGGTTCCCAGCGTTCTCTAATTTTTTTAATGGCGCGTTCTGCTTCCTTATTAAAGTCTGGATTACTACCCTCAGCTCTGATGTCGGAAATACTACCATCTTTTTCCACGACGAAAGTAACCACGGCTTTTATAATGCCCTCTTTATTCGTCAAAACTTCTGGATCAAAATTTTCGGATACTTTTGTTCTAAAATTATTGATACCCCCAATAAACTTTGCTTCTACATCTACTTTGGTTTGGATTTCATTATTTGGTTTTGGGGTAACCATTTGGTTTGGAGCCACAATCCCTGAGTTTGTAGGTAATTGTAAATCAGGAATTACGCTACTTGATGGCTTTACGCCTTCTTTATCTTGGATACCAGATGCCGCAGTTTTTAAATCGGTTACTGTCGGTAAGGGTTTTTCTTCTACTGGAGTTCTCGTAGGATCAGGAACTCTAGTATCCAAAGTTTTTATAGGCTCAGCTTTTATAGGCTTTGTGATGGGCTGAGGCTCAATTTTTTTCTTTTGGACTTCTGGTTCGCTCGTATCCACAGGTTTTAAATTGACTACAAAGCCGTCAGAGGTCTCTTGAGTGACTTTATGAGACTGTAAATAGAGTGTTGAAACGCTAATAATACTTCCGAAAATAGCCACACCTGCGATGAGGGCTTTTTTTAGGAAGTAGTCGGATTCCGCTCTAAGGGCATAGGCACCATAGGCTTTGTTGCGGTGAGCAAACAATAAATCATTAAGCCGCTCTTGTTCTGTTGGTTTTTGGAAAATTGTCATCATTTGTTCTAAATTTAAAATCATTAGATAATTAAACACGCAAATGATTATTAGTTTTAAGTCTTTTTGCAAAAAGTAATTAAAACTTAACAATTATCTTGCCAAAAATGCTAGTACTTCTCGTTTTATTAAAAAAAATTATTTCTCCCAATAATTCGCATTTTTGATGCCTACTTCTTTAGCATTGAATTGAGGTGATTCTTCTCCGCGTTTCTTTTTTTCAACATAATCTTTCCAAACTTTAATGGTGATATTGCTTAATAGTAAAATCGCAATAATGTTGACCCAAGCCATTAGCCCTACGCCAATATCTCCAATTTTCCAAGCTAATTGGGCTTCTTTTACCGTTCCCATATAGGTGGCTCCCAAAAATAATACTCTTAAAATCCAGATGTAAACCTTAGTGTTTTTCTTAAAAATATAGGTAATGTTGGTTTCTGCATAATAATAGTACGCCATAATCGTGGTAAATGCAAAGAAAAATAAGGCAATCGCTACAAATTCATTACCGAAAGATGGGAAATAGGTAGATACGGCGTTTTGTGTAAATTGGGTATAATCTTTCCCAGGTAAATGCTCAACGATAATTTGATTGGTTCCTTCGTCTATTACATTATAACTATTGGTAAATAAAATCATCAGTGCTGTACAAGTACAAATCATCAAGGTGTCTACATAAATAGAAAAGGCTTGTACTAAACCTTGCTCTGCGGGGTGATTAACTCGTGCGGCAGCAGCGGCGTGGGGTGCAGTACCTTGTCCTGCTTCGTTGGAATAGACACCGCGTTTAACGCCCCAAGAGAGGGCAGCTCCTATAATACCTCCAAAAGCAGCATCAAACCCAAAGGCAGAATTGATTATCAATTTAAACATCTCAGGGATTTTCTGAATATTTACCCCAATGATATATAACACCATAAGAATGTAAATCCCCGCCATCACAGGGACTACGATTTCCGCAATTTTCCCTAAACGCTTAACACCACCAAAAATAATGATCGCCAATAGCGTGATAATGATAGCACCAGGAATATTGATAGAAAAATCAAAAATTTGAGTATTTGAAATAGCAAACGCATTGTCTATGGAAGATGATATACTATTGCTCTGTATTCCAGGAAGTAGTAATCCACAACTGATAATAGTAACCAAAGCAAAAAGGACAGCATACCATTTAATCCCTAACCCTTTTTCAATATAAAAAGCGGGACCTCCTCGGTATTGTCCATTATGGTCTTGTTTGTATACTTGTCCTAAAGTAGATTCAGCAAATGCTGAGGCAGAGCCTAAAATGGCAATGCACCACATCCAAAATATGGCGCCGGGACCACCCATAGATATCGCTGTGGCTACCCCTACGATATTTCCTGTACCTACACGCCCAGAAATAGCTAGTGCAAAGGCTTGGAAAGGTGAAATTCCTTTTTTTGAACCACCTTTATTAAAAAGAATATTGAGCATACTTCTAAAGTACCTAAACTGTAAAAATCCAGTACGAATTGAAAAGTATAATCCTGCAAAAGCACACAAGGATATTAAGGCGATAGACCAAATATAATCATTAATCAGATAAACAATTTCTTCCATAACTATTTTTTACCTAGAGTCACAAAACTACAATTTTTTATTTAAAATGGATTTTTGAATTCATATTGTGTGGATTTAAATTCTTGATTTATGTTCGCCATTCTCATTCTTAATTCCTAAATTTGCATTTCTCAATGGAATAAGAAAATGAATAAAACAACAGCGAATCCCCAATCTGTAAAACAAAAAACTTTGTCTAAGCCACGCATCATCTTTGGACTTGGATTTTTATTGATTTCAGTAATTCTAATATTATCATTTGTTTCTTACCTTAGTAATTGGCAGTCAGACCAAAGCCAAGCGGGTGAATTATTGGACAAATCGGTGGAATCTTCTAATTTAATTGGTAAATTAGGGGATTGGCTAGGTAATATTTTTATTTTTGAGAGCTTTGGGGTTGCAGCATTTATTATTGCATTTTTAGTTTTCGTGTTGGGCTGTCTTATTTTAAAAAAGAAATTTTTTAAACCTTTAAAAACTTTTTCACACGCTATATTTTTTCTATGCTGGTTACCTATTTTCCTAGGTGCTGTTACCAAAGGCGCAGGCGTGATGAGTGGGGTTTATGGGTTTCAAATTTATGACTATTTAAGCGTTTTTATTGGTAAAGTAGGAACTTGCCTCATTATTATAGTGAGTATACTGCTCTATTTTGTACTGGAATTTAACTTAAGACCAAGTGTTATGAAATCCAGATGGCGTAAGTTAAATGACAAGACAGCAATGATGGCTGAAAAACTAAAGCCTAAAGCCCAAGAAGAAGAGGTAGATTCTCAAGCATCAGAAGATGAATTACCAGAAACAAAAATCGAACATAGGACAGAAGCGAAGGTATCGACGCCAACGCAGGTGGTAGATTTAGAAAATTTAGAGGTAACCAACTCTAAAACTGAGCCTACCCATATTATAGAAACTCCTAACCATACTACATCCGATGTAGTTATTGAATCCTCTGCAAACAATCCACCAGAGAAAGTAAAAATAGCGAAAGATTCATTTGAGTTTAGCATTGAAGAACATCAGCCTAGTAATGAACCTCAAAACGAAGTATCAAAAGCAGAAGATTTAGTCAATCAGCATGGGTTGTACGACCATAAATTAGATTTGGCAAAGTTCCAAATGCCGACTATTGATTTGCTGAATGATTATGGAAATGAAGAAATTACCATTAACAAAGAAGAATTAGAAGAAAACAAGAATAAAATTGTTGGACTGCTCAAGAATTTTAAGATTGGAATTGCTAAAATTAAAGCAACCATTGGTCCTACTGTTACGCTCTACGAAATTGTGCCAGAAGCAGGTATCCGTGTGTCGTCTATTAAACGATTACAAGATGATATAGCACTTAATTTAGCGGCTTTAGGTATTAGAATTATTGCTCCTATGCCAGGTAAAGGAACTATTGGTATTGAAGTGCCTAGAAAAAATGCAACGATGGTGTCTATGCGCTCGGTAATTAATTCGCCGAAGTTCCAAAATACAACGATGGATTTGCCAGTAGTTTTTGGTAAAACTATTTCTAACGAAGTGTTTATGGCGGATCTCGCTAAGATGCCACACTTATTGATTGCTGGGGCTACGGGGCAAGGTAAATCAGTAGGGATTAATGCGATACTGACTTCACTATTGTATAAAAAACACCCGAGTGAATTAAAATTTGTAATGGTAGACCCTAAAAAAGTAGAGTTATCACTTTATTCTAAAATTGAACGCCATTATTTAGCCAAGCTTCCAGATGTAGAAGAAGCGATTATAACAGATAATACTCATGTTATCAATACTTTAAATTCATTATGTGTTGAAATGGACAACCGCTACGACTTGCTGAAAGATGCGTTTTGTAGAAACCTTAATGAATATAACGCTAAGTTTTCTCAAAGAAAATTAAATCCAGAACATGGTCACCGCTATTTACCTTATATCGTTTTGGTGGTGGACGAGTTTGCGGATTTAATTATGACGGCAGGGAAAGAGATAGAACAGCCGATTGCCAGATTAGCACAAAAGGCGAGGGCAGTAGGGATACACCTGATTGTAGCCACTCAAAAGCCTACGGTGAATGTGATTACGGGGATTATAAAAGCCAATTTCCCTGCTAGAGTATCGTTTAGAGTGAATTCTAATATGGATTCAAGAACGATTTTGGATACGACTGGTGCTGACCAACTAATCGGTAAAGGAGATATGTTGATTTCTAATGGGAATGATTTAATTAGGGTTCAATGTGCCTTTATTGATACGCCAGAAGTGGAACGCATTGCAGATTTTATCGGGGAGCAAAAAGGCTATGGGGGAGCGTATGAACTGCCAGAATATAGCGGTGAGGAAAGCGGAAATGCCAGTGGCGATTTCAACCCCAATGAAAAAGACGCGTTATTTGATGAAGCTGCAAGAATTGTAGTGTCTACGCAACAAGGCTCTACCTCTATGCTTCAGCGTCAATTGAAATTAGGCTATAATCGTGCGGGGAGAATTGTGGATCAATTAGAGGCTTGTGGGATTTTAGGTGGATTTAATGGTTCTAAAGCTAGAGAGGTTCTTATCCCAGATTTGCAGACATTGGAACAGTTTTTGGAAGACTTGAAGAAATAAAAATTGAATCTCATGAATACAATATACAAAACTATGCTTGTTTCTGCTGTATCTTTGGCAAGTGCAGCAAGTCTTTCGGCTCAGAAAATGGATGTTAAAGCCAAATCTCTTTTGGATGCGGTATCAGCAAATTATAAATCTAAAAACAATACCTACTTTAAGTTCCTTTATGGCTCTGGGAGTAATAATAAAGTGCAACAGACTCAAACGGGTATTTTTTATTCTCAAGGGGCACAATACAAATTGAAAATCATGGACACAGAACAGATTTTTGATGGTAAAAAGATTTATAATATTAATGAAGAAGACCAAGAAGTTACCACAGCATCGCCAAATGAAGATGCGGTTATGTTTTCCCCAATTAATTATATAGACGATTATAAAAAAGGCTATGAAATTTCTTATGTAGGGAAAAGAAGCGTGGCAGGAAAATCTGCGGATTTAGTAAAGCTAGTACCCACAAAGCAGAATGAGGTAAAAGCCGTCTACATTTATGTAGAACCTAATAAAAAGGAATTGGTTAAACTAGAACAATATCAGAAAAATAAAAATGTAGCGGTGATTTATATCCAAGAATTTAAATACAATCAAAATTTAAGTGCAGATATGTTTACTTTTAATAGAGGGAAATATAAAAACTACCTCATTACGGATTTGTAAATATTAAATAAATTATAGAAAATAGCCACGAAGGTTTTATCTTTGTGGCTTTTATTTTATCTTTGTCCTATGTTGAAGAAATTAGACCAATACATTATTAAAACTTTCTTTGGACCTTTTTTGTTCATTTTCAGTGTATTGTTCTTTATTTTTATTGTGAATATCGTTTGGATTAAACTTTATCAGTTTACAGGTAAAGGACTTTCGCCGTTTGAAATTTCCAAACTATTATTTTATATGAGTGTAACGGTGGTGAGTATGGTACTACCGCTTACCATTCTCTTATCTTCCATTATGACTTTTGGAGAGTTTGGGGAACGCTATGAGCTGGCAGCGATGAAAGCGGCTGGTATTTCTCTATTTAGAGTAATGAAGCCATTGATTTTTGTATGTACTATTTTGGCAGGAATTTTATTTTTGTTTTCTAATAATATCGTTCCAGACTTTAATAAGAAGGCAAAAAATATGCTTTATAATATTGCGGTGAATAAGCCTGCTCTTAACTTTACACCTGGACAATTCATTAACACTATTCCTGGGGCTTCGGCAAAGTTTGATAAAATCTATGGTGAGAATGGAGAGTTTATAGAAGGGATAATGATTCATAAAGAAGCCTATGGACTAGAAAGCCAACAAACCATTATTGCCAAAAAAGGAAAATTCGTACCTGCACAAAATCGCAATTATTTAAAATTGATTTTAAAAGACGGCTATGTCTACGAAAACGAAAATAATAGCTACGACTATAACGACCGTATAAAACAGCCTAATCGCACAGTAAAATTTGATAGCCTAACCCTACATTTTGATGTGAGCGAATTAGTTAATCAAGCCATTGAAGCAGAAAGTATATCGGATAGTTATGAATTTCAGACTTATCCACAAATCAGCACCACGATTGATAATTTAGAGAAAGAAAACGAAACTATTTACAGCAATATCAATACCGACTTAGTTTCTCAAATCAGTTATTATCTTACTTTTGACCATTCCAAAACAAAGAAAAAACCTGTATTACCATTTAAGTTAGATACCCTGAAAAATAAACAACAATTAAAAGTACTTTATAACGCGTACGACAAAATCAATACTTTAAAAGAAGGTAAAAAATCAAAAGATAGTGAACTTTACGATTTAACAAAATACCGAAGCAAAGTCATTATGTATCAGCAGCGTATATTGGCTTTTCCTGTAACATGTTTGATATTTTTCCTTATTGGAGCGAGTTTAGGGTCTATTATCCGTAAAGGAGGGGTAGGATTTCCAGTGGTAATCGCCATTATAATTTTCATTATTTTTTATGTATTGAATCTAAGCGTGGAAAATTTAGCATGGAAAGCCAAACTCAATCCCTATTTAGCCGCGTGGATTCCAGATTTGGTATTAGCACCATTAGGCATATGGCTTACTTTTAAAGCCCTTACCGATTCTCAAGTTTTAGATGTTGATAAATATAAAACGCTTTTAAAGCCTATAACAAAATTATTCCAAAAGAATAAAGAGCATGCCCGCTATCAGTAATTTTTTATTAAAATTATTAGGTAGATTATAAAAAATGTTTTATTTTTGCACCCTGTTAACCAACCTCTGACGAGAGCCGTGTATGTTGCTTAGCGCTCAACTTTATTTTATTTATTAACAATGGATTTAATCAAGTACGTACAAGACAAGTACATTACAAAAAAAGAATTCCCAGAATTCAAAGCAGGGGACACTATTACTGCTTATTACGAAATTAAAGAAGGACAGAAAACTAGAACTCAGTTCTTTAAAGGTGTGGTAATTCAGTTAAGAGGGACTGGAGCTACAAAAACTTTCACTATTAGAAAAATGAGTGGTGATGTAGGTGTGGAAAGAGTATTCCCAATCAATATGCCTGCACTACAAAAAATTACCGTAGATAGAAGAGGTAGCGTAAGAAGAGCTAGAATCTACTACTTCCGTAGCCTTAGAGGTAAAAAAGCAAGAATTAAAGATAAAGCTTATATTAAATAATATTTGTTTTACACTATTAAAAAATCCCTTTATGTTTGTAGAGGGATTTTTTTATTTATATCCCATTTATTAAATTTGTCAAAAATAACTTATATGCACAAAGCAGGATTTGTAAATATTGTAGGAAAGCCCAATGCAGGAAAATCAACGCTACTCAATCAATTGATGGGCGAAAAGCTGGCTATTGTAACTCAAAAGGCACAGACTACCCGACATAGAATCTTTGGTATCTATAACGAACCCGATGTTCAGATTGTGTTTTCGGATACACCTGGCGTTCTAGAGCCAAAATATGGCTTACAAGAAAAAATGATGGATTTTGTAAAAGATTCTTTACAAGATGCCGATGTATTTTTATACATTGTGGATGTTACGGATAAAACGCCAGCATCTGAATTTTTAATAGAAAAACTCAACAAAATTCCTGTACCTGTTCTTATTCTTATTAACAAGATAGATCAGTCGAACCAAGAGCAATTGGAGCAAATCATGAACCATTGGCACGACCTGATTCCTAAAGCCGAAATCCTTCCTATATCAGCATTAAAAGCATTTAATACAGAAATTATTTTACCTAAATTAAAATCTTTATTGCCTGAAAATCCGCCTTATTACGATAAAGAACAGTTTACCGATAAGCCCGAACGCTTCTTTGTAAACGAGACCATTAGAGAAAAAATTCTATTGAACTACGAAAAGGAAATTCCTTATTCCGTAGAAGTAGTTACAGAGTTATTTAAGGAAAAAGAAGGCATTATCTTTATCGATTCTATTATTTATGTAGAAAGAGAGAGCCAAAAAGGTATTGTGATAGGTCATAAAGGTGAAGCTATCAAAAAAGTAGGAACCGAAGCAAGGTTAGACTTAGAAAAGTTTTTTGATAAAAAAATTCATCTTAATTTATTCGTTAAGGTTAAGAAAGATTGGCGCAAAAACGACAGAGATCTTAAGAGTTTTGGGTATAGATAATCTACCATTTTATAAAGAAATATCGTTATATTTGTCCCTATGATATTACGAGGCGATAATTTAATTAAAGAATACGGACCTAAAAATGTTGTAAAAGGCGTTTCTATTGAGGTAAAACAAGGTGAGATTGTAGGTTTGCTAGGTCCTAATGGGGCGGGTAAAACAACGACTTTCTATATGATTGTAGGTTTGGTAAAGCCCACTAAAGGCAATGTATTTTTAGACCAAACCAATATTACCCAAGATGCAATGTATCGCAGAGCCCAAAAAGGAATTGGCTATTTGGCACAAGAAGCCTCTGTATTTAGAAAATTATCGGTAGAAGATAATATCATGGGCGTTTTGGAATTAACCAAATTATCTAAAAAAGAACAACGCCGAAAGTGCGATGAATTAATAGAGGAATTTTCTCTAGAGCATGTACGCAAAAATCGTGGTGACTTACTTTCTGGTGGTGAAAGGCGACGAACAGAAATTGCGCGTTGTTTGGCAACCAGTCCTAATTTTATTCTTTTGGATGAGCCTTTTGCGGGGGTAGATCCGATTGCAGTGGAGGATATTCAGAAGATTGTAAGGTCTTTAGTAGAAAAAAATATTGGGATTTTAATTACCGACCACAATGTGCAGCAGACCTTGGCCATTACCAACAAAACTTATATTATGTTCGAGGGTAGAATTCTAAAAGAAGGCTTACCAGAAGACCTTGCCAACGACTCAGAGGTAAGAAGAGCCTATCTCGGCGAAAACTTTAGATTTGAAAAAATATAACACTATCCAAAATATTAATTATGAAAATCTATACTAAAATAGGCGACAAAGGGGAAACCGCACTCTACGGTGGGACTAGAGTATCCAAAGCCTCGTCTAGAGTAGAGGCATATGGGGCTATTGATGAGCTCAATGCGTTTGTAGGTATTGCTAAATCCTATATTAATGATGAAGCACTTATCCGTCAACTAAAAACCATTCAGTTTGATTTATTTACCGTAGGCTCTGAGGCAGCAACCCCCACCGATAAGTTGATGTTAGCAAACGGCAAATCTAGATTGTCATTAATAATAGAAGAAAAAGATATAGAGCAATTGGAGCAATGGATGGATGCCTTGGACGAAAGTTTAGAACCGCTTCAGTTTTTTATTTTACCTGGTGGAGGGAAAGCGGCTACCCACCTTCATGCTGCTAGGACGATATGCCGTAGAGCAGAGCGTGGACTTGTATTGTTAAATGAAACCGAACCCGTGCGACCTACCTTAATTAAATATCTCAATCGGCTATCTGATTATTTTTTTGTTTTAGCGCGCTATGTTTCTAAAACACATAATGAACCAGAGGAGTATTGGAATCCTAATGATAGACCTTCTAAGGCTAAATAATCATGGAAAAAGCCATCTTATTTCTAAATGGAACGCCACCAAAGACTTTTGATGATAAGCTAGAAAAGGATGCTATAATTGCGTGTACAGACGGCGCATTTGAATATCTAAAAGATACCATAGGCATCCAGAAAATTCATTTTATTTCTGGGGATTTTGATTCTTATGAATTAGCACCACAGCATCAAGGGTTAGAGGTAATTCATACGCCTGACCAAGATTATACCGATTTTCATAAAGCCTTAAATATCCTTAAATCTAGAGGGGTAAAAGAAATAAAAGTATATGGCGCCAGCGGCGATGAACAAGACCATTTTTTAGGGAATTTGACTGTTGCCTATCATTTTAAAGATACTTTAGATATTATTTTTGAAGATGAATATGCGCGTTATTTTTTTATCCCCAATACCTTTAAGCTGCAAGGGGTACAAAACAAAATGATTTCGCTATATCCATTTCCCTATGCCAAAGAAGTGACGACTAAAGGACTTAAATGGCTGCTTAATGGCGAAGATTTAGAAATTACCCATCGTATCGGGACACGAAATATCGCCATAGAAGATACCGTGACTATTGAATATAATAGTGGAGGTTTATTAGTTTTTGTAGGGCATTAATCATTAATGTTCGTAACTTTCAAAAGTGCCATCTTCAAAAAATAGAACAACCCGCTTGATTCCAGATTTTGTTTTATGCTGTACTGCTTGTAAACTCTGATTTTTTTCTTCGATTTCCACCATTTTTTCTAATCGCTGAGAATCGTCTATATGATTTTCATTGTGTTCTTGGTTATCATTTTTAATTTCTGGGGCTTTTTCAGAAAATTCTGAAGTGGTTGGTAAATTGAACAAGTCGGGTAGAGGGGTGGGAGAAGTATCTTCCACTTCGTTGGTTGGGGGATTGATTTTTTCGTTAGATTGTGGAGGGGTAATCATTTCCCCTTTACCATTAATTAGCCAGTCCCATTCAATCTCTGGAAAGCGGTCTTTGATTTTAGTTATGAAGTCGAGTGAGGGTTTATTTCTTCCCGAAGTGATGTGTGAGATACTAGAACGCTGAACATCTATTTCGTCCGCAAAGTCCGATGCCGTTAATTGAGAATACTCAATAATTTTTGAAATGCGTTGATTGAGCCCCATACCTTAGGTTTTACAATTGTTACAATTAGATATTACAAAAGTAAAACAAAGAAATGGAACAATAAAATACAAATGTAAAATATGCGCGTTAACAAATGTAAATATTAATATGAATCACTTGTAAATCAATAGTTTTTGTAAATGTTACAAATTTAAAAACTATTAGAATTAGTCAACTTTTACCTTTTTGCTAGTTGTTAATAATGATGCAATAATACTAATGGCAAGGATACTAACAATTACAATTAAGGAATGAGTGGTAGTAAATCCTAAGTCATCCAATTGATGATGTAATAACATTTTTACACCAATAAAGGTAAGCAATACGGCTAGACCTACTTTCAGATACTTGAACTTATCAATCACCCCAGCCAATAAAAAGAACATAGACCTTAGCCCGATGATGGCGAAAATATTAGAGAAAAAGACGATATAAGGATCTTTGGTAACAGAAAATATCGCTGGAATACTATCCACTGCAAAGATTAAATCGGTAAATTCTATGATGACTAAAACTAGGAATAGTGGCGTCATTTTCTTTACGCCATTAATCGTTACAAAAAATTTACTCCCTACAAACTGATTATGAACCTTAAAATATTTATTGGCAAACTTAACAACTGGATGATTTTGAGGATCTATTTCTTCATCTTGGTCTTTTTGTAGGAACATTTTAATCCCTGTAAATACTAGAAATGCGCCGAAGACATACATAATCCAGTCGAATTTTTCAATCAATGCTGCTCCAATAAATATAAATGCAAAACGCATGACTAATGCCCCAATGATTCCCCAGAATAAAACTCTATGATAATTCTTTTTTTCTACCCCATAAGCTGAAAATATTAAAACGATCACAAAAATATTATCCACAGACAGCGCATATTCTACAACATAACCCGTAAGGTATTCTAATCCTAAATTTTGGTTATAGAGTTGAATACTACTTTCTAAATCGCCAGGTATAATTTTAACAGGGTGATGGTGGCGAGCGATTACTTCTTGTAGCCGCTCCATACTATCAATACCATGTAAATACTGCCCAAAAGAAAGGATAAAAAAGTAAAACCCCATCGATAGACATACCACAAGAAAACTCATCAAGGTAGCATGTTTAAGGGAAATGGTATTAGAATTTTTATTCTTATTTAATAGTCCTAAATCTAAGGCTAGGATAAAGCCTATGAATAGAACAAAACAGATTAGGAATATAGCTTCATTTGTCATGTGACAAAGATAATAAAATTATTTTTCCTGCATTTTACAAATGTAATATTTAAAGTTATTCACAAAAGTAATCCACGAAATCTGTTTAATAAATTTGTATACACTCTCATTTTATCAACTATTTTGATACTTAAAGTAATATTAAAGTTTGATTTTATATAAATTATATAATAAACTGATTTGCATATAATTATATTTTTGAAATAAGAATAGTTTAATCCACAAAATAATCCACAGACATATTGTCTTTTTCACTTGTTTAATGATTTTACTAATGTAAATTACCTAAGATATAAAAATTAAGATTATCTTTGGGGTATAAATTTTAAAAGAAGACTATGGAATTTCAGTATGTTAGAAATGTAAACTTTAATCATCGTTATATTTCGCCACAGCAACTTCACCATTATTTAGAATCTCATTATGCACAGCAAATAAAATTACTGGGAACTTCAACTTTAGGTTTGCCTATTTATAGTTTGAGAATTGGTACGGGGAAAACTAAAGTGGCAGCATGGAGCCAAATGCATGGAAACGAATCCACTGCTACATTGGCTTTATTGGATTTATTATATTCATGGAACTCTAACCAAGTAATTATGGATGCATTATTTTCGGAAATTCAATTGGATTTTATTGTGATGCTCAACCCCGATGGTTCTAAAGTTTGGACGCGTAGAAATAGCCTCGATATAGATATTAACCGAGATTTTATAAAAGAGTCTTCTAAAGAAATTAAAATTTTAAAGCAGTTTGTTGCTAGTAATCACTATGATTATGCTCTGAATTTGCATGATCAACGCACGATTTTTACTACCGACGGCGAGCATCCTGCGACGCTATCTTTTCTTTCTCCGTCTGAAAATGTTGCCCGTAGCCTTACAGAGCATAGAAAGCAAAGTATGGCAGTTATTGCCTCAATTTACAAGGCATTAAAATCAAAATTACCTCATAGAATAGGGCGCTATTCTGATGAGTTCTATCCGCTTTCGGTAGGGGATAATTTTATGAAAATGGGACTTCCAACCGTTCTATTTGAAGGCGGACATTATGAGAATGATTACTACCGAAACCATACCCGACAATATTATACGGAAGCGCTTTATATTGCATTAAAGGCAATGGCAGATTTAAAAGGCGATACCACAAACTTTGAGATGTATTCTGAAATTCCAGAAAATAAAGACACCCATTGCGATATAATCTATAACAATCTTAATATCAATACAGGAGAGGAGCCTTATCTAGTAGATGTCGCGGTACAATATCGTGAGGAATTTACTGAAGGCCATGAGGAATTGACTTTTCAGCCTTATATCCTAGATATAGGGGATGCCCGACGAAAAAAAGCATGGAAAACCATAGACTGCGAAGGAAAATTGTTCCAAGACAAGCGTCCACAACTCGACCAAAAAGCGCAATTTACAATAGGTTAAAACTAAGTCTAACTCATATCATACATCACCATAGCGGTTATTAATTTAGGCGAAATTAAGGTTGATTTCGGTGGCATTTTTTGGTTTAGATCAGAAACTTTTATCAAGTCATTAAAACTAACAGGATATACTCCAAAGGCTACTTTATAATCCCCAGAGTCTACTTTATCCTTAAGTTTTAAAATACCTTCCATATTAGAAGTGCCTTTAACGAACTTAATTCTATCCGAAGTTTTTGTATTTTCTATATCTAAAATTGGTTTATAAACATACTTTTCCAAAAGGTAGTGGTCCATACTGGCTAAACCATCCTCGGTTGGTCTAAGGTGATGTTTGATGTGCAAACTATAAAATTTACCCCCTAGATACATAGAAATATGGAACTTCTGAGATGGGTAATAAGGGGTTTCTCCCTTTTCGTAAATCAAGAAATTTTCGTCTAATGCACTTAAAAATTTCTCCTCTGAAAGTCCATTCAAATCTTTGATTAAACGGTTGTAATCATGGATTTTAATAGATTGGTTGGAAACAATATAACTGAACACAAAATTATAAGGTTCTGCTCCCGTGTGTTTTTTATATTTTTCTTTGTGATTTCTAGCATTAAGTGCCGCAGACCCTATTCTATGGTGACCATCGGCAATATAAAATGCTTCTATTTGGTCTATCACTTCTTTAAACTGCTGAAGTTTTAGTCGGTTGTCAATTTTCCAAACTTTATGACGGATTTGATCGTCGTCTGTAAAATTAATAATTGGAATATTTTTTTCCTCTAAATTCATCAGCATTTCAACTTTGGAATTGGCAGGGTAGGTCAGCAATACTGGCTCTGATTGTAATTCTACCTTATCCAAATATTTAGCGAGTTTTTCCTTTCTCTTAGTGATGGTACCTTCGTGTTTTTTAATCTTACCATTCCAGAAATCTTCTACCGAAACCAGCCCCATTAAACCTCTAAATACAGTTTTATCTGGCATAATCTGCTCATAGAGATAGTACGATGCTGTATCTTCTTGCATCAGATGCTGTTGTAGGCTATTTTCATAATTGACCTTTACTTTTCTTAGGTTTCTAGATACATCTTTAGATTTACTGCATACATAAGGTTTTACCATATGGATATAGGAACCTTCGTCTTTAGATTTTGCTAGCAATTCCTCATCCGTGTAATTATCCAAAGATCTAGTTGGAAAATGTTCTAGAAATTCTGCTTTAGGTCGTATTCCTTTAAATGGCTTAAATATCGGCATCGCTAAGATTTTAGGTTAATAATTTGCTCTGCTAACTCTGTACCAATTCTATCTTGTGCTTCCTTGGTGCTGCCTGCAATATGTGGTGAAAGCGACAATGCAGGATTCATCAATAGCGATAAAGCGGGCTGTGGTTCAGCTTCAAATACATCTAAAGCTGCACCTCTTACAATACCTTTCTCTACAAACTCTAGGAGTGCCTGCTCGTTGATTACGCCACCTCTTGCTGTATTCACAATCATCACGCCTGGTTTCATTGCTTCAAACTCTGGAGTATCAATAATGTAACCATTAGTTTTTGGCGTATTAAGGCTAATGAAATCGGCATCTTTTAGCACTTTTTGAATTTGGTCTGTGGTTTCAATACTAAATTCTAGCGTTTGACCGTCAAAAAATTTTAATGATACAGTTTCAGTTTTGGGTTTGGTGGTTACGGCAGTAATCTTCATTCCTAATGCAATACCAATTTTTGCCACCTCTTTACCAATACTTCCAAATCCAATAATAGCTAAAGTTTTGCCTGCCAATTCCGTAGCATCAGCATAAGATTTTTTAAGAGCTTTAAACTGAGTGTCACCTTCTAGAGGCATCATACGATTAGATTCATGAAGGAATCTGGCTAATGAAAATAAATGAGCAAATACGAGCTCTGCAACCGATTTTGAAGAGGCTAATGGCGTATTAATCACCTGAAGCCCTTTAGACTTGGCGTAGTCTACATCAATATTATCTAATCCTACACCGCCTCGTCCAATAATTTTTAGACTAGGACAAGCGTCTATAAGGTCTTGTCTTACTTTGGTTGCACTTCTTACTAAAAGTACTTCAATATGGTTTTCATTGATGAAATTCGCAAGTTGTTCCTGAGCCACACGATGCTCTAAAACTTCAAATCCTGCGTTTTTTAGTCGTTCGACACCACTATTTGAGAGTCCGTCGTTTGCTAATATTTTCATTTTAATTAGATTTATTTTAGTTGTTGCATTACCTCTACAAGGACTTGTACGCTTTCTATAGGTAGGGCATTATAAAGACTAGCACGGTAGCCTCCTACGCTACGGTGTCCATTAATCCCATTGATGTTTGCTGCTTTCCAAAGTCGGTCAAATTCTTCTTTCTTAGACTCATCGGTTAGTCGGAAACAAACATTCATATTTGAACGGTCTTCTGTATGGGCAGTCCCTTCAAATAATGGATTGCGGTCAATCTCGCCATAGAGTAGTGCAGCTTTAGCCTTGTTTTTCTCTTCTGCGGCGGCGATACCCCCATGCTTTTCTAAATGCTGAAGGGTTAATAATGAAGTATATACCGCAAATACAGGCGGGGTATTAAACATGGATTCCTTATCAATATGAAGTTGATAATTCAAATAAGATGGAATGTTGCGTTTGGTTTTTCCTAAAATATCCTTTTTTACAACCACCAATACCGTACCTGCAGGTCCCATATTTTTCTGAGCACCAGCGTAGATTAAATCAAATTGAGAAAAATCTACCACTCTAGAAAAAATATCCGAACTCATATCACAAACTAGAGGTACTTCTGTTTTTGGAAATTCTTTCATTTGGGTCCCATAAATCGTATTGTTGGAAGTACAATGGAAGTAATCGTAATTGCTTTTTATGGTATAATCTTTAGGAATATAAGTATAATTTGATGCTTTAGACGATGCCAACACATCTACATTTCCAAGTAATTTGGCTTCTTTAATGGCGTTAGATGCCCATTTCCCCGTATCGGTATAGGCAGCGGTACCCTCGGTAGAGAGCAAATTAAACGGCACCATTAGGAATTGTAAACTAGCACCTCCTTGTAAGAACAGGACTTCGTAATCGTCATTAAGATGCATCAATCGTTTTACGATAGCACGCGCCTCGTCCATTACCGCCACAAAATCTTTTGAACGGTGGGAAATTTCTAATAAAGACAACCCCGATTGATTAAAATCTATAATGGCTTCTGAGGACTGTTGGAATACTTCATTGGGAAGTATACATGGTCCAGCACTGAAATTATGTTTCTTACTCATAGTATTTTGATAAATAAGATGTAACGATATTATTCCCCGTGTAGAAAAACTTTTTTAGATAGCAGTTGCTCTTCGGTTTCTTCGTGGTTTTCATCGGGTACGCAACAATCCACTGGGCAAACTGCCGCACATTGAGGTTCCTCATGGAAGCCCATACATTCGGTGCATTTATCAGTTACGATGAAATAGACATCATCACTTACAGGTTCTTGAGGGGCGTCCGCATCTAAGGTAACGCCAGATGGCATGGTGACCATCCCTTTCAATTCGGTTCCATCAGACGCACGCCAATCTACTGCTCCTTCATATATTGCATTATTCGGGCATTCGGGTTCGCATGCGCCACAATTAATACATTCGTCTGTTATTATGATAGCCATTGCTAATTAAATTTTTAAATTTGCACAAAGTTATTACATTTATATTATATGACAATGATAAACACGACTAAAATTTCAAGTCTAGCCAAAGTTGGTGAGTTCATAAAACATTATCTTGATACGGATGTTTCTCAATATACCCCCGAACAAGAAGAATTCAGTAACCTCTTGCGTCGTAGTGAGATAGAAAATCCATGGTTTACCCAAGAGAACCTAAAATTTGCACTCCAACAATGGGCGACACTTTTAAATGAACACCACCTCAAAACTTGGCAGTCTAAATATCAACACTCCAACGCTACTAAAAAGGTGGGGCTTATTTTAGCAGGAAATATTCCATTGGTAGGTTTTCATGATGTGATTTGTGTGTTGCTAAGTGGGCATATTCCGTATATTAAACAGTCGTCTAAAGATACATTAATTTTACCTTTTCTATTAAACCTTTGGAATCGTTATTCCGAAGGTAATTTAAAATATCATATAGTAGAAAAACTAGAGCACTACGATGCTATTATCGCGACAGGAAGTAATAATACGGCGAGATATTTAGAGTATTATTTTAAATCGGTGCCACATATCATCCGAAAAAATAGAACTTCTGTGGCGGTTTTAAGCGGTGAAGAATCAGATGTACAACTTAAAAAATTGGGTGAAGATATATTCCGATATTTCGGTTTAGGGTGTAGAAATGTGAGTAAAATTTATTTACCAAAAGATTTTGAATTAGATAGAATTTTTGAAAACTTTGAAAGCTATAAAGACATCATTAACCACCATAAGTACGCTAATAATTACGATTATAACCGAGCGGTATATTTACTCAATCAAGAAGTGTTTTGGGATAATAATTTTGTGATGCTTAAAGAGGACGATGCTTTATTTACACCATTATCAGTCGTGAATTTTAGTCGATATGATTCTATTGATGAAGTCAAAAATGCGCTAGATGAAAAAGCAGATGATATCCAATGTATTGTAGCGGATTCTCAATTAGGATTAGAAAGTTTAGATTTTGGACAAGCCCAAACACCAGATTTAGAAACTTATGCGGATAATGTAGATACAATGGCGTTTTTGTGTTCGCTATAAAAACTTAAAACGATGATAAAAAAAATTATTTTATATTTTAGTTTGTGCTACTTTTGCTTAGGATGCGGACAGAATACAAAATCGTCCTCGTTTAAGTTAGGTTTATTTTTTTAGATTGATATTTATTGTATATATTTGTGTGATGTAGCGAAAGGAGCGAAGCGGATTTCGCAAAGCCGCCGGGATTTTATAGCCAATGCTAAAAGACAGATAACAATAAAGAAATATAAAATAGACATTTATACTCTGACCGAAAGTGGAAATCACTCAAGTAACCAAAACTACTTCGGAAGTGTAGTATTTGAGACAGATAATAAGGCAAGTTGGGTTTTTGACTTTTTGCACCACGCAGGTGGACAAATAGTTATAGAAGGAATTGAGATAAAAACTTACGAGTTTGAAGATTATACTTTAATTTCTTTGACTGACTTTTTCCGTGACGGTGACTTTTACAAAAATTTGATTTATGGTAGCAAAGGTTTAAACGTAACTAACAATTTGTTTCCTGACAAGCAGTTTACAGTTGACAATGAACCTGAATACTTAATTATCGGGGACGATGCTGTAGCAGAACAATTTACGGAAAGTGATTTTGACTTCTATGAGGACTGTAAACAAACAGTTGTAAAATCTGAATACTTATACGAATGTGGTGCAACAGGATTTTGGGAAAATTATCTAATTGGAGTTGCGTCAAGTCTTTCTGTCCTCATAGTTGACAAATTAGCTTCATTTGGTTTTCCAGTTGACAGTATTAAAAGATTTAAACTGCCTTCAAAAATTAGAAAATCTCTTGCAAGTGAATACAATATCAATCCTGACAGCTTATTCCTAGAAAGTTATAGAAAAGAAGAAGAAATAATTAGAGTAAGTTTCAGAAATGTCGCCTACCGTTTTCATTTGACAATCAAAGAAGGTGAACTCGTAGATATAATTACGGAAAAATTAGACAAACTTGTATGATGACAAGAAGTACTGGCTATAACAAGGGTTTTGTGTCAGGCGGGGTGATATGCAAAATTGGAGCATTGTGTTTCTATTGAATATTAGTAATAAAACCAACTTTGCGCTTAGATTTACCTTCCGAACGCAGAACCCAAACCGTTACCTATAAGCTAAAAAAGTGCAAATGAAAAAAATATTAGGAATTTTAATTATCGGACTTTCAATTTTTGGCTGTGTAGTAAATCCATCTAAAAAGGAAAAACTTACACAAAATATTAAATTTAACCAAGGTTTAGCAGATGAGCTCAAAAAGATGGCTGAAGTTGACCAAATCGCAGCATATATACCGCAAGGGGAGTATAAAAAAATGTCTAATGAGGAATGGGATTCTTTTAAAGATAGTGTTTTTATAGCTCATCAAAAACGACTAAAACAGATTTTTGACAATTACGGATTTGTTGGATTTGACTTAGCTGGGAAAGAAGGCTCTAATAACTTTTGGCTCATGGTACAACATTCTGACCATAATCCTAATTTTCAAAAAGAAGTATTGGAAAAAATGAAAATTGAAGTTGATAAAGGAAATGCCTCACCAAGTAGCTATGGATTACTTGTTGACCGAGTAAATCTTAATTTAGGAAAAAAACAGATTTATGGAACGCAAGTAACATATAATATGGAAACAGGTCAAGCCTATCCGAAGCCTTTGGAAGATAGTCTAAATGTTAATCAAAGAAGAAGTTCTATTGGACTTAATTCAATAGAAGAGTATTTAAATGAAATGACCAAAATACAATTTGAAATAAATAAAGAAAACTATTTAAAAAAGGGAATGACTGAACCCAAAATATACGAACTGAAAAAATGATTTATGTGGAAATAAAATATTATATTTGTAAAAAATAAAAAAACATGGAATATACAGATCATTTATTAGTAGCACAGTCTACGGAAGCCGAAAAAGCACAGTTTTACAAAAAAACCTATATGCATTTGGCATTAGCGGTTTTGGCGTTTATTGTAGTGGAAAGTATCTTAATTACAGTTGTACCAGAAGAGATAATTTTTTCTATGGTATCAGGCAGGTTTACTTGGTTGTTTATTTTGGGTGCATTTTGGCTGGCATCTATTTTGGCAGATAAATGGACAATGTCCCAAAGCAAATCTACACAATATTTAGGATTAGGATTTTATGTGCTTTTAGAAGCAGTGATTTTCTTACCTATGATACTTATAGCAACTGTGTATAGTGACCCTGATTTAATTTTTCAAGCGGCAATTATTACATTGGCTCTATTTGGTGGACTTACTGGGGTAGCCCTTACTACAAAACGCGATTTTTCGTTTTTAAGAAATATCATTGTCATCGGTGGATTTGTGGCCTTGGGATTAATTGTTGCAGGTGCGATATTTGGATTTAATTTAGGACTTTGGTTTTCTGCGGGTATGGTACTTTTAGCATCAGCGAGTATTTTGTACCAAACACAAAAATTAAAAGTTATGTATACCAAAGACCAATATGTAGGAGCGGCATTACAATTATTTGCTTCTGTGATGTTACTATTCTGGTATATCTTAAGAATTTTAATGTCTAGAAGAGATTAATAAACTCTGCATAAACTGAAATAAAAAAGATTGGCAAAACGCCAATCTTTTTTTGTTAATTGTATACATTCATAATGTTATTCCTCACCAGAATAGTCTACGGTATATAAATCTTTTCTTCTATCCGAAAGGGTTTTTACGGCACCATTATGGTGTAAGTCTTTTAGAAGGTTTAGGTCTACATCTACAATCAGGGTCATTTCTGTATTTGGGGTAGCTTCACCTTTTACTGCATTAGCAGGGAATCCAAAATCCGATGGTGTAAATACAGCAGCTTGTCCATATTGGATATCCATATTATTCACCCCAGGTAAATTGCCTACACAACCAGCAATAGCAACATAACACTCGTTTTCAATGGCTCTAGCAGCCGCACAATGTCTTACACGCGTATATGCATTTTGAGTATCGGTAAGGAATGGAACAAATAGAATCTTCATCCCTTGGTCGGCTAAGATTCTTGGCAATTCTGGAAATTCTACATCGTAGCAAATCACTAAGCCCACTTTACCACAGTCGGTATCGAAAACTTTTACTTTATTACCGCCCTTCATACCATAGTAGCGTCTTTCATTAGGGGTAATGTGGATTTTTCTATATTCATCAATTCTTCCGTCTCTGTGCAATAGGTAGCTGATGTTATAAAGTTCGCCGTTTTCCTCAATGGGCATACTTCCCGAGATGATGTTTACATTATAACTGATGGCAAATTCTGAAATTTTGTTTTTAATTTCTTCTGTCATTTTTGCTAATTCTATCATACTATCTCTTTCCGAAAGATGATTGAAAGGTGCTAATAGAGGTGTATTGAACAATTCTGGGAATAGAACAAAATCCGCTTTGTAACCTCCCATCACATCTACAAAAAATTCGACTTGCTCGTAGAAACTATCAATATCTTTAAAGCGTCTCATCTGCCATTGAACCAAGCCTAAACGAATGATGCTATCCTGCATTGTATTAGGTTTGCGGCTGTAATAGATATTGTTCCATTGTAAAAGTACCGCATTCTCCTTAGAAGAAGAATCTCCTGGTAGATAGTCATTAAGAATTTTAATTGGTAGAAAGTTATTAGAAATTTGAAAAGAGAGTACAGGGTCGTAGATTTCTTTATTTCTTACTTTTTGAATGTATTGCCTAGGCGTTAATTCATCACTATGTAAATGGTAATTTGGGATTCTCCCTCCTACGATAATAGATTTTAGGTTTAGGTGTTCACAGAGTTCTTTTCTAGCATCATATAGTCTTCTGCCTAATCTTAGTTCTCGGTACTCTGGGTCTACAAAGACCTCGATGCCGTAAAGCACATTCCCATTATTGGTATGGGTGTTAAAGGTAAAATTACCCGTAATTTCGGAGTAAGTATGATCGTCACCATAAAGTTCGTACTGAACAATAATAGACAAACACGCAGCCGCAATTTTACCATCTACGGTAATACACATTTGTCCATCTGGAAAAATAGATGTCAGTTTTTGAATATTTCTCTTATCCCAGATGTCGTTCATTTCGGGATAGGCTTTTTTCATTACGCTTACCAGCGCATCATAATCGTCTATATTTAGTTTTCTAATATCTACTTGCATAGTAATAATTTATATTTTTTTAGGGTTGCAAAAATAAAACCTTTTAAGATGATTCTCAAAAGGTTTTAAATGTTTTATTGAATAATCTAAGATTAAATTTTCATAATATCTTCTTCCTTGTGTTTTAGATGCTCTTCAATTTTAGCGATATATTTATCAGTTAGTTCTTGAACTTCATCTTCTGTATCTTTTATGATATCTTCGGAAATCCCTTCTAATTTTTTAAGGTTTTTCATCCCATCTTGTCTGGCGTTTCTTACCGTCACTTTAGTTTGCTCACTTTCTGCTTTAGCTTGTTTCGCTAAATCTCTACGGCGTTCCTCTGTTAATGGCGGAACATTTAGGATAATGGTATCACCATTATTCATTGGGGCAAAACCTAAGTTGGCATTAATGATGCCTTTTTCAATATCCTTGATGGCAGACTTATCCCAAGGTTGTATGGCAATGGTCATGGCATCGGGAATAGAAACATTGGCTACTTGGTTAAGTGGGGTAGGGCTACCGTAGTATTCCACCATTACATCTTGTACCATAGCAGTAGACGCTCTACCTGCTCTAATTTTTAGGAAAGCATGCTCCAAATGCTTGATGGCACTTTCCATTTCTTGCTTTGTCGTATCTAATATTAATTCTAACTCTTCCATTTTATTGTTATTTTTTAATCTTTAAATCAAATTATCTAGCCTTTTACCACAGTTCCCACTTCTTCGCCTTTAATTACTTTCAATAGGTTCCCTGCTTTATTCATATCAAACACAATGATGGGTAAATGATTCTCGTGGCTAAGGGTAAATGCCGTCATATCCATCACTTTTAAGTTTTTTTCGTAGACTTCTTCAAAAGATAAACTATTGAATTTTACGGCATCTTTGTTTTTTTCGGGGTCGCTATCATAGATTCCGTCCACACGAGTTCCTTTAAGAATTACATCAGCACCAATTTCTATGGCTCTTAGTGTAGCCGCAGTATCGGTTGTAAAATAAGGGTTTCCAGTTCCGGCACCGAAAATCACCACACGCCCTTTTTCTAGGTGCCTTGTGGCTCTTCTTTTAATAAACGGCTCGGCAACTTTATCCATTTCAATTGCGGATTGCAATCTTGTTTTTACACCTTGGTCTTCCAAAGCGCCTTGCAATGCCATACCATTGATTACGGTGGCCAGCATTCCCATATAATCCCCTTGAACTCTATCCATACCTTTGGCAGCACCAGATAGCCCTCTAAAGATATTACCACCACCAATGACTATGGCAACTTCGCAGCCTTCGTCTACGGCTTTTTTTATTTCGGTAGCATATTCGGTAAGTCTATCATTATCAATACCATATTGGAGATTTCCCATTAGGGCTTCTCCACTAAGTTTCAGTAGAATTCGTTTGTATTTCATAAAAGTAAAGGTTTAATCTTTAAAAAAGATTCGTTTTTGCAAATATAATAATTATGTCTTTATTATTCACCATACAGCGGGATATTTTGTGGGGTTTGGTCTGTTAAAAAGAATTAATTTTTGCTAAGTTTGCGTATTAAAAAGATTTTAAATGTTGAAAAAATTAACTTTTGCGATGGTATCATCATTTTTATTGAATAGTTGTCAGGTATTGGATCATACTACCAAACAGGAACTATCAGATAGCTATTACACTAAAATTGAGGGAACTGAAAAATCAAAAGTCTATGTAGATATCAATAATGATTTAATTAATATCTATCCTTTAAACCATGATTTAGAAGTAGATACAACTAAAGACTTTGAATCTTATCAACTGGAATCAGCATCTGAAACTCATGTTAATTTTATCTTACAACATAGTAGTTTCGATTTAGATTTTATGACCATACCGTTAAAATATAGATTTTCTACTAAAGATTTACCGGCTCAACTTAATACAGATTTAAATGGCGGGTTATTTATAGGATTTAGAACAGACCGCTATCATATTAATTATAGCAAAAACCCACTAGGAAAATCCATAAGGAACATCAATCATTGGGCGTATTCAGTAGGATTATATACAGGATTGGGAAATACCCAAATGACGCCTACAAATACCAATGACCAAATTCAGCAAGAGTATGATGGCGTGGTATGGTCTAAAGGTATTGTGGGAATTATAGGATTTAATCGCTTTACCATGGGGATTACATTAGGTTTTGACCAATTATTAGATAAAAATAGAAATCTTTGGATTTATTAGCAGCGTCCTTGGTTAGGCTTAGCTTTGGGATTGAATCTTAATTAAGAATATGGAATGAAAAAACCGATTAGAATGTTCTAATCGGTTTTCTTTATTTAAAAAGTTAATAACCTTATTTACCAATATAATGTTGTGCTACTTTTTCAGTAAGGGCAATCACATTCGGATGATTGGTATATTTTGTAAATCTTCTTAAACCAGAAAGCATCATGCGTTGCTCGTCGCCTTCAGCAAAAGAGATGATTCCTTCCTTAGCCGCTTCAATTGTTTTTTCAATCGCTTTGTACAGATTCAACTGTGCCATTGCCGCTTCTACAGAGTCAGCAGAGAAATGTTTTTCTGATCTTAGCACTGCCGATTCTGCCATATACAATTGGTTCAGAATTTCAGAAGCATTAAGCAATAAATGTTGTTGCTTTTCAATTTCCATCATGTATTTTTGAAGTGCCGCTCCAGATACCATTAAAAATACTTTTTTAAGTTTTTCAACCATAGCTTTTTCTTCACTCATAAACTCTGAGTAGTCTGGGGTTTCAAATGATGGAATAGACATCAACTCTTTACCAATAGCTATCGCTGGGGACATTAAATCAATATGACCTTTCATGGCTCTTTTAATGAGCATGCCTACGGCTAGTAAACGGTTGATTTCATTAGTTCCTTCATAAATTCGGGCAATTCTAGCATCTCGCCAAGCGGCTTCCATAGGTGTATCTTCAGAGAAGCCCATACCTCCAAATATTTGAATCCCTTCATCAGCAGCATGTTGAAGAATATCAGACACAAATACTTTTAGAATAGAGCATTCTACGGCAAATTCTTCTACCCCCTTAAGTTCGGCTTGTTGGTGGTCCATACCTTCGGCTACCAATTCATCAATTTTATTTTGAATGTCTTTCGCTGCACGATAAGCTCCAGCCTCGCATACAAAAAGTTGAGTTGCCATTTCCGCAATTTTTTTGCGAATTGCTCCGAAAGTAGAAATGGTAACGCCGAATTGCTTTCTTTCATTAGCGTATTGTATCGCATAATTCATAATGCGACGCTGTGCATCTAAAGAAGCCGCCGCCAATTTAATTCTTCCTACATTTAAGGCATTTAAAGCAATTTTAAATCCATTGTTACGCTCCCCTAAAAGGCTATCTACTGGCACTTTCATATCATTGAAAAAGACTTGTCTCGTAGAAGAGGCACGGATACCTAATTTATGTTCCTCTTCACCGAAAGTTAAACTTTCAGGGTTTTCTAATTCGGAACGGTTAATAACGAATCCTGTAATGTTTTTATCATCATCAATTTTGGCAAAGAAAATAAAAGTATCTGCAAATCCTGCGTTAGAAATCCACATTTTCTGTCCATTGATGATGTAGTGTTTGCCATCTTCGCTTAACTTGGCTCTGGTTTTTCCGCTGTTGGCATCAGAACCTGCATCGGGCTCTGTAAGGCAATATGCCCCAAATTTTTTCCCCATAGCTAAATCTGGAAGGTATTTTTGTTTCTGCTCCTCCGTACCATAGAGTAGGATAGGAAGGGTACCAATCCCCGTATGTGCACCATAGGCGGTTGCTAATGACCCCGTAGCGCCTGAAAGATAATCGCAAGCCAGCATAGTGCTTACGAATCCCATACCCATACCGCCATAAGATTCAGGAACGGCAATACCTAAAAATCCCATTTCGCCCATTTCCTTCATACATTCTTCGGTAAAGGCGTAGTCTTTATGCTCGAATCTTTCTCGGTTAGGGATTACTTTTTTATCAATAAATTCTTTTGCAGAGTCGCGTAGCATTTTTTGCTCCTCTGAAAAATCTTCCATCGTGAAGATGTCTTGTGCTGGTGTTTCTTTAATTAGAAACGCTCCTCCTTTATTTTTCATAATATTTTTATTTTTTTAATTAGTCTTTTATTTAGTTAAAAGGGTTGAGTTTTGAGTTAATAATCACTCTGTCTATCTAAATTTTCCTTAGTAGTTTTTACTATTGCGGTAAGAATATTTATGATATTATTAATTTCATTAATATAACATTCATTATCAAACTTTACTAAATTAGATTTCGATAGCAATAATAACCAATATTTAGTCTCTCTAGCTTCTTTATTAGCTAAACTCATTTTAAAGAGAAAATCTTTTTTAGAAAATCCTGCATTCGCTTCCTGCACATTTGCTCCAATAGATGTACCGCTTCTTAATAACTGTTTTGAGAGTATAAACTCATTTTGGAGTTTGCAAACTTTATATAATTCGATAATGGATAAAGCAAATTGAAATGTTCTCTCTGAAATAGTCATCACTCAAAATTTATCACTCAAAACTTATCATTTATAATTTTTTTAAAGCAACTCAAAGATACTTGCGGCGCCTTGTCCTGTACCGACACACATGGTAACCATGCCGTATTTGTTGCCTCTTTTTTTCATTTCGTCTAGGAGTTGAACGGTAAGTTTTGTTCCTGTACAGCCCAATGGGTGACCGAGTGCAATGGCACCTCCATTGACATTAAGAATATCCGTATTGAGGTCTAACTCTCTTTGGATAGCCACCGACTGAGATGCAAAGGCTTCGTTAAGCTCAATCAATTCAATATCTTTAAGTTCCAATCCCGCTTGTTTTAATACTTTTGGAATGGCATAGACTGGTCCCATTCCCATAATTCTTGGTTCTAGCCCTGCCGTAGCATAAGATACCAAGCGCGCCTCAGGTTCTAAACCGAGTTCTTTTACCATGTCTTCGGACATCACGATAACGAATGCAGCACCGTCTGACATCTGCGAGGAATTTCCTGCCGTTACACTTCCACCATTGGCAAATACAGGACGCAACCTTGCTAATCCTTCCATAGAAGTGTCTTTTCTTGGACCTTCGTCTTGTTTAAAATCAAAAGATTTAGTTTGCACTTTTTGATTGTCGTCCAAATAAGTATATTCTACAGGAATAGGCACAATCTGATTTTCAAAACGATGTTCTGCTAATGCCTTTAACGCTTTTTGATGCGAGTGATAAGCAAATTCATCTTGAGCTTCTCTGCTGATGTTGTACTCCTTAGCTACGGCTTCCGCAGTATAACCCATTCCCCAATAATAATCTGGATTGGTTTTGGACACTTCTGTTTCTGGAACTGGCTTATATCCTCCCATTGGGATAAAGCTCATAGATTCTGTACCACCTGCAATAATGCAGTCTGCCATCCCTGCTTGAATTTTTGCCGAAGCAATAGCGATGGCTTCCGAACCTGAAGCACAATAGCGGTTTACCGTTACCCCAGGAACTTTATCCGTTTGCAATCCCATCAGAGAGATAAGTCTGGCGACATTAAGCCCTTGTTCTGCCTCTGGCATGGCATTACCTACAATAAGGTCGTCTATTCTGTTTTTATCTAATTGTGGTACGGCTTTCATCAATTGTTTAATTACGGTTGCCGCCATCACATCTGGTCTTGTAAAGCGTAGACTGCCTTTAGGTGCTTTGCCCACCGCAGTTCTAAAGCCTTTTATAATATATGCTGTTTTCATTTTTTTTATTGATTTATTGTACAATGTATTGAAGTACAAAGTACAAGGTTTACTATTTATTTAAGCGTTTTAATAAGTTTTGCAAGCATGTTTTGGATGTATTTTAAGTCGTTGAAAATGATATTATAATGTTCTTCTTCTAAATAATTTAAGTTAAAAGCAATTGTCAGTTGAGTTTCAAATTCAAATGACGATGCTAAAGCTATGGATAAAAATTGTTTAAACTGTTTATTAGTATTTCTACCCGAACCTTCTGCAATATTTGAAGCAATAGAAATGACACTTCTTCTAGATTGAGAAGTTAGCCCAAACATTTCCTCCTTTGGGAATTCATTAGAATATTGATAATATATTGTTATCAATTCCATTGACTTTTTCCAAACTTCTAATTCTCTAAAATTATGCATTAGTATTTATTAAAAATTTATATTCATCCAAAATGTTGTAAAAATTGTATTCTACTGTACAAGATACATCATACAAAAGTACATGATACATCGTACAACATTACACACTCATTAATTTCTCAACGGTTTTCCTTTTTGGAGCATGTATTGGATACGCTCTAGGGTTTTTCTTTCGCCACAGAGTTGTAGGAACGCTTCTCGCTCTAGGTTAAGCAAGTATTGTTCTGTAACTAAGGTTTCTTCAGAAAGGTTACCCCCTGCCATTACATACGCCAATTTATCGGCGATTTTTTTATCGTGTTCAGAAATATAATTTCCGGCTAACATTTGGTCGGTGCCTACATAGAACATTCCCAACGCGTCTTTACCAACTACTTTTACCTTTTGAGGAATCGGTTGGGTATAGCCTTGTTCAGCCATCAACTTAGCAACTTTTTTAGCCTCTGCGATTTGACGGTTTTTATTTACAACCACGATATCTTTTCCGTGTTGAAGGATGCCCATATCGTAGGCTTCATAAGCAGAAGTTGCTACTTTACCCATTGCGATATTCATAAAGGCATCGCGAAGACGGTTATTTTTAACATCGTCTTTATAAACTTGCTTCATGGTTCTTAGCGTCATTTCTTTACTACCGCCACCACCTGGGATTACACCAACGCCCACTTCCACTAATCCGATATAAGTTTCTGCTGCTGCAACCACACGGTCGGCATGGAGTGTCATTTCGCAACCGCCGCCTAAAGTCATTCCAAATGGTGCGACTACAGTTGGCACGGCACAGTAGCGTAATCTCATCATAGATTTTTGGAAATATGCAATCGCCATATTAAGGTCGTCCCAATCTTGCTCCACCGCCATCATCAGAATCATGGCTAAGTTGGCTCCCACTGAGAAGTTAGCCCCTTGATTAGCGACTACTAAACCATCGTATTCCTTCTCTGCTAAGTCTATAGCACGATTAAGTCCGTCTAATACCTCACCACCTAAAGAATTCATTTTTGAGCGAATCTCAAAGTTGATGATACCATCACCAAGGTCTTGAATAGCAGAGCCAGAATTACTCCAAAGGGTTTTATTTTTTCTGATATTATCTAAAATAATAAAGGCTTCCTGACCTGGAATAGGTTCGTAATTATCTTTATGATAGAAGGTAGAATGTCCTTCGTCATTCACTTGATAGAAGGCTTTACCTTCATTAGCCATAGTTTTTACCCAATCGGAAACTTCATAGCCCGCTTCTTTCGCTAAGTCTATCCCTTTCTGAACGCCCACGGCATCCCAAATTTCAAACGGTCCATTTTCCCACCCGAAACCTGCACGCATGGCATCGTCTATTTTATAAACTTCGTCTGAAATTTCTGGTACTTTGTGAGAAACATAAGCGAATAATGCACCCAACGATTTTTTATAAAGCTCACTGGCTTTGTCTTGTCCACCGATAAGGACTTTAAAACGCTTAATAGGCTCATCAATATTTTTAGTCATTTCCAATGTTGGGAACGATGTTTTCTCTTGCGCCTCATATTCTAAAGTATCTAAATTTAGCCCTAAGATTTCAGATTTACCCTCGGCATTTTTTACTTTTTTATAGAAGCCTTGTCCTGATTTAGACCCTAGCCATTGGTTATCCATCATTTTTTGGATATAGTCTGGCAATTGGAAGACATCATTAAAATCATTGGCTTCAGCACCACTTTCTCTTACCCCATTAGCCACATGGATTAAAGTATCTAACCCTACAACATCTGCTGTTCTAAATGTAGCTGACTTGGGACGCCCAATGATAGGTCCCGTCAATTTATCCACATCGGTAACACTTAGCCCAAGTTTTCTTACATTATGAAGTAAATCCATAATACTAAATACCCCAATTCTATTCGCAATAAATGCTGGTGTATCTTTAGCTAGTACTGTAGTTTTACCTAAAAACTTCGCGCCATAATTCATATAGAAATCTACAACCTCTGGTAAAGTATCTTTGGTTGGGATAATCTCTAATAAAGGTAAGTAACGCACAGGGTTAAAGAAGTGTGTCCCTGCAAAATACTGTTTGAAATCTTCGCTTCTACCATCGATTAGTAAATGAATCGGAATTCCAGAAGTATTGGACGATACTAAAGTCCCCGGCTTGCGGAATTGCTCAATTTTTTCGTATACTGATTTTTTGATGTCTAAGCGCTCTACCACTACCTCGATAATCCAATCGGTATCTTTGATTTTCTTTAAATCATCCTCAAAGTTACCTACGCTAATGCGGTCGGCAAATTTAGGGGAATAGAGTAGGGCAGGGCTCGATTTTTTTAGTTTGGCTAAATTCTCTGTTGCAATACGATTTCTAAAGGCTTTATCGTCTTTAGAAATTCCTTTTTTTTGTTCCGTTTCGTTTAGTTCAGAAGGTACGATATCCAGCATCAGCACTTCTACACCAATATTGGCGAAATGTGCCGCGATGCCAGCCCCCATAATTCCAGAACCTAAAACGGTAATGTGTTTGATTCTTCTTTTCATACTTTTTTATTAATCTATTTGTTTTTTATTGTTTAGATGATTAGCGATATTAGAAATATCCTTCATCACCTCTTTAAAAATATCAAGTTTCTCTGGCTCTATCGTATCTATGATACTTTTATTAAACTTCAGCACCATTTTTTTAGATAAATTTCGAGATTCTAAGCCTTTAGGCGTTAATTTTATGATGACCTCTCGTTTATCCGTAGCCGATTTTTCCTTATAGATATAGCCATTGTCTTCTAGTAGTTTTATAATCCTTGTAAGGGAAGTGGATTCAATGCCCATTTTGGGTCCCAAATTGGTACTGCGGGTTCCATTTTTCGGGTCTATTTTCAATAATGTTAAGGCTTGGACGGTAGTCGATTGATACTCTTGTGCCAGTTCAGCATACATCTTGGATACCGAGAGCCATGTGGATTTTAATATTAAATCGATACTTTCTATTTTCTCTTTGGTAAGTGACTGCATTATTAAAATTTTGATTTATCCAAATATACAAAAAATACTATGCATGCATAGTATTTTAATGTTAAATTTTAGTTAATATTTTGGTATACAGTTATTTAAATATTATGCTATACATATTTTAAATGTTTGTTTAATTTAACATGGAGGTCTTTATCTCATTTAATAGAGATTCTAAATTATTGAATACCTGTATTTTACCTTCAGTATTTATGCACCATTGCGTTGCTTGGTACTGTATCTGATAATACGATAAATCTTGATTGAAATGTTTTTCCAATAACGCGATTAAAGTTTTTTTATGAAGTTCTGGGGCATCAATGGTGGGAAGTTTTAATTTTTGAGGCGGTTGTATCGTATGATTGTTTTGAAGTTCTGGATGGGTTAAAAGCATATCTTCCACCAGTCCGTGGTGCAGTCTTCCCGAATGAAGCCACCAAAGTTGGTCGGCATATTGTTGGGCTAAGCGCCAATTGTGAGATGAGAAGATGATTAGTTTGTTTTGCTCTTTGGCTAATTGCCTTAGCAATTTAAGTATTGCGATTTTGTTTTTTTCATCGAGATGAGTTGTGGGTTCATCTAAAATAATGATTGGTGTATTCTGGGCAATGGCTCTTCCAATAAAGGCTTTTTGAAGATTGCCGTCAGAGAGTTGTGATAATTTTTTATCCGCGTAGGATGATAAACCTAGTTGGCTAATAATATGATTTATTTCTTGTGCGTCTTGTTGGGTTAATTTAAAATAATAAGGATAATGGATATATTTGCCTAATGCAATTAAATCTTTGGTAGTGTAATGTTCAGGAAGTTGATATTTGGATAATACTACGGAAACCATTTGGGCAATGGCTTGATGGTCTAATTTGTCAATAGAGGTGTTGTTGATCTCAATACGACCTTCAAGTAGTGAAATTTGTTTTAGAATGGATTTAATCAATGTGGTTTTGCCAATGCCATTATCGCCTACCATTAACACTACTTCGCCCAAATGGGTTTTTATATTAATATTACGGATTAATGGGCTTTTGTAGCCAATGGTAAGATTCTTAAATTTGAGAATTGACATGATTATTTTTTATAGTGCTGAATAATTTTATGTTTTGGGGTTTGAAGAAACTCTAATATTTCTTCTGTATCATTCATATTATGCAAAACTTTATAGGTATCAAATAATTCTTGCTGATGACTCTCTAAATCGTAGATGATTTCATAACTTCCATATTTTTGAACTTTGTCATTTGTACTTTTTTTGAAAGTAAAAACTAATGGATGTGCTTTTGTATCTCTAATTAGTGAATCGGGTATTGTAATAGGGTTTGGAAATTTTAATTGAGAGAATGGTTTAAAAACTGTTGTTTTAAAATTTGATTGACGATATAACTTCTGACTGATTAAAGGAGCATAGACCCTTAAAGGCTGATAATAATAAAACGTTCTGCTAAGAAAGGGCGGAATTTTGTCGTTATTTTTAAGATTGAGATAGTCAATCAATTTGAAATTGGCTAATAATGAGTCTAATACTAAGTGCTGTTCCAACTCCAATGGTTTGTTTCTTAAACTGAATCCATTATTGTCAAAAATGAGATTTTCAAATTCAAAATCTGTGGTTGGTGTATCATAGACATATATACCATTAACTGATAGTGTTTTAGCCCGATGATTAGTGACTTTTACCTTATGCGGAATGAAAATCATCACACTATCTTCATTAGAAGAATAAGGCTTTATTTTTACTGGAATATCAGATTCCAAAGGCTCTAAACTAAGAGTAACTGCAGGTTTTAAGTATTGAACACTTATATTTATTAATGCCAACACTGCTATTGCTATGGTTAACCATTGGATATTAAATGTTCGTTTCATTCATGTTTTCTTTTAATCAGCATTAACAAAATAACGGGAATCCCAAATACCGAAGTGATGATATTGATGGGTAAACTGCTTACTTCCGAAATAATGGAAAAGCCTTGCATCAAAGCCATGCCAATCGTTAGATTAAGTAACCATTGTTGCCAAAGCAAGGCAGGATTGTAAACCATACGACTAAAATGAGGAACAATAATACCGATAAATAATATAGGCCCTAAAAACGCCGTAGTACCTGCTGCCAATAGGGAAGACCCTAAAATAATATTGAATTTAAGCCCCTTTAAATTAACCCCAAAACTTTGAGCATAAGAAGTTCCCAAAGCATTTCCTATCAAAGGTTTGATACTTTTAAAACTAAATCCTAATCCTAAAATTATTAGACCAGATAATAGAATTAATTGATTAAAATTCAGCTGATTATTAGCGCCAAAACTCCATAAAATGTAATGTTTAAAACTTTGATTGTCTGCATAAACTTGCATAATAGATACCACAGCACCAGCCAATGCCGAAACTAAAAATCCAAAAATAATGAGAAAGGAAGTGTCTTTAAAAGTTTTTGAAAACAGCAGCAAAATGCCCATCATACTAAGGCTTCCAACTACTGCCACTAGACTCATGAGTCCGTTTTGTAAGAACTCTGGAATAATGATTTGATTCGAAAAAAAGATAAACAATGCCACACTAAGACTAGCAACAGAGGTAATTCCTAAAACCGAAGGTCCAGCCAAAGGGTTTTGAAAATATTCTTGGAGTAAAAATCCAGAGGTCGGAATGGCAATCCCTGCAATCAGCATCGCGAATACCCTTTGGATTCTAAGCTCTGCAATTTGATGATGGGGTGTATTTTGAAAAAAATCAATAGGTTCCAAATGGATATAGCCTATATTTAAATTGACGGTAATTAGAACCATTACCGCCAATGAAATACTGATAATTAATTGTTTAAAACCTATTTTAAACATAGATTATTTTAATTCGTTGAGCTTTCCATTGAGGTCTTCTTTGCTCATACTGCCTACCGTTTCATTAGATTTTTTACCTTTTTGAATTAAAGTAAATGGAATACTTTCACCTTTCCAAGTTTTAAAATGCTCACTAAAGAAAGACTCATCAAAACTTTCCCCATCAAATAATACGATATTTGAAGATAGTCCATTTTCTTCGCCAAACTCTTTTACTTTAGTATCCCAATCGCTCTTTTGGTCTAGACTTACAAAGGTAAACTTAACGGGTTGTCCCTCTAATTCTTTCATTTTTTCCTTAAAATGTGGAATTTCCATCATACAAGGGCCACACCAAGTGGCAAAAAAATTGGTAACATAAAGCGTATCATTATCTTTTGGAGTAACAAGGTCTGCCAGTTGTGCCTTAGTTACTTCCTTAGGTGTAGTCACTACTGTGGTTGTTTCTGTTACCTGTTCCGTAGAATCTGCATCGTTTGTTGTGGTGCTAATAGGTGTGTCTTTTTTTTCACAGCTAAGAGCAAATAGGGCAATACTCACCCCTAATACTAATTTTTTCATAATTTTTTATTATTTTTGTTCGCTTATGAACGAAGTTAATAAAAGTATTAAGCCTCGTTTTGAAAGGCTAAAAGTAACTAAAAAACAGCAATTATCCAAACACACCTTTTTATTGGGGCTAGAGCCGCCGAAAGGGCAGGGGACTGAGTTTTTAGCAGGACAATATTTAAGGCTAAAGCACGAAGACAAAGCCAACGATTATAGTTTTGTATCCGCTCCTTATGAAAATAAATGGGAATTGGCACTCAAAATCAATCATGAGGAATCATTTGCGAATCATATTTTTAAACACTATGAAGTGGGTGATGAAATTTTAGTTTCAGCCCCTATGGGTAGATTTACCTTAGCCGATAAACCGAATGAAAAACGCACCATTTTGGGGTTTGCGGGCGGCATTGGCATTACCCCAATTTTATCTCATCTTAAACATATACTACATACCGAACGTCTCACTCGATTCTTTTTATTTTATGCTAACAAAACTAAGGCGCAAATTGTATTTAAAGATGAATTGGCTGCGTTGGTTGCACAATATCCAGAGCGTTTAGAAGTTTATGAATTTTATACGCAAGAACCTGATATGCACCCATTTTTTTCGGGTAGAATTAATGAACGGAAAATAGAGCTCATCATCAATCAATTATTGCATTTAGATGAAGATGACGACGAATCTACCATTTGGGATGCCGTGGACGAAATTTTAATTTGCGGTCCTGGAATGATGATAAAAGATATTGCCACAGCGTGTTATGAAAATGGGATTAGAAAGAAAAATATCCATTTTGAGTTATTTGAGAGTTTTAATGAAGACATTTATCCAGAAGAGCAAGTACACGAACGTATAGAAGATATTTTGGTGCAGTGGCAACTCAACGGGGAAACTTCGCCAGTGGTACACCTTAAAAATAATCAGCAGAAATTATTATCTCAATTATTAGATTTAGGTTATGAGTTACCATATTCTTGTAAATCTGGAATTTGTGGGGCGTGTCGTTGCAAACTAGAAGAAGGCAAAGTGGAAATGACCGATAATGAATACCTTACAGATAAAGAATTAGAAGAAGGTGAGGTGCTGATTTGTGTATCTTTGCCTATATCTAAAACCTTAAAACTCAATTTTGATTTGATTTGAAATTTGTAATTAACATATTGAAAACCATAATTATAACTGCTGAATTATTACTTTTAGTGATGCTTTCGGCAAATAGTTGGGTTTATGCACTAAATCATGGGCGAACTTATACCAAGGTAAGTAAAATTCCTTACAGAAATGCGGCTTTGGTATTGGGAACTTCGCCGAAAATGCGCTCTGGTATTGCCAATCCTTATTTCACGAAGCGTATGGAAGCGGTATCGGCATTATATCATTATGGTAAAATTGAAACAATAATTGTGAGTGGCGAAAAAAGTCCATACTACGACGAACCCAAAGCGATGAAAAATTATTTAGTGAATACTGAACATATTCCAGAAGATATAATTATAGAAGACCCCAAAGGTTATAGCACCAAAGAAAGTATTGAGCGTTGTAAGAATGTGTATCATCAAACAAATATCATCATTATTTCGCAAGGGTTTCATAATTTACGGGCTTTATTTTTTGCTCGAAATATGCATATGAATGCCTTAGCCTTTGAAGCCCAAGATGTCACGAAGCCAGAAAGTTATTATAGAAATCATACCCGAGAATTTTTAGCCAGAGTACAAGCAGTAGTATATTATGTATTGGGTATAGAAAAAAGATAAACACATTTATGTAAATCATAATCAATTTAACATAATATAAATTATAGGATAAAAAAATATACAAAATATTATAAATCAATATTTTATAAATTATTTGCGTGTTCATTTTTTATCATTTTTAGTATAAAATATTATCATTGTCAATCTTTAGAAACTTTACAACAAGATTACAAACAATCTCGTATTGCTACCAATTCCCAGTTAATAAAACTCACATCCGAAAAAAAATCATGGAAATGGTTATCATTATTACCCACAGTATCAGTTTCTAGCACTTGGGATCCTTTCACACAGGTATATAGACCGACGGTCAATTTTGGAATATCCTTATCCAATTTATCCAATTATATACAAACATCAAATCGCAATCGTATTGAGCGCGAAAAACTAGCTATTTCATTACAGGAGCAGCTATCATCACAATTAATCGCTATAGATGCAGAAATTTTAGACTTAAAAAGAGACTCTATTGCACTTACCTATGAACATAAAAACATCATGCTTTTAGAAGAACTATACACTATAAAATCAAAACAGTATGAGCAAAACCAAATCAATTTAGAAGAAAAAATAAGACACCAGATGAATCTTAATAATAGTAAGCATTCATTTGAAATTCGAAAATTAAACTACGAAAACAAGCAGAAAAAATTAATCAATAAACTAAAAAAACGCCTATGATGTGGTTAGGCATCGTAAGCGTTTTGAAAAAATTCTATTCTTTATTATGGACAAAAATACAATTTTAAAGCAAACAACACAAGTAGAAATTTACAATTATTACTACGGTCATGGCTTCATACCATATACCAAAATATCTTCACCATTTACAGAGGATAAGAACCCCAGTTTCAAAGTCTTTAAAAATGGTTCTTTCAAATGTTTTAGTACAGGGAAGCAAGGGGATGTTTGGCAATTTGTAGCAGACATTAAAGGCTTAGATTGTAAAACACAATTTGCAGAAATATTAAATATAATCTCTAGTGATATGGGAGTTATCAAGGAACAGAAACAAAAAAATATAAATTTTCAGTCTATTAATAATAGTACTGATAATAAACACTTTATATATTTTGAAAAACCCTATACTTCCCATAGTTTAGAATTTTGGACACAAGGAAATTGGAATGTTACAAAAGATATTCTAGAAAAATACAATGTCAAAAACCTTGATAAATACGAGTATTATAACTCTAAAAAAAATGCTATACAAAAAATAAAACTTTATTCTGGTATTGTGGGGTTTATTTATAAAGTCAATGACAATGCCGAAATTTATATCCCTGCACAAGGCAAAAACAAAAAATTCTTTTATAATAACCTTACATTTTCCGATATTTTTGGATACGAACAATTAAAAAATAAAGAAGACTATATCATCATTACAGCAGGCAAAAAAGACTGTCTAATACTCAATGCCAATGGCTTTCCCGCCGTATCATTTAGGTCAGAAAGTGGCTTTATAAAAGAAGAAGAAATACTCAAGCTCAAGCAGAAAACAGACAATATTTACATTTGCTACGACAATGATAAAACAGGCATGGAAACCGCTTTAAAACTATGCCAGGCCTACTCTATCAAACAAATTATTTTACCCGAAAAATACAACGATATAGCCGACTATTTCCTAGTATACGATAAATCACACTATCAGAAATTAATACAAGAAATAAGAGAACTAGAAGAAGCCGAAACAAAAAAAGACACTCAAAACACTATATTTCATATCACAGAAGAATATTTATCTACTTACTACAAATTCAGATACAATACCATTGCATTAGACATAGAATACTGCAAAAAAACAACCCATGATTGGAAATCACTCAATGAAAATTCCTTGTATTTAGAACTTCAGAAAAAAGGAATTAAAATCAGTATAAACAACCTCATTGCCATTCTAAAAAGTGAGTTTGTACCCCATTATAACCCTATACAGGAATACTTTGAGAACTTACCAAAATGGGACGGTAGAACAGATTATATCAGTAACCTTGCCAATTATGTATACCCTTTGGATAGAGAAAAATTCAATCATCATTTCAAAAAATGGGCAGTTAGAACAGTTAAATGTGCGCTATTAGAAAGATACTTTAACAAACAAGCCTTCGTTTTAGTACACAAGGCTCAGAACTCAGGTAAAAGTTCTTTTTGCCGTTTCTTATGCCCACCAGAATTATCCCAATATCTAGCCGAAGATATTAGTAATGATAAAGATGCAAGGATACTATTATGCAAAAATTTCCTTATCAATTTAGACGAACTTTCAAGCCTAGCCAAAAAAGAAATCAATACCCTAAAATCCTACTTCTCAAAAGACCAAATCAACGAACGCCTACCCTACGATAGAAAAAATAGCATACTACCACGCATTTGCAGTTTTATAGGATCTACCAATAGAGATACATTTTTAGATGATGAAACAGGCTCCGTGCGTTGGTTATGCTTTCAAATTACAGGCATCAATTGGAACTACCGTCAAGAGTGCAATATAGATTTATTTTGGTCTCAAGCCTATGCCCTTGCACTAGATGATAGTTTCAATAGCGAAATGACATTTGATGAAATCCAAGACAACGAAGATAGAAACAAAAAATACCAAATCCTAAGCACTGAGCAAGAACTCATCGCCAGCAATTACAAACCAGCTCAGGAAAACGAAGGCGTATTTGTAACCAGTACAGATGTTTTGATAAGGCTATCAGAATTAGGCGTTAGGCTCTCTAGCGTACAGATTGGAAAAGCATTTAATGCCTTAGGCTTTGAAAGAAAAAAACATAAAACCAAACAAACCTACGGATACTGGGTAAAAGTATTATAATATGAAAATATTTCAAATATGAAACAAGTAGAAATTAAAAACGAACTAGAATATATAGATGGTGTCAGAGAAGCACTAGGCTATATATTAGAAGTCATAGATAAGGATACAGATTATCTCTATCACGAAAAAGAAATCATTAAAAAATTCATACGCTCCGAAATTTGGAAAAACATTTCAGAAAAAGATTTTGATAATTTTTTAAATCAATTACAGCAACAAAAAAATAAATAACCTTACCTAAGTTACCTAATCAGTATAATAAAATGATAATCAGGACAATAATTTTAGGTAAGATAATAAAATAAAGTTACCTAGAAGTTACCTAAGTTACCTAATACATGTAGGTAGGTTGGGTAAGTTCAGGTAAGTATAGGTAAGTAGTCTTAGCCCCTATAAATAAAGGCTTTGGTAAGATAGGTAAGATTTTTTAGCAAAAACAGTTTAAAAAAAATAATATGAAAACCAACATCACACTCTTAGCATTAGCAGTATCAGCACTCACTGCCTGTAGTTACAAAAACTATCAACTTACCCAAGACGATAGAAAACTACTAAAAAAATACCCCGAAATTATCCTTTTACACTCGGGTAAACAACATATTCTACTAGCCCGTAGATTAGAAATTATAGACAGTATCCAGAACGCACATCAGCAGGACTTAGCACAAGAATTTAAAGAAGAGCAATACCATAACAATAGCGAAGACTTTTAATGCTTATGATTACCATAGACTACATATCAAAAGAAGAAAGCCTATTACTCATTGAAAAATGCAAAAATCCAAAGTACAAATGCATCATTCTTTTAATGTTAGATTGTGGCTTTAGAGTATCAGAAACCGTTACACTTAGGCTTAGAAACTTCGATTTTCAAAAAAGAACCATTACAATAAAATCACTCAAAAAGAAAAACGAAGACTATCGTACCATACCCATATCAGACCGTTTATACAGAGCCTTAGCCAACTATTTAGAACAATCCAAAATCCCCATTACACAGCCCGAAAACTACCTATTCCCAAGCTATACCCACAAAGGGCATCTATGCCGTAAGACTGTTTGGAAAGTCCTTAAGGCCTATGGAAAAAAATTAGGCATACAAAACCTACACCCGCACACGCTTAGGCATACCTTTGCCACACATCATCTCAATAACGGGACTAAGTTAGAAGAAATAAAAACCATGCTAGGACATAGTTCATACGATACCACACTTATATATGCTCAGATCCCTACCGAACAACTAAGCAAAAAAATAGAAGCCGTTACCACACAAAAAAGAAATTTTTGGGTTAGAGTTAAACATAAATTCTTCCCACCTAAAAAAACAAAACTTATCAATCTATCGTTCAACAAAAATTATTTTACCATTGGGCGAAATGAAGAATTATCAAAACTCAATGTCAATGCAGAATTAGGAATCAATACCGTTATCATTGGCGATATAGGCACAGGTAAAACCCACCTTCTAGACAATCTAAAAACAAACAAAAAAATACTAAAATTTGAAGACGATAGAATGGCAAAAAAATCCCTTATGTATATGATGTTATACCTATTAAAAGGCGATAAAGAAAATATGTTATCTATGCTCTATGGCGATATTGGTATAGAAGCCGTAGAAAAAAAAATACAAAGAGAATCAGCCCTATTCATTTGTGATAAAATTATGACCATCGTAGAACCAAAAGAATACATATTGCTAATAGATAATATTACAGACATTACAGCCGCTAGTAAAAGAATTATAGAACGCCTTAAAGACACCTTTGTTATCATTTGTGCAGCGCGGTATATCAAAAATAAAAACACCTCATTCCTTTGGAATTTCGAAAAAATAGAAATCAAAAATCTATCTCGAGAGAACGCCATAAAATTCATTCAGCAAAACTCATTTGGATTAGAAGTAGAATCTTGGGAAGACTTTAGAAACCACATCTACGAACAAACCAATGGCAACCCTCGTGCAATGGCAGAAATGATAGACCGTTATAGAAAAGAACCATTTTTAACCCTAGATATAGTAAAAAACATTAAGCACTCTGGAGCATTACCCGAAATAGATTTTACCTTTATCATTGTTGTATTCTTAGGCATCATCACAGCACTACGCTATGCCAGCAGAGAGCTAGACGAGCCCGCACTCCGTATGATAGGCTCCGTAGGCCTAATACTACTCATCATCTCACGCCCATTATTCAAAGAACTCAAAAGAAAATTTATTTAATATTTTTTTGTTTCTGTTAATCTTTTAATAATTAATATCATGACAGCACCCAACCACATAGCAGGTGGCATACTATTCACAGGCATATTTACCAGCCTTTGGAATGTCAATATATTCTCAAACCCCTACTACCTTGCAGCCACAATATTTGTATCTCTATTGCCCGATATAGACACACCAAAATCCATAATCGGAAAACCCTTTTACCCCATATCCAAATGGCTCTATCGTCGCTATGGTCATAGGACTATCACACACTCGCTACTCGCAACCGTCATCATCACACTATTAGTCCTTATCTTACAAAAATTACAAATCATTCCAGAACACTACGCTTTAATCACATTCTTCGCTTACTTTGGGCATCTATTATTAGATATGCTCACAATCTCTGGTGTTCCCCTACTCTACCCGTTTTGGCGAAATCCTTGCGTTATCCCTGGTAACCCCACTTACAGATTCAGCACTGGCAACCTAAAGCAAGAAGGTATTTTATTTGTTGTATTCCTATGCAGTTCCGCACTTATGAATAACCTATTTACACAAGGCTTTTGGCTTACCTATAACCAACAATTTAACGATATAACCCATGTTTATAGAGAATTTACAAAATCAAACAAACTCTACAAAATAGACTACGATTTATACAACTTTCAAAAACCAGTCAAAGGAACAGGCTATTTAGTCTATGCAGATTTCCAGCAATTATACATCGTATCAAATGATACCATTATAAGATTAAGAGAAGGTCAGCAAGGGCTAAAAATCAATACTCTAAAACCATACAATACCAAACATACACTCACAACCAAAAGAGTAGAATTTAACCATATTACAGCCGATAGTTTAAATATATTGGTAGATGATAAATTCATATCCTACACCAAAATTACAGCTACAGAAAAAGCCGATGTTATCACATTAGAAAGAAAACTACACGATTACTATTTTGAACTAAAAAACGAACATAACTTATACTTTTCAAAATCCTTAAAAGACACCCTAAAAATAGAAACCATAGACCACTCAGAAGCCAATCAGCGTTTGAAATACGAAGAAAATCGCCTAAAAATACAACAGCAAATCCTAGAAAAACAAACCCAAATCGCTCAAGAAGAAGCCAATATCAAAGCCACAAACGAACCCTATTATAGAGCCTTAGAAGAAATCAAAATAGCCAAACAAAACCTATCCAACGAAACCGATAGTTACCAAATCAATGAACTAAAAAACCAAATCATAGCACTTCAAAAATACATAGACCATCATACCCCAAAAGACAGCCGTAATCTTGCATTACTCAAAGTACAACTATCAGGGCTTAATGCCCAACTAAACAAACCATTCAAATACATCAGCAACAAAAAAAATACCCCTAAAAATCCTTTGCTTTTCTCTGGATATTTTGATTATTTTGTACTCCCAAATAAAAAACAATGAGAGCATTTCTAATTATCTTTTTATTTTATTACGCTATCTTTTTTCCCCAACAAAAAGCCTTCGTTATAGGCATAAAAGATGGTGATACCATAGTCGTATTAGATAGTTTAAAAAATCAACATACCCTAAGACTTGCCGAAGTAGATTGCCCCGAAAATGGTCAAGCCTTCGGCAAAAACGCAAAGCAATTTGTATCATTACAAGTATTCAAAAAAAATATAACCTATTACCCTATTAATACAGATAGATACAGGAGAACCATTGCAAAAGTATATTATGACAATGGTAAATACTTATCCAAAGAAATCATAAAAAACGGCTTCGGTTGGTGGTATTATAAATATTCAGATGATAAGAGTTTAGGAGAATTACAACAAAAAGCACAACAACAAAAAATAGGTTTATTTTCCGATAAAAATGCTGTGGCTCCTTGGGTATATCGTCAGTATCATCAGCGATTCTAATTTTTTTTGTTTCTGTATTGCCACGCAGTGCCATATCCCCAGCCATATCCATCCACATATATCGCACTTGCTTCCTATGCAATCATGTATTATATTTTTTTCTCAAAAAATATAATACACATAGCTTTTTCCAACGCTTACTACTATTCGTCTTCTTATCTTTTTTTCCAAATAAAAATTTATAGTGGGGGTGGGTGGTAGACGCTTATTTTTTATCTTGTTTTCCCAACCCCCGCCCTGCGGGACGGGGCTTAGGAAACCGCTTCAATAATTTTTTTTATTTTTTTTGACGGCTATACCGTCAAAACCATTTATTCCAGTTTCACGGTATAGCCTATTACGGGCGGTTATATGGTGTTCGGTTGTTCGGCGTACCCTGCGGGGTCTACGGCATCTGCAAGGGTAATAATAAACTCCGCTTTGCTCCGCCCTTGCATATGCCTCCGCCCCTTGTGCACCTCACTGCCCTCATCGCTCCACGTGTCACCGCTTCGCTATTTTTTTAGAAAAAAAATTGCCACACTCCGCCTATTGGGGCGTGCCGCTTAGTCGGCGCTGATTCCACGACTTTATTTAGTTCGCTTACGCTCCGCTCCAGCTGGCATCTAAGGTGTTCCCTTCCACTTCCGGTGCTACATCAGCTCCGCTTTGCTCCACCATTCCGCACCTTCAGGCATCGCCTCCACACGCCACTCCGCTCCCCCGCCCTACTTCCCCACACCATACCCATTCCCTTTCCCTCATCTGGTCGCTCCGCAGTACGCACGCCGGTTATCGCACCGCTTATATATAGGTGTCAGTGTGCGTGGCTCGACTACGCTCGCTATTTTTATACAGTCTTAGACTTTACGCTAATACATACACTACGCTGATTATCTTTTCCCACCCACCACCCTTTTGGGTGGTTACTTTCTATTTTGATTTGCTTAAAAAAACTGACACTTATAGGTAACTTAGCGGTATTGACTACCTGAAAAAGCATTTTTCATCCTTTTTGATTCGATTGTTTTGTCTACTTTTTTGAGGATTGAAAGGGCGACAAAATCGCAATTTCGTCGCTCCTTTCAATCCTCGTAATTTTAAAAAAAAACATTTGTTTTAATTCATTTTAGTATCTATATTACAGGCTCTTAACCATTAATTCTTTTTATTATGAAAAAGCTAATTTTACTTACAGGAATTACACTTACAACTCTAGTTGCATGTAAAAGAGAAATCCATAATGAAGATAGCGAACTAAAAGAAATTACACCAATCGCTATGTGTGAGAAGACTTACAACACACCTTCTGTCCTTAATAAATTCGGTACCCTTATTCGTACCACTTGTAAACCAGGTCCCGGGACTGAAGTTGTTTCACTATCAGCTAATGGTAATAATAGTAAATCTGATTTGATTACATTTTCACAACCTTTAAAAACATTAGACAAGGTAAAAACTAAAGCCACCCACTTTTGGTTTTATGGCACAGATTCACAGCAATTATTTAAACCTATTACTTACGCTCGTGTATTTGTTTTTGATGAAAACGATCCAAAGGTCAATCTAGCCAAACAACAGATACAAAGCGGAAATCATTATTTAGGATTTGACAGAGGAATATTTGAAGGCATATATCCATATGTTGTGCTCAATATTAATCATAGAGAGGTCAATGGTAAAATATACAGTTCTTTTAATCTAGAGAATGAAGTAAAAAGAAGTTTACCTGTAGGCAAGCGAATTTTTATACAATTCATAGTACAAAAAACGCCAAATGAAGTACCTACATTTGAAAATGCTAAATTCACCTATTGTGATTTTGTTAATGAAGATAATAAAGCCTATCCGCATTATAAAATAGACTTATCAGATGCTAATTTAGGTTATCAGGGTTCTTCATTTTACTATGTACAGTAATGGATTTTTTAGAAATCAAAAAAAGACTATCTATTAGATGGTCTTTTTTATTATATTTGTATCAAAATTGATATAAAAAATGGAACGGGTTATTTTATGGACAGATACAGCAAAAAATTCTTTTAATGATAATATAGCATATCTTTTAGAAGATTGGACACAAAAGGAAATAGAGAATTTTATAGACAAAACCGACTCAGCAATAGAAAATTTGCGTTATCATCCTTATATAGGCAAACCTGTTAGTGGCTATTCAGACTATAGAAACATACTCATTGTACCACAAATTAGTTTAATTTATCGTGTAGTAAACACCTATGAAATTCTTTTAATTACTTTTTTCAATAACTATCAAAATCCTTACAAACTAGAGATACTTCTCTCTTAAGTCTTTCATGTACTCTCTATGTTCTTGTACTCTTCCATTTTTGTAATCAGCTTCCGCTTTTTCTATTTCATATAGAAGAGCTTCCTGTGGTTTGAGCAATGTAAGTATTTTTAATACTTCATCAGGTGTAAAAGTTAGAGACTTTAACTTTCTATAAAAAGTTGGTGCTGGTATCCCTACTTGCTCAATAATATATGTTTTTTTAAATGGGCTTTTATCCAATAGTCCTTCAATACCATCAAGCACATTTTTATATGCAATAACTTCTTGTATCATATTTGAAATATTTTTATTATATTTGTTGCAAATATACGAATTAAAAATGATACATCATAATATAAATTATAGGATTTTTATTAAATAAAAAAACATCACAGAATTTATGATGTTTTTTGATTTACCCCAAAATAGTAACCCCGTTTTGAAGCATCTCATAAATGGCATCTCTACCATTTTCTGGACGCACATTTACAGCCTTGGTTCCGTTGAAATGTACACATGTAATAAAGCCTTCTTTAGCAGCATCTATACAAGTATATTTTACGCAATAATCTAGTGCTAGCCCAACCACTTCAATCATTTGAATATCATTTGATTTTAGATAATCTGCTAAGCCTGTTTTCATAAACTGATTATTATCTTGGAAGGCACTATAACTATCAAATTCTGCATTTTGACCTTTCTTTATAATATGGTCAATTTTGCTTGTATTTAAATCTTTATGAAATTCTGCGCCATGCGAACCTTGTACACAATGGTCTGGCCACATAAACTGCGGAATTCCATTTAGAGTAATAGTCTTACCAACTTTTTTACCGTTGTTAGACGCAAAACTTTTATGGTTCTGAGGATGCCAATCTTGTGTAAAAACAATTTTATCGTATTGATTTTCTTCTATTAATAAGTTAATATACGGAATAATATCGCTTGCATTAGGAACGGCTAAAGCGCCGCCTTCACAAAAATCATTTTGTACATCAACTACAATCAGTGCTTTTTTCATAAGTTAATTTTATACTCTTAACCTGCAAAATAAAAACCAAACTTTTATGGCAGACAAATCGGCAGAGATTATCTTAGTTTTATTCTATATTCTGCATATCCCTAGTCAAAACTTTAGACTTTTCTATTTTTTTATAGACGAATACCGACATTAAGATACAAATTTCATAAAGGATAACCAAAGGCAATGCCGCCGCCATCATACTGATAATATCCGCTGGGGTAATGAATGCCGCGATGACCATAATCACCACTATGGAATGGCGTCTATAAGTTCTAAGAAATTGTGGGGTAAGTAGTTCTAATGAAGTCAAAATATAGACAATCATTGGAAATAGGAAAATCACTGCCATACCTAATACAATTTGTAAAAGAATAGTCACATAACTTGCCAAGTCGATATCCACTCTTACAAAATCCGAAATACTGAAAAAATAACCAAAATTAATTACAAAAGGCATCACTAAAAAGTAACCCGATAATGCACCCAATATAAACAACACCCATGTGCCATTAATAATGAATATAGAATTCTTTCGCTCACTAGGTTTTAATGCTGGACTAATAAATTTCCACAGTTCCCATACCACATAAGGAAAAGCAATCAAAAGTCCGCCTACAATAGAAATCGCCATCATCATATTGAACTGTTCGAATAGTTTTCTTACTTGGATTGGAAATTCTTTGGGCATGGTAATGGTATCCTCCCCTATGGTCATTCTAGAAATATAATTCACCACGCGGAAAGTGAAAAAGTCGGGACGGGTTGGTCCAAAAATGATATGGTCCATCACCCAGTTTATATTAAACCCTATTAAAAATCCTCCAATGATAATCGCTATGATTGAGCGAATTAGATGCCCTCGAAGTTCTCCAATATGGGCGAGAAAAGACATTTCTTTATCTGTACTCACAGTATTTTTTATTTTTATATTGGCAAATTTACAATATTCCTTCGTCTAAAAGGGTATGTAAGTCTATTATTCCAAAGTATTCGTTGTGGCTTGTAACAATTAATTGTCCTATATTAAACTCCTTAAGCATCGCCATTGCCTCTTTTGCTAAAGCATTTTTGTCGATACTTTTAGGCTCTTGACTCATAATTTCTTTGGCTGTTTTATGGGTAATATCTGTATCCATCATCAGCATCCGTCTTAGGTCGCCATCGGTTATAATGCCTTTTATTTTATTACCTTCTGTCACTACCGTTACCCCATGGGTAGAAGCACTGATGGAAATAATCACTTCTTTAATATCGGCAGATTCCGAAACACAAGGTTTTTGAGAAGACAAAAATTGCTCTACGGTGGCTGTGAGATTTTTACCTAAACTTCCTCCTGGGTGAAATTTAGCAAAATCGGTATCTTTAAAATGGTTAATTTCCATTAAACTTACGGCTAGAGCATCGCCCAATGCCATTTGAACCGTCGTAGAACTCGTAGGCGCTAGTTTATTAGGACAGGCTTCTTTTTCTACAAAAGTATCTAAAATGATATCGGCAGTTTCGGCGAGTTTGGATTTTGTATTTCCCGTCATGGCAATCAGCCCCGAGGCATATTGTTTTAAATAAGGAGCAAGATTCACAATTTCTGGGGAATTTCCCGAATTAGAAATACACAACACCACATCTTGCTTCTGAACCACACCTAGATCCCCATGAATGGCTTCCGCAGCGTGTAAAAATTGTGCGGGAGTTCCCGTAGAATTAAGCGTAGCTACAATTTTTGTTCCTACATGAGCTGATTTCCCTATGCCTACCACAATTAATTTTCCTTTTGATAAATGGATCATCTGGATGGCTTCTAAAAAGCATTGGTTCAATCGATTTTTTAGTTGGGTTAATGCCTCTATCTCCGTTGCTATTGCCTTCTTCCCTATTTCTAGCAATGGGGACATATCTTCTGAAATGAGCTTATTTTGATGATTCATAGCGATGTTTAGTTGGTCCGTTTAGTTGTTTTAAATAAAGAAATATCATATAATTTTTGAACATAACAAAAAAAATTGTACCTTTGGTAAGTTGCAAATTTAGTAAACAAAACTAAAATGACTACGAAAAAATATAATTTAACACAGGAACTCAAAAAATATTTTGGCTTTTCCTCTTTTAAGGGGCAACAAGAACAAGTGATTACAGCGCTTTTAGAAGGCAAAGATGCTTTTGTATTGATGCCTACTGGTGGCGGCAAATCACTATGTTATCAATTACCCGCCCTTATTTCAGATGGTACCGCGATTGTAGTTTCACCACTGATTGCCCTTATGAAAAATCAGGTAGATGCGGTAAATGGACTTTCCTCTGACGAAGGTGTAGCGCATGTCCTTAATTCTTCATTAAACAAAACACAAGTCAGACAAGTGTTTGACGATATACAAGCAGGACGAACTAAATTGCTCTATGTAGCGCCAGAATCGCTCATTAAAGAGGAATATCTAGAGTTTCTTAAATCGGTTAAAATTTCTTTTTTCGCTATTGATGAAGCCCACTGTATTTCGGAATGGGGACATGATTTCCGTCCAGAATATAGAAATTTAAAAGTAATTATAGAACAAATTGCAGAGGTTCCTGTAATTGCCCTTACGGCTACGGCAACCCCAAAAGTTCAAGACGATATTCAGAAAACTTTAGGGATGAATAATGCCCAAGTTTTTAAGGAAAGTTTTAATCGTCCGAATCTATTTTACGAAGTGCGTTCTAAAGTGGATGTAGAAAAGCAAATTGTAAAATTCATCAAAAAAAATAAAGGCAAATCAGGGATTATCTATTGCCTTAGCCGAAAAAAAGTAGAGGAATTCGCACAAATATTACAAGTCAATGGCATTAACGCACTACCCTACCATGCTGGTTTAGACCAGAAAACGCGTATCGCCAATCAGGATAAATTTTTGATGGAAGATTGCGATGTCATTGTAGCGACTATTGCATTTGGTATGGGGATAGACAAGCCCGATGTGCGTTTTGTGATTCATTATGATTTTCCAAAATCTCTCGAAAGTTATTACCAAGAAACAGGGCGTGCTGGTAGAGATGGTGGCGAAGGCTATTGTTTAGCGTTTTACGACCCAAAAGATATCGAAAAACTAGAGAAGTTCTTAGCTCAAAAATCGGTTTCCGAAAAGGAAATTGGATTACAATTGCTCAACGAAGTCATTGGCTATGCCGAAACTTCTATGAGTAGAAGACAATATATATTGTACTATTTTGGGGAATCCTTTGACCCAATCCATGGCGATGGTGCTAAGATGGACGATAATTCCGTAAATCCGCCTCAGCTTATAGATGTTTCAGATGATTTTAAATTGGTATTAGAACTTACCAAAAATTTAGAAGAAAAGTTTAAAACCAAAGATTTGATTGCGGTGCTTATGGGCAAAGAAACCCCAGTGACTAAATCTTATAAATTAGAAAAATCTGAATACTTTGGTAAAGGCAGTGATAAGACCGATAATTATTGGAAGTCTATCATCAGACAAGCGACGGTGAGAGGCTATATCACCAAAGATATTGAAACTTACGGCATTCTTAAACTTAGTCCATCAGGGTTAGAAGTCCTTAAAAATAAGAATACACCTGAATTTTTAATTGCAGAAGATAGAGAATACGACTTAGCACAAACTAGAGCCGAATCCGAACAGATGAATACACAAGCAGGGAATGCCATGGATCAGGCTTTATTTTCGCAACTTAAAGACCTTAGAAAAAAAGTGGCTAAGAAACACGGAATTCCACCTTATACGGTTTTTATGGATCCGAGTTTGGAAGATATGACCATACAATACCCGATTTCCATAGAAGAAATTGCTAAAGTTCATGGTGTTGGCGAAGGCAAGGCTAGAAAATTTGGGAAAGAATTTGCAGAATACATCAAAAAATATGTTGAGGAAAATGATATTGAGCGACCAGATGATATGGTGCTGAAAAAAGTAGCCAATAAATCTAGCCATAAAGTATTTATCATTCAAAATACCGATAAAAAAATAGACCTCGAAGATATAGCCAATGCTAAAAACCTAAGTATGGAAGAATTAATTTCCGAAATGGAAAGCATTGTCTACCAAGGGACTAAATTAAATATCGACTATTATATTGACGAAAATTTCGATGAAGATTTAGTAGACGACTTTATGGAGTTTATGAATGATTCTGAAAGCGATAGCATGAAAATTCTTCTAGCAGAATACGGCGATGAATTAACGGATGATGAAGTGCGATTGCTCAGAATTAAGTTCATTAGTGATGTGGCTAATTAAGAACTATTCATGATGCCAAAAGATATCATTTTTATCCTGCCCGATATGGAAACTGGCGGAGCAGAGCGTATTGTAATGACTTTAGCCAACCATCTTCCTAGAGCTTATTTTAGCTCTAAAATCATGTTGCTTAGAAAAGAAGGGGGCTATCTAAAGTTTCTAAAAGAAGATGTAGAAATCATAGACCTTAAGACGCCAAGAATACGCCATTCATTAATTCCTATTTTAAAAGAATTAAGAAAACGGAAACCAGAGATTGTTTTTTCAGGGTTTGGTGAGGTTAATGCTTATCTTTCCATGTTTACTAAGTTATTCCCAAAAATTCATTTTGTGGCTCGGGAAACTAATGTGGTTTCTCAGCATGTAACTCGTAAAGAAATTAGGCTGTTTTATCGCTTTTATAATAATTATAACACCATCATTGCTCAAAGCGATGATATGGCGCAAGACTTAATTCAGAATTTCAATATTAAGCCAAAAAAAATTGTAAAAATTAACAATCCTGTCGATTTTCAATTTATAGAAGACAAACTAAAGGATACTATACGCCCAGACGCTTATACAGAAGGTAAAAAGCATGTTGTTGCTATTGGCAATCTATCTCATAGAAAAGGTTTTGATAATTTACTAAAGGTATGTTCCTATCTAAAAGGCCAACCGATTATGTTTCATATTTTGGGCGATGGGGCAGATAAAGAACAACTGCATCAGATGAAAACAGATTTAGGTCTAGAGCAAGTGATATTTCATGGAAGACAGAGTAACCCCTACCCTTTCCTTAAATTTGCCGATTTATTTGTATTATCCTCTCGCTACGAAGGTTTTCCTAATGTATTGTTGGAGGCTGGTGCTTGTGGGACTTTTGCCCTAACTAACAATTGCCCTGGGGGAATTAACGAAATTATCCAACCTCAGATTAATGGTGAAATTGCAGATATTACGCAACATCAAATATTTGCAAATACCATAAAAAGGCTTTTAGAGCAAAATTATAATGAGGAAGACATTAAAAATAGTATCAAAACACGGTATAGTAAAGAGGTGATTTTAAAGCAATATGTGGAAACGCTAAATTCACTTTAGCCTATTTTTTCTTTTTCTTAAGTTGTTTTGCAAATTTCTTTATTTGCTTTTTAGACACTATTTTTTCTGAAACTAAACGCTTTAGCAGTGTTTCCTCTTCGTCTTTATAAAACTGTGTGACTAAATTTTTAAGTAAATCAATACGGTACTCTTGCTTAGATATTTCAATTTTATAGAAGAATATTCTACCATGTTTTTCAATGCTTAGATAGCCTTTTTTCGTTAATATTTTAACATAAGTAGACACCGTATTCTGGTGAGGTTTCGGCTCTGGAAAAGTCTCTACGATATCTTTAAGAAACCCACCTTGTAGTTCCCAGATGACTTGCATTACTTGTTCTTCGGCTGTAGTCAGCGGTTGTATCATGTTTTGTTAGTTTTTCAATTCTAAATCCTTAAAGTACAAATATAGCAAATAGATACGACAATACCTATCACTCCACCCAATACCACCTCATTTTTGGAATGTCTTTTTAAAACTAAGCGAGACCACCCCACAATCATGGTGACTAGAATCCAAACAATACACCACTCTAACGCACCAAGACTATAAAACAATGTCGCAACAAATACATTATAAGCTGTATGCATAGAAGTTTTAATAAAATAATTACTCAAAAATAGCACTATGGTAAGCCCTAATAAGTACAATATCTTAACATCTACCCTACCAAATTGATAATAAAACCCAATATTATAAACCATAAAAATGCCGATTAAAAAATAGTATAAGGATTGGCGTTTCCTTTTATCCGATACATCCGCATCTTGGTAATATCCTCTTTTAACATTCCAAATAAGCCAAATGATAGCGGGAAAACCGACCATTAAAGCAAAGCCAAGACATTCTAATTTAGAGATAGCCCCATTGATAAATGTACCATATACATAAAACCAAGCGATGGAAATAAAAGGATAAAACAACTTGGATAGCCACTTGGAAATTAGTTTGAGCATAAAAGATTAGATTTAAGCGGATAAAATTACATTTTTTCAAAGGAATGTCTGGCATAAGGTTTTATATTAAATAAGATTTTCTTATTTTTGCGATATATTTTTGAATAGATATGAAAGAATTTTCTAAAGAAGTTTACCTTCAATGGTATGCTGATATGACGATGTGGAGACGCTTTGAAGATAAATGCCGCTCTCTTTATTTAAAACAAAAAATCAGAGGTTTCCTACACCTTTATAATGGACAAGAAGCTATTCCTGCGGGGTTTGTACACGCTATGGATATGACTAAAGATAGTATGATTACTGCGTACCGTTGTCACATCCACCCTATGGCAATGGGTGTAGATCCTAAAAAAATAATGGCAGAACTTTGTGGTAAAGCCACAGGAACCTCCAAAGGTATGGGCGGTTCTATGCATATTTTTAGCAAAGAACACCGTTTTTATGGAGGACATGGTATTGTAGGTGGACAGATTCCTTTGGGTGCTGGTATTGCCTTTGCAGATAAATATTTCGATAGAAAGGCGGTCAATATTTGTTTTATGGGGGATGGTGCTGTTCGTCAAGGATCACTACACGAAACCTTCAATATGGCAATGAACTGGAAACTCCCTGTAGTTTTTGTTTGCGAAAATAACCAATACGCAATGGGAACTTCAGTTAAAAGAACGGCTAATCATGAAGATATTTATAAATTAGGTTTGGGCTACGAAATGCCTTGTTTACCTGTAGATGCAATGGATCCAGAGAAAGTAGCTGAAGCCGCTTTTGAAGCTATTGAAAGAGCTAGAAGAGGTGATGGACCAACATTTATCGAGGCTAGAACTTACCGATACAGAGGACACTCTATGTCTGATGCTGAACCTTATAGAACTAAAGAGGAAGTCGCAATGCATAAAGAGCACGACCCGATAGAGCTAGTAAAGTCAAGGATCCTTGAAAACCAATGGGCATCTGAGGCTGAGTTGGAAGACATAGATGCGAAGTCTAAAGCTTTTGTTGAAGAATGTGTAGAGTTTATGGAAAATTCTCCATATCCAGAAGCTAGCCAAGTTTATGACTTTGTTTATTCTACTCCAAATTATCCTTTTTTAGACAAATTAGAAAACTAAGAATAGATTGATGATGCAATAGCATATAAAATCATTAAAATACACAAAATACTTATGGCAGAAATTATTACAATGCCTCGCCTTTCTGATACGATGACGGAAGGAAAAGTGTCCAAATGGCACAAAAAAGTGGGCGATACAGTAAAAGAAGGCGATATTCTTGCTGAAATTGAAACCGATAAAGCCGTACAAGATTTCGAATCTGAATTGGATGGTACGCTACTTCATATTGGGGTTCAGGAAAATGGTGCCGCACCCGTAGATAGCATTTTGGCTATTATTGGTAAAGAAGGCGAAGATATTTCAGGTCTTTTAAATGGTGGAGACAATTCAGCATCTAATGGTAAAGAAACTGAGGCTGAGGAAACTGCTTCTGAGGTTAATGGAACAGAAACCTCCTCTGACTCTGTAGATATACCTGACAATGTAGAAGTGGTAACGATGCCTCGCCTTTCTGATACGATGACAGAAGGAAAAGTAGCCAAATGGCATAAACAAGTTGGCGACACAGTAAAAGAAGGCGATATTCTTGCTGAAATTGAAACCGATAAAGCTGTACAAGATTTTGAATCTGAATTTGATGGAACACTTTTATACCAAGGTGTAGCAGAAGGCAACGCTGCCGAAGTAGACAAAATTTTAGCCATTATAGGACCAGAAGGTACTGATGTATCTGCAATTGTATCTGGCGGTGGTAAAAAAGAACAGAAGGCAGAGCCTAAAGTAACTAAGAAGGAAACAACCTTTTCTGAGGCACCAAAATCAGAACAAAAGACTACATCAAACGCTTTAACTTCTGACCGTATTGCAATTTCGCCTTTAGCAAGAAAGATGGCAGAGGAAAAAGGAATTGATATTTCAACCATCGAAGGTTCTGGTGAAAATGGCAGAATTGTAAAAAGAGATATTGAAAATTATACGCCTAAAGCCGCAGCTTCTACTCCTCAAGCCGTTGCTCAGCCAGCTGTTAATTTTGTACCAGGTGAAGACACCGAAACGGTAAATTCTCAAGTAAGAAATGTGATTGCTAAGCGTTTATCGGAAAGTAAATTCTCGGCACCACATTATTATCTAATGGTGGAAATAAATATGGATAAAGCTATTGCTGCAAGAAAAGACATCAATGCTTTGCCTGATACCAAAGTATCGTTTAACGATATGGTGATTAAAGCGACAGCCATGGCATTAAGAAAACATCCACAAGTGAACAGCAGTTGGGCAGGTGATAAAATCATCCACCACGGTAATATCAACATTGGTGTAGCCGTTGCCATTCCAGATGGTTTAGTTGTTCCTGTACTTAAGAATGCAGACTTTATGAGCTACAACCAAATTTCTTCTGGGGTTAAAGATATGGCCTCTAGAGCGAAAACAAAAGGTCTTAAAGCTAATGAAATGGAAGGTTCTACTTTCTCTATTTCTAATTTAGGTATGTTTGGTATAGAAACCTTTACTTCAATTATCAATCAGCCTAACTCATGTATTCTTTCTGTAGGGGCAATTATAGAAAAACCGATTGTAAAAGATGGTCAAATTGTGGTAGGCAACACCATGAAGTTATCCCTAGCCTGCGACCATAGAGTGGTTGATGGTGCTACGGGTGCAGAATTCTTACAGACACTAAGAACTTATTTAGAAAATCCAATGGTTATGTTAGTATAACAACAAATGCCAAAAATAGATAAAGCCCTCTCTAGAAGAGGGCTTTTTTAATGTGATGGTATGCTATTATTTTTTAGATTTCTTAGTGGGCTTTGGTACTAGCATCTTTCCAATGACAAAAACGGCAGGTATTTTATGGAAATCAAACTTTTGGCGTTGCCATTCTTTTACCGTTAAGGTTTTTATAAACTCATCACTAGGATGGTTGATATTGGCAGCAACACAAAGTTTCGTATTAGGGCTAAGCGTTTTTAATAAATCATCCATTAAGGCATTATTACGGTATGGGGTTTCCATAAAAATCTGACTATATCCCGTTTTTTGGACTTGCTGTTCCAAATATTGAATTTGGTTTTTCTTCTCTATTTTATCTATCGGTAAGTAACCATGGAAAGTGAATTGTTGTCCATTAAATCCACTAGCAATCAATGCGGTAATCATAGCTGAAGGTCCATTGATAGGTACCACTTTAATATTATTTTGATGTGTCCAATGGACTATAATATGTCCTGGGTCTGCAATACAAGGCAACCCAGCTTCGGATAATAAGCCAAAATCTTGTCCATTTTTCATTAATTCCAATGCTTCCGAAACATCAGCAGTCGTAGAATATTTGTTGAGTAAATAAAGTTTTAAATCAGGTTGTGATTTTTCTGGACAGAAAAATTTAATGACTTTTCTGGCTGTTTTTTCGTTCTCAACAAAGAAATAATCGGTCTTTAAAATATAATCTTTGATGATGGGTGCAAAGTAAGACCGTGGCGACTGGTCGGAAAGATAAGCAGGTAACAAAAATAACATATTACACAAGATTAAGTTCTTTAATCACTCTATCGCAAGCCTTATCGAGCATAGCGTATACTTTTTCAAAACCACCAATACCACCATAATAGGGGTCTGGCACTTCTTGCTGGCCTTCTAAAATCAGTTTTAATTTTTGCTGCTCTTCCTCATTGTCAGCCAATTTTAAAGCATCTTTATAATTTTGCTGATCCATACAATATATTACATCAAACACTTTAAAATCCTCTTTAGTCAGGGGTCTAGAGCGATGGTCTGTAATATCTATCCCGTGGAAATCAGCAGTTTCAATTGAGCGTGGGTCGGCTTGGTGTCCTTCATGAAATGCACTAGTTCCCGCAGAGTCTATTTCGTGGATATCGGAAACTTTAGACTTTAAAATCCCCTCTGCTAATGGACTTCTACAAATATTTCCTAAACATAACATTAAAATCTTCATGACTTGATGGTTTTTAAAATAAATAAAAAAGGATTCTCAATAATTTTAACATTAAAGAAAATCCTTATAGATGATTAACGATGGTAAGTGGATTTATTTACCAATCTTCTCTTTAAGTTCTTTAACATAAGTTCTTATTTCTTTATTAACCTCAGTACCACCTTTAATGGTTTGGCAAGCGTGCATTACCGTAGCATGGTCTTTACCCCCCATTTCTTTTCCAATTTTGGCATAAGTAGCTTCGGTATATTCTTTAGCAAAATACATGGCGAGTTGTCTTGGTAGCGCAATTTCTCTTTTTCGTGTTTTAGATAATAACTGCTCTCTTTTTAATCCAAAATACTCACAAACCACCTCTTGGATATAAGGAATATTGATTTCTTTTTTCTGGTTTTTAGCAATTTTCTTGATGGTTTCTTTTAATAAATCTAATGTTAAATCAGACTTATAAATCGTAGAATAAGCAATCACGGCATTAATTACCCCAATTAATTCTCTCACATTGGACTGAACCTCACCCGCTAAGAAATCTATCATATCCTCGCTAAGGACAATACCATCTCTATTGAGTTTATCTTCGATAATTTTTCTTCTTGTGTCATAATCTGGCGATTTGATTTCCGCAGAGAGTCCCCATTTAAAACGAGAAACCACACGCTCTTCAATATCCATAATATCCGCCGGTGCCTTATCCGAAGTTAAGATAATCTGCTTACCATTTTGATGCAGATAATCAAAAATATGGAAGAACGATTCTTGAGTTGCTTTTTTACCCGATAAAAACTGAATATCATCTACAATTAAGACATCTAGCATTTTATAAAAATTAGCAAAGTCCTCTCTACTACTAGAGTTTCCACGAGTGGTACTTGCCGCCTTTACAAATTGCTGAATGAATTTCTCTGATGATAAATAATGTACAATTTTTTCTGGATAAGCAGTTTTAATTTCCAAACCGATAGCCTGCGCAATATGCGTTTTCCCTACACCTACGCCTCCATGAATAAACATTGGGTTAAATGAGGTTTCACCAGGTCTTTTAGCGATAATTTTAGCCGCAGAATAAGCAAATTTATTACTCTCTCCTTCTACAAAATTATCAAACGAGTGCACTGGATTAAGATTAGATTCCACAGGGACTTTTTTAATACCAGGCATCACCAAAGGATTTTGGATTTTCCCATGGATTTGAGGCATTACTTCTTGTGTTTTAATCTCTTGTGGCTTAGGTGTTGGAACGGTATTCCCTTTGATGTTTTGGTTGGTAGGGTTTTCCGTAGGTATCGCTTTACCATTTAAAATTAAATAGTATAATTTCACTCGTTTTCCAATATATTTTTTAAGTGCAGAGGATAATAAAGCAATATAATTCTCCTCAATATACTCCTTATAAAAATTACTCGGTACCCCAAGGGTTAAACTATTTTCAACCAACGATATCGGCTGTACTTTATCAAACAACAAATGGAATGAGTCTTCCAATTTACCCAAATCTTCAGTTTCATTAGCATTTAAATTGTCTTTCATAAACTGAAGACATTTTTGCCAGATATTGAGTAAATCGTGTTCCATAATATTTGATGTTTTTTGTAATTTTTTTTGAGAAGAATTAGAACGCAAATATCCAAGATTTAATTCAAAAAAAAAAATGTTTGCACTCTTGATTTTTTAGAAATATATTTGTATGTATAAATAAAAAAAACGGTATGATTCACACAACCCACTCTATACGAGTAAGATACGGCGAAACTGACCCTATGAAGTATGTTTATTACGGTAACTATGCTGAGTATTTGGAAGTTGCTAGGGTAGAACTCTTCCGAAGTATAGGAATTGCCTATGATGAAATTGAAAATCGAGGGATTTGGTTGCCCGTTTCTGAGTTTAATATTAAATATTTGAAACCTGGAAAATATGACGAACTTCTAGAAATACATACTTATGTGAGAAAAAAACCAGCCGGGGTAAAAATCATTTTTGATTATGAAATTTTTAATCCTAATGGGGATAAAATTACCGAAGCGAGTACAACGCTTTATTTTCTAGAGGCTGAAAAACAAAAAGTCATTCGCTGTCCAGATTTTCTTATGGCGTATATGGCACCTTTTTTTGAAGAATCGTAAAAGAAGAAGTGAAAGACTTATTTGGTAGAACAAATTTTATATTCATTCATTTTTTTAGCCGATAATATTGCGTTATATTTGCGATACTTAAAAACTAAAATAAATAATGTCTCCAATTATTCTATTAAGTATTATTTTAGCCTACTTCGCCATTCTACTATGGGTGGCTTATCGTACAGGTAAGGGTAGTAACAACGACAGTTTTTTTATCGGTAACCGTAGCAGCAACTGGATGCTAGTGGCATTTGGGATGATAGGCACTTCGCTTTCTGGGGTTACTTTTGTGAGTGTTCCCGGTCAAGTAGGCAAAGACAGTTTTCATTATTTACAAATTACCATTGGGTATTTAATCGGCTATATTGTAGTGGCGTATGTCCTGCTTCCACTCTACTATCGGCTGAAACTGACTTCCATCTATGGTTATCTTCAGCAACGGATGGGGCAATACTCTTATAAATCTGGGGCATCTATATTCATCGTATCCCGATTGGTAGGCGCTACGGCAAGACTTTATTTGGTGGTGAATATTTTGCAAGTGGCTATCTTAGATAATTTAGGTGTGCCATTTATTCTAACTACGCTGATTATCTTAGCTATGATTATCCTCTATACTTATGAAGGTGGTGTAAAAACCATTGTTTGGACGGATACTTTGCAAACCTCATGTATGCTTTTAGGCTTAATTATTTGTACCATTTATATGCTAAATTATATGGATTTAGGCATAGTGGAAAGTTTTAACGCTATGAGTGCTAAAGGCTATACTAATATCTTTGATTTTAATGTGAATGACAAAGGCTTTTTCCTAAAACAAATTTTGGCTGGAGCATTTATTACCATTACAATGACGGGGATAGACCAAGAAATGATGCAAAAATCCATTTCTGTAACCAATCTTAAAGATTCTCAAAAAAATATGGTAACGCTCGGGTTTATTCTATTAGGCGTTATTTCCTTATTTTTGTATATGGGGGGACTACTTCACTTATACGGCATCAAAGAAGGGGTATTGAGCAGCGGCGACCAGCTGTTCCCAGATATTGCCCTTAACCATATGCCACCATTGATTTCGATTATATTTATTGTGGCTTTAATATCCGCATTATTCCCAAGTGCTGATGGAGCGATGACGGCACTCACCTCTTCTATCTGTATCGATATTTTTGGATTAAAGGAAAAACATATCGACAGCCAAGCGAAAGAAAAGTTTAGAAAGCGTGTTCACCTTTGGGTAGCCTTATCATTTTTAATTATGGTCTTAGTCTTCAAGTGGATTGATGACAATTCTATGATTGGGCTAATCTTAAAATTGGCAGGATTTACCTATGGACCATTATTAGGATTATTTGCATTTGGTATCTTTACGAAGAGAACGGTTAATGATAAACTTGTGCCTTATGTTTGTATCGCGGCACCGGTATTATCTTTTATTATTGATAAATACCAAAGCCTTATTTTTGGGGATTTCCAAGTTGGCTTAGAGTTATTAATCATTAACGGGTTATTGACTTTTATAGGACTATGGCTTATTAGTAAGCCTAAAAAATAATACTATTTTTTAAACATAAAATATCAAAAGAATAAAAATCAAATACAAAAAATGAAAAAAACAACCGAAGAATTAAAACATCTCACCACACAAATCAGAAGAGACATTTTACGGATGGTACACGCTGTAAGCTCTGGACATCCAGGGGGAAGTTTGGGCTGTGTAGAATATTTTACTGCGTTGTATGGCAAGGTGATGAACTACGAGTTACCCTTTACTATGGAAGGCAAAAACGAAGATTTATTTTTCCTTTCCAACGGGCATATTTCCCCTGTATTTTATAGCACATTGGCAAGAACTGGATTTTTCCCAGTAGAGGAACTTAAAACTTTTAGAAAATTAGACTCCAGATTGCAAGGACACCCTACAACACATGAGGGACTTCCTGGTGTTAGAATAGCTTCGGGGTCTTTGGGTCAAGGGCTTTCAGTGGCTATTGGTGCGGCTTTAGGTAAAAAATTAGACGGGGATAAAGGCTTAGTCTATACCCTACACGGCGATGGCGAATTGCAAGAAGGACAGATTTGGGAAGCGCTAATGTACGCCAGCCACAACAAAGTAGACAACCTAATCGCGACCATAGACTACAATAACCGACAAATAGACGGCGATGTAGACCAAGTGCTATCTTTGGGTAATCTAAAAGCCAAATTAGAAGCCTTTGATTGGAAAGTTTTAGAACTAAAAGAAGGGAATAATCTAGAAGCGGTAATCCACACTATAGAGCAAGCCAAATCAGAAACTGGCAAAGGAAAACCTATTGCCATCATTATGCATACCGAAATGGGTAATGGCGTAGACTTTATGATGGGAACTCACGCTTGGCATGGAAAAGCCCCCAATGATGAGCAATTAGAAAAGGCGTTAGCTCAATTAGAACTAGATGAAGTAGCAGATTATTAAAAAAATAAAAACAATGGAAAATTCAAATAAATCAGAAAAAGTAATTGTAGTCACCCCTACCAAAAGTGTGGGAATTAGTTTATTGTTGACTTTCTTTTTTGGTCCAATAGGTATGTTGTACTCTACCGTGTCTGGGGCTATCATCATGTTTATTATATCCTGCATTGTAGGTATATTTACTTTAGGTGTTGGATTATTTATCACTTGGCCTATTTGTATGATTTGGGGTGCAATCGCGGCAAACAATTATAATAAGAAAATTACCATTCAACAAAAAGACTAAGTTTAGGTCTTAACTAAACTTTCATAAATTTTAAAAAATAAAAATGAAATATACATATACAGAAAAAAAAGATACCAGAAGTGGATTCGGAGCAGGCTTAGCCGAGTTAGCAGATAAAAATCCTAATGTAGTTGCTTTATGTGCTGACCTTATTGGTTCACTAAAGATGGAAAAATTTATAGAAAAAGCCCCCGATAGATTCTTCCAAGTGGGAATTGCCGAAGCCAATATGATGGGTATCGCGGCAGGACTTACCATTAATGGAAAAATTCCTTTTACGGGAACTTTTGCTAACTTTTCTACTTCTAGAGTTTACGACCAAATCCGCCAGTCCATCGCCTACTCAGGGAAAAATGTAAAGATTTGTGCTTCTCACGCAGGACTAACTCTAGGTGAAGATGGGGCAACCCACCAAGTGTTAGAAGATATTGGGATGATGAAAATGTTACCTGGGATGGTGGTGATTAACCCATGTGATTATAACCAAACTAAAGCCGCAACCATCGCTATTGCAGACTATGAAGGTCCCGTATATTTAAGATTTGGGCGTCCTGCGGTTCCCGTGTTTATACCAGAAGATATGCCATTTGAAATCGGGAAAGGGATTTTATTACAAGAAGGTAGTGATGTAACAATTGTGGCTACGGGGCATCTGGTTTGGGAATCTTTAGTTGCAGCTGAAGAATTAGCTAAAGAAGGTATTTCTTGTGAAGTGATTAACATTCATACGATAAAGCCATTAGACGAAGACATCATCTTAAAATCAGTAAAGAAAACAGGGAAAATCGTAACGGCAGAAGAGCATAACTACTTAGGTGGCTTAGGCGAATCCGTAGCGGGAATGCTTGCAAGAAAGCACCCTACAAAGCAAGAATTTGTAGCCGTAAACGATAGTTTCGGTGAATCTGGAACCCCAGCCGAATTGATGAAAAAATATGGTATTGATGCTGAAGCCGTGAAAAAAGCCGTTAAGAAATTAATGTAATATTATAACTTAATATAAAAAAGGAATATCCAATGAGATATTCCTTTTTTGTTAAACCTCATTGGGATAAAAGTGATAAGAATTATCTTTATATTGGGCAAAAATATGGTGCAGCCCATTACTTAGAATAATTTCTGGGGCTTTGATGATGCTATTGTATCGAGCGGTTTGCTCAAATACAACTTCGTTGAGTTTAATATGGGGTGCTTTACATTCAATAAGGATTTGAGGTTGGGTTTTTGCCGTTACCAATAAGTCCAAACGCTTAGTGGTTCCATTTAATATAATTTTCTGTTCTGCAATCAAGGCAGAGGTGTGGTAACCTTTAGTTTTATGGAAATAATAAATCCAGTGTTGCCTTACCCATTCTTCGGGTGTTAGCACTAACCAGATTTTTCTTAGTATATCGTAAATAAAAAATGTATCTTTGTCTTGTTTAATTTGAAACGGATAGGTTTCTTTAAAATTGAGTTTTGTAACTTGCATTGGTATGAAAGACTTAGAAATAATCATCAAAAATATAAAAAATAAAACATTTCTACCCATCTATTTTTTGCATGGCGAAGAACCTTATTTTATTGATGATGTGGTAAGACACTTAGAACAAGAGGTTTTAACCGAAGATGAAAAAGCCTTTAACCAAACCATTGTCTATGGTAAAGATACCACCTACGCTGAAGTATTGGCATTAGCAAGGCAATTCCCTATGATGGGCGACAAACAACTCATCATCATAAAAGAAGCCCAAGACATTCGATTGACAGAAAGCGAGACCAAAGCGCTAGAAGCCTACGCAGAAAATCCTATTCCCAGTACTATTTTAGCCATTGCCCACAAGCATAAAAAAGTAGATACTCGGAAAAAGTTTGCTAAAACATTAAACAAAAATAAAATGCTATTTCTTAGCGAACGCGTTAAGGATTGGCAGTTGCCACAGTTTATACAATCGGAAATTACAAAGGCGAGTTTTAAAGCCGACCCGAGTATTTCCAACCTACTTGCAGAATACCTCGGGAACGATTTATCAAGAATTGCCAATGAGATTAATAAACTACACTTGGTACTTCAGGAAGGGGAAACCATTACGGCTAGTGTGATAGAAAAACATATCGGCATCAGTAAGGATTATAATGTGTTTGAACTTCAAAAAGCACTAGGTAATAAAAATGCCGACCAAGCGATGAAAATAGCCTATTATATCGGTAAAAATCCAAAATCTAATCCTTTTGTAGTTATTTTGGGAAGTTTATATTCTTATTTTTCTAATTTGGTATTGTTCCATACGATGAAGGGAGCATCGCCCACCACCATTGCATCTACCATTGGTATCAATCCTTATTTTGTTAAAGATTATGAAGCGGCTTCCAAAGTGTATGGGCTAAAACACGCCACAAGAATTATTTCCATTTTAAGAGAATTTGATATGAAAAGTAAAGGACTTGGGGCGGTAAATATGAGTGATGCCGAGCTTTTAAAAGAAATGGTGTATAAAATTATTAATATTGATAAAATCAAAATAAAACTTTAATTATTTAGAATTTAATTTATGAAAAAGACCTTCATTATGGCTGGAATCAGCCTACTGTTAATGACTTCTTGCAACAACGATAAAGACATGCTGAATACACTAAATGAATATAACCTATCTAAACAAACCCAAGGCTACCACTTTGGCGATGCCATCCAGCTGCCTAAAGAAGTGACCGAAAACGCTGAACAAATCAGCATTAGTTTTGGTGATAAGGAAACCAACGACCTTAAGGTAACCCCAGATTATTTTACTTTAGGGGATAATGATGTGTCGTTTATCATTAAAACTAAGGGTGGCGAAACACTCACCCAAGATGCCGTCATCAATGTGTATGCTAAAAACCCAGCCAAAAAATTAAGCTTTACCATAGAAAAAGAATATCCACACGATCCTAATAATTTTGTACAAGGTTTCCAATTAGAGGGCAATACAATCTACGAAAGTGATGGGCAAAATGGAAGCTCTAGAATGATAAAATACCCTCTAGGCAATACCAAAGTTACCGAAGCCACTACGCAACCCAACGAAGTTTTTTCCGAAGGAGCAACCATCGTGGGCGATAAAGTCTATCAATTGACTTGGCAAAATAAAGTTGGATTTATCTATAACAAATCGGATTTAAAATTGTTGGAAACTTTCCCTTACCCCGGCATTCTGGGCGAAGGTTGGGGCTTGACTTATGATGGACAATACCTCATCGCTTCAGATGGTTCTAAAAACCTCTATTTCATTGACCCTAAAACGCCTTCGGAAGTGGTTAAATTTATAGCCGTAGCAAGTAATGATAAAGCTTACGACCGTTTGAATGAACTAGAATACCACAATGGTTATGTGTATGCTAATGTTTGGCAGCAGCCCATTATCCTAAAAATCAACCCTAAAAATGGTGAAGTGGTAGGTATTTTTGATTTTACAGAACTGGCTAAAAAACATACCAAAGGTCAAGACGATGTATTGAATGGCATTGCATTCAAAGGCGAAAATATGCTCGTAACGGGTAAAAATTGGGATAAAATCTATGAAGTAAAAATCAGCGAATAATGCAGTGGCGGTGGTTTTTCTTATTGTGTTTTGCATTTCTATTGGGAAAATCTCAAAGCCTTATCCCTTTGGATTCCAGCATTGTACAAGATACTAATCGTTTTTATTTAGACGATTATAACCACCTTTATTTGTATCGTGATAAAGATTTTAGCCTTACCAAATTTAATGATAAAGGACAACCGCTGAGCCAAAGAATGGAAGTTTATCCATTTAAAATTCAGCAAATCGTCAATCCATTAAATGTGATTTTATTCTCAGCCAATCAGCAAGTGTTTAAGTTTTTAGACCAAAACTTAGTTGAAATTCAACAATTTAAAATTCCGCAACGCTTAGGTTATATCGACGCGGTTTATGTTGAAAACCTACAAGTGGTTTGGCTATTGAATACGACTCAAAACACACTAACGAAGTACAATTACAGAGACCATCATATTCTTAGCACTACCATTTTTAAAGATGATATTAATGTTGAGGAATTTATTATTCAAAATGGCATGATGTATTATGCAACCTCGAACGCATTGATAGGTTTGGATACTAAAACGGGAACCACTACAACTTATCCTTTAAACCAAATAAAAAAAATTAGGCGAGAGGGAAATAAGATTTTTGTATTGACTCATCAGGCTATTTATGAGCTGGTTAACTATCATTTAAAATTAAAAAATTCTCAAGACGATGGTAGAATTGTGGAAAAAAATTCCAATGGATATTTGGCATTGATAGGTAACAAAGTCTATCTTTACACCTCTTTTTAATCATAAAAATTACAAAGCATGCATATTGCAGTTACAGGAAATATTGGCGCAGGAAAAACCACCCTTACCACCATGCTGGCAAAGCATTACCAATGGGAAGCCCAGTTTGAAGATGTAGACCACAACCCTTATCTAGACGACTTTTACCACGATATGTCCAAATGGTCGTTCGCGCTTCAAATTTATTTTTTGGGCAGCCGTTTTAGACAGGTAAAAGAAATTAGAGAAAGTGGTAAAAATATCATTCAGGATAGAACCATCTATGAAGACGCCCATATTTTTGCTGAAAACTTAAATGAAATGCAATTGTTAAGTGATAGGGATTATCAAAATTATTTGTCTTTATTTGAATTGATGAAGACCTTTGTGTCTGCACCAGATTTATTGATTTACCTTAGAGCCTCAGTACCGAAATTGGTGGGACAAATTGCTAAACGCGGCAGAGATTATGAAGCCGAAATCAGTATTGACTACCTTTCTAAACTGAATAATAAATACGAAAACTGGATTAAAAATTATAAGGAAGGGAAATTGCTCATCATAGATGTAGACCATTTAGATTTTGTAGAAAAACCAGAAGATTTTGGTTCTATCCTAGAGCGTATAGACGCTGAATTAAACGGACTATTTTAAATTTTAATACGATGAAAACTACTCTATACCACAACAACCGTTGCTCTAAATCCCGCTGTGCTTTAGATTATTTAAAAGAACACGAATCTAATGTAGAAGTAGTGGATTTATTAAAAGATAACATCACCAAGTCCCAACTAGAGGAAGTTTTAAGCCTCTTAAATATGAAACCTTCTGAATTAATACGGACTTCGGATAAGTATTTTAAAGACAATTTTGAACAAAAAGAATATTCCGAAGAAGATTACCTTAACATTATGTTGGAGCATCCAAGATTAATCCAACGCCCAATTGTTGTTAAAAACAACAAAGCGGCAATTGGTAGACCTTTAGAACGAGTGATTGAGATTTTGTAAAGCGGCAATAGCCTTACCAAAAAATTAAGCCGTTGTATTTTGTGTATATTATAGAAAAGTTATATATTTGCACTGGCAAGTCCTAAACAACCAGCTCCTGAGAATCCTCCAGGGTGGGAACGCAGCAAAGGTAATCGGTTGTAGCGGTGTGATTTAGGTAGCTTGCCATTTTTTGTGTCCCTACTCTACTTTTGAAGGCACTCTTAACTCATTAAAATCGCTATTTTATCTTTTGTAAAGGAATTCTGATTGTAGTATTTTTTGTATTTTTGGATTTCTGATTATAAAAACCTACGCCGTATCGTTACTTTTATCAAAAAATATATTGTAGATAGCCAAATCTATGTTTCCCTTATGGGAACTGCATTAGCGATGCTTTTTATAGGAAGACATCACCAATGGTCTTGGCAGTTTATAGGGCTGATTTTCTTTACTTATCTCTGTGGCTATACCTATACAAAATATCAAAACATCAAATCTAAATTAACAAAAATTATCGTGTTTAATATTATCGTTTTTGTATTTGGATTATTGTTTCTATGGAAATTCCACAATTTTAATATTATTGTTAAATGGTTGATTATCATTGTTATAGGATTATTATACGATAGTCGATTCTTGAAATATTTTGTTAGGCAAATTCCATTATTTAAGATTTTTTATGTAGGGCTCACTTGGGCATTGATGAGTGTTTGGCTGCCTTTAGAATCTATCCATTGGGGAGCGTTTTGGGTAGTCTTATTGTATATTTCAGCATTGGTTTTGCCCTTTGACATCAGAGACCGTCATCAGGACAAAATTATGACTTTCCCTAAGCTAATCGGTACTTCGAATACCAAACTACTAGCCTATACTCTATTAATTTCCAGTGCTACGATGGCTTATTTTACTTTAGAACATCGGTTATTTTTAGCCATAGCATGTTCGGGGTTGATTTCGGCAGGATTGGTATCAGCTTCAAATGACAAGAGAGTAGATTTATACTACTCTCTTGGTGTGGAAACCTGTTGTGGTTTACCTTTTCTATTGGGATTAATGTTCTAATTATCCCATTTTTTTAGCATCTGCTACGAACTGGGCTAGACCATTATCTGTCAATGGGTGTTTTAATAAACTTAAAATCGGTGGCAGTGGCGAAGTAATCACATCGGCACCAATTTTAGCACAATTGATGATATGCATCGAATGTCTAATAGAAGCCGCTAAAATTTCAGTTTCGTACATATAGTTATCAAAAATCACACGGATATCTTCGATTAACCCTAGACCTTCCGTAGAAATATCGTCTAATCTGCCTAAGAATGGCGATACATAGGTGGCTCCTGCTTTAGCCGCCAACAATGCCTGCCCTGCTGAAAAAATTAATGTACAATTGGTTTTAATGCCTTTATCTGAAAAGTATTTTAATGCCTTCACCCCATCTTTAATCATAGGAATTTTAACCACGATATTCGGATGAATGGCTGCCAACTCCTCCCCTTCTTTTATCATTTCGTCATAAGTTGTAGAAAGCACTTCGGCAGAGATATCGCCATCAACTAAATCACAGATCGCTTTGTAATGTTTTAGAATGGCGTCCTTACCTTGGATGCCTTCTTTTGCCATAAGCGAAGGATTAGTCGTTACCCCATCTAAAATTCCGAGGTCTTTTGCTTCTTTAATTTGTTCAAGGTTTGCGGTATCAATGAAAAATTTCATAAGTAGATAATGTTTTTATGTTTCCACAAAGTTACTAAATTAATACGAAATTTCCTTACTAAAAACGACCTATTAAGGTTAAAAAGAATTAATATTTATTAGTATTTTTGCGATTCTAAAAATAGATTATGATAACAACTTTAGATAAAGACTTTACAGCATTAAACCAATATATTAAAGAGCTTCGTCCAAGCCAAATTTTGATTTTGGTAGATGAAAATACACACCAGCATTGTTTGCCTTTATTACTAGGAAATTTAGCCACCGATATCCCTATGGAATCCATTGAATTAGAAGCAGGGGAAGAAAACAAAAACCTTCATACGGCTACTCAATTATGGGAAATTTTTTCCGAATTTCAAGTGGATAGAAATGCATTACTCATTAATTTGGGTGGCGGTGTGATTACAGATATGGGTGGATTTGTAGCTTCAACTTATAAAAGAGGCTTTAAATTTATCCATTTACCTACTTCACTTTTAGCAATGGCAGATGCTTCAATTGGTGGCAAAACAGGAATAGACCACCAGTTTTTAAAAAATATTGTAGGAACTTTTGCTTTTCCAGAACAAATTTTTGTAACTACCGATTTCCTAAAGACTTTGCCTTATAAAGAATTAAGAAGTGGATTTGCTGAAATGCTAAAACATGGACTCATTGCCGACGCCTCTCATTGGGAAGAATTGAGCGCTTTAGAAACGCTTACACCAGAAGTTTTAGATGGGTTGATTGAAACCTCAATTAAAATTAAGCAACATATAGTAGACCAAGATTTTAAGGAACAAAATATCCGAAAGACTTTAAATTTTGGACATACTTTTGGGCATGCCGTAGAAAGTTTATTCATGTCTCTAGACCAACCCATAGCTCATGGGGAAGCGGTAGCCATAGGTATGATCATGGAAACTTATCTGGCTTTTCTAGAAGGTTTGATTCCAGAAACAGCATGCAACACTATTGTTAAAAAAATTCAGCATTTTTATCCCTATATTTCTATTGACCCACTTTCCAACACTTCAATTATGGAATGGATGAAAAACGATAAGAAAAATAAAAATGGAAGCATACAATTTTCTTTAATTGATGGTATTGGCTCTTGTACTTATAACTATAAAGCCGATGCTAACAATATCCATAAAGCCATAGAGTTTTATAAAAGTTTAGCATAAAACAATCGGTGTGGAAATTTCCACACCGATTGTTAGTTTAAGAAATCTTATGATTTCTTTTCTTTTTTAGTTTTGCAGCATGCTTTCTTTTCAGTAGCTTTTGCTTCTTTAGTTTTGCAACATGCTTTTTTCTCTTCTTTACCTTTTTGGGTTGTACATTCTTTTTTATCTTTTGTAGAGCAACACGCTTTTTTCTTAGGGGTTTCTTGTCCTAATACGATAGTAAACGCAGATAATAATGCGATGGAAAGAATCTTTTTCATAATTTCTATGGTTTTAATTGATTGTTAAGTTAAATATCGGTATCTAAATCCCAGTTTTCTAGATAGTCGTGTACGGACTTTAAAAATAATCCGCCTAAAGAGCCATCTACTACACGATGGTCATACGAATGGCTCATAAACATCTTTTGTCTAATCGCGATGACATCACCATCTGGTGTTTCTAATACCGCAGGTTTTTTCACGATAGCACCAACAGCTAAAATAGCCACTTGAGGCAATGGAATAATAGGTGTACCCATTAAGTTTCCAAAAGTCCCAATGTTTGAAATGGTATAAGTTGCCCCTTGGGTATCCTCTGGTTTTAGTTTTTTATTTCTTGCTCTATACGCTAGGTCGTTAATAGCTTTTGCTAAACCGCTTAAAGATAATTGGTCTGCATTTTTAATCACAGGGACAATCAGGTTACCATCTGGCGTTGCTGTTGCCATACCAATATTAATATTTTTCTTTTTGATGATTTTATCTCCATCTACTGAAACATTAATCATAGGATGGTCTTGGATGGCCTTCACCACAGCGCGTACAAAAATTGGCATAAAAGTTAATTTCTCACCTTCTCTTTGTTGGAATCCGTTTTTGTTTTTATTACGCCATTTTACCACATTGGTTACATCCGTTTCAATGAATGAACTGACATGTGGTGCGGTTTGTTTACTTCTCACCATGGCATCGGAAATGAGTTTTCTTACTCTATCCATTTGAATAATCTCGTCTCCAGAAGACACACTTACCGTAGATGCTGGAGCTGAAGATGTTGTAGTTTCCACCTTAACTTGTGGTGTGCTAGGAACTGATGATGACGATTTAGAGCGGTTATTAACAAATGCTAAAATATCATCTTTAGTAATTCTTCCTTCCAAACCAGTCCCTTGGATGCTTTTTAATTCCGCTTCAGAAATATTTTCTTCTTGAATAATAGATTTAACTAAAGGGGATAAATATAAATCATCAAAAGAAACAGATGCTTGTGCCTTTAATGGGGCTTCAATAGTTGCTAAAGTGTCTTCGTCTGGTGTTGGTGCCTCTTCAGTTTGGGTTGGTTCTGGTGTAGTCGTTGAAGTTTTTGTGGCTTCCGTATCGCCAGAGCCTTCGCCTTCCACCTCTAAGATCGCAATTGCCTCTCCTACTTGAGCGACTTCATCTTTTTGTTTTAAAATTTTAACAATCTTCCCAGAAACTGGTGTGGGAACATCGGAATCTACTTTGTCGGTTGCAATTTCCACCACGCTATCATCTTCGGACACATGGTCGCCTTCATCAAAAAGCCAAGAGATAATGGTGGCTTCCATTACGCCTTCTCCCATAGAGGGTAATAATAATTTATATTCTGCCATTTTCTATATTTTGTATGGTAGCAAAGATACCTTTTTTTTATGATTTTCAAAAGTTATACTGCACCTTTATTTATTATAAAACCATTTCAGGTATCTCTCCTTCTATTACTAATTTTCCTGCGGTGGCATTTTTAATTTCATCTATACTTACACCTGGTGCTCGTTCTATTAACTTAAAACCTCCTTCAGGAAGAACTTCATAAACGCCTAATTCGGTTACAATTTTTTTAATACATTTAACGCCTGTTAAAGGTAACGAACATTCTGGGAGTAATTTGCTGTCGCCATGTTTATTGACTTGTTGCATTGCTACTATAATATTTTTTGCTGAGGCCACTAAATCCATAGCACCGCCCATTCCTTTTACCATTTTACCAGGGATTTTCCAGTTGGCAATATCACCATTTTCGGATACTTCCATTGCCCCAAGAATGGTTAAATCTACCTTTTGGGCACGAATCATCCCAAAACTCATAGCCGAGTCAAAAATAACTGAACCCGGTAGTGTGGTAATGGTTTGCTTTCCTGCATTGATAAGGTCAGCATCTTCCTCACCTTCGTAAGGGAATGGGCCCATCCCTAATAATCCATTTTCCGATTGTAGTACTACATTAATATTTTCAGGAATATAATTGGCCACTAGAGTAGGAATCCCAATTCCTAAATTAACATAAGAGTTATTTTTTATTTCTTTCGCAATGCGTTGTGCGATTTGTTCTTTTGATAAAGCCATGCTTTCAATTTTTTAATTAAGATTCTCTTTGTTTCACAGTTCTCTGCTCAATACGCTTTTCATAATGTGCACCTTGGAAAATACGATGAACATAAATCCCTGGGGTATGAATTTCGTCTGGATCTAAAGTTCCCGCAGGTACCAATTCTTCTACTTCGGCAATGGTAATTTTCCCTGCCATCGCCATAGGTGGATTGAAATTTCTGGCGGTAGATTTATAAACTAAGTTTCCAGCGGAATCTCCTTTCCACGCTTTTACAATAGCAAAGTCAGCATCGAAAGCATATTCTAAAAGATAATCTTTTCCATTAAAATTTCGTATTTCTTTACCTTCAGCGACTTCTGTACCTACACCCGCAGGAGTAAAAAACGCAGGCATACCATAACCTGCTGCCAAACATCGCGTAGCCAATGTTCCTTGTGGAATAAGTTCTACTTCTAGTTCTCCGTTTAATAGTTGTCTTTCAAACTCTCCATTTTCGCCAACATAAGACGATATCATTTTTTTGATTTGCTTTTTTTGAAGTAACAAGCCTAAGCCAAAATCGTCTACGCCTGCATTATTAGAAATACAAGTTAGATTTTTCACATTTTTTTCTACCAATTCTGCGATGCAGTTTTCTGGAATCCCGCATAGCCCAAAGCCTCCAAGCATAATGGTCATTCCATCTTCTATCCCTTCGCAGGCTTCTTTTACATTTTTTACAGTTTTATCTATCATGATTTAATTTTTAAAGTGTAGTTTCGTCTTTATCCTGATTGATTAGTTGATTATAGCGTTGTTCGTAGCGTTTAAAGCCTATGTAGTAATAGTATATAAATAAAATCACCGAACTAATCAACCAAATGATGGTATTCTTTAATATAAAGAATTTAAAATTCTCAGGTTTTGTGAGGAAATAGTTAATTGTGGCAGCAAAAAGTATAAATATAAAAGCAATAACAATACCTTGTTTTAAAGAAAACTTCACTCTACTTTTTCTTAAATTCTGCCATAGCATAATGAAGCGTTTGTCTTTTTCGTTCATAGTTTTATATTTTAGCAAAAGGCGTTAATTCCCGTAATATCCATACCCGTAATGAGTAAATGGATATCGTGAGTACCTTCGTAAGTGATTACAGATTCTAGGTTAGCAGCGTGTCGCATCATAGGAAATTCTCCCATGATTCCCATACCACCCAGCATTTGGCGACTTTCTCTAGCAATATCGATGGCCATTTTTACATTATTTCTTTTCGCCATAGAAATTTGTGCTGGGGTGGCTTGGTGTTTGTTTTTCAATTGACCCAATCGCCAAGATAACAATTGAGATTTGGTAATTTCGGTTAAAAACTCTGCCAATTTCTTTTGTTGTAATTGAAATCCTGCAATAGGCCTACCAAACTGGCTGCGTTCTTGTGCATATTGTAATGCCGTACAGTAGCAATCTATTGCTGCACCAATCACGCCCCAAGAAATACCATATCTTGCAGAATTAAGACAGGAAAGAGGTCCTTTAAGTCCTTTAACATTAGGAAGTACATTATCTTTAGGTACTTTAACCTCTCTGAATACGAGTTCTCCAGTCTTAGACGCTCTTAAACTCCATTTATTAAGCGTTTCAGGCGTTGTAAAACCTTCCATTCCACGCTCTACAATCATTCCTCTTATAGTGCCGTCTTCTCCTTTAGCCCAAACTATGGCAATGTCGCAGATGGGGGCATTGGTAATCCACATCTTTGCTCCATTTAGAATAAGGTAATCGCCTTCTTCTCTAAAATGCGTTTCCATCCCTGCTGGATTAGAACCGTGGTTAGGCTCTGTTAAACCAAAAGCGCCTACAAGGTCGCCACTCGCCAACTGAGGCAAGTATTTTTTCTTTTGTGCTTCTGAACCAAATTCATAAATTGGAAACATCACCAAAGAAGATTGTACCGAAGCTGCCGAACGAATGGCAGAATCACCGCGTTCTAACTCCTGCATAATCAGTCCGTAGGAAATTTGATCTAGCCCAGCCCCACCATATTCTTCTGGAATATAAGGGCCTAAAGTACCGATATTTCCCAGTTCTTTCATTAGATTAGGGATTTCTTTATGGTGTTGTGCAGCATCATCTATTTTAGGCATAATGAATGACTCTACCCAATCCCGAACCGAACCTCTAATAAGGCGGTGTTCATCGGTGAGTAAATCATCAATACCATAATAATCTGGAATGCTATTGAGAGGATAATATGACATCTTTACTTTTTTTAGATTGTTTTGATGCCACTAATATAATAAAATTTGGTAAAATCTTTATATTTTTTTTAAAGTTTTTGAATATACTTATTTTATACGAAGTAGCAATTGTAAAGTCCAAATTAGCATCCGAAACGAATATGTAAATAATGCTGTAGTAATGCCCATTTGTTTGGGTGGTACAACATCAAGATGTTGAAAAAGCCCAAAGTATTATTTTTGAATTATCACTCTAAATATAAGGCTTTACAATATTCATCTCTGAAGTTTTTGGAATTTTTGATGTAATACTTTTAGCCATCGTTTGGATTAAAGCTTTTAGTACTTTTTTCTTTACAAAATGCTGGTGGGTTACCACCCCAATCGAACGAACTGGATAAGGTGGGTTAAACTGAGCCAAACGGGCTTTATCTTCTGCCCTTAAATCCAAAGTTGAAAGATACGGTAGAATCGTTACCCCTTTGTTAGCCTTAGTAAATCTAATCAGGCTATCGATTGACCCCGCTTTAAATTGTAAATTATGCATCCCCTGCGATTTATTTTTAGAAAGTTGACAAATTTGTTCTACTTGCATCCTTAAGCAATGCCCATCTTGTAGCAGGATAAAATTATCATAATCTACCTCTGTTATATCCACCTGTTGAGGAATAGTTTCAGAATGACAATCAAACAATAAAAAAGGTTCTTGATAAATTTCGGTTTCTATCAATTCGCTATCGTGAATCGGAATAGCGATAATGCCAATGTCTATACTACCATTTTTAAGTGATTTTTGAATATCATGGGTCATCATTTCTTCTACGATAATGTTGATATTTGGAAATTGATTTGAAAAATCCCCTAAAAACAAGGGCAATAAATAAGGAGCCACGGTAGGGATAATCCCAATAATCAACTCACCTGATACTTCCCCTTTTATTTGTAAAGTCAACTCGTCCAAAACCTTTATTTCTCGACGAATAATTTTAATTTGGTCAATGAGGAGTCTTCCTTCTTTGGTGGTAGTAATAGGTTTGGTTTTCCGATCAAAAATGTTGATGCCTATTTCATCTTCAAATCGCTTAACCATGGTACTCAGTGTAGATTGTGTAATAAAACATCGGTCAGCCGCCTCACCAAAACTTTTAAATTCATCTATCGCCAATATATAATCAAATTGTCTTGTATTCATCTATTTTATCAATATTAATATCTAAACTATCGTTTTTATAAATCAAATATACACATTATCTTTGCAAGAGAAAAATTTAACATAAAAAATGTGAATATGGATAATCAAGAACAATCAAAATACCATGAGGGCAAAACACCCGAGCAAAATGATAACCATCCGAATGCATCGGCTAAGAAAACCACACCTGCCCACACACAAGCGATGGGCAAATGTCCCGTAGCACACGGAGCGAACACAGAAGCAGGCGACAGCGTAATGGAATGATGACCAAAATCATTGAATTTTGACATCTTACACCAGCACGACAAAAAGACCAATCCATTAGGAGAGGATTTCAACTATGCCGAAGAATTCAAAAAATTGGATTTAGAAGCCGTTAAAAACGATTTGAGAAACCTAATGACCGACAGTCAAGATTGGTGGCCAGCCGATTGGGGACACTATGGCGGATTGATGATTCGTATGGCGTGGCACTCAGCAGGAACTTATCGTGTAGCAGATGGTCGCGGTGGAGCAGCAACAGGAAACCAGCGTTTTGCACCCTTGAACTCTTGGCCTGATAACGCCAACTTGGATAAAGCAAGAAGATTACTTTGGCCAATCAAAAAGAAATACGGAAATAAATTATCTTGGGCAGATTTGATGATTTTAGCCGGAAATATGGCGTATGAATCAATGGGCTTAAAAACTTTCGGATTTGCAGGAGGTCGCGAAGACATTTGGCACCCAGAAAAAGATATTTATTGGGGAAGCGAGCGCGAATGGTTAGCGCCCTCAGGAAGCGAAGGAACGAGATATTCAGGACAACGCGACTTGGAGAATCCATTGGCAGCTGTAATGATGGGATTGATTTATGTAAACCCAGAAGGTGTGGACGGAAAACCAGACCCACAGCGTACCGCTCACGATGTGCGTGAAACCTTCAAACGAATGGCGATGAACGATGAGGAAACCGTAGCCTTAACCGTAGGAGGACACACCGTAGGAAAATGTCACGGAAACGGTGATGCAGGAGCCTTACACCCAGAACCAGAAGCAGCAGGTGTAACCGACCAAGGTTTCGGTTGGATGAACCCTAACGGAAAAGGAAACGCAGAAGATACTGTAACCAGCGGATTAGAAGGTGCTTGGACAACCAACCCAACCCAATGGGATAATGGGTATTTGGATTTACTATTGAACTACGAATGGCAATTGACCAAAAGTCCAGCGGGAGCCCACCAATGGGAGCCTATCAATCTACCAGAAGAGAAAAAACCAGTGGACGCTTTCAACCCAAGCGTACGCAGAAATCCAATGATGACCGATGCCGATATGGCGATGAAAGTAGACCCTACTTACCGTGCCATTGCTGAGAAATTCTACAACGATTTTGACTATTTCTCAGAGGTATTTGCCCGTGCTTGGTTCAAATTAACGCATAGAGATTTAGGTCCAAAAAGCCGTTATTTAGGTGCAGATGTACCACAAGAAGATTTGATTTGGCAAGACCCAATTCCTACGGTAGATTACACCCTTAGTGCTGAGGAAATCAAGGAATTAAAAGAAAAATTATTAAACAGCGGACTTACGCGTACCGAGTTGATTAATACCGCTTGGGATAGTGCCAGAACTTTCAGAGGTTCGGATTACAGAGGAGGAGCCAATGGAGCGAGAATCCGTTTAGAACCCCAAAGAAGTTGGGAAGGCAACGAGCCAGAAAGATTGAACAAAGTATTGAACACTTTGGAGCAAATCCAGTCTTCATTGAGCAAAAAAATAAGCATTGCCGACCTTATCGTATTGGGAGGTTCTGCGGCAGTAGAGCAAGCTGCAAAAGAGGCAGGCGTAGAGGTAGAAGTACCATTCACACCAGGTCGTGGCGATGCTACGGCAGAGATGACCGACGAAGAATCATTCGAGTACTTAGAGCCATTGCACGACGGATACCGCAATTGGGTAAAGAAAAACTATGTGGTAACCCCAGAAGAAATGTTGCTCGACCGTACCCAATTGATGGGCTTAACCGCACCAGAAATGACCGTACTTATCGACGGAATGCGTGTCTTAGGCACCAATCACGGCGGAACAAAACATGGTGTGTTTACCGACAGAGAAGGCGTTTTAACCAACGATTTCTTCGTAAACCTCACCGATATGAACAACAAGTGGAACCCAACCGGCAAAAACCTTTACGACATCGTAGACCGTAAGACCGGACAAACTAAATGGACAGCCACTCGCGTAGATTTGGTATTTGGTTCCAACTCGATATTGCGTTCATACGCCGAAGTTTACGCCCAAGACGACAACAAAGAAAAATTTGTAAAAGACTTCGTAAAAGCGTGGGTAAAAGTAATGGACGCCGACCGCTTTGATGTAAAGAAATAAACAAATACTTTTGATTAATACCCAAAAACCATCTCACTCTGAGGTGGTTTTTTGCGTTTTGTTTTTCACTATACATTCTCAATTGTCCCTTGTTCATTGTCCATTATTTTTTGGGCGTGCCTCTCTGCCTTTTTTTTAGGAAAAGGCAGAGCGTCGGTCTACGGGCAGTCACTTCTCGGGCTTTTTTAGGAAAGCCCGAGAGAGTTCCAACAATGCCCTCCGCCCTCACGCGTAGCACCGAAAAAAACAACGAAAGAAATTTACAATTTCACAAAGAATAATTTCAGTAAGAACTTGGTTATTTGAATAAATAAGTTGTACCTTTGTTCCGCTTTTATGAAAAAAATATATTACATACTTATAATTTTTCTAATGACTATTCCTTTGAATAGGTTATCGGCATGTAATAATATTACCCCAACTAAAAGTGAAATTCCGTGTCATATAAATTCCAGCGAATCAGCTAACAAACAATCTTGTGATTCGCACGATAATGATAACAACACAAACCATTGTAATGGCAGTTGTAATAATAATTGTCATTGTCCTGCATCGGTAAATATTTCTATCCCTATTAACAATTTTACTACCCCTTTAAACTCGGTAGTTATTTATACAAAAGAAACAAATTGGGCATATCATAATAATATGCCTGAACCTGTTTATCTTCCCATTTGGCAACCACCCAAAATATAAGTTAAAACCTATCTATACAGCCATAGGTATATCCTGTTCACTACAAATAAATCTTCATTTGTAGACAATAACTTATATAATAATTTTAAAATTAAAAAAATGAAACCAATAATTAAATCTTTGGTAGCATTACTAATGCTATCCAACGCAGTATGCTATGCACAAAATATAAAAAATAAAAAGACAACAACTGTAAAAGTTTATGGAAATTGTGAAATGTGTAAAAGCAGAATAGAAAAAGCAGGAAATAAAAAGAGAGAAATCTTTATAGATTGGAACAAAGAAACCAAAATAGCTACTATTTCCTATGACAGTTTAAAAACAAATGAGAGCGAAATATTAAAAAGAATTGCTTTATCAGGGTATGATAACGAGCAATTTCTATCACCCAATCAGGCTTATGACAATTTACCAAACTGTTGCCAATACAATCGTGCAAAAAACTTTAGTTACAATAATTCAAATCACTCAGAGCACCATTCAGAGAAGAAAAATATCAAACAGAATGATTTGAAAGCAGTGTTTGATAATTATTTCAATTTGAAAGACGCCCTTATAGAATCAGATAAAGAATTAGTGTCCATTAAGGCTAAAGAATTAGGGAAATCATTAGAAAGTATAAAAATGAGTGAATTACAAACAGATATACATAAAGTTTGGATGAAAGTAATGGAAGCCTTAAAGACACAGACAAAAAGTATAGCTAATAGCAAAGATATACAAACACAGAGGATACACTTCATCTCACTTTCAGATGATATATATTCATTGCTAAAGACTGCAAAATATGAAGTACCCGTCTATCATCAGCATTGTCCTATGGCAAATAAAGGCAAAGGAGCAAATTGGTTAAGCACAGAAAAAGTAATTCAAAACCCCTATTATGGGAATACAATGCTTAGATGTGGAGAAACAGTAGAAACAATCAAATAGACAATGAGGGCGAAATGAAAGGTCATTTCGCCTACTCTAAAACAAAAAACAATGAAACATACATATAAAATTACAGGTATGACCTGCGAAAGTTGTGAGGCTAAAGTAAAATCAGCTTTGTTAATGGTAGAAAATGTAATATCTGTAGAAGTATCCAAAGAAAAAAATTTAGCAACTATTACAATGGACAAACATATACCATTGGCAAAATTAAAAGAAAGTTTAGCACCGAAATACAATATCATTGCAGAAGAACATAAAGAGAAAGCAGAAGAAGTAAAATCATGGTTACAAACTTACAAACCAATACTACTCATTTTTGCCTATATTTTTGGAGTTACTTTACTCATTCAGCTCAAAAACAAAAATATTGACTCGTTAGAATGGATGCGTCATTTTATGGCAGGATTCTTTTTAGTTTTTTCTTTCTTCAAAATGTTAAACCTAAAAGACTTTGCCAATACTTATCAGATGTATGATATTGTCGCAAAAAAAATTCCCATTTGGGCATATATCTATGCTTTCATAGAATTACTCTTAGGAGTTGCCTATCTTATTGATTTTAACCCCATAATTACCAATAGCAGTGCGCTTATCATTATGCTTATAAGTATTATAGGAGTAGTACAATCTTTATTAGATAAGAAAAAAATTCAATGCGCTTGTTTAGGAGCTGTTTTCAATCTTCCTATGAGTACCATTACAGTAATTGAAGATGGACTTATGATTGTAATGAGTGCATACATGTTATTTCAATTAACCTAAAAATAAAAGTAAAATGAATAATAAAGCACATAAAAGAATACTATCAATAGTAGCAATACTATTGATGATAACCACTAACATTTACGCGCAAAATGTAGTGCGTTATGAACTAACAGTTACAGACACCATCGTTAATTATTCAGGTGTAGAAAAAAGAGCAATTGCAGTAAACGGACAAATTCCAATGCCTACTCTCACCTTTACAGAAGGAGATATTGCAGAAATCGTAGTACACAATCAACTAAAAGAAAGTACTTCCTTACATTGGCATGGCTTATATGTCCCAAATAAAGAAGATGGCGTACCCTACCTTACACAAATGCCTATTGAACCCAACCATACATTTACCTATCGTTTCCCCATCACCCAAAATGGCACACATTGGTATCACAGCCATAGTGGAATGCAAGAACAATTAGGCATGTACGGCTCACTAATATTAAAGAAAAGGGAAAGCGACCCAACCTTTAGAAAAGGAATCGATGACTTACCACAAGTTCCCATAATCTTAAGTGAATGGACAGACATCAAACCCGAAAATGTACATAGAATGCTACACAATGCCAACGATTGGGGAGGAATTAAAAAAGGCTCTGTACAAAGCTACTCAGAAGCAATAAAAGCAGGACACTTCAAAACAAAATTAGAAAACGAATGGAAACGAATGTTAGCAATGGATGTAAGCGATGTATATTATGATGCCTTTCTAATAAATGGACTAAAGCAAAGCAGGCTATCACACCTAAAAAGTGGAGATAAAGTACGACTTCGTATAGCTAACGCAGGAGCATCATCATACTTTTGGCTTACCTATGCAGGAGGTAAAATAACAGTAGTAGCCAATGACGGGAATGATGTAGAGCCAATAGATGTAGACCGACTCATCATTGGAGTATCCGAAACCTATGACATTATAGTTACTATTCCAAAAGAGGGCTTAGCCTACGAACTTCTTGCTACACCCGAAGACCGTACAGGTTCTGCATCAATCTATCTCGGAAACGGCAAAATCCAATTAGAAAACAGACTTCCAAAGCTCAATTACTTTGAAGGTATGAAAATGATGAATAATATGATGAATTTAGATGGCAGTATGGACGATATGGGAATGAATATGAGTAATCAGAAAATGGATATGAACACCGTGATGTACCCCGAGATAACAACAAAAAAATCAAAACACACGAGCCATACACACAAAAACTCAGAAAATATCATCACCTTAAACTACGGAATGCTAAAAGCCACCAACCCAACCACACTTCCTAAAAATGCCCCCGTAAGAGAATTACGATTTGAATTAACAGGAAATATGAATCGGTATGTATGGAGTATGGATAATAAAGTCCTTTCCGAATCAGACAAAATACTAATTAAGAAAGGAGAAAATGTAAGAATCATACTATATAATAATTCTATGATGCGACACCCTATGCACCTACACGGTCATGATTTTAGATTACTCAATGGACAAGGAGACTACGCACCACTCAAAAATGTTTTAGACATACTACCAATGGAAACAGATACTATTGAATTCAATGCAAACTTAGAAGGCGATTGGTTTTTTCACTGCCATATCCTATACCACATGATGTCAGGAATGAATAGAGTATTTACCTACCAAGACCAAGCACCTAACCCATATCTGCCCGACAAAAAATGGGCTTATAAAAAACTACAAAAAGAAAGCAATCAATTTCACTTTATGTTTGAAAATGATTTTGCTACCAATGGCAACGATGGAATGATGATGATACAAAATACCCGTTGGAGTATAGGTACAGAATGGAGATTAGGCTATCACAAAGAACACGGATTTGAAGTAGAAACACACATCGGTCGGTATATAGGCGAAAATCAATTCTTTATGCCATTCATTGGCTTTGATTGGAGATACAGAAAACAAGACGGAGAAGTCGAAAAGAATATATTCGGTCAAGCCAATACAAAAGACCAACGAGCCGTAATAAGCATTGGAGCTGAATATATCTTGCCTTGGCTGATAACCCTACAAGGAGAGATATTCCAAGATGGGAAAATCCGTTTCCAACTAAAGCGAGAAGATATACCAATTACGCCAAGATTAAGATGGGCATTTATGCTAAATACTGACAAAGAATATATGTCAAGTTTCAAATACATCATAACCCGAAACATTGCTCTCTCTACACATTACGATAGTGATATGGGAGTCGGTATAGGGGCAACTTTCACTTATTAGAAAATATAATAAACAAAAAAGGTCTCTCAAACAGGAGACCTTTTTTCTACAATCATCTGTGGACATATATAAACAAATCGGAGCAATGCAAGAACGACTCGGAGCAATGCAAGAACGACTCGGAGCAATGCAAGAACGACTCGGAGCAACACAAGAATGGCTCGGAGCAACACAAGAATGGCTCGGAGCAACACAAGAACGACTCAGAATAATATAGAAATAGGTGTGTTTATAGTAGATATTAAATTTTTTTCATAAATTTACATCAATACTAATTTTAAAAACCAAATCCTATGAGAACAAGAAAATTATCAGAACTACAGTACCTCGAAAACTACCGAGTTTTATTTACCAATTTAGAGGAGGTAAAAGATTTAAAAACCGAATTAGTAGACTACGGCTACGACGATGCCAAAATCGCCGAAGGCAAAGCACTATTCGACCACACACAACAACTCTACGACCAAAACAAACAAGAAACCGCCGAAGAAAAAGAAGCCTACGCCCAATTTTCCGATGCGTTTAGTACCCTAAAGAAAGCCTACAGCAAGCATCGAAAAGTAGCCAAAGTCGCCCTAATGAAAAAGCCCGAACTTTGGAAAACCCTCGCCCTCGATGGCAGCCTATCCGCCGCTTACCTAAAAGCAATGCAAGAAATCAAAACCTTTTACCAGCAAGCCCAAAGCCACAGTGAAGCCAACCCCTTATTAGAAAAGTTTAAAATCAACAAAGAGGCAGTCGATACCCAAGTCGCACAAATTGAAAAAGTAGAAAACCTACGCGCCAAGTACGAAAAAGAAAAGGGCGAAAACCAAAACGCTACTCAACAGAAAAACAAAGCCTTTGCCGAGCTTTCCGATTGGGTGCGAGAGTTCTACGCCGTAGCTAAAATTGCTCTGGAAGACCGCCCACAGCTACTGGAAAGCATCGGCAAATTCGTAAGAAGTTAAAAAATCATTTAAAACCCATTTAAAAGGCCTTTCATATCTTTGCAAAGGTCTTTTTTAAATTAAAACCCATCAGAACAATAAAATAACTTATAGAAGTAAAAGATGCCCCCCCCAATCATAGACATCCACCGTGATTTACTAATTTACTTAACCGAATGAACTAAAGAACAACATCAGCCACAAAAATGTATAAACTTACTATCAAGACAATGGAAATAATGTTACAAAAAGAATATTACTTAGAAAATTCTAGAGTATTGCTAAAACCTTTATCCATAGAAGATGTAAATCATCTAGTGGACATTGCCATTAACGAACCCGAATTATGGAATTACACCTTAAGCAGACTCAACACCAAAGAAAAACTAACCGAATACATCGCAAAAGCCATCGCTGATAGAGAAAATGGAATCTCTTATGCTTTCAGCGTTTATGACAAGCAAAGTCAGGCTTATGCAGGATGTACAAGATTGTATGATATCAATTTTATTCACAAAACATGTGATATAGGCTTTACTTGGTACGGCAAAGACTTTCAAGGAACTGGGCTCAACAAAAACTGCAAATATTTACTGTTCGAGTTTACTTTTGAAAAATTAGTAATGGAAAGAATTCAGTTTAGAGCAGATAAAGATAATATTAGAAGTATAAATGCTATCAAAAGTCTCGGCTGCACAGAAGAAGGCATCCTTAGAAGTAATATGTATAAACCCGACGGAACCAGAAGAGATAGTATGATCCTGAGTATTTTAAAAAATGAGTGGAACTCTTGTGAGAAAGAGAAATTAAGAAATAAAATAGGAATGGGGAATTAATCTTCAATATTTTTTCTTGAAGGTCTAATAAGTATATAAATCTGAATTTGAGACATGAAGTTTTAACTTTTAGTTTTAATATCTTTTGAAGATTTCATAGGTTAGATTTAGCATAATATCAAAATTATTATTATATTTGTAATCAATAGATTTACGAATGAAACTCAATTTGCCAGAAAAATTATATTATTCCATTGGAGAAGTTGCTAAAGCATTTGATGTTAATACCTCTACCCTACGCTTTTGGGAAAAAGAGTTTCCTATTCTTAAGCCTAAAAAAAACAAGAAAGGGAATCGGTATTTTACCCCTAAAGATATAGAAAACCTAAAGATGATTTATCATCTAACCAAAGAAAAAGGCTACACTTTAGATGGTGCTAAAATTGCACTAACTACCAATGAAACGATTGGCGAAACGATAGAAATTATTGATCGCTTAGAATATGTAAAATCTGAGTTGCTAAAACTGAAAGAGGCCTTGATGGAAAAAGATCCAACTTAAAATGTAATGATATGAAACCCAAAGGTCCACAACTGCCTTTTAAAATCTATAAGAAACAACTTATAGGTTGGGGTACTATTGGGCTTTTGATTTTAGTACTTCAAATATTCTTTTATTTTTACAAAATCTATCAAACTACCGAAGTACCCAAAGTCACATTCGTAACAGAACCACAGGAAACTCAACCATTAAACTTAACCCCGTTCAATCCAAATGAACTCAATGCAGAAGACTGGAAAAACTTAGGGTTTTCAGAAAAACAAGTCCAAACCATTTTGAAATATAAAGATGTGGTGGGCGGTACATTCCAATCCAAAGCACAATTGGCAAAATGTTATGCCATTTCAACAGAAAAATTTGAAACACTTAGCCCATACATTCAACTACCAGAAGAACATCACTCAAAGTCCTATAGCACCTATCCACAGAAAGAATATGGTATAAAAGTGCATCAAGCATTTAACCCAGACCATTATCAAGTGAAAGATTGGATGGCATTAGGGTTTTCGGAAAAACAAGCCCAGTCTTTTATTAAATATAAAAACTATCTGGGTGGCAGTTTTATCAGTAAAGAAAAACTCAAGGAATGCTATACCCTTAGCCCAGAACATTACCGCAAATTAGAGCCTTATCTTATATTGCCAGATAAAATCCCTGAGCATGATACAAATTATAAAAAAAGTAATAATCCTCAATTTAAAAAGCAAAGAATTAATTATCAACCTTTTGACCCTAATCAACTAAGCTTAGAAGGATGGCAGGCTTTAGGGTTTTCCGAAAAGCAAGCCCAAGTGATTTTGAAATATAAAAACTACCAACTAAAAGGGCAAATTAAAACTTTGGAAGACCTACAAAAGTGTTTTGTAATTTCGGATGAAAAATTCTCAGAATTAAAACCTTATATTCAGTTAAACCCAATTACTAGTACAAAAGAAATGATAAAAACAGAGGTACCACAAGCCCCCAAAGTGGTTACCGACTTTTCAAAGGTGGGTATTAATGAAATCACTTACGACCAACTTATTGAATTTGGATTTTCACCAAAAGCCGCTAAAAGTTATCTTGGATTTCGTAAAATTTTAGGTGGTTTTGCCAAGCCTAACCAAATTTTTGACACCTATCATATTGATAAAAACTTAGCTCATAAATTAATTTTAACTTGTCCATTCGATGAAACCAAAGTCAAGAAATATAAACTCGCAACAGCACCCGAAGACTGGTTAAAAAAACACCCTTATTTTAAATATTATGCGGATAAAATCATCTATTATCGAATTTCTTACCCTGATGATAAAAAGATTTTAAAATTCATTAACCCTAAGCCTCAATATTTAGAAAAAATGAAATGGTATTTACAAGAAGATTAAATTTGTACATCTATTAAAAAAGAATTAATTTTACAGCCTATTTATTAAATCTTACAATGCAGAAGACATTTCAAATCGATTTCGAAGTTTTTGAAAACGAACACACATTAAACGATATTGAGCAACAACTCTTTAAAGCAGCTAAAGAAGCAAGAGCCAACGCCTATGCACCTTACTCGCAATTTTTGGTTGGTTGTGCTATTTTGTTAGAGAATGGCGAAATTATATCTGGAAGTAACCAAGAAAATGCAGCCTACCCTTCTGGACTTTGTGCCGAAAGAACTACAATTTATTGGGCTTCTGCTAACTATCCTAATGTAGAAATAAAAAAACTTTTTGTAATTGGAGCGCCAAAAGATGCTATTACTTCTACCGCTATTCCACCATGTGGTTCCTGTAGACAAAGCATTCTAGAGTATGAAGCTAAACAAAAAACACCAATAGAAATCTATTTTGCATCGGTAGAAGGCGAAATCTACAAAACCAAATGTATCAGAGATTTACTACCGTTTTCTTTCGATCAATCCTTTCTTTAACCTGAGTAAATTAAACCTCTAACCATCAATAGGTTTCAAGATTTTAAAAAACTTAATTTTCTCATTGTCAGTCAGAAAAAAAACAGTATATTTGCACCACTTTTTACGGATGATTTGAGCAAAAGTATTAACCCAAAATAACTAACATCTTCAAAACCCATTTTCCGTTTTAGCTCAAAAAAATGTGCGTTTTGGATACAAATTTTTAATTATGTCAGAACAGACAAAACAACAAGAAGAGGTTCTAATGAACCAAAATGTAGCTCCTGAAAACTTTGATTGGGATTCTTTTGAATCAGGTCTTAACGCAGAAGACAGAAGCGAAAAAAAAGAACTAGAGGAAATCTACAAAGGCTCTCTAAGCGACTTAGAAGAAGACGATGTAATCGTTGGTAAAGTCGTAAGATTAACAGACAAAGAGGCTATCGTAGATATCGACTTTAAGTCGGAAGGAGTAATCTCTCTAAATGAATTCCGTTACAACTCTGATCTAAAAGTTGGAGACGAAGTAGAAGTAATGGTAGACAGAAGAGAGGACAAAAATGGTCAGCTTCAATTATCTCACAAAAAAGCAAGAATGCTTAAAGCATGGGATAAAGTGAACCACTTCCACGAAACTGGAGAAGTAGTAAATGGCTATGTAAAATCTAGAACTAAAGGTGGTATGATTGTAGATGTATTCGGTATCGAAGCATTCTTACCAGGGTCTCAGATTGATGTGAAGCCTATTAAAGACTACGATCAGTATGTAGGTAAAACTATGGAGTTCAAAGTGGTAAAAATCAACCCAGAATTCAAAAATGTGGTGGTATCTCACAAAGCACTTATCGAAGCGGATATTGAAGATCAGAAAAAAGAAATCATCGCTCAGCTTGAAAAAGGTCAAGTTCTTGAAGGAACCGTTAAAAACATTACTTCTTACGGAGTATTCGTTGACCTTGGTGGCGTAGATGGATTAGTACATATCACCGACTTATCTTGGTCTAGAGTGAACCATCCTTCTGAAGTTCTAGAAGATGGACAAACTATTAAAGTGGTAATCCTAGACTTTGATGAAGATAAAACTAGAATCCAATTAGGTATCAAGCAATTGGAACCACATCCATGGGATTCTCTAGATGAGAATATGAAAGTGGGTGATAAAGTAAAAGGTAAAGTGGTAGTTCTTGCTGACTATGGTGCATTTGTAGAAGTTGCGCCAGGTGTAGAAGGCTTAATCCATGTATCTGAAATGTCTTGGAGTACTCATTTAAGAAGTGCTGGAGATTTCGTAAAAGTTGGAGACGAAGTAGAAGCTCAAGTATTGACTTTAGACAAAGAGGAGAGAAAAATTTCTCTTGGTATGAAGCAATTATCTGAAGACCCATGGACTAATATCCAAGATAAATACCCAGTAGGTTCTAAGCACACAGGTACTGTAAGAAACTTTACTAACTTTGGTGTATTCGTAGAGCTTGAAGAAGGTATCGACGGATTAATCTATATCTCTGACCTTTCTTGGACTAAGAAAATCAAGCACCCATCTGAATTCTGTAGCGTAGGCGACAAATTAGATGTTGTTGTTCTTGAACTAGATGTAGATGCTAGAAGATTATCTCTTGGACACAAGCAATTAACAGACAACCCTTGGGATAAATTCGAAACTAAGTATGCAGAAGGTACTGTACACACTGGTACTGCTACTGATGTATTCGATAAAGGTGCTCAAGTGAAGTTTGAAGATGCTGAAGTAGAAGCATTCTGCCCTTCTAGATTATTAGAAAAAGAAGACGGTTCTAAAATCAAAAAAGGAGAAGAAGCTGAATTTAAAGTAATTGAATTCAACAAAGAGTTCAAAAGAGTAGTCGTTTCTCACACTGGTCTTTTCCGTGAAGAAGAAAGAAAGAATGTAAAAGAATCTGCTTCTAAAGTGTCTTCTTCATCAGAAGAAAAGTCAACGCTTGGAGATATCGATGCTTTAGCAGAATTGAAAAAGAAAATGGAAGAAGGGAAATAATCTCGTCTAACATTTAATATATTAAAACCACTTCAATTAAGAAGTGGTTTTTTCGTTTTTAAGCCTCTGCAAAAAAATAAAATTGCTTAAATTTGTAACAAATTCTATATTACATCAACTAATATTTTAAAACAAATACTTATATAATGAAAAAAAGATTTTTTTCTTTAGCCATTGCCGCTTTTATAGGGTCTTGGCTAAATGCACAACAAATTAAATTTGAAGAATATGACCTTCCTAATGGATTGCATGTGATTCTTCATCAAGACAACTCAGTTCCTGTCGTTACAACTTCCGTAATGTACCATGTAGGGGCTAAAGATGAGCAAGAAGGTAGAACAGGCTTTGCACACTTTTTTGAGCACCTTTTATTTGAAGGTACCCCAAACATCAAAAGAGGAGATTGGTTTAAAGTTGTAACTTCTAATGGAGGAAGCAACAACGCCAATACCACTGGTGACCGTACTTATTACTATGAAACTTTCCCATCTAATAACGAACAACTAGGACTTTGGATGGAGGCAGAAAGAATGAGACATCCGGTAATCAACCAAATAGGCGTAGATACTCAGAGAGAGGTAGTAAAAGAGGAAAAAAGAATGAGAATGGACAACCAGCCTTATGGTAACCTTTTCGATAGTATCCTAAAAGCACTATTTAAAAACCATCCTTATAAGGGAACTACGATTGGTTCTATGGAAGACCTTAACTCTGCAAAACTAGATGAGTTTCAAAATTTCTTTAAAAAATATTATGTACCTAATAACGCTACATTGGTAGTAGCAGGAAACATCCAGCCAGAGCAAACTAAAAAGTGGATTAGCGAATACTACGGTTCTATTCCAAAAGGTGCAGAAATAAAGCGTAACTATAAAATGGAAACGCCTATTACCAAACCTGAAGAAGTAACGGTATACGATAATAATATCCAAATTCCTGCTTATATTTTTGCTTATAGAACGCCTTCTAACAAGATCAAAGATGCCTATGTACTAGATATGCTAGGTACTTATCTCAGTGGTGGTAAATCTTCTGTACTTTATAAAAAATTAGTAGATGAAGATAAAAAAGCCCTACAAGTACAAGCTGCAAATATTGGTATGGAAGACTATGGTGCATTTGCATTTTTTGCTTTGCCTATGGGGGACACTTCTAGAGATACTTTAGAAAAAGATATCAATGCTGAAGTGAAAAAACTTCAAACGAATTTAATTTCTGAAGAAGATTATCAAAAACTTCAAAATCAGTACGAAAATCAATTTGTAAATTCTAACTCTTCCATTGAAGGAATTGCCCATTCATTGGCAGATAGTCATGTACTAAAAGGAGATACCAACCTTATCAATAAGGAAATAGACATCTACCGTTCTATTACGAGAGAGGATTTAAGAGAAGCAGCTAAGAAATATCTTAATCCTAACCAAAGAGTTACCATCAACTATATGCCACAGAAAAAATAATATTGAATCATGAAAAATTTAAAATATATCGCTGCTGCATTCTTAATTTCAGGAATGATATCTGCACAAAAAATAGACCTTAACGCAATGCCAAAGCCAGGTCCTACCCCAACGATAAACATTGCTCAGCCAAAAACCTTTACCCTTAAAAACGGACTTACTGTAATGGTGGTAGAAAACCATAAACTACCGAGAGTGAATGTAAGTTTGTCTATGGACCACCCACCAATCTACGAAGGCGATTTAGTTGGTATCAGTGGAATTATGGCAGACCAGTTAGGTACTGGAACAACCTCCATGAGCAAGGAAGACTTTAATAAAAAAGTAGATTTCCTTGGTGCTAGATTAGGATTTAGCAGTAGTGGTGCTTATGCCAATTCACTTTCTAAATATTTTCCTCAAATCATGACTTTAATGTCAGATGCCATTATTAATCCTAAATTTTCGGCAGAGGAAGTTCAAAAATCTAAAGAAAGAACGCTAGAATCTCTAAAAGCAGATGAGAAAAACGCTAATGCTATTGCAAATAAAGTATCTGATGCTTTAACATATGGTAAAAACACAGCTAGAGGTGAGTTTGAAACAGAAGAAAGCATCAAGAAAATTCAACTGAAAGATGTACAAGATTTCTATAAAAAATACTACGCTCCAGATAATGCTTACCTAGTTATTGTGGGAGATGTAAAATTTGAAGAGGTGAAGCGCCAAGTAAAAAAAGAATTTAGTGCTTGGAAAAAATCTGGTGTTAAAATCACTGCTCCTACTCCAGCCAAAAATGTTGCTAAAACAGAGATTAATGTAGTTAATGTGCCAAACGCGGTACAATCTATCATTGAGGTGAACAATATTTCTAACCTCAAGATGAAAGATCCTTTATATTTTGCTGGTTCTATGGCTAACTACATACTTGGTGGTGGTGGTGAGGCAAGGCTATTCATGAACTTAAGAGAGAAAAACGGCTTTACTTATGGGGCATACTCATCACTTTCAACTAGTAAATACTCTCCTAAATTTTCTGCAGAGGCTAGCGTAAGAAATGAAGTTACAGATAAAGCTGTAATGGAGTTTATGAAAGAATTAAATGGCATTGCCATGGTAACACCAGAAGAGCTAAAGCGAACCAAAGCTAAGATGAAAGGTAGCTTTATTATGTCTCTAGAAAAACCTGAAACCATTGCAAGATTTGCATTACAACAAAAAATTCAGGATTTGCCAAAAGATTTCTATACCAACTATCTAAAATCTATTGATAATGTTACTGGAGCACAAGTTGCAAAAGTAGTAAAAGAAAATATTCTGCCGAACCAATCTAGAATTGTAGTAACAGGAAAAGCAACGGATATTGCTGATGGCCTAGAAAAATTAGGTTATACTGTAAAGTATTACGATGCCTATGCCAATCCAATCCAAAAGCCTACCGCCCAAAAAGTAGCTGCTGATGTAAATGTAGCCAGTATCGGGAAAAGGTACATAGATGCTATCGGTGGAAAAGCTAATATTGAAAAAGTAAATACTTTAACAACCAATGCCTCTGCCACAGTGCAAGGTATGCCTCTAGAAATGACCTTGGTACAAGCTAAAGGTGGAAAAATGATGATGGATATGAAAATGATGGGAAACACTATGCAAAAGATTGTATTTAACGGAACAGACGGCTACATCATGGCTCAAGGTCAAAAAATACCAATGCCAGAGGAAGCGAAAAAAGAAGCGGCTAAAAGTAAAGAAATCTTCCCAGAGTTAAACTTTGCTGATGGTGGTGATTATGCGTTAAAAGGTATTGAACAAATCAATGGTGAAGATGCTTATGCTGTAAAATCTGGGAAAACTACTTATTTTTATAGTGTAAAATCTGGGCTTAAAATCGGAGAAAATAAAACGGAGAAAATGGGCGATAAAGAAATGACCATCCCAACAGTATATTCTGATTATAAAGAAGTATCTGGAGTAAAACTACCATTTAAAATCTCACAAAATATGTCTGGTATGGACATTACTTTTGAAGTTAAAAGCTACGAAGTTAATAAAGCTAGTGATGCAGATTTTAAATAATAAATTTTAAACTTAATTAAACCGCCCAGTTATCAAAATTTTGATAACTGGGCGGTTTTGATTTAGCAAAATAACAGATTATTTTTGCATCTAATTAACATATAGTAGCTTTAGAGACTGTCATTTACCTACTTAAGATTACATATAAAGCACTGATAGAAATAAACAGCCACAGCAATACCGCTTGTAGCAATGGTTTTATACCTACGGTTTTTAATGCCTTTAAACTTAGTCCTGCACCGATAAGAAATAAAGTCAGGGTTAATCCTCTTTTGGAGAGTATTACAATCAGTTGATTAAATTCTGTCATGGCTGGGACGAAGGTATTAATCAACATGGCTACTACAAATCCAAATATAAAATAAGGAATTTTAATTTTTGGTTTAGGCAGATTTTTATCTCTAGTTTTTTGCTGCTGACGCCCCAAGAAAGCGTATCCTAGCGATAATGGAATAATCCATAACGCCCGTTCCAACTTAATAGTAGTCGCAATTTTAAGAGCCTCATTACCATATTTCTGTGCTGCTCCAACGACTGAACTGGTATCATGAATAGCTATGGCAGACCACAAACCAAAGTCTGCTTGGCTCATCTCAAGCCAATGTCCTACCAATGGAAAAATAAATAATGCCAATGAGTTTAAAATAAATATACTGGCTAGCGCTACGGAAGTTTCATTGTCATCAGAGTCTATAACGGGGGCTACCGCTGCAATAGCACTTCCACCACAGATGGCTGTTCCAGAGGAAATCAAAGTACTGGTCTTTTGTGGCACTCTAAGCCATTTTCCTAAGAAATAGCCTAATATCAAAGTCGTAGCAATAGATACAATGGTAAATAATAAGCCTTGTTTCCCTGCTTTAGCTGCTTCAATAATATTCATTCCAAATCCTAAGCCTATAATGGAATACTGCAATAAAAATTTCGTAAGTTTACCATTGTGCTTCATAAATGGGTGCCCTAGCAGCATACTGAAAACAAACCCTATAAATAATGCCTCTGGTGCATCTACAATAGGGGTACAGCAAAAAAGCCCTACAATAATGAATAGGATTTTTCTATATTGTAGAGTTACTTTATTTTCAAACATAATCGTATTTGGATTAGTCTAACATCACTTTATTTTGAACTTCTATCGATTCTTCGTGGATGGCTTTAAATATTTTTTCTATAAAATATTGTCCCATCCCAGTTTCTTCAGCTTTTTGAGCCGCATATTCGGTAATCACTTTCCAGCGTTCTGGTTGGAAAATAGCAATATTATTTTCTTTTTTTAGCGTTCCTATTTTTTCAGAAATTTTCATTCTATTGGATAGCAATTCCATCAACTGAAAGTCTAAATCCGAAATCAAAGCACGGTGTTTTTCCATTTCGTCTTTATAGCCAGAGATATCGGAAGTTCGCACTTGTAATCGAGCTATCATATCGCCAAGTACTTCTGGCGTTATTTGTTGAGCCGCATCACTCCAAGCTTTATCAGGAGTACAGTGGGTTTCAATCATCGCCCCTTCGTAGCCTAAGTTTAATGATTCTTGAGTAACATCAAACAGCCCTTCCCTATTCCCACAAATATGCGAAGGATCTACAAACATCGGAATATTAGGAAACTGATTTTTAAAGTCTAAAGCAATCTGCCAATTCGGAATATTTCTGTATTTTGTTTTTTGATAGGTAGAAAATCCACGGTGAATTACACCTATATTATGAATATCCTGCGCTACCAATCGCTCTACGGCACCTATCCAAAGCGATAAATCTGGATTAACAGGGTTTTTTACCAATACTGGTTTTTGCGTTCCTTTAAGAGCAATCGCAATTTCTTGAACTGTAAAAGGATTTACCGTAGAACGCGCCCCAATCCATAAAATATCCACATCGGCTTCTAATGCGGCATAGGCATGATGAGCGTTGGCGACTTCGGTAGCCGTTTTAAATCCAAATTCCTCTTTTACTTTTTTTAGCCAACTTAAACCAATGACTCCCACACCTTCAAAAGACCCTGGTTTTGTTCTCGGCTTCCAAATTCCAGCACGGAAGACTTCTACTTTTGGGGCATGCGTTTTAATGCGTTCTGCCGTTTCCAACATTTGGCTTTCGCTCTCTGCACTACATGGTCCGGCTATAATCATCGGCTGAGTAAATTCATTCAGCCATTCGTTTTTTAAATCTGTTAATGTCATGTATTTTATTAATTAAAATCGAAATTCATCATATCATTTAGGTCTTTTAGTAGCGGGTTTACTTTCATCATTTGCTTAAAAATCTCTCGCTTGGTATTACCTTTATTGATAATGATTTGTTGTTCATTTTTTTGATAGAAGAGTTGTATTCTATAATTTTTATATTTGTGTTTAAAGTGACTCAGGAAATCGTCCTTTACCTTATCAAACTCTACCCTTGCCGACTCCGAAATATATTCTAAAGTGATTTCATGCTCATCGGTTTTATGAAGTGTAAAGTTTTGAATGGCATGATAAGCCACAATATTTTCTTTTGATAACCGCTTAAGAAAAACCTTCCATTCATTCTCTACATCGGTATTGCTAAAATGACCGTCTGGTAAATCTTCCTCTACAATTTTATGGTCAGATTCTTCTTCTTTTTCAGTTTGGTTTAAGGCTTCATTAATGCTAAACAAAGATTGTACTTTAGCCTGTGCTATGGGTTTATCAGACACTTTAATCCGACTATGTGGCGCATCTTTTACAAGATTGATATGGTTCGTTTTATTCGATTGTGGTTCTGATGATGATTCTGCATGCTCTACCTTATGATTTGGCGGTAGTATTAAGAACTTTTTTTTTTAGAATCTTGAGTAGATTGCGTTAAACTAGACAGTTGCATCAAAGCAATTTCTACCGTCAGTCTTGGATTTTTAGAATTTTTATAATTGATATCGGCATGGTTGCAAATTTCAATGGCATCTACCAATTGTTGTGCCGACCACATTTGACTTTGTTCAGAAAACTTAGCTTTTGTATTCTCACCAATCTCTATTAAATCCAAAGTCATTGGATTCTGCGCCATCATTAAATCTCTAAAATGATTGCCCAATCCTGCTATAAAAATATGCGGATCAAATCCTTTTTTTACAACCTCATTAAAAGAAGTAAGGACTTGAGGAATTTCACCTTTATGTGCTAAATTTACAATGTTAATATACTGGTCGTAATCTAAAATATTTAAGATTTCCGCAGCCTTGGCTAGGGTAATATTCTTTTGGGTAAAAGTTACCAATCTATCAAAAATAGAAAGTGCATCTCTAAGGGCACCATCGGCTTTCTGAGCCACTAGGAATAAGGCATCATCTTCGTAAGCCACCCCTTCTTTTTCAGCAATATTCTTTAAATGATTTTGGATATCCTCAATGGTAATACGCTTAAAATCATAGATTTGACAACGCGATAAAATAGTCGGGATAATCTTATGCTTTTCCGTTGTCGCTAATATAAAAATAGCGTGTGCTGGCGGTTCTTCCAATGTTTTCAAAAAGGCATTGAACGCCGCAGACGACAGCATATGCACCTCATCTATAATATAAACTTTGTATTTTCCAATTTGCGGAGCATACCTCACTTGGTCGGTAAGTTCCCGAATATCATCTACCGAGTTGTTAGACGCCGCATCTAACTCAAAAATATTATACGCAAAGCCATCTTCACTGGTAGCCCCATCTTTCTCGTTGATTTTACGAGCTAAGATTCTAGCGCAAGTTGTTTTACCCACTCCTCTTGGACCACAGAATAATAAGGCTTGAGCCAATTGGTTTTCCTCTATGGCGTGCTCCAAAGTATCTGTAATATGTGATTGCCCCACAACAGTATCAAACTCTTGGGGACGATATTTTCGTGCAGATACAATGAAATTTTCCATTCGTCAAAAATAGGTAAAAATAGATAAACGATGCAAACTTTAATTAAAATTAACCGCTTAAAAATGCAATTTATTTTAAGCGGCTCAATTTATTATTACGAGTTACCAAAATTAGTTTTGTAATCCTGTAATGAAGCTTCTACCACTTTTTTAGCGTGTTCAGCACCATAAGTTTCATCAATTTTACAAGACGCCTCTTCGTAAGGTAAATTCTTGTAAGTCAAGAAATAATGCTTTAATCTTTGCACCTCTGCATCTGGCAATTCACTAATGTCTCGGATGTGTCCATAAGACTGGTCGCCTACCATCACGGCAATGATTTTATCATCCGCTTCGCCTTTATCAATCATTTTAAATCCACCAATTGGAATAGCGTCCATCAACAGATTTCCAGCGTGGATATGGTGAGAGCTAAGTACACAAATATCTAGTGGGTCATGGTCGCCCATTGTTACATCGGTAGCACCGCTTTCAATAGCCAGTTTTTTCACCTCTTCGTCGCAATAAGTTTGAGGGACAAATCCGTATAATGCGGGGATGATATTAGAAAACTTTTGCGGTCTATCCACTTTTAAATAGCCACTTTCCTTATCCACTTCATATTTAATCGTGTCCGAAGGTACAATTTCTACATATACCGTTACCACTTCTGGGGCTTTATCTCCAGCTGAAATTCCATGCCATGGGTGTGCTTTAAATTTTGGATTCATTTATTTAATGTTTTTGATTATTCTTAATTTCTTTTCTTAATAACTCTAATACTACTCCCACATGGTCTTCGCCTTCCATATAGTTCATGATGAAAATTGTTTTAAACTCGTCTAATGGTGTGGTAGTATTGAGATTTTCATAAGTTAATTTCAATCGTTTTATTACCTCATTTTTTACCATTACAATGGCATCCCAAGTATCTTTATTAAAATAAATTTGTTGAGAAATATTGTATTCAAATTCTTGATTGATAGACTTTTTCGTTAAAAACATAAACTCATGAGGGGCTAAATCCGCATCAAAATTTTTAATGATATTGGCGGGTTTTATACGCTCTAGAAAAATCGCCATGCGTTCATACGCTTGGGTGTTAATGACTGTTCCTTTTTGGGATAGCCTCCACTTCAACTCTTGCTCTTTAGTACGCATATAGAAATGTAGTCCTTGCCTCAATAAAATGAGAAAAGGAATTGCCAGTAATAAGGCAAAAGCATAAGGTAAATATGAACTATATATTGGCATTTTAAAGAAAAAATAGACGCAAATTTAAGAATTTAAATTGATTTTTGGAAAATTAAATTTTTAATCATCTCCAACTTGGAATTTTGCAGATAGGCATAGGTTTCCATTTTTGCACCAAAACGCTTGTAAAACATTTCTATTGAAGGAATATTACTCCCAAAACAACTAAATTCGGTATCCTCAATAGTATGTTGCAAAATATAATCTATAACCAAAGATGGAGCGTTGGATGAAATGGATTTATCATTAATAAAACCCAATAAATAATTTCGCCGACTACCACATAAAATCATAGCAACCGAGCATAGTTGCTGGTCTTTTTTCACCTCATAAATGTTAAGCCATTCCTGGTCATACAATCGCCTAAGAATTTCAAAATAATAAGATTTAAGCCGCTCTGTTTCTATGCCTAAAATATGTTGGTCAAAAAATGATTTATAATCGTTAATATTTTTGCCTTGCGATAAATTTAAACCTATATTATTTTTATCTTGAGGTCTTATATTTCGTCTTCTATTGGTAGAATATTGTTTTAAAACCTCCCTATATGGTGCTGATGGGATATAGTAATTTTTTCTTCTTTTTAATGAATTGGGCAATTGATTTTTAGCGTTAAATGCATAATAATATACATTGTAGTGTGTTTTTAAATCATGATAAAATGTTTCGTTCAACGACATATCATCCACTTTAGAAAAAACACCTAATTGCTGAATTAATGGTGGAAAAATCACGAATTTAAGACCTAACTTTCGCTTGATAGGCACAGGCATTACCGCCTCATAATTATTTAAAATAAGAAACTCCCAATTGTCGTGAGTGGTTTTTAAATACTCCAGTTCTGCTTGGAATTCATATTGTGCCGATGTCCTTAGACATTGGGTATAGCATACTGCATCTAAATTCTGGGTATCCACTTTTCTTATCATAACAACCCTTCATCTAAAAAACTAAAATACTGCTGCTTGGCAATGATGATATGGTCAAGCACTTTGATATTTAGAATCTGACCTGCCTTTACTATCTTTTGGGTAATGGTTTTGTCTTGTAGACTTGGCGTTAAACTGCCTGATGGATGATTATGCACCAATATGATTCCCGTAGCATAACGCTCGATAGCCAATTTAAACAGCAATCTTAAATCCACCACAGTTCCCGTAAGTCCGCCTTTTGATAAGGCTTCTTTATGAATTACCTGATTATTTTGATTCACTAACAATACCCAAAATTCTTCTACTAATAAATCCGAAAGCAAAGGTTGCATCAGTTCAAATACCATCTGGCTGCTTTTGATACTGGCGCGCTTTGGAAATTCTTGTAATGCTCTACGCCTTCCAATTTCTAGGGCGGTAGCAATGCTTATGGCTTTTGCTTCTCCTATGCCTTTAAACTTTTTTAAATCTTCAATAGAGGCTTCACTAAGCAGATGCCAATTGTATTCGTAATATTTCAAAATATCTCTTGCCAATTCTACTGCCGTTTGGGTTCTGTTGCCACTGCCCATAATAATTGCCAACAATTCCGAATCCGAAACCGCCCCCTTCCCTTTCGTGAGAAATTTTTCACGAGGTCTATCATCTTCGGAAAGGTGTTTTATAGACATAAGCGAATTTAATAAAGTGTGAAAATTAAATATTTAAATAATCATGCCATCTCTCATAACAAGTTTTCTGTCTGTACTATCTGCCAATGTATTATTATGTGTTACAATAACGAAAGTTTGATTGTATTTATCTCTTAAATCAAAAAATAATTGATGCAGTGCATCGGCATTTTTAGAATCTAAATTCCCAGTGGGTTCATCAGCAAAAATTACTTTTGGGTCGTTGATTAATGCCCTAATGACCGCTACCCTTTGGGCTTCCCCCCCTGAAAGCTGCTTGGGTTTATGATGTATTCTATCTATTATTTTTAAATCTTCAAAAAGTTGTGTGGCTTTATCTAAAAATGGTTTCTCATTTTTACCCGAAATTTTTATTGGCAACAATACATTTTCTAATGCTGTAAACTCTGGTAACAGTTGATGATTTTGAAATACAAAACCAATATTTTCATTCCTAAATTTAGAAATATCTTTATCTTTCATCGTTAGAAAAGACTGCCCATCTATACTGATGCTGGTTTTATAATATTGAATATCAGTGGGACTATCCAAGGTGCCTAAAATTTGTAATAATGTAGATTTACCCGCACCCGATTCCCCAACAATGGAAACTACTTCCGCAGGTTTTATTTCTATATCTACGCCTTTTAAGACTTCTAAATCGCCATAAGATTTATGGATATTTGTTGCTTTTATCATAACTTCAAAAATAGGATTAATTTTAGTTGTGTGCAAATACTCATACACAAAAAAAACCGCCCATAGAAATATGAACGGTTAAGATTTATCGTTTGATATTAAAATTCTATACAAATGGTAATTTTACCACTTTCGCAAGAAGGTTTTTATTTCTTACCTTAATGTAAACATCACTCCCTACTTTAAAATGAGGTTTATCAATATAAGCCAAACCAACGCCCACTTTTTTCATCGGACTCATGGTTCCAGAGGTTACTTTACCAATGGTATTGCCTTCCGCATCTACTATTTCATAATCGTGTCTTGGAATACCTTTTTCTTGCATTTCAAAACCTACTAATTTTCTAGTGATGCCTTCCGCTTTTTGTTGTGCTAAAAACTCTTTATCCACAAAATCCGTATCCAGTTTAGTAATCCAGCCTAGACCTGCCTCTAGTGGCGAAGTGGTATCATCAATATCATTACCATATAAACAAAATCCTTTTTCTAGACGAAGCGTATCTCTCGCAGCCAATCCACAAGGCAACAATCCAAATTCTTCCCCTGCTTTATTTAGGGCATCCCAAAGTTGTTCCGCCACTTCATTTTTAAAATAAATTTCAAAACCACCACTCCCCGTATAGCCAGTATTTGAGATAATGACTTCTGGAACACCATCTACTGTGCCCACAGCAAAATGATAATAAGGAATCTCCGAAAGATTAGTATCCGTTAATTTCTGAAGGGTTTCTACCGCTTTTGGACCCTGGATGGCGATTAGAGACATTTCATCTGAAGCATTCGTGAGTTTCGCCCCAAATTTATCATTGTATTTAGAAATATGCGCCCAGTCTTTATCAATGTTAGAAGCGTTGACAACGACAAAATATTTCTTATCGTTCATTTTGTAAACGATTAAATCATCTACAATACCGCCTTTGCCATTAGGTAAACAAGAATACTGTGCTTTGCCGTCTTCGAGAGTTTCTACATTATTAGAAGTAACATACTGAAGTAAATCTTTAGCTTTGTCCCCTTCGATAAAAAATTGCCCCATGTGAGATACATCGAAGATGCCTACCTTTTCTCTTACTACAAAGTGTTCTTCGGTTACGCCAGAATATTGCACAGGCATATCGAAACCTGCAAAAGGAACCATTTTTGCACCTAAATCTACATGCTTTTGATATAACGCCGTTTTTTTCATTTTTAAAAAGTTTTTATGATATTATGTTATTGAATTTAATTGTGTTCTATACGCCGATAAAATGATTTTAAACCATTCGGTATAATGCTCTGGATGCACTGCCATATCGTGTTCTAAAGTTTCTATCGAACAATATTTAACTTCGGAAACTTCATCTGGATTAAGGTTAAAATCCCCGTTGTATTCCCCTACGAAAACATAGTCCAATTCATGCTCCCAAAGCCCATCGCCTACATCGGCTTTATAAATAAAGTGAAATTGCTCTGTTAGTACTAGATTACTAATCCCAAGCTCTTCTTTTAGTCGGCGGTGTGCCCCTTCTAGATAAGTTTCGTTAGCTCTTGGATGTGAGCAAACCGCATTGGTCCATAGATTAGGGGAATGGTATTTAGTTGCGGCTCTTTTTTGTAGCAACATCTCCCCTTTATCATTGAATAAAAATACCGAAAATGCACGGTGCAGCAAACCATTTTCATGGGCTTGCATTTTGTCCATCAACCCTAAAATTTCATCGTCTGGGGTGACTAAAACTACTTGTTCTTTCATCCAATATATATTTTAGCGAAGATAACCATTCGCTCTTAATTCTTTATGAATTTCCGAGATATTTTCTGGAATTTCTCCACCTATAAGCCAATTCATATCCAAACCATGGTAAATGGTAGCTTTCATTAAATCATCATTTTTGGACATTTCCATACCCAAGACATTCAACGACTCTTTAAAATCGTATCTTTCGTCCTCATGCATTTTATCTATAAGTAAGAGAATTTTAAAAACCTTAGCAACAATATAAACATTAAGTTTTAGATTTTTACTTGCCGAAAACCTCAATAAATTTTCTCGGTTTTTTTTCAAGGTTTCTGTAAGCATAAAAATTAGCAACTCAATTTCTCCATATTTATCTTTAGTTGTTTTTAAATGCTCTGTAATTTCTCCACTCAAATCTCTTAGATTCATCAGTAACTCGCCTGGTGAATAGAAATATTCAGTAAAACGATTAATAGTTTTTAATTGTTTATTCTTCAAACGATCTCTCCTCTCTTCAACACTTTCATCACTAATTAATTCAAAATATAGTCTATTACATAAGACAAGATCCTTTTTCAGTAGCCTTAATATAAGTTTGGTTTTTTCTTTAGAAGGCAAAGCATCAATTGCTTCTTTAAATTCTTTTTCAAAAGTCATAATATTAGAAATATTTTAAATCCATTTCTGGCTTTATTTTCAAAAGCGTTTCGTAAATCAACTTAATGACATTTTGGACATCTTGTTGGTCCACCATCTCTACCGTAGTATGCATATAGCGAAGCGGTAGAGAAATCAATGCTGAAGGTACGCCACCATTAGAATGTGCAAAAGCATCGGTATCGGTTCCCGTAGCACGACTTGCCGCCGCTCTTTGGAACGGAATTTTTTTCTTTTTCGCGGTCTCAACTATTAAATCTCTAATGTGATGGTGTACACTTGGCGCATGGAAAATCACAGGACCATCGCCACATTTTTGGTCGCCTTCTTTCTTTTTCTCAATAAAAGGGGTAGAAGTATCGTGGGTAACATCCGTTACAATGGCTATATTAGGTTTTATCGTATCGGCAATCATATCCGCACCGTACAATCCCACTTCCTCTTGTACAGAATTAGTGATATACAAACCAAAAGGCAATTTCTTTTTATTTTCTTTAAGTAATCTCGCTACTTCCGCAATCATAAAACCACCAATACGGTTATCCAAAGCTCTACATACAAAATAGCGATCGTTGAGTTCAAAAAATGTATCGGTATAAGTAATCATGCACCCCACCGAAATACCTAAATCTTCTACTTCCCTTTTAGACCTAGCCCCACAATCGATAAAGATATTTTCAATCTTTGGCGTTGGCTCGTCTTGTTTTGTTCTAGTATGGATCGCTGGCCAACCAAACACCCCTTTTACAATACCTTTTTCCCCATGGATATTCACTACTTTAGAAGGTGCAATACTTTGGTCTGACCCACCATTTCTAATGACATAGATTAAACCTTCTTCTGTAATATAATTAACATACCAAGAAATTTCATCAGCATGGGCTTCAATCACCACTTTAAACTTAGCTTTAGGATTAATCACCCCATAAGCTGTACCATAGTGGTCTAGCCTTACTTCATCTACAAAAGGTTTGATATAATTGACCCATTTTTTCTGTCCTTCGTGCTCGTAGCCCGTAGGCGATGCGGTATTAAGGTAATCTTCTAAAAATGCTAAAGATTTTTTTTTGAATTTCATATGCGTAAGGTATAATTTTTGCTATCAGATTTAATTCTTTTTAAAGTGGTAAAAATAATGAAATTTAATATAATAACCTCAATTATTGCAGTGTTTTGTTTTACAGCAAATCTTTCTGCCCAAACCGGACAAGATACGATAGCCGTAAGTACCCTATCGCAATATCCAAAATCTAAACTCAAGAAAGATGAATTTGGTAATTGGTATTACTATGACGCTAAGCAACAAGCGAAAATATACGAAATAGAAGGAGAAACAGTAGTCGTGTTTGATGAAGTAAAGATTTTACATAAACCAAAATTTAATAACCAACTAGATAAAAATTATTATTTCTTTCTTAATAAAAAACTCAATCGCGTATATCCTTTATTTCTTACAGCTTTAGAACAATATCAGACGATAGAAAAACAAACTTCTCAAATGCAATATAAAGTAGAAATCAGAAAATTCACTAAGCAGAAACAACAAGAACTTGCTGCGGAATACGAATCTAAACTTCGAAATCTTACCACCTCTGAAGGTAGAATCTTTGCCAAACTAATGTGCCGTGCTACGGGAAAAACTGTTTATGAAATCATAAAAGAACTGCGCGGTGGGTGGAGTGCGTTTTGGTGGAATGTAAAAGGCGATATTGCCGATGTAGACATAAAAGAACCTTACAACCCACACAAATACCGCCACGACGAATATGTGGAATCTCTACTGCAATCTTACTGGAATAAAGGTTTGCTTCCCACCTACGAGGGTTACGAATCTTATGTCAAAAAATAAACTCGAAATTACATTTTTAATTTCTTAAAAATAAACTCAGGAATATTTCTGATAATCATCATAATTGCCCACCAAATTGGGCGTACATATATAGTGTTTTTCTGTTTTTTGTAGCCTTTATATATACAATCGGCGGCTTGTTTTGGCGAAGCCGTTAATTTAGGGTTTAATGGCAAGCCTTCCGTCATTTTAGTTGCCATAAATCCAGGTTTTACGGTCATCACATGAACTTTTCGATGATATAAATAATTCCTTAGTCCACTTAAATAAGCAGTCAACCCTGCTTTGGCACTACCATAAATAAAATTACTTTGTCGCCCTCTATCCCCTGCTACAGAGGACAAAACGATAATGTTGCCCACTCTTTTAGATGCCATTTTTTCTGCAAAATAGTTTAAAACTGGGACTAATTTGGCATAATTAATATTAATAATCGCTTCCGTGTTTTTATGACTGAGCAAGCCATCTTCAGTACCATTTCCTAGATATCCCGAAGCACAAAATAGCAAATCCGATTGGATATGTTCTAGTGCATGGAAATCCACAGTTTGCATTAAATCTAAATGAATAATTTCCGAAGATTGAAAATATTTAACATCAATATGTTTAGCAAATTTTTCTGTAGTTTCTACATTAGAAGTTAATAGATACAAATTCTTAAAGCGTTTACCCTCGGATAACACCTTCTCTACAAAAGCCTGAGCAACCTCAGAATTACTTCCTAATACAATCATGGTTCTTTATTTTACGACTCTCTTTTTAATAAATAATTGGCAAGCTCTATAAATGGAGTTTTATCCTCTTCTGGAAGGTTAATTTCCTTTAGATAATCTTGCCCTATTTGGTTGTGCTTTTGTATCAATCTAAGTACTTTTTCATCCACTTTGGTTCTTCGAAAAATCTTTTCTACCCCGTAAACTTTATCGATATTATCCGTTTTCTTAGAGTACCAATATTCTAGTTCCTTTCTTTCATCTTCGTTAGCATGTTCCAAAGCTAAAAGATAAAGCACAGTTTTCTTATTTTCAAAGATATCACCCGCGTGTTTTTTACCAAACTGCTCTTGATTTCCAAACACATCTAGGTAATCGTCCATAATCTGGAAGGCAATACCAATATGCTTTCCGAACTGATACAATGCTTCGGCTTCCTTTTCGCTAGCCCCAGCAATTAATGCCCCTATCTTGAATGAGGCGGCACTGAGTACCCCAGTTTTATAGGTAATCATCTTAATATAATCGTCGTAAGTGACATTAGAATCTGTTTCGAAATTCACATCCATTTGCTGACCTTCACAAAGGACACCACCAGTTTCAGAAAAAATGGTAATACATTTTTTAAACAATTCTGGTTCTAAATCCTCAAAAAACTGGTAGGCTTTTATCAATAATGCGTCACCAGATAAAATTCCTACATTAACGCCATGCAAAGTATGAATGGTCGGTTGTCCTCGTCTTAATGGGGCTTCATCCATGATATCATCATGAATCAAAGTAAAGTTATGAAAAAATTCAATCGCAAGAGCGGGTTTCATAGCCTTATTTAAATCGCCACCAAATAGTTCGCAACCCATCAAAACCATAATTGGTCTTAGGCGCTTTCCCCCATGAGAAATAATATAGTTAATAGGGTCATAAAGTTCCTTTGGCTGATTTAAAAATTCATTATTTTTAATGGCTTCTGCTACAAGCTCTTGGTACTGATCTAAGAATTTCATCATAATCTAAAAATAATTTTAGCCACAAAAATAGCGAAAATAGTTGAACTTTGGGTATAAAAATCTGATGTATAAAAGACCATAAGGAAAAAACTCTCCTACACCAACTTCAACGCAATTCTTTTCCTCGCTTCATCTACTTCCAATACTTTTACAGAAACGGGCTGATGGAGTTTTACAATATCATTGACATCGGCAACAAAACCATCGGCAAGTTGTGAGATATGAATGAGTCCACTTTCTTTGATACCGATATCTACAAAGCAACCAAAAGCCGTAATGTTATTGACAATACCTGGGACAATCATTCCTTCTTTTACATCGGAAAGGGATTTTACATTCGGGTCAAATTCGAATACTTTTACTTGTTGGCGTGGGTCTAATCCGGGTTTTTCTAATTCTTTTAAAATATCCTTAATTCCCAAGATTCCGATGGTATCGGTAGTATATTTTTCGGGTTGAATTTGCTGAATTTTGGCTTTATTGGCAATCAATTCTTCGGTTTGTAAGCCTAAATCTTTTGCCATTTTCTGAACAATTGCATACGATTCTGGATGCACTGCGGAATTATCCAACGGATGTTTGCCCTCTTTGATGCGAACAAATGCCGCCGCTTGTTGGTAGGCTTTTTCGCCCAATCGTGGAACTTTCTTCAATTGTTCTCTATTGGTAAAGGCTCCATTTTCCGAGCGATAATTGACGATATTTTCGGCTAATTTCTCCCCAATCCCCGAGACATAACTCAGTAACGACTGACTCGCCGTATTAAGGTTGACCCCAACAGCATTCACACAGTGCATCACGGTTTTGTCCAATTCTTCTTTGAGTTGCGTAGCATCAACATCGTGTTGGTACTGCCCCACACCGATACTTTTCGGGTCGATTTTTACCAACTCCGCCAATGGGTCACTCAGTCGCCTTCCGATAGAAACCGCCCCACGCACCGTAACATCGTAATTGGGAAATTCCTCACGAGCAATTTTACTCGCCGAATACACCGATGCTCCTGCCTCCGACACCACAAATACCTGTAAATTTCTATCAAATTGGATTCTTTTGATAAAAAATTCCGTTTCTCGGCTCGCCGTTCCATTTCCGATAGCAATTGCCTCAATGTTGTACGCATTCACCATCGAGCGGATTTTCTTCATTGCGATGGTTTGTTCCTTTTGTGGTGGATGTGGAAAAATGGTTTCGTTGTATAACAAATCCCCTTTTTCGTCCAAACAAACCACCTTGCAACCCGTTTTATACCCTGGGTCGATGGCTAAAATTCGTTTTTCGCCCAAAGGTGCTGCCAATAAAAGTTGTTTCAGATTCTCTGCAAAAACAGCAATCGCCTTGGTATCGGCTTTGGATTTGGCTTCGCTCAGCACCTCGTTGGAAATCGAGGGTTCTAACAAGCGTTTGTACGCATCTTTGCAAGCCTCTGCGATATAGTCGGCAGTTTCGTTATTGTTTTTGATAAAATTCTTCTCCAAAAAATCCAATACTTCATCTTTATCCACTTCCACTTTTAGTTTGATAAAGCCTTCATTTTCTGCCCGAAGCATCGCCAATAATCGGTGGGATGGCACTCTCGAAAGCGACTCATTCCAATCGAAATACTGTTGGTATTTTTGGGCTTCTTCCTCATTTTCTTTTCCTTTTTTGGTGATTTTGGTGACAATCATCGCCTTGCGTTGAAAGAGTTGTCGTAGGCGTCTTCGTACGAACAAATTCTCATTGATCCACTCCGCGATAATATCACACGCCCCTTGCAACGCCTCTTCAATCGTTGGCACCTCATCGGATAAATATTTCTCTGCTACTCGCTCAACATTATCATTGTTTTGAGCCATAATGATTTTCGCCAAAGGCTCTAAACCTCGTTCGCGAGCAGTATCGGCTTTGGTTTTTCGGCGTTTTTTATAAGGCAAATACAAATCTTCTAACTCCTGCAAATCAAAAGATTGTTGGATTTTTTGTTCTAATTCTTGGGATAACGCCCCTTGCTCTTCAATGGATTTTAGGATAGTTTCCTTTCGCTTTTGGATTTCTTCGTATTGCTTTTGTCCTTTTTGGATTTGCTCAATTGCCACCTCATCCAAGTTGCCTGTCATATCTTTTCGATAACGCGCAATAAAGGGAATTGTAGCCCCTTCATCGAGTAATTTTAGGGTGTTTTCAATCGACTTTTGTGGAAGTTGGGTTTGTTGTTGTAAGTATTGTGTAAGTGTCATTTTTTTGATTGTGGGTTTTGGCAAAGGTAAGAAGTTACAAAAGATTGTATGATATTTTGACTATTTGTAAAATGTATCTCTAATTTTTTCTTCCATTTTTTGAAACCAATACTCATCGCCCTCTAAATCTACTGCTATTTTAGCAAAAATACCCGAATACAAAAACAGCCAATAAACTAAATGCTTCCATTTAAAATCTTTAAAGCTAATAGAGAATGAATGTTTTTCTGTTATATTGGTTCCTTTTTCATTTTGGGTCAGGATTTTTGTAATGATATTTTTAACTCCCGATTGATGCCTTACTATTTGAAAATAATTGAAAGGTGTAATTTTAGTAATCTTATTCGAAACTACCTCTCCTTTACAATCTTCGCCTGTATGAATTTCCATCCATTTATTCCCTTTCTTCAGTTCAAAGTCCTCTCCTATTTCAGTATAATAGCAAGGTGACTTTGTGAACTCAACAGCATATTTCGGATGTACTAAGAAATCCCAAATCTCTTCTTGCGAATACGGACTCTGATAATCTACGACTATAGAAGTATATCCTTTTTTACAACTGATTTTTTTATTTTCCATAAAGTTTAAATTCTATTTCTTTCAAAAACAAAGATACTACTTCCCTCAAAAAAACCAAGCACCTCTACAAAAAGGTACTTGGTTGTATAATGGCTATCGTTTTACCACAATTCCCATGGCTTCGAGGTGTTGTTCATCGCTGAGAGTGGCTTTGGCGTAGGCGATAAGGTCGGCATAGTGTGGGTACAAATCATCAAAAGCTTTGTCGCGGGTTTCGGTGGCTTTTTGGGCTTCGGCAGTTTCCTTTTTCTGACTTTCTTTCAGGGTTGCTACCTCATTTAATAAGGTTTTTACCGCTTCCAAATCCGCTTCTTTGATGTTAATGGTCTTCACTTTTGCCAAGAACTCGGGTGTTTGTAGCAATTGTGCATAGAAATTGGAGACTTGCTGATACCACGCACTGTATGCTATTTTGCGTTTGCCGTTGAGATCTAATGCTGCCGTAGCTTTCACATCTTTTTTAAACAATATGCGACAAAGTGCCAAATGCGTTTTGTATTTGTCGTCAATTGCTTTGCGTTTCTCCTCCACCTTACTGGTTTCCTCGTACTGCTCGGCGTATTCCTTTTTTTGCTTTTGGTGTAAGGTTTCCAACTCGGTAACCTTTGATAGAAGTTCGTTGAGTTTGGCTTCATTATAGCCTAAAACGGCTAATTGCGGATTGATTTCGGCTAATTTAGCATTCGCAAAGGCGAGTTTCATTCGAGAAATCCATTCTTCAAGGCTTACTCGTTTTCTTTTGTTGTCTTTTTCTTCCATAATTATATTGTTTTTCAAGTTAAACATTTAATTTTCAATCTGTCAAATTTATTTTTTTTTCATTGAAAAACAAAACATTAAAAGCTATTTTTTAATCATTACCTGTTACTATTGGATTATTACAAGTCATCATTCATTTGTTACTGGTCATTATCCATTTGTTACTGGTCATTATCCATTTGTTACTGGTCATTATCCATTTGTTACTGGCAATAATAGATTAATGGCAGCTACCCGTCTTCCCTTATCCCGAGATACTTTACACAATCATAGAGGTTATGATTCTAAGGTCTTATCCATCGCCAAAAAGCGCCTCTACACTTAGTTCCTCTACATCGCCCATTTTTTTGAGGGTGGTAAAATCTAGGTTTTCCTTTTTACCTATCAATACCGTATTGTACTGGATTTGTTCTATATCTTTCTTATAAAACGCTGTAAGCTGCTCTAGGCTAAGCCTCTCTATCTCGTGGTAAATTGACTGGCGGATATCGCCATCTACTCCCCACTTTTTGTAGGCTTGGTGGGTAAAGAATAAATTCCTTCTGGACAACCGCTGTGCGGCAATCTGCTTTAGGGCAGCCTGTTTAGCATGATTAAACTGCAACGGTACTTGTGGCAAACTCGCTAATAAATCTTGCATAGCTTCTACGGCTTGGGCAAGTTTGTTGGCTTGTGTCCCTATATAATGGGTGATATAGTTGTGCCGACCCAAAACTGGTGGATAAGAATACGATACATAGGCAGAATACGCCAAAGACCGCGACTCCCGTATTTCTTGAAACACAATGGAAGACAATCCATGCCCAAAATACTCGTTGAATACATTGATAGTGCCTAAATCCTGAGGATTAAAGGATTGCCCACGCCCCAGCTTCATCAGCTCTACCTGCACCATATCATAATCGATAAAATAAACCTTTTGACTGGCTTCGGGTTCTGGGAAGATTTTTGGCACTGGTACAGAGCATATGGTTTCATTTGGCATTCTGGAAAGTCCAGTTTCAGCCATCAGCGTTTTAAAATGTTCTCGGTTTTGACCATAGAAAAAAAGGCTATAATCGTATTGTAACAGCGTTCTGGCTTTAGCAATCCATTCATCGGCTTGGGCCGTTTCTAAACGCTCTTGGCTAATGATAACCTCTCTAAAACGCGAGTCTTTGCCATATTTAGCATAATTAACCAATGCTACGCGTATTCTGTTTTTGTCTTTTTTGGCGACTTCCCTTGCTTGTAGCATCGTTTGCACCACTTGGCGGTAGATGCCCTCATCGGCTTTTACATGGTTTAGCCAATGGTTCATCAGTGCTATACCACGGTGCAGGTTTTCCTCCAAACCGCTAAGGCTTATAGAAGTTTGGTCTGTCCCTACGCGAATACTGTAACTAATGCCTACCTTGTAGAACTCCTGTTTTAGCGCCTCTGGGGTATAGTTATCCGTTCCCATATACTCAAAGAGCTGAAGCGCTACCCCCAGTTCCCTATCGTGGTCGGTACCCAAAGGAAAGAGGTAGTTCATCTGTGCGAGATTATTCTTTTTGTTCTTTACAAAATTGAGGGTTACCCCATCTACTACCTCTGTTTTTATTTCTTTATTAAAGTCTACAAACTCTGGTTGGATAGGCTCCGAAGGGGTTTCCAAAATAGCGGTTAAGAACTCGGATTGGTCTGTTTTGTTAAGACTAATAGGGGTAATCTGCGGTGGGTCTACATGCAGTAGTTTATCATTAATGCCTTTTTCCTTATACACAATGGCGTAATTGTCCTTAAAAAAAGATTGTGCAAATGCCACCACTTCTGCCTTGGTTATCTTTTCGTAATGTTCTATCTCGGTTAATTCTTCGCCCCAAGATTTATCTTTAATGTAAGTTTCGTAAAGGTTAGTAGCGAGTCCGTCGGCAGTTTCTAGTTTGCTTAGGCGGTTAGTTTTCATATCATTGATGATTGCCGTCATGAGCCAATCTGGAAACGCCCCCTCTTTTAAACGCTGGATTTGCTCTAAAAGTAAAGTTTTAGCCTCTTCCAAAGTTTGCTGCTCTTTCGGAATAATTGCCAAAGAAATATACCCATACGCCTTGAATGGAAGATGATATGCTGCCGCCCTCAGTGCCGTATGCTTTTGGTTGATGTTTAGGTCTATCAACCCCACCTCGCCATTATTCGATAGAATTTGAGCACAAAGGGTTGCCAATCTAGAATTTTGTGTACCATAACTATCCGTTCGCCACGCCAACTGTACCCTTGGGCTGGTAGGGCTTTTTACTGTACGCTCCACAATCGTGGTCATTGGTGGTTCTATGATAGGTGTTTTCTCTGGCAAAGGTTTGTATTGAAACTTTCCGAAATAGGTTTCTGCTAAACCGATGGTTTCCTCAAAATCCAAATCGCCCACCAAAACTAATGCATAATTGTTCGGCACATAGTACTCATTAAAATACTGATGAATGGCTACCATAGAAGGGTTTTTAAGGTGTTCCGCCTTGCCTAGAGTCGTCTGCTGACCATTCGGATGGTTGGGGAATAATGCTGCCATGAGTTCATAATTCACCAGACGATAATCGTTGTCTTGCGCTCTATTAAACTCCTCGTACACCGATTCTAATTCCGTATGAAACAAACGAAGGGCTAAGCCAGAAAATCGTTCGCTTTCAATTCTAAACCATTTTTCTAATTCGTTTTTGGGAATATTATTTTTATAAACCGTTTCGTCTAGCCAAGTATGGGCATTGGTGCCTGATGCCCCAAGGGAGGAAATTGCCTTATCGTACTCGTTGGCAATGGCATATTGCGCCGCCTCTTGAGAGACTTGGTCTATTGTTTTATAGATTTCTTTTTTCTTTTCGGGATTTTGTTCGGCTTTGTGTTGCTCAAACAAATCGGATAATTGTTCCAATAATGGCGCTTCTTTTTCCCAATTGGTAGTCCCCAACCGAGCCGTTCCCTTGAACATCATATGTTCTAAATAATGGGCAAGTCCTGTGTTGTCTTTCGGGTCGTTGTTGCTTCCCGTCCTTACAGGGATATAGGTTTGTATTTTTGGTGCCTCATGATTCTGGGCAAGATAGACTTTGAGTCCATTTTTTAAGGTATAAATCCGAACGCGGTTGGCATCGTTCTCGTAAGTTTGGTAGGTATAGCCGTGGTTGTCTGTATAGGTCTGTGGTTCGTTCTGCATAGGTACTTCTTTTTATGTAAATCAAAACGCCCTTCAATACGATATTGAAGGACTTTATATTGTGATTTTCCGAGCGCAAAGATAGTGAAATTATTATGGACGGAATTTATCAATTTCTTTCATCTTGGCTAAAAATTCTGCTCGTGCTGCTTTATGTTTGAGCATAGGTTCGGGGTAGTCTTTAGTGCCAAATTCTGGAATCCAGCGTTTCACATACGCACGGTTTTTATCAAATTTATCCAACTGCAAATCGGGATTAAATACTCTAAAATACGGGGCAGCATCTACCCCAGTCCCCGCTGCCCATTGCCAGTTGCCATTGTTCTGAGCCAAATCAAAGTCCAACAATTTATTAGCAAAATAAGCCTCACCCCATCGCCAGTCTATCTGTAAATCCTTAACTAAAAACGAAGCCACTAGCATCCTCACCCGATTGTGCATAAATCCCGTAGCGTTGAGCTCTCGCATCCCTGCATCTACTAAAGGAAAGCCTGTTTTGCCCTCACACCATGTTTTAAAATCTGCTTCATTATTTTTCCATTGGAATCCTGCGTATTTATCTCGGAAAGGTTGACTCACCACATTAGGGAAATGCCATAAAATTTGCATAAAAAACTCGCGCCAAATCAATTCCTTCAGCCATGTAAAATTGATTTTTTTAGCCTCTAAAACAGCAGTTCTTGGGCTAATGGTGCCAAACCTAAGATGGACACTCTGTTTGGAAGTGGCGTCTAGTGCAGGGATATTTCTTTTTTTATCATAATCCTCCAGTTGTTGATAAGGGATTTTTGGCGGCTGATAGTTTAGCTCCGTGCTTTTAAAGCCAATATCATCTAAAGTAAGGTGGCTGGGTTTTTCTGCCTTGTAGAGTTGGTCTAAGTGCTTTTCGGAAGGGTATTGCTGTATAAGGGTTTCGGATAACCGATTGAGCCATTGTTTAGAATAAGGCGTATAAACCGTGTACGGATTGCCGTCTGCCTTTAAGATTTCATCTTTGGCAAAAATCATTTGGTCTTTATAAGATTGAAACATGATGTTTTTACTTTCCAAAAAGTCCTTAACCTCAGTATCTCGTCTGATGGCGTAGGGTTCATAATCCTCATTACAAAACACAGAAGCGATTTTGTATTGAGATGTTAACTCTTTGAAAATTTCTAAAGGCTTTCCATAAAAATAATGAATATAAGGGTGCTGACTATTGAGATGCTCTAAGGCTTGGTAAATAAAATCGACTCTTCGGTCGTGCTGGTCTTCCAAATCATCTAAAATAGCGTTATCAAAAATAAAAATAGGTAGTACCTTATATCCCGAATCTAAGGCTTGAAATAAACCGTGATTGTCGTTCCATCTTAAATCTCTTCTGAACCAAAAAATACTGATTGGGGTGTCCATAGTTATATCAATTCGCCGATTTCTCTGATGCTGGATTTTTTATGATGATGGTATACCATAAAATGAAAATCGTTCATTTTTTTTAATAAGGTTAATAATTGTTTTTTTTCTGAAATCGACAATGTTGCTGAAAGTACCCTTGCCGTATGGGTAACCTCTTGAATAGACTCATTAAATAGTTGTTTGCCTTTGGGTGTTACACTAAGTCGTGTGGCTCTTTTGTCTTGTGGGTCTGCAAATTCCTCTACCAAACCACTATGGACTAAGCGTTTTATCATCATCATCCCCGTTTGTTTTTCGTGTCCATTTTTCGCTACCAATTCCATTTTGGACAAAGAATCATAAGCCATCAGTCGATAGAGATAAGTAAATTCTTCATTAAGCAAATCTGGAAAATCTGCCAATCCCCTACGAATCATTTGCTTGCTAAAACGATTAAGCAGTATCACCTGCTTGGCGATTTCATTTTCTAAATCATACACCTTTTGATTGGTTTCATCCAATAACACCGTGGGATTATCCTTTTGATAGGCTTGTTCATTAAGCCAATGCCTAAAATCTTCTAAAGAATTAGAATTACTCTGTTGATGAAATTCTGCGACTTTGTCAATCAAATCAGAAATGAGTTGATAATTCATGAGGGTTATTTTTTCGCAAATTTAGTAAAATAACCTTTACATCTGTTATAAATAGTATAATTGTTGACTAAAATAATAAAACCCGACTGCATTATCATTTGATAGGATAAAATTAAACAATGAAGCACCTCTGGTTTAAGCTAATTTTTCCGCGATATATTTGGCTGTTTTGGAATTTTTATCTTGGGCTAAATCCTCTGGCGTTCCAGAAAAAACCACTTCACCGCCGTGTTTTCCCGCTTCTGGACCTATGTCTATAATCCAGTCTGCCGATTTGATGATATCGGGCTGATGTTCAATAACAATCACAGAATGTCCTAGCTCTACCAACGCTTGTAATGAAGTGAGTAGTTTTTTAATATCGTGAAAATGTAAGCCCGTAGAAGGTTCATCAAAAATAAATAAGGTTTTGTCTTTGGTATTTCCCTTGACTAAAAACGACGCCAATTTTACCCTTTGAGCTTCGCCGCCAGATAGCGTAGATGAACTTTGCCCCAATTTCAAATAGCCTAAACCGACTTCCTGCAAGGGTTTTAGTTTAGTTACAATTTTATCTTGTTGATTATCCTCAAAGAATGCGATGGCTTCATCTACCGTCATATTCAGGACATCGGAAATATTTTTTTCATCAAACTTGACTTCCAAAATTTCGGATTTAAAACGCGTCCCTTTACAATGTTCGCATTCCAATTCTATATCCGCCATAAATTGCATCGAAATGGTAATAACCCCTTCGCCTTTACATTCATCACAACGCCCACCATCTACATTAAAGGAAAAATGTTTTGATTTTAATCCCATTGCTTTAGCCGTCCGCTGTTTAGAAAATAAATCTCGGATGTCATCATAGGCTTTAAGGTAAGTTACAGGATTAGACCTGGACGATTTCCCGATAGGATTTTGGTCTATCAATTCGATATGTTCTATGCTATTTTTAGGATAAGATACCTCATCATAATCGCCTTTTTTGCCGCCCATTCCCATCTGAATTTGAATATCATTGGCTAAAATATCCTTCATCAAAGTCGATTTACCTGAACCCGACACACCTGATACCACCACTAAACACTCTAAAGGTATCTCAACATCAATATTTTTAAGGTTATTTTGTCTCGCCCCTTTAATTTCGATAAAGAATTTCGGTTGCCGTCTTCTTTTAGGCACTTCAATTTCTAATCTTCCTGTTAGGTAATCCGAAGTTAAAGTATGCGCATCTTTTAAGGCTTTAAAGTCGCCTGCAAATACTAATTCACCACCCAAATAACCTGCCTCAGGACCAATATCGATAATATAATCGGCAGCCCGCATCACATCTTCATCATGCTCTACAACGATAACGGTATTTCCTAAATCTCTTAACTGTTTTAAAACTTCAATTAAATTTTCGGTATCTCTGGAATGTAACCCAATAGACGGTTCATCTAAAATATAAATAGACCCTACCAACGAACTTCCCAAACTGGTCGCGAGGTTGATACGCTGACTTTCCCCTCCAGATAAGGTGTTAGAAGTTCGGTTAAGCGTCAAATAACCCAAACCAACTTTTAGAAGAAATGTCAATCTTGTAGTAATTTCATAGACCAATCGCTTGGCTATTTCTTGTTCGTGTGGGGTTAGTTTTAAGCTTTCAATTAATGGCAATAATTCATCTAAAGGCAATTCTATAAGGGACTGGATGTTATGCCCGTCAATTTTTACCCATTCGGTTTCTTTTCTAAGTCTAAGTCCTTCGCAATCTGGGCAAATGGTTTTACCTCGGTAACGCGATAACATCACACGGTATTGAATTTTATACAAATTTTCCTCCAACATTTTGAAGAAATTATCAATACATGGAAAATTACGCTTACCAGTTCCTCGCCATAGAAACTGCTTTTGCTCTTTTGTTAATTCATAATATGGTTTATGGATAGGAAAGTGGTCTGCATTTTCCTTAATGAATTTTAGTTTCCATTCTCTCATGGTATCGCCACGCCAGCACGCTACGGCATCTTCATACACCGAAAGTTTTTTGTTGGGAATTACCAAATCTTCATCTATACCTATGACTTTTCCATAGCCTTCGCAAGTAGGACATGCGCCATAAGGGTTATTAAAACTAAAGAAATGAACATTAGGCTCCAGAAAAGTCATCCCATCTAATTCAAACTGGTTGGAAAACGATTGTACTTTTTCTGTATCTATATTTTTAAGGTTACAATATCCCCTACCTTCGTAAAATGCTGTTTGTATAGAGTCTGCTAGACGCTGTAAAAAAGCCTCGTCCTCTTCATAAGAAAATCGGTCAATGACCAGCTGAATATCCATCCCCTTTTCAGGAATAAAATTGAAACTTTCTAAATCTTCAATTTCGGCTAAATTACCATTAACCGATACTCTTGTAAATCCTGAAACTTTAAGACTATTTAATGTTTGTGAAAAATCTTCCACCTCGTAAGTGAGCGGTGCAGAAAGTAAAAATGGCGTGTTTGGATGTTGTTCAATAAATTCTATCACATTAGTCACCGAATCTTTTTTCACTTCCTTACCAGATTTGGGCGAATAAGTCCGTCCAATTCTGGCAAATAGCAATTTTAGATAGTCGTAAATTTCCGTAGAAGTCCCTACCGTAGAGCGTGGATTAGAAGAAATCACTTTTTGCTGTATGGCAATCGAAGGAGCCAACCCTTTGATATCGTCTACTTTTGGTTTTTCTAAACGCCCTAAAAACTGCCTTGCATAAGAACTAAGGCTTTCCACATATCGCCTCTGCCCTTCCGCATATATGGTATCAAACGCCAATGACGACTTGCCACTTCCCGATACGCCCGTAATGACGACCAACTTATTTTTAGGAATGGTGACATCAATATGTTTTAAATTATTAAGATGTACGTTTTTAACGAAAATATTCTGTTTGATATCCATAGGTAAAGCAAAAATAGGCTTACAAAATTAATATTTTATAGATTTAAGAAATAAGAAACTCTTCCAAACTTAAAGTCTGTTGCTCGCCAGAAACTAAATCTTTTACGCTTACCGTTTGATTTTCTATTTCTTGTTCGCCTACAAACACCATTTTGGGAATGCCTTTTTTCTCTGCGTAAGAAAATTGCTTTTTCAGTTTAGAAGATTCGGGATAAAGTTCTGCGGCAATGCCCTGCGTTCTAAGTTGTGTGATGATTTTCAGTGCGTAAAAGGCTTCTTTATCGCCATAATTTGCAAAAAGATAGTCGGTGTTATGTTCGGATTGTTCTGGGAATACGCCCAATTCTTCCATCACGAGGTAGATTCTATCTAATCCAAATGATATCCCAATCCCAGGGATATTTTTAACGCCAAAAACTTCGGTTAAATTATTGTATCGACCGCCGCCGCCAATAGAACCCATGGCAACATCGTTAGCTTTCACTTCAAAAATAGCTCCAGTATAATAGTCTAGTCCGCGCGCCAAAGTAATATCAAATACCAAATTCTCTTTGGAAACACCTAGATTAAGTGTATTTTCAAGGACAAATTCTAATTCTTCAATCCCTTTTTCGCCAATATCAATCCCTTTAAATTTTGATTTTAAATGGGCAATAGTTTCAAAGCTATCTTTAGAAGGGTCAAATAAAAAGTCTAATTTTTCTATAGCTTCATCTGAAATTTGCTTTTCTCTAAGCTCTTTAATCACGCCTTCTTTACCAATTTTATCCAGCTTGTCTAGAGCCACCGTAAAATCAATTAATTGATTAGAAATACCAGCATATTCAGCTAAACCAGTTAAAATTTTTCGGTTGTTGAGATGAACCGTTACGGGAATTCCTAAATCTGAAAAAGATTTTAAATACAATTGAATTAATTCTACTTCTTGCCAAAGGCTTTCGCTACCTACCACATCGGCATCACACTGATAAAATTCTCTAAATCTTCCTTTTTGTGGACGGTCGGCACGCCATACAGGTTGAATTTGATAGCGCTTATACGGAAAATTCATTTGCCCATGATTCATCGCCACATATCTAGCGAATGGCACCGTAAGGTCGTAACGAAGGGCTTTATCAGAGATTTTTTGCGTAAGAGCCGCAGTATCTTTTTGAACCAATGCTTCATCCGAAACTTTAGAAAGGAAATTTCCAGAGTTTAGAATTTTAAAAATTAAGCGGTCGCCTTCGTCGCCGTATTTCCCAGTTAAAGTCGAAAGGTTTTCAAAACTCGGTGTTTCCAAAGGGGAAAAACCAAACAATTCAAAATTGTTCTGTAAGACTTCAATGATATATCTTCTTTTATAAACTTCTGCTGCTGTAAAATCTCTTGTACCTTTCGCTAAATTGGGTTTCATATTGTAAGTTTAAAAGTGAATTAAAGCTTCAAAATTAAGATTGAATTGTATTTAATATTAAATTAATGGATATGTTTTTCGGCGTGGTAAGAACTTCTTACCAATGGTGAACTTTCCACATGTCTAAAGCCTAGACTTCTTGCAAAATCGCCATATTCGTCAAACTCTTCTGGGGTGATGAAGCGTTTAACGGGTAAGTGTTTTTTAGTCGGTTGTAGGTATTGTCCAAGGGTAATTACATCTACATCGGCATTTCTAATGTCTTCAATGGTTTGGAAGACTTCGTTTTTTTCTTCGCCTAACCCTAGCATAATTCCCGTTTTAGTACGGCGTTGCCCCGCAGTTTTTAAGTATTTTAAAACCTCTAAACTTCGTTCATATTTGGCTTGGATACGCACCTCTCTGGTCAGGCGTTTTACGGTTTCTATATTATGAGAAATTACTTCTGGCGCTACCTCTACCATACGATCGATATGTTTGGTAATCCCTTGGAAATCTGGAATTAGAGTTTCCATTGTGGTTCCAGGGGAAATCCTTCTTACCGCATTTACCGTTTCTGCCCAGAGGATAGACCCCATGTCTTTTAAATCGTCTCTATCTACGGAAGTAAGTACCGCATGTTTTATCTTCATCAGTTTAATGGAACGCGCTACTTTTTCGGGTTCATCCCAATTAACATCCATAGGCTTCCCAGTTTTTACTCCACAGAATCCACAGCTTCTGGTACAGATATTACCTAAAATCATGAAAGTAGCCGTCCCCTCGCCCCAGCATTCGCCCATATTAGGGCAAGACCCACTTTGGCAAATGGTATTCAGTTTATATTTATCCACCAAAGAACGGAGTTCTCGATAATTTTTCCCCGTAGGAAGCTTTACCCTAATCCATTTTGGCTTTTGTGTCACAGTATTCGTATCCATTAATGTATGTCTCGTCTTTTATTTTTTATTTTTAGATAGTAATTGTGCCAAAAGTTTTTTAGCCCGCATAATTCTAACCTTTGTATTAGAAATGGAAAGCCCCAAAGTTTCTGCCACTTCTTTAATGCTTTTTTCTTCAAAAAACCTTAGTCGAATAATCTCTTGATAATTAGCATCTAAAGAATCTATAATTTTAATAATGCTCTGTTCCTCTTCATCAGAAATTAATAATTCTTCTGGGGATTTCGCCCATTCGTTTTTGAAGTCTTCTATGTGTTCTGTAGTGGTCTCATTGGTTCTGTTTTTCTTGCGCCAATAGTCTATAATGGTATTTTGTGCAATGGTAAGCACCCATGTTTTAAACTGAAAATTGGGGTCGTACAAATCCAACTTTGACAACACTTTTGAAAACACACGCACGGTGAGTTCATCGGCTTCGGTTTCATACTTCACTTTCTTCATGACGAAAGAAAACACGCTTACCCAATAGAGATTAATCAATTTGGTTTGCGATTTTTGGTCCTTATGTTTGGCTTTTTCTATAAGGATTGAAAGGTCTTCTTTTGCCACAATCTACAAAAATATTTGACAAAGATAATGAAGAATTTTCAAGAAAAAAATTATCAGAGCAATATCTCAAGCTGTTGGGCATTTAGTTTGTTTAGTTTCAATTATTTATCTACTTTTGCCTTCTTAATATCAACTTTACCCTCATCTATTATGAATATAGGTTTTCTCGGTCCTGAAGCGTCCTTTACACAACTGGTCACTTGCTCATCATTTGATGGTACATCCTAAAAATCAATCGGTGGAACATATTATTTCGCATCCTCAGGCGTTAGCTCAAACTTTTCATTTTAGAATGGCACATTATCCCTCTTGTAGTACGCAAGATTATAGTTCCACCGCAGCGGCGGCAAAGTTGGTTTCAGAGCATTCCGATAAACCTTGGGCGGCAGTTGCCAATGCGTATGCGGCAAAATTATATGGGTTAAAGATTTTAAATTCGTCAATCCAAGATTTTGAGCAAAACCATACTCGGTTTATTGTGATTTCTAAACAACCAAAACAACTTTCTCTGAACTATGAAAATTTAGGGCAAAAAACCAGTCTTATGGTGACCTTACCCAGCGACTATGCAGGAGGTTTACATCAAGTGTTATCGGTATTTGCATGGCGTAGAATGAACCTTTCAAAAATTGAAAGCAGAACGCTAAAAACGGGATTAGGCAACTATTTTTTCTTTATTAATGTCGTAGGCGATTGGGGAAATATTTTATATCAAAATGCCATTGACGAATTGAAATCCCTTGGCGTTTCCGTTCGATATTTAGGAACTTACCTTGAGTATAAATTGTAACTATTGAATTAGAAGTTATAAATGAAGAATTATAAGTTATAAATCTGCTAATATAAAAAAGGAACATTATGGTCATCACTTTAGTTCTACTCATTTTGGATTTCTTTTTAGGAGGCTTTCCGAGAAGAAATGGTTGAGTGAATTTATTAAAATCATTACAAAATTGGCTACGCTGAACCTTCGGTTTCATCTATAATACAAAAAATATCCGTAATTTTGTCGTAATTAATCATGAGAAATAGTTGTTAAATATTTAAATTTTAGAAACTTAAAAATACAAATATTTCTCTTTTTATAATCGAACTCAGGTTATCAAATTCTATTTATAATGCCAGAAAATACCAAAGTCCGTAGGAGTCCATAGTGCGGCTCTTTGTCCGCAAGCTTTCAATCCATCATTCGCCCAAGTATTGCAAGTTTCTAAAAAACTATAACTGCCCTTGCCTTCATAGAACGCATCGTTGTCGCCATAGATAGCATCGGTAGGAATAGGAATAAAATGATTTTGGCTATCGCGCTCAAATTTATCCGATATAAATTGTACCAACTTTAAATACTGAGACTCACTCAGCATAATTTTTTTGCAGTCCTCCCCTTCTTTCATTTCAGGATAATAAGTGCAATGCATCGCCGATTCTCCCAACCAAAATGCGGCTTCTACCGCAGTAGAAAATTTTAAATCTGCCCATTCTGGCGTATCCAGATAAAACCCTTTATCTCCCCAACCTATTGCCAAATAAGGCATATTGGTAGTTCCAGATTTTGTGTTTTTATAAGGGATTAAAGGACGCCAATCCATTAACTTATTTTCGGTAGGGACTACCAAATCGGTATGGACGCCATTCGTATAGATATAAATTGGAATAGTTTGGGGTTCAGGGATTACTTCTTTAGGGACAGGAATAAGGGGCAATACCAGACCTAGTACCACATAAGTCAGCACCAAAGCCAATAGTCCTAAAATGGTTTTTATAATGAGTTTAAAAGCATTTTTCATCTGAATATTTTCTGGCTAAGATAATTCTTTTTCTTCAATTGCCTCACTGATGAAATTAATATTGCGTGTAAGCCCAGAAAATTTGGTTCTTTTAACGGGGGATTTTCTAAATATTTCCGAAAATAATTCTTGGGTTAATTCCTGCCAATCTTGCTTTTTATAAGTCTTAAGAAAGTGATTGGGTACAAATAGTGGTTGCTGGTGTGGCTTAGAAAACCGATTCCAAGGGCATACATCTTGGCAAATATCGCAACCAAACATCCAATCTTCCATATGGTCTTTAAAGGTACTTGGTAATTCGTCTTTGAGTTCAATCGTCGCATAAGAAATACATTTGCTGCCATCCACAATTTTATTGGATACAATAGCATCGGTAGGACACGCCTCAATACATCGGGTACATTGTCCACAGTGGTCAGTCGTGGGGCTATCTTCCACTAAATATAAATCGCAAATAATTTCTGCTAAAAAGAAAAATGAGCCATGTTTTTTGGTAATCAGATTGGCATTTTTACCAACCCAGCCAACCCCTGACCGTTTAGCCCAAGCCCTCTCTAATACAGGTGCTGAATCCACAAATACTCTAAAACCAAATGCCCCTATTTCCTCTTGAAGTTCTGCCACCATATCTCTTAAAATCTCTTTTATTACCTCGTGATAGTCTTTGCCATAGGCATATTTAGAAATTTTAAAATTATCTAGACTAGAAAGTTCTTCTTCAGGATAATAATTATAAGATAGCGAAATTACAGAACGCGAGCCTTCCACCAAAAGTCTAGGGTCTAGCCGTTTATCAAAATAGTTTTCCATATACGACATTTTGCCGTGGTAGCCTTTTTTGAGCCATTGTTCCAGCGGTTTTGCTTCTTCTTCTAAAAAGGTCGCCTTAGAAATACCACAAGATTGAAAACCAAATTGCTTGGCCTTCTGTTTGATGAGTTGTGTATGGTGTTCTGGTAAATTCACGATGCAAAAGTATAAATTTAATCCTAAAAAATTTTGTTATTCTTGATATCTCTGCTATCTTTACAGCAAAAATGATTATGATTGAAGGTATTTTAAAATCAGAAAACTACCATTTAATTGATGTAAGAGAAGAAATGGAACTGATGATGGATGGCGAAATAGATGGCGCCATTAATATTCCTTTAGGAAGTTTAGAAGAACGCAAAGATGAAGTAACGGCTCTAGATGGTGCCAAAATATTCTTTTGCAGAAGTGGTAATAGAAGTGGCAAAGCCGTAGAATTCTTTAAAGCCGAAGGTCTAGAGGATATTTATAATGGTGGAGGCTATGCAGAGCTAAAATCAACTTTAGAGCAGTTATAAAATAGGATAAATTATATCAAGCTAACTTAAAAAACATCGTTTATACGGTGTTTTTTAGTTAATACCATGGTTATGCAAAAATTAGTTTATAATATCAAAGAATTATCGGAAAGGATTAGCAACAACATCATTTTTATTCCCGCCCTATTTGGTATCGGTGGATTTGTATTAGGTATGGTGATGCGGGAACTTGAGTCGATGGGTATCTCGTCTTATCTGATTGAAAAGTTTCCATTTTTAGTCATCAATAATTATGATACGGCGACTACACTACTCAGTTATCAGTCGAGTGGAATTATTTCTATTATGGTATTTAGCTTCTCTATGGTGATGGTACTGCTGAATCAAGCGGCATCTAAATTTTCCCCTCGTGTACTGCCTGGTCTTATCTCTGTAAAAAAGCACCAATATATTTTGGGTTTATATTTACTATCGTTTTTTTACAACACTTTTACCATGATTGATATTAAACCTACATCTGACAAATATCAACTCCCAGGGTTTTCTGTATTATTAGGTATTGTCATTACTACGATGTGTCTGTTTGCATTTGTCTATTTTATTAACTCTATTTCGCAAGCCATTCAGCTCAATAATATTTTAGATAAAATTAGCCATGAAACCATTAACAAAATTGATGAACTATCTAAAGTCGATACTAACGAGCACGCTCCTTTAGAGATTGAAGGGGACTGGTTTAAAATTTCCAACCATAAAACAGGCTATTTCCGAAAACTAAAAGAAGAATTATTACTAGACTTTTGCAAAAAAAATGAGGTAAAAATGTTTATAAAACCTCTAGAAGGTACATTTCTAATCCCTGGTACAACTGCGATATTATGCAATAAAAAACTAGATAAAGACTTACAAGAAGAACTTGCCAATTGTTTGGAAATCAGCAGAGCGGGTGAAGATGTAAAAGAGAACTATTTGCTAGGGTTTAAACAAATTACGGAAATTGCAACGAGAGCCTTATCCCCTGGCGTGAATGATCCTGGCTCTGCAATTTCTGCGATTGATTACCTTACCGAAATGTTTGCTCATAGAATGCAAAGAGATGACGAACGCTATATTTATGACGAAAACAAAACCCCTTGGGCTAAAATTTCTATTGCCACTTTCGAGGAAACGCTATATCAAGTGATGATTCCCTTTAGAACTTATGGCAAAACAGATCTAAGCGTGAGCCAAAGACTGGTCATTATGCTTCAACAACTTTATGAACATCCCCATACAAACAAAAATTACAAAAAGATTATCAAAAATGAAATTGAAAATTTGAAACACGATGTGCTTGCCAAACTAGAAAATGAGCGGGATATTGCCTATTTTGAATCTTTATGTAATAATCTGTAAATCAAATATGATTATACATTTCATAAGATTTTGTATCTTTGAAGTATGAATCAATCTTACAAAGGAAAACTATTAATTTCTACACCCGACATCTCTGGTGATATATTTTCACGAGCGGTGGTGTTCATCACCAGCCATGATGAGTCTGGTGCTTTTGGATTTATTTTGAATAAAAAAGACCCAATAAAAACAGAAGAAATTCGCCATAAAATCAATCAAAACCTAGAAGTTTATACTGGAGGTCCTGTGGAACCGAATGAATTTTTCTATATGTTTAAAGGCTCACTCACAGATACCAAAACCATAGATTCTGATGAATATATTGTCACCAATAATAGTTCTTTAGTCACTGAATTGCTTAAAAAGGATATTTTTGAACATCAACCATTCAAAGTTTTTGCAGGCTATTCTGGTTGGGGTGCACATCAGCTAGACGCAGAAATCAATAATAAACTATGGACGGTAGTTGACCATTATAAAATCGACTTATCTGGAAAAATCCATGAAGAGCTTTGGAAAAATATCAAACAAAATCTTGGTGGTAGACACCTCATTTGGGCAAACACTCCAGAAGATCCACGATTGAATTAGAGGAAAAAAGAGTCATTAAAAATTCACACGACTGGCTTTATCAATTTACAATACAAGGTTTTATCATAATCAATATAGTTAAAACTAAACATAAATATTTAGATTCATTTAGGCTTTAAAATTATCAAAATTTATGTAGTTTTGCAAAATGTTAATAGAAGTTTTTAAATCTAAAATTCACCGTGTAAAGGTGACTGAGTCCGACCTTAATTATGTTGGAAGTATTACCATTGATGAAGACTTAATCGATGCTGCAGGATTGGTAGTGGGCGAGCGTGTCTATATCGTAAATGTGAACAATGGCGAACGCTTTGATACCTATGTCATCAAAGGAAAAAGAAAATCTGGGGAAATTTGCCTTAATGGTCCAGCCGCTAGAAAAGTTCAGAAAGGTGATATCATCATTATTATTTCTTATGCCCAAATGACCCCAGAAGAGGCAAAAAACTTTCAACCTAGAACTATTTTTCCAAACGAAGACACCAATCTTCTTACTTAAATAAGCCCGATGTCTAAATCTAAAAAGAAAAATGGTAAAACCATCATTACCATTATCGTATCTCTAATTTTTGCAGGGGTATTTATGTACCTGGCTACTAGAGGGCTACAATGGGAAGAAATTAAAAAATCGCTAGCTAAAGCCAACTATGCATGGGTACTAGGTGCTGCATTTTTTGGTATTTTGGCTTATTGGGTTAGAGCCATCAGATGGAATCTATTGCTTGAACCTATGGGCTATCGCATTTCTAACGCCAATGCCTTATGGTCATTATCTTTTGGATATCTAATGAATTTAACCATTCCTAGAAGTGGGGAATTGGCAAGGTCTACCGCATTATATAGTGTGGAAAAAGTACCTGTAGACCAGTCTTTTGGTACCATAATTCTAGAGCGTGTCGTTGATTTACTCTGCATGATGGTATTTCTCGGGCTTACACTATTATTTAAATACGATGCTATTATCGCTTTTTACCAAATGGCATCCGACCAAAAACAAGATACGCTATCTTCCCAAAATACTACTTGGCAGTGGGTAGTTTCTATCGTTTTGCTTGTTTTAGTATTACTATTTTTAGTATTTAGAAAAAAACTACAAGCCACTTCGATTTATAAAAAAATAGCGAATATATTGCATGGTATTTTAGACGGATTGAAATCTATCCTTAAATTGAAACAAAAAGTGAAATTTATCTTCCTCACAGTAGGAATCTGGGTGTGTTATTATTTGGCTACTTATTTGGTGTTTTTTGCTCTACCAGAAACCAGTCAACTTACCATTGTCGATGGTTTTTTTGTAGTTGTAGTAGGGACTTTAGGAATGATGGTTCCTGCTAGTGGAGGTATTGGGGCTTTTCATTTTGCATTAAAACTGGGCTTTATGGCCTTATTTTTTTCTATGGGACTTTCGCCAGAAGCTGGAGGTAATATAGGACTATCATACGCCTTTATTGCTCATACCATGCAATTGGTCATCATGCTCGTTATGGGTTTAATCTCCATTCCAATGTTGGCAAAATCAAGGCGGGTGACATTATAATGTTTTTCTAAAAAATATTTTCTAAAAATTTTTACCAATATCAATCATAATTGGAATAACTTTTGTTATTTTACCAAACTTTATATTCCATAAAATCTAAGTCTTATGAAAGAGGTAAAAATTCCTTTTATTATTAAACTTGCCATGGTATTGGTGAGCATTGTTATATTAGGTTATTTAGCAGTGCTAGGTCAGGCTATATTAGCTCCTCTATTTTTTGCGCTATTACTTGCCTTACTCTTTGTACCTTTTGCCAATTTTTTAGAACAAAAACTAAAATTTCCTAGAGCACTTTCTACCTTTTTCTCATTACTGATTATGCTCACAGTAATTTCTAGTATTGTTTACTTCTTTACTACACAACTAAGTGATTTTGCTAAAGATTTTCCAAGTTTGATGACCAATATTAATACAGCTTTCCATCAATTACAAACTTGGATTTCCGAAACTTTTAGCGTTAATCTAAATCAACAGATGGATTACCTAAACCAAGGTCTAGAAAAACTACTTTCATCCTCTGGGGTAATTTTAAGCACAACGGTAACGATGTTTTCCTCTATTATGGCATTTTTCCTATTTTCTGCCTTGTTTCTAATTTTTATTCTTAATTATAGACGCGTACTTTATGCTTTTATTGTTTCGGTATTTAATGAAAAACATTTTAGAAAAGTAAATGAAATTATCTTCGAGGTCCAGAAAATCATTAAAGATTATATCACAGGATTAGTCATTCAAATTATATTAGTCACCACATTTACAAGTATTTTATTAACTGTTTTAGGTGTAAAATACGCTTTATTGCTAGGTTTACTTACAGGACTACTCAATGTAATTCCTTATATCGGTATTGTTATTACAGGGCTTTTAGCCGCTTTGATTTCCTTTGCTACGGGAGGCGGACATACTCTAATGGTGTTAATAGGCTATGTGATTATCCATGCGATAGATGCCAACATTGTTCTACCATTAGTTATTGGTTCTAAGGTAAAAATCAATGCCTTATTCTCGTTCTTAGCGTTATTAGTTGGGGAACACCTTTGGGGAATTTCTGGAATGTTTCTCTGCATTCCGTTTCTAGCTATTATTAAAATTATTTTTGAGCGTGTAGAAGGCCTAGAACCGTGGGGTTTAATCTTAGGTGAAGATATTTCTAAAAGAAAAAGAAAGCGTAGAAGATATAAGATTACCAAAAATATTACTTTAGAAGAAAAAGAATAATTTTAGGTTATATTGCCAATAGTGTATACGCCCAATACATCAGTACAAACTGAAACACTAATCGCAACCATAATCCCCATTGGGGTAATTTACCTTCAAAAGAAGGTGTTAGCATATAGATATGCACCCATAAAAAAGCAATAAGTATCCATATAATACCCCAAACCACATAGTAACGCGTAGTTTGGAATAATAGACCGATGCCTAAAACAATTTCTGCCACACCACTTAGCAAAACCCAAAATTTTGGATTTTCGGATAATGGCGGCGGTAGTATCTTATAGTAGAATTTCGGTTTCACAAAATGCCAAATACCTGCTAAGGTATAGAGAAAGGCTTGTAAATAGAGGGATAGCTCCATTGAGGTTGTTTTTATGTTACAAAACTAGCTAAAAATTATCTGATCATTTTATTTTTAAACCAATATATTATCCCAAGCAATTTACCAAAATATCTATTCACTCCTTCCCTGCCAAATGATTATAATCTTTCAACACTATTTTTATAAAATCAATAGATGAAGTGCCTTGCTTAGGTTCTGTTTTTATTGTAGAAGAAATTTTATCTGCTAACTTATTTATTATAGTATTATCTTTTTGCTTTAAAGCGCGTTCAAGATTGGTTTTGATAATCTGAACATCCGAATCCGAAAGAAGCAATACATTTGGATAGGTGACTTTGTAATCATTTTCTATGTTCTCAAAAATAGTTTGATTAATGCTGATATTATTTTTCAGATTAATAACTGTAGTTCCACTTGCCAAACCTCCTAACCGCTGTCCTTTTTTACTAACAATAATGGATATAATGGCCACTACTCCACTGCTAAAATAAAAATCTACTAATGCAAAAAACCAACGGATAAAATAATCTGAAAAATGGGCTTGATAACCATCAATTTTCACCACTTTAGTTTTTGTAATTCGCCTACCTGGAGTCTGACCTTCCATGATAGATTCAAAAAATAAAGTATAGAAATACACCGGCGAAGTGATAATAGCAAATAAAGCAAAGTAAGAATAAGCATCAGAAGCTACGCTTATATCAATTGAATCAAATAGCCAAATTGCCAACAATAAATATGCTACCTTAATGAGTGTATCAATAAAAAAAGCTAATATTCTTAATGCTATACTCGCCTGCAGTAATTTAATTTTTACATTTTGGCTCGTATTTATTTGTATATATTCCATAAAAAATCCTAATTTTACGCAATTATGAGAGAGGTTGTATTTATCCGACAAAATAAGTCTAAATGGTTAGAAACCGAAAAAGTTATCTCAGGGAATATTCATAAAAACCCTGATGAACTCTCTTCTCTGTACATTAATCTTATTAATGATTTATCATACTCTCAAACTTATTATCCGAAAAGTAAAACGACGGAATACCTCAATCATCTCTCTTCGCAAATCTACCAAAAAATTTACAAAACAAAGCGTATTGAGCAGAATCGTTTTCTACATTTTTTTAAAACAGAAGTTCCTTTGTTAGCGTATCAATATCGGAAATATCTCTATTTTTCATTTATCCTATTTGCAATATTTACATTTTTTGGAGCGATCTCTACACATTACGATGAAGATTTTGTAAGGCTTATTTTGGGAGACAACTATGTGGACATGACTTTAGAAAACATAAAAGAGGGAAATCCTATCGCTGTCTATGGCACGGGAAGCAATTGGGCTACCTCTGTATTGATTATCAGAAATAACCTTTTCGTGGGGGCAAATATGTTTTTTTATGGTGTTTTTGCAGGGTTCGGAACATTGTATATTTTAATGAAGAACAGTATTATGCTGGGGAGTTTTCAATATTTTTTCCAAACGCAAGGGGTATTAGGTGAAAGTATGCGAGGAATTTGGATTCATGGTGCTTTTGAAATCAGCGGGATGATTATTGAAGCAATGGCAGGATTTATCTTAGGTGCTTCTATACTTTTTCCAAAAACTTATTCTAGACTTAATTCTTTTAAAATAGGTTTTAAGGATTGTTTTAAAATTTTTATAAGTACCATTCCATTTACCACTATAGCAGGAATTTTTGAAGGTTTTGTGACCCGCCATGCTTTAGATATGCCTTTAATATTAACATTATTCATTAGTCTAGGATCCTTTGGCTTTATATTTTTTTATTATGTAATTTATCCAATATTTGTCTATAAAAAACAACTGAAATATGCAGATTTATAAAAAACGAGATTTTGGCGCTTTAATTTCCGACACATTTTTATTTCTAAAACAACACGGAAAAAATTATTTTAAAAACTATTTAGTAATCAATGGAGGCTTAATGTTGCTATTATTAATCATTGCCGTTATAGGATTTAGAGATATTATATCTCAACTATACCAATCCAATATGAACAATGCAAATCAAATCTTTGAGCAGTATTTAGACCAAAATTTTGGAATTTTCATTACCATCTGTATATTAATTTCTGTGGTTGGGTTATTCGTATGGCTTATGAATTTTGCATTTCCCATTATATATTTAGATAAAATGGGAAAAGAAAAGCGAAGTGATTTTACCGTAAGTGAAATTGTAGAAGTTCTAAAGAAAAAAATGGGTAGAATTTTTATTTTCTTTCTCTTTTCGATGTTTATTTTGCTTCCTATGATGATGGTTGTGATGGGGGTTACTATTGCTTCAATACTATTGATTATCGGTTTTCTTTTGATATTTATTGTATACCCTACCATGGTGAACATTTTCAATTTCAATATGTTCGACTATCTTGTTACGGATAATGGCGTTTTTAAGTCTTTTTCTAATGCATTGAGTATTCAGTTTTCAAAGAAATTCTGGGTATATATGGCGACTACTTTGGTCATGTATATCATAATCCAAGTTATTGTTTCTGTATTTGCCATGGTTCCAGGAATGATGCTTGGTGTTCAAAGCACGGTATCTGCCAATACTTCTGATGACTTTTCAGTGTTAATGATTATTACATTGATTCTCTATGTTTTAAGTATGCTTGTTTCTATCATACTTTCTAACGCTATCTATATCTGTACAGGGTTAATGTATTTTGACGCTCGTACGGATTTACACCGAGAAGAATACTACAAGGAAATTGATGAAATCGGCAAATTATAATGAGATTAGCACTACTTTATATTAGTTTTTGGTTAAGTATAACTTGCTATGCTCAGGAGGCTCCAACAGAAGCGCCTCCACCTCCTATGGATTCTATAGTTTCTACTGTAAAAGAAGCAAGTAATGATACAAATAGTATTTCCACCGACTCTTTATTAAATAGAAATTACACTACGGATAACGAACTCAACCCTAGAGCTTTTGAGCCTAATTTCCAACAAAAATACCAAGGCGAGGAATATGATTATACCAAAACTAAAGCCCGCCGCTCTTTATGGGATCGTTTCATGGATTACATTAAAGAAACTATTAGCAGTTGGTTGGGTTATGATGAAATAAAACACATTAATAAATTTACAAAAAATATCGGCTATATACTAGCAGCTGTGGTAATAGCACTTCTCATCTATTTCTTATTCAAATATGGAAGAGATAAAGAAGGTAATTGGTTTTTTTCTAAAAAAGTTAAAAATATCAATCCCAAAGTCAATCCTTTGGAAGAAAACATCCACGAAATCAACTTTCAACAGACCATTGCCCAATACGAGCGAGAAAAAGATTTTCGCTCGGCTATTCGCTATCAGTTTCTTTGGTGTTTAAAGTTTCTTTCTGATCATCAAAAAATTGATTGGCATCAAAAAAAGACCAATTCGGACTATTTAAAAGAACTGAAAGGAAAAGACCTTGTAAACTTTGAAAAAGCCGTTTATATCTTTGACCATATTTGGTATGGCGAATTCCCAATTGATGAGGCTAAATACCAACAACAATTGCCTATTTTTCAACCCTTAAAATCCGTAGAAAATGAATAAGGCATTGAAAACATATGGTGTATTATTGGTAATAGTCTTAGTGGTGTTAAGCATTTTAGAACTGAATAAATCTAAAATGATTGATTGGTCGCTGAATTATAATATTGAGAAAAAATCGCCTTTTGGCTTATACATATTCGATAAAGAAGTAGACAGTTTACTTGGGGAACAATTGATAAGAACGGACGAAAACCCTTATACCTATTTAGAAAAGGATAGCCTACACACTCCTAAGAATTATTTTTCCTTAGAGAAAAACTTTACTGATGAGGGAATCAATTATCTTTTAAACGAAGTTGATAAAGGTAGCACTGCAATGATGTTTTTTTCCAGTAATCAGTTTTATCAAAAACTAACAGACTCTTTGGGCGTAAATTTGGATACAGACTATGGTATTAAATATGATGAGAACCTCCATTTTTATTTTACAGACAAAGCACTAGCCTCGGATAAAATCCTCTTATCCGAATCTCATAATAACTATTATTTTACAAGTTTTAATAAAGAGGCAAACATTCAAATTTTAGGCTATATAAAAGACGAAGTTGGTCATAAGAAGAAAGCAGTATTCATCAAAGTAAATTATGGAAAAGGAGCGTTTTACCTTTGTACCCAACCTATTCTGCTGACCAATTATTATCTGAAAGAGAAAGAAAATCAAAAGGCAATAGAAGGATTATTTTCCTATTTACCCAAACGCAAAACGGTGTGGTTTCAAAATAATTTGTCCAAACAATCTACCTCAGAGATGCGCTTTATTCTGTCTAACCCATCTTTAAGGTCAGCATGGTATTTAATATTGGTTGGGTTACTCCTCTTTCTATTTTTCCACGCCAAACGCCGCCAACGCATTGTGCCTATCATCGTTCCGAAAAAGAACAAATCGGTAGAGTTTGTCAAAAATATCGGAAATCTTTATCTTCAAGAGGGAAATCCGCAGGATATGGCAGAGAAAAAAATCACTTATTTCTTGAACAAAGTCCGTAATGAATTGTACATTACCACAGACCTTTCCGATGAAGATTTTGTACGAAGATTGCAACAAAAAACAGGAAAAGATACAGAAACTATCGAAAAGGCGGTGCAGAGAATGCGACTTATCCGAGCAAGGAAAGTTCGTATCACAGAAACTCAACTTATAGAACTGAATCAATTATTAGATAACATTTACCAATAATAATTATGGAACATTCATCAGAATTCAAATCTCGATTAGACCTCACGCAACTCAAACAGAGCGTAGAAAATATTAAAAGTGAAATCCGAAAAGTCATCGTAGGACAAGACGATATGGTAGAACACCTCATCGTCGCCTTACTTTCGGGTGGGCATACCCTACTCGAAGGGGTGCCAGGGGTGGCGAAAACGGTAACCGCCAAACTTCTTGCAAAAACGATAGATGTAGGCTTTAGCCGTATTCAGTTTACACCTGATTTAATGCCTTCGGATATTTTGGGGACTTCTATTTTCAACCTTAAAACCTCAGAATTTGAGTTTAAAAAAGGCCCTATTTTTTCGAATTTTATATTGATTGATGAGATCAACCGTTCGCCTGCGAAGACGCAAGCCGCCCTCTTTGAAGTGATGGAAGAACATCAAATCACAATGGACGGCACTCGCTATACGATGGAAGAACCTTTCTTTGTGATGGCAACCCAAAACCCGATTGAGCAAGAGGGAACTTACCGCCTGCCCGAGGCTCAGTTAGACCGTTTTCTTTTCAAGGTAAATGTGAATTATCCTACTTTGGAGCAAGAAATCGAAATCATCAAAAAACAGCACGAATCTAAATTTGAAAACAAATTAGAACCCGTGCAAACCATTCTCAAAGCCTCAGATATCATCGCTTACCAACGACAAATCAGAGATATTTTGGTAGAACCACATTTGATAGAATACATTGCCAAAATTGTGGTCAATACTCGCGAGAATCCATTCCTATACTTAGGGGCATCGCCAAGAGCCTCTTTGGCTTTACTAATTGCTTCTAAAGGCTTTGCTGCCATTCGCGGTCGTGATTTTGTTACGCCAGAAGATATCAAGCATTCGGCATTTGGGGTACTTCGCCACCGTGTGATGGTTTCGCCTGAGCGAGAAATGGAAGGACTCTCAACCGAAGAAATTATCCGACAAATTTTGGAAGGAATCGAAATTCCGAGATAAAAGACCTCTTCAATTATGATAAAATTTATCCGATCACTATATCTCAACAGTCTGTTTTACTATTGTATTACAGGGTTAGTCGTATTGTATATAGTGGCGTTTTTCTTTCCTCCTTTACTCTATTTTGTTCATCTACTTTTAGGGATTTTAGGGATGCTTATTCTCATCGATGGTAGTTTGCTTTATTTCAAAAAAGGTATCAAAACCCAGCGAATTTTACCCGAAAAATTATCCAACGGTGATGAAAACAATATTCAAATTTTCATTAAAAATGACTATCCGTTTCTCATCAAAGCCCAACTGATTGATGAAATTCCTTTTCAGTTTCAATTAAGAGATTTTGAAATCAATCAAACATTGAAAAAAGGGGAAGATAAGTCCTTTTCCTACCCGCTCATCCCTAAAGAACGAGGAGAATACACCTTTGGCAGTTTAAATATATTCGTCTCCTCTCCTATCGGTTTGGTTGCCCGTAGATACAAGAATCATACAGACAAGATGTTGCCAACCTATCCCTCTTTTTTGAGATTGCCTGAGTACGAATTGGCGGCTCTTAAAAACGAATTTCTATTAGGTGGTGTCAAGAAAATACGACGACTGGGGCAAACGATGGAATTCGAACAAATCAAAGAATATGTAATGGGCGATGATATCCGAAATATCAACTGGAAAGCCACGAGTAAGAGAAATCAACTCATGGTCAATCAGTATGAGGAAGAACGCTCGCAGCGTATTTATATGCTCATAGACAAAGGGCGTACCATGCAAATGCCTTTCAACGGATTGTCTTTATTGGATTATGCCATCAATGCTACCATGGCATTATCACATATTGTACTGAAGAAAAAAGATCACCCTGGCATACTCACTTTTAGTAGAAAAGTAGAAAATATGGTAAAGGCAGACGCCAAGGGACATCAATTGAGAAGAATTGCCGAAACCCTCTATAATATAGAAACCGATTTTGCTGAAACCGATTTCGGAAGATTGTACGCAGATTTGAGAAAACAAATCACCAGACGCAGCCTTTTACTTTTGTTTTCTAATTTCGAAACTTTAGATGCACTCAAAAGACAACTTTCCTATCTAAGAGCCATTGCTAAAAATCATGTGTTGATTATCGTTTTTTTCAAAAATTCAGAAGTGCATCAACTTATCACTGATAGTAAAAAAACAACGACTCAACAGGTGTATGACCAAATTATTGCCGAGAAATTTGAATACGAGAAAAAACTCATTCGCTACGAACTCATGAAATACGGTATCCAATCCATGTATAGCGAACCCGAAAACCTCAGCATCAATGTCATTAACAAATACATTGAAGTAAAAGTAAGAGGGTTGATATAGGTTTTATTTTTAATTATTTAGAGGTTATTTATGTTTCCTGATACAACAAAAATTACTCTTTCTCATTTTTAAGGGTGCTGAGCAAAAACTGTATACCAATTTGTATTTTTTGATTAAAAATATTTAAATTTATAAGTAGGTTTTTCCCAATTATTCTTTTTTGCTAAAAAATAGAATTTTTTAAATTCACTCATAAGGCTATCTTCATTTTCATCAATTTTATCTAAAATTTGTTTTTCAAAGCTTTCTGTACTATCAAATAAATCTTCAATAATTTCATATTTAAGCAGTGTTAGATTTTTATTGGATGTACAATTTTTTTTCATTAAAGCCTCAATATTTTCATTATCTTTAAGCATATTATTAATTATTTTAATTTATTATAAAATTTAAATGGTTCAAAGTCATAATGACTATTGCTGACTCTTTCATAGATATAAAAAATTAAAATCAATATTGAAGCATAAGCAACTTTTTTACTAAATGACTTCAAACTAAAATAATATATCCCACCTGAAACCAATAAGGTTAAAATTACTACTAATATATCTAAGTAGTAAGAACTTTTTAAAGATTCAAAAATAGTTAAACTAACAAATTCATCTATAAACCTTTCGATTAGCGGAATAAATAAAAATAATAGTATAGTGCCTAAAAAATAATAAAATATCTCCTTAATAGTCTTGCTTTTATACATTATGTTTGATAAATTATTAATAATTCCAACTACTTCCCAATACAAAAATTCGCAAAGATATTCCCAAGCAATTCATCATTGGTGATTTCTCCCGTGATTTCTCCGAAATGATAAAGGGCTTCTCGGATATCGATAGCGAGTAAATCGCCCGTAATACCTAAATTGAGTCCTTCTTGGACTTGTTGCATCGCTCGTTGGGCTTTGATAAGGGCATCGTAATGCCGAGCGTTGGTAACAATGGCATCGCTGCTTTTGAGAGCTCCCGTGTTTACGAATTGCAAAAAGTGATTCTGCAAAGCCTCCACACCTTGTTTTTCTTTGGCGGAAAGCAATACCAAATCAGGGATTTGCTGCTGCAATTGGGTTCGTTCTTCTTCAGATAACAAATCCATTTTATTGGCAATAACCACCAGAGGTTTATGCGGGAATTGCTGTTTAATTTTCTCAATTTCCGATTGAATTTCGGCGATGGATAATTGCTGATTTTGCACCTTTTTTACATCAAAAAGATAGATAACAATTTGTGCCTGTTGCATCTTTTCAAAGGTTTTTTTGATGCCCAATTCTTCAATCGTATCAGTGGTTTCACGAATCCCTGCGGTATCGATAAATCGGAAGCCAACCCCCCCGATGGCAATTTCATCTTCGATGGTGTCGCGGGTGGTTCCCGCAATATCGCTGACAATGGCGCGTTCTTCGTTGAGCAAGGCATTGAGCAAAGTCGATTTTCCTACATTGGGTTCACCTACAATGGCAACGGGAATTCCGTTTTTCAACACATTCCCAACGGCAAAAGAATCTATCAAACGATTGAGGGCTTTTTGAATACGCGTAACAAGCGTTTGAAACTGCGAACGGTCGGCAAATTCTACATCTTCCTCTGCAAAGTCTAATTCCAATTCGATAAGTGAGGCAAAGTTCAGCAATTCGGTGCGTAGTTCTTGAATTTCATTGGTAAAACCACCTCGCATTTGTTGCATCGCCAACTGATGACTGGCTTCATTATCACTCGCAATCAAATCGGCTACGGCTTCGGCTTGACTCAAATCCATTTTGCCATTGATAAACGCTCGCAAGGTAAATTCGCCCGCTTGTGCCATTCGGCAACCTTGTCGCAACAACAAATTGATGATTTCTTGCTGAATATACGGACTTCCGTGGCACGAAATTTCTACCGTTGGCTCGCCCGTGTAGGAACGATTGCCGTGAAAAACACTCACCAACGCCTCATCTATGATACGATTTTGGTCTTTAATATACCCCAACTGCAAGGAGTGTGTGGGCTGTTGGCTGAGTTTCACTTTGTTTTTAGCCTCAAAAATAGGTTCGGTAAGGGCAATGGCATCCTTCCCCGAAACGCGAATAACGGCAATGGCACCCGCTCCTGGGGCTGTGGCAAGGGCAACAATGGTATCGTGGTTCATCAATGGTAATCAATTTAAAAATAATAAATAAAAATATACTTTAAAATCAGCAACTTAACTCTACGGCTTATTTTGCTACATCTCTCAAAATAATCTTATCATTTTTTTTTGTATATGAGCCATACATGATAACTGAGAAAATACCTAAGACGAAAAGAATGACTAAAAGAAAACTATTCATAATCTATAATTTTATTTAATTGTTGATAAAATAACTTGTTTGTAAAAATACAACTAATTATTTGTTTGTCTTTATTTATTAAAATAATTCAAAATATGACTTTATAAAAAGTTATACATCAATTATCTCCTAAACCAATGATATAGAACAATCATATTAAAGTCATCAATAGTAAATTTTGAATGCAAAAATACAAATTATTAAGATTGACACTTAAAAATTAGAAACTATGAATATGAAATTAAATTATTATTTAATTTAAAAGCTAAAATACAACTACAAACACATTAATATACAATAAATTATATCAATTAAACAAATAAAAAACAAAATAACAAACATAACAAAAGAACTACATGTTTAAATATTAAATAATAAAAATAAATTTAAAACAAAAAAAAAATAACTAAAAAACCATTATATATATTTTTTTTTATTACTTTAGCGGAAATAAAATTTAATGATATGAAAAACAAAGTATTATTACCGTCAGCTGTATTATTTACAGCAGCGTTGTTTTTTGCACAGGAACAACAAAACAACAACATCAAAGAAAGTATGATTAGCAAAACTATCAGTTTTGATAATCTAGCAAATGCACCAGCATTCGTTTTAGGAAAAATGATTTTTGACAAAGATCAAAATCTAACTTCTAAAAATCCAGAACTTAAGTTATTGAGTTCTGAAAAAGATGAAACAGGCATGAGCCATTATCGCTACCAACAAACGCTAAACAGCTATCCTATTGAAGGCGCAACACTGGTTCAGCATGTGAAACAAAATAAAGTTTTATACCAGAATGGTGAAATTGTTACAAAGTTTGGAGAAAAAATATCTTCGAACCAAGCTCCTAAAATCACCGAAAAAGAAGCTCTATCTGCAGCAAAAGAGTTTATTGGTGCAAAAGTTTACAAATGGGAAGATCCTTTGGAAGAAGAGTTTATCAAGAAAGAAACTAATAATCCAAATGCAACATTCAAACCAACTGGTACACTAGTCTATTATTCACCTGGAGCAGAGTTTAATCCCAACAACTTAAGATTAACTTATAAGTTTGACATTTATGCCGCACAACCCCTTTCAAGGAAAATAGTTTATGTTGATGCACTAACGGGTGAAATATTAGGTTCAGAAGATAAAATAAAACATTTTTGCAACAGTCCATTACATAAGGACATACACAGCTCAGAACACAATACACCAAATCATTATGTAAAACCACAATTATCTTCAGCACAGGGTACAGCCGTAACTGCTTATAGTGGATCCAAACAAATTGCTACTGATTACTATAATGGAACCTATAGACTAAGAGACACAACAAGAGGACAAGGCATTGAAACTTATAATTTAAAGAGAGGAACCTCATATTATAGTGCAGTAGATTTTACCGACTCTGATAATTATTGGAATAATACTAATTACAATTTAGACCAATATGCTACAGATGCTCATTGGGGCTCTGAGATGGTATATGATTTCTATAAAAACACTCTTAATAGAAATGGAATTGACAATCAAAATATGAAAATGCTTAGTTATGTACATTATAGTAAAAACTATGTTAATGCGTTTTGGGATGGTAGCAGAATGACTTACGGCGATGGAAATAGTAGCTACAACCCACTAGTATCATTAGATATTGTCGGACACGAAATGACCCATGGAGTAACTGAACGCTCATCTAGTTTAGCCTATAGAGGCGAATCAGGTGCACTAAATGAAGCCTACAGTGATATAATGGGGGCCGCTGTAGATTTCTGGGCGAGACCTAATCAGGCCAACTGGACTATGGGAGAAGAAATAGGAGCGGCATTTAGAAGTATGAGCAATCCTAATGCTTATTATCAACCAGATACCTATAAAGGTTCAAAATGGGTAAATACAGAAAATTGCTATCCTAGCAGGAGCAATGACAATTGTGGCGTTCACACCAATTCAGGTGTACTTAATTATTGGTTTTACCTTCTAGTAAATGGAGGATCAGGAACCAATGATATTGGAAATTATTTTACAGTAAACGGAATTGGAATCTCTAAAGCTACAGCTATTGCTTATAGAACCAATGTGTATTATCTAACTTCATCCTCTAATTATGCCGATGCACGAAACTACTCTATTAGAGCAGCAAAAGACCTTTACGGAGATAATAGCAACGAGGTAAAGCAAGTGAAAAATGCCTTCTATGCAGTAGGAATAGGCAGTGCTGCTGAAGAAGACAGCAACCCTACCCCACAAGAATGCTCAGTACCATCAGAGCTTACTGCAACTAATATTACATCATCCAAAGCTAGTTTGTCTTGGAATCCTATTTCAAATGCTGATAAATATATCTTGGAATATAAACCTTCATCAGACTATTATTATACTTCAAGAAATGTTTACAGCAATACAGTAGATTTAACTGGACTTGAATCTAATACGACATATAAATGGAGGGTAAAAACAAAATGTACTAATAATGAAAGTGATTATGCAAACTCTCAGTTTAAAACACTTTCAAGCTCTAACAATGGATGTAATGGTGCTTTTGAACCAAATAACTCTATATCGTATGCTACTTCAATTACAAACTTAAATACAGACTATAGTGCTTCCATAGAAAACAACTACGATCTTGATTATTATAAGGTGAAATTTTCTTCTAGCGGGTCTTTAACTATTAAGCTTTCAGGATTAACTCACGATGTAGACTTAGCACTTTATAATGATTCAGGATATAGAGTTGCTAGCTCACAAAAATCTGGTACATCTGATGAAAAAATACATTATTACGCATCATCAGGAACTTATTACATCAAAGTATATCCATATTCTGGTTCAAATCCTAATGCTTGTTATCAATTAAGACTTGAAGCTGGTTATACCATTGCAGGTAATAATCTAAATGAAAATAACGATGTAAATTCAGATTATAAAATCTATCCAAACCCTGCTACAGATTTTATTAATATATCAGTTCCTGAGAAGCTAGTAAATAATACTAATGTTCAAATTTATGATATGAATGGAAAAATAGTATCTAGTTTGAAGTTAAGCACAAATGATCAAAAAGTCAGTATTACACATCTACCTCAAGGTCTTTACACGGCAAAAATTGATACCGGTGATGGAGAAACTAGCGTCATTAAGTTTATAAAAAAGTAACCTTTTTGTAATACTACTTTTACAAAAAAGCCGTCTTGATACCCTCAAGGCGGTTTTTTAATATTTATATTACCCAGACACTATTGTTAAACAAACACCAAGCCCAATAATGGCTATTGCCAGTAAAAAAACTATATATATCAATCCCCATTTTAGGAATTGTTTACTTTTTTTCGAGTCCCCTTTAATCAAATAAACAATGGCTAATCCAAAAAGTATAACGACAGGAGAGAAAATATTAAAAACAGGATCGTCTAGCATTTTATCTTTATTTTTTTATCATCTATTACGGCATCGACATTAATGTTATATATCAACTTCCATTTAGAATGTATTTTACTCTATAAAGTGAAATAGTTTGATATTTATTTAACATCTAAAGTCCAGGTCATACAATAGCCATAACCAATAATAGCTAAAACAAATAAAATTAAAAGATTTGCTATCCCTAATCTTAAAAATGTTTTACATTTTTTAGGTTTTTTATTTCTATAATATATTGATAGTCCGAAAAAGATAATTGGCAAAAAGATTAATAGAACCAATATTATAAGTAAGAAGATTAATAACATATTTTTGCTCTAAAAATTAAATAAATTGTATCAAAAATTATTTTTTTTACGATTTTTTATTCCGTAAAAGTAAATCCTAAATTATCATACCGTAGTTTCTTTTAAGCGTTGTAAAATCTCTTTTTTATCATCTCTGTAAAGTAAATTCATTGTTTCAAACGGAATGATTTTATTATCCTTATCCACGATATGGACACAGGATTTCTTAATGGCTCTTACATCAAAATTATAAGCATCTACAAACTGCATAATGATAATTCTAAACAAATTATTATAGGTTAAATGCGGCGCTTCTACAAATGGTAAGCAACACAGCAAACTATGCAATTTATCCGTCGCCTTGTCCGTAGAGGTACCCGTGCTGAAAATCTCAAACATCCGCTGATGCAGTTGCTCATCTTGCTCATACACAATCGTATTTTTACTATTGTCTAGCAAATCACTTGGATTAACATAACGCGTTAATGGAAAGGCTTCACCATTTAATTTTAATACATAGCCCATTGCCAAAGCATCGGGGTTGCAAGGTACAGGAATAATATCGTCTGCGGTAAAAATATCCGTTTGCTCCAAAATACTTCCGCGAACTTCCGTTAGCGTCATTCGGTCGGTTTCGGGATTAAAATGTTCTAATCGTCCTGCTATTTGAGTCGGTTGAAAAGTAACTCCACGCACACATTGCTGTTTTAAAGCGTAGTGAATCACCTTTCCTATTTCGTGGTCGTTCAATCCTTTTTGTAAAGTCACCACTAAGGTTGTAGATAGATTCAGTTGATTTAAATGTTCTAAAGCCTTTTCTCTGATTTTTCTCAAGTGAGCACCTCGCAAAGTATACAACGCCTCATCCTCAAAAGAATCAAATTGTAGATAAATTTCAAAATCTGGGGTGTAAGATTTTAAACGCTGCGCAAACTCAAAGTCTTTTGCAATTTTAATCCCATTGGTATTTAGCATCAAATGTTTTATGGGTAATGATTTGGCATAATCCAAAATCTCAAAAAATTGCGGGTGGATAGTTGGCTCTCCTCCACTGATTTGAACTACATCGGGCTCTTTTTCATTTACGACTACTGCATTTAGCATCGCTTTTACTTCCTCCAAAGTTCTATGCCTTCCATAATTGGGTGAAGAACCCGCATAGCAAGTAGGACAGCTTAAATTGCAACGGTCGGTAATCTCTACAATCGTAAGACAAGAATGCTGCTCATGGTCTGGACACAAACCACAATCGTACGGACAGCCATAATGCGTTTTGGTATTAAACTTATAGGGCATTTCCGAAGGTTTATTATAGTTTCTGATGTTTTTATAATAAGGCACATCATCGGCGATTAGTACTTTGGAATTTCCGTGTTCTGGACAGCGCTTTAGCATATAAACCTTATCATTTTCAAAAACGATCTTTGCATCAATCCGCCTTAAGCACTCCGGACAAAGGCTGAGCGTATAATCATAATAAGTGTATTTTCTTACTGGCATAATTCATTAATTTTTTAAGTGTTTTTGCGTAATATAACCAACATACAATACATGACCACTGGATACTGCTTAACCCTAAAACAAAAAATATATTGGGTTTTAAAAACTCCATAGAAAATCGCCATCCAAAATAGGACAGCATAAAGATTTTAAACTGAAGTCCATTTTCTTTTATCGTAAAAGAGCGGATACTTTTCATCACCACCATCAGCAAAACTAAGAATATAATTTCATATAACGCAGTAGGGTGCCTCAAAATACCATCGCCTAAGTCCATACCGAAAATAGAATCGGTAGGTTTTCCATAAGTAAATTCATTAACGCCCATTAAAAAACAACCCACTCGCCCAATGATAATTCCAACTATTATAGGAAAGGTAAAAAGGTCGCCAGACGACTGTTTTTCACCAATAATTTTTTTTGCTAATTCTACGCCAATCAATCCCCCAAACAAACCACCCATAATAGTTTTGGTATTGAGCAATAAAATGAGCGCTTTCGTATCATGAGGCATAATAGGATTTTCTAAAAACCCCACCAAGCGAGAACCTACCAATGCACCAACTGCTGCACCCAGTACTATAAACAAACGATGGTCACCCGATATAGGGTCGGCACTACGTTTCCTAAGCCATAGATAATACCTAAAGCCTACAAAAAATGCCAAATACTCCATTATCAAATGGATATTGATTTTCGTCCCAAACCAAACGAGCTCAAATGGAATTGTCAAGGTGCTTGAAGTTTAAAAGTTATTATTTTCTATGTCCAAAAGCCCTTTGTAGCAAGCTTTCTACCTTAGGTTCGGCTCCTCTAAATTCTTTATAGAGTACCATTGGGTCTTTAGTTCCGCCACTCGCCAGTAAAGTTTTATACTTCTCTGCCGTTTCTTTATCAAAAATTCCTTTTTCTTTAAAGAACTGAAATGCATCAGCATCTAAGACTTCTGCCCATTTATAGGAATAATAGCCTGCGGCATAGCCCCCTTGGAATATATGAGAAAAACTAGGACTCATGGCTGTTTTTTCATTAGAAGGGTATAATTGTGTTGGTGCTAAAATACGGTCTTCAAAGGCTTTAATATCTAAACTATCGTCATTAAAATCTTCCGTATGGTAGTGCATATCCAACAATCCAAACCCGAGTTGCCTAAGCGTTTGGTAACCTTCCATAAAACTTTTAGACTCAGCGATTTTTTCTATTTTTTCATCAGGTAATAACTCGCCTGTTTTGTAGTGTTTAGCAAAACTTTTTAGAAACTCAGGCTCAAAACAATAGTTTTCCAAAAACTGTGATGGCAATTCTACAAAGTCCCATTTTACCGATGTTCCAGAAAGATTAGGATATTGCGTGTCAGCTAACACACCATGCATAGCATGACCAAATTCATGGAACAATGTGGTTACCTCATTGAAAGTTAATAGACTTGGGGTATCTACCGTAGGCTTTGTGAAATTACAAACTACGGAAATATGGGGACGATAATTTTTATCCTCTTTTTTATATTGATTTTTATAGCTCGTCATCCACGCCCCTGCTCGTTTACCTTTTCTCGGGTGATAATCTACATATAACAATGCTTTATACGCTCCATTTTCAGTAATTTTATAAACCTTTACCTCTGGATGATAAGTGGGCACATCATGTACTTCTTCAAAGTCTAAACCAAAAAGTCGGTTGACTAAGCCAAATACGGCGCCTTGTACTTGCTCTAATGGAAAGTAAGGTTTTAGCTCTTCATCGCTTAAATCAAAGCGTTGTTTTCTTAATTTTTCTGCATAGTAAGCGTGGTCATAGCCTTGCATTGTCTCAATACCATCTTTTTGGGCTAAGGCTTGTAATTCTGCTACATCTTCTTTTGCGTAGTCTGTTGATTTTTCTAATAGTTCATTAAGGAAATCCATCACTTGGCTCGGGTGCTTTGCCATTCGTTCTTCCAATACATAATCGGCATAAGTTTTATAGCCTAACAATTGGGCTTTCTTTTGTCTTAATTTTACAATAACGTCAATGAGTTGTCGGTTATCGTTCTCCGAGCCATCAAAAGCTTTTGTTCCATTAGCTAGCGCCACTTCTTTTCTTAATTCGCGATTGTCTGCATAAGTCATTAATGGTAAATAACTTGGATATTGTAGCGTAATCACATAGCCTTCCAAATCTCGTTCTTTGGCCTCTTCCGCATATTGTGATAGAATGGCATCTGGTACACCTTTTAAATCTTCTTTATCAGTGATATGTTTATAATAAGCATTAGTTGCCGCTAGAGCATTCTGCCCGAATTGCAACGATTTAAGCGCTAACTCACGATTGAGTTCCTCTAAAGTCTTTTTATCTTCCTCATTTAATAAAGCGCCACTTCTTACAAAGCCTTTATAAGTATCCTCAAGCAATGTTTTTTGTTCTTCGTTTAGAGATAAGTTTTCTTTATCATCATAAACGGATTTAATTCTTTTGAACAAAGTTTCGTTTTGAGAAATTTTAGATGAAAATACGGTTAATAAAGGGGATACTTCTTGAGCAATCTGTTGAATTTCGTCGTTGGTTTCTGCAGAGTTTAAATTAAAGAAAATATGGCTTACCACATCCAACTGCTTCCCCGAGTACGCCATGGCTTCTATCGTATTTTCAAATGTTGGGGCTTTTGGATTACTTGCTATCGATTCTATTTCTTTTTCTGATTCTTGGATTAATGCTTTAAATGCAGGCAAAAAATGTTTTTCTTTAATTTGGTCGAACGGTGCCGCTTCATCAAAGTTTTTAAAAGTATGAATTAATGGGTTATTTGTCATTTTAAATTGATTTTATTTTTAACAAAGATACAACATTAGACCTAACGAAAAAAGCCACCTAATCGGTGGCTCAGCTATTTTAAATATTGCTTTAAAAAAGAACTTTATAAGGTGTGTACATCATCGTTCCTTTATAATGTTTAAGTTTTTCTACGGTTTCAAACATTTTATATTGCTCTTCGCTCAACCTTTGTTTCATAAAGTAGGTCGAGATATTGTCCTCATTAATACTTTTAAAGAATTCCTCCAAAGGACTAATCTCTCCAGGATAGCCTACTGCTTGGTAATCTTTTAGTTTGGCTTTTTTAGCCGCATAGCGAACAGCATCGTCTAGACTTCCTAATTCATCTACCAAGCCAATTTCCTTAGCACGCTTACCAGACCATACTCTTCCCCCTCCAATAGCATCGATTTCCTCAAAAGTTTTATGTCTATTTTGGGTCACAAAATATACAAATCGCTTATAAGTTTGCTCTACACTTTTTTGAAGCATGGCTAAAGTGCCATCAGAAACACCATTAATAGGAGAAAACATTTGAGAATTAGCATTGGTTTCTACGATATCGGAATTAATTCCATTTTTATGAGCTAATTTTTTGAAATCCGTTACCATACCAAATACTCCAATAGAACCCGTAATAGTAGTAGGTTCAGCAAAAATTTTCTCACCTGCCATAGAAATATAGTAACCGCCAGACGCCGCATAGTCCCCAAAAGATACCACTAAAGGTTTTTTAAGTTTTAACTGTTGAAGTTCATATAAAATTTGGTCAGATGCATTGGCACTTCCTCCTGGGGAATTCACTCTAAGAACAACCGCTTTTACATTTTCATCATCCTTTAAATCTTGAATATATTCTATGTATTTTTTGCTAGAAATCCCTGTGACATCATCGCCATCCATAATGCTTCCCGAAGCATATAATATCGCCACTTCATCTTTTCCGCTAGTATTTTCCTCTAGTGTAGCAATATATTTGCCGATAGATACTTTATTTAAATCTTCATCTTTTGCTAACCCAAGTTCCGATTTTATCATATTATCATACTCAGGCTTTTGTAGCAACTGGTCTGCCAATTTATTTTTAAGGCTCAATTCTGGAATCATTCCATAAAGACTATCAGTAACAGTCTTAAATTGAGCCACATTTATCTTTCTCGATGCTGAAATTTTTGGTGCAACTTCTGACCATAAATCATTTAGAAGCACGCTCAATTGCTCTTCATTTTCGGGTGAAATGTCATTTCTTAAAAAAGGCTCTACGGCGGCTTTAAACTTACCGTGTCTAATTACATTGAACCCAATCCCGTATTGCTCTGCAAAATCTTTAAAAAACACTACTTCTGAAGCCATACCTTTTAAATCAATTCCGCCCGCTGGACTTAGAATATATTTATTGGCTACCGTTCCCAAAAAGTAAGAAGATTGAGATACAGTATTCCCATAAGCATAAACTTTTTTACCACTAGTTTTAAAATCTTCTAATGCCGCTCTAATGTTTTCTACTTGAGAAAGACCAGCACTCAGCCTATCATTTTCTATACTAATGGCTTGAATATTAAGATCGTTTTTAGCTTTTTTAATGGCTTTTACAAGGTCATAAATTTGAATATCTTTTTTATCCTTAGTTAGTTGAAAGGGATTCAAATCTTTTTCTGTGTCTGTTTCTATCACTCTAAATTTATCATCTAGTGTTAGAACAGATTTTTTTTCTATTTTTACGCTTTCATTCCCTCTCATTGAACCTAAGGCTATGATAAAAATCATAAATCCAAAAAAGCCAATAATTAATAGCATAAATGCTACAAAGTTGGCTAACACATTTTTAATAAAATCTCGCATAAATAATTTTTTTACAATAATACAACATATGTCGCAAAAAGAGGTCATTTTGTTACTAGGAAGTAACCTTGGAGATACCAAAAAAAACATAGAAACGGCCATACAATTGATAAATAACAAGATAGGCATAATAAAAAAAAGAAGTTTTTTTTTAAAAACAGAGCCTGTAGAATTTGTCAGTAATAATATTTTTAGTAATATTGCACTTTCAATTAATACAGATTTGTCACCCATTCAAATCTTAAAACAAATAAAAGATATTGAAATAGTAATGGGAAGGACTCAAGATTCGAGTATTCTTGGAGAATACAAGGATCGAATCATTGATATAGATATTGTGATGATTGGTAAGATTAGATTTAAATCTATTTTATTAACTATACCACATCAAAAACATTTATTCACTAGAGAGTTCTCAAAAATATTAATTGATCAGATAATTTAATTAAAATTATAATATATGAAAAAAAGTTTATTAACACTTTTAGCTTTACCAACAGTAATGTATGCACAAGATTCGTTGTCTATAAAAAACAACAACAATTTACCTAATACATTTTCCTCTGGATCTAGCAAAATTGAAAAATTTGATAATAAAGCTCGTAGATTCAACGATTGGAGTATCTCTACTGGTGGTGGTACAGCATTGATGCAATCTGCTGATTTAACATCATTCTATGACAATAAAGTAAACTGGGGATGGAATGCCTATGTGAGTTTGGATAAACAGATTTCGCATACATTTGGATTAAGTTTACAATATCAACAAGGGCAAACTAATCAAAAAGCAATGCTTAACCCAAGTTATGGTGTGGCAGAAGCTAATACAAAGTATAAACAAATCTCATTACTCGGAGACATCAACTTCTCTAATCTATTTAGAAGATTAGACAATCACTCTCCTTATAGATGGGCTCTACATGGTTATGCAGGTATTGGGTTACAAGGGTATAATACATTTCTAGAAGACAAATCAAAAAGATGGAATAATCCTGAGGCTATTGAACAAAAGTTAGATATAGCATCATTTTTTTACCAAGCAGGTGCTGGTTTAAAATATAAAATTTCTAGACGTGTTGATATAGAAGCTAGACTGATGTATATTATATCTGGGGATGATGAATTTGATGGAGGTGGATGGAATAATACCTCACCAGATTATCCTTATAACAACATCAAAAAATCTAATTCTGATAATTTTTTTACAGCTAATTTAGGGTTATCATTTAAACTTGGAAAACATATTTCTCATCTGACTTGGCATGATCCACTAGAAGAAAGTTTTTACAGAATATATAATTTGGAACATATTGAACCCAATATGCTTATTTGTAAAAAAGGTGATCAAGATAATGATGGTGTTTGTGACGATTGGGACAGACAATTAGATACGCCTAATGGAGCCAGAGTAGATGGTGCTGGAGTTGCTCTAGACATTGATTTAGATGGAACTATTGATTTATATGATAAATGTGTAACGGTTCCAGGTCCTGTTGAAAATAATGGTTGTCCAATTAAAGAAAATGTTAGAAGTACTCCTGAGGTTACCTCGTCTATTACCGAAATCAACCAAAATTTTGAAGGCATAGAATTTGCATTAAATAGTGATGTCATTAGACCAAAATCTTTTGATAAATTAGATAAAGCCGCTGATCTTATCAAGACTCTAGATAACACAAAGCAATATTTAGTTATTGGAGCAACTGATACTAGAGGATCTGATGTTTATAATTTAAGATTATCACAAAAAAGAGCGAACGCTGTGGTTAAGTATCTAAATGATAAGGGAGTTTCTCTAAATTTATTAATCCCTGAAGGGAGAGGAGAAAAAGATTTAAAGTATCCTGAATGTGAACCAGCAACGGCTTGTCCTGAATGGAAAAACGAGGCTAATAGAAGAGTATATTTCTCAGAAAAATAAATAAATTATTGATATAAAATTAAATTATTATGAAATTAAATTTCGCAAGTGTTGCTTTAGCTTTAGCGTTGCCAGCGGGCTTAATGGCGCAAGATGTAAAGACATCTGAAACTTATCCTAACACTTTTTCATCAGGTTCTGCTAATGTAGCACCTTTTACTCAAGATGCAAAAAGGTTCAACGATTGGTCTATCTCTGTAGGTGCTGGTGTTCCACTAGTTCAATCTTCAGATTTAACTTCTATTAAGAATGGTAACGGAAAAAATCTTTTTGGTTATTCTGCTTACTTTAGTATTGACAAAGCTATTACTCACGCATTTGGTTTAAATCTTCAATATGATAGAGGTGAAACCAGACAAGGATGGTATAATACTAAAGATAAAGGTGGTAAAGGCTATGGTGCTAGAACACAATACGATGCTATCTCTTTATTAGGTGACATCAACTTCTCAAACTTGTTAAGAAGAGTTGACAACAAATCTAATTATAGATGGGCGTTACATGGGTATGCTGGTATTGGTACTTTAGCATATAGAGCTTATTTAGAAAAAGATGGTAAAAATCAAAGGTTAATGACTGAAGTTAAGCCTTTCTCATATACCTCTCTTTTTGGACAAGCTGGTGCAGGTCTTAAGTACAAAGTATCTAAAAGATTAGATCTTGAAGGTAGATTAATGTATGTGGTAACTGGTGACGATCAATTTGATGGTGGAGGTGATCAGTACAGTGCAATTAACAGCCGTGAAGACCAAACGTCTGACAACTTCTTCAATGCTACATTGGGTATGACTTTCAAACTTGGAAAACATGATTCACATGTAATGTGGCACGACCCGATGCAAGAACTATATTACAGAATTGATGCTTTAGCAGCGAAAAATCAAGATGTAGAAGTTTGTAAGAGTGGTGATGCTGATAATGATGGGGTTTGTGATGATTGGGATAGACAATTGGATACTCCTGCTGGTGCAAGAGTTGATGGTGCTGGTGTAGCTTTAGATACAGATTTAGATACGGTAATTGACCTATACGATCAGTGTGTAACTGTTCCTGGTCCTGTAGAAAACAATGGTTGTCCTTACAACAATAATGTTACTAGCAATACAACTGAAGTTAAAGAACAAACTCAAACTTTAGAAGGTATTGAATTTGATTTTAATTCATCTAAAATTCTTTCTTCTAACACAAGCATCTTGAATAATGCAGTTAATTATATTAACTCTTCAAATAACTCTTATAGAGTAGTGGGGGGAACTGACACAAAAGGTTCTGATGCTTATAACCAAAAATTATCAGAAAGAAGAGCTAATAGTGTTAAATCTTATTTAATTCAAAACGGTGTTAGTTCTTCTAAATTAGAAGCAGTAGGTAGAGGTGAAAAAGATCTTAAATACCCTGAATGTAATCCAGCTTCTAAATGTCCAGAATGGAAAAATAGAGCAAACAGAAGAGTATATTTCGAAGCTAAATAAATTTAACTCCTTATCTATAAAGCCATCTCTTAACTGAGATGGCTTTTTTATTTACAATATTTAATTTCTATCTACAGTGCAAAATAAGATTAATAGACTAAAAAATATATATTCTAAAACATAATTTAGTAAATAATAAAGTTTGTCTCAATGTTTTCCTAAATAATTAAGATAGAAGGAAACAACTGATTATACTTTAATTTGTGTCTTTTTTAAAAATCAATTCTCCTTTTTTAGACTTATATGCTGTCCTAAATAAAAATAAAATACATCAATGCTAATTTTATTTGTTTTAAGGTATATCTTTAAGAGTTTAAAACTTTTATACATTTTTGTTGCCCTAAATAGTTTTCATTTTTTATATTTAGGATGCTATTTAGTTTATAAAAAAAGCTTTTCAAAATAAATTGAAAAGCCTTTATTTAAAAATTTAATTCTTAATTATTTTCTGGGTAATGACAATACCTGCTGAAGTTGTAATTTGTACTATATATACTCCTGGACTATAGCCCTGCATCGGTATAGGTTGATTCAAACCTTCTTTAATAGTAGATAATAACTTACCAGAAACATCGTATATAAATAAGCCTGTAACATCCTTATTATTCTGAACTCTAAAATTGTCTTTAACTAATGTAGGATAAATAGTTATCAAACTTTTATTGGATTCTGCCACAGACATATTTTTTGAGGTTCCAGAAATAATAATGCTATAATCTTGGCTAGATGTATTGCCTACATTATTTAGTAAATTTTCTTTATGGGAAACTTCAACTTTATAATTTCCTTTAGGTAATGAATTCACTTCTATTTGCTCTACATTATCCACTAAATTATCCCCTTGAGTAGCAGGATTCATAGGATGGTTAGCATCTAATTTCCATGGTTGATATACATGTTTGGTTTCTACATTAACCAGCCTAATGTCTAGGTCGTTAATCAACTTTGAAGTTCTATTGTTGTGCGCATCTTGATATGTAGTTGGAATATTTTTATACGATGGATCTGTCCAAACCATAGTCACTTTAAGTGGTTGACTGCCATCTGTATAAATATCAAACGATTGGCGCTCTCTATTTTTAAGAGTTTTATTCTCAAAAATTACTTTTTTATTAGCTGCATCCACTAGAAGTTCTGCGCCTTTTTTAGCATCAGCAAACCCCCAGCCATACCAAACATCTGGACCTACATTACCCGCATCTTGAGCCGAATGGATAAGCAATGCTTTCGCAGAAGCTGCATTTAATTCTGAACCTTGAAACAAATCTTTATAAATTTGAGACCAAAGCCCTATAATACCCGTAACTTGTGGTGCTGAAAAAGAAGTTCCATCACCCATTCCCCAATCGCTGCTTCCCGTACTCGTTGTAGAAGCATAGAAAATATCACTACCCACACCTGCAATATCTGGTTTTATAGCACCATCATCTCTAGGTCCGGCACTACTATAACTTGCTTTTTCTACATCCGTAGATTTCTGATAGCGATTATCGGAGTTTTTCAATTTTTGTGTCGCCCCAACAACGATAATATTTTTAGCTAAAGAACCTGCTCCAATACAATCATAACCTTGAGAACAATTATCAGATGGTAAAACATCCTCAGAGATGAATTTTTTGTAATCGCCATTTTCATCCTCATAGTAACTATCTAATTTATAGCCCGCTGGTCCATCTCCATAAGAATTACCTGCTGATTTTACTATAATCATATTTGGGTTGTCATACACTATATCATCGTAGTTTTTATCGTTATTAAGATAACTTCCCGCTAAGTCGTACGAAACTTTATTTTTAGCATCATAATACCCATTCCAATACCACCCAGCAGTATTTTCGTCATCATATTCCCATTGAGCATTGATTCCGTAAGAATGGTTAGAAAGTGGAGCTTTAGAGCCTAATATTTTTTGAAATACGGACTTATCCTTTTGCTCCCCTTCAAGGGTCGTTGTTCTAAAACTATAACTCTTAAAAGTCGCTTTGGGCATAAATCCTTTGGTATTACCTGAAACCTTACCATTACTTATATCATGACCTATACCGCCAATAATGTCTGTCACTGATGTGGCATGGCTACTATAATCCACAGTAGACTTCTCTTTATTACTGATTCTATTATGCCCCGAAGTTCCAAAATCAATATGTTCACCATACACTCTACCACCATCGAATACAGATACTTCTATACCTTTACCATTATAAGCCTTAGATAGCCCATTGATGATGTTTCCTTTTTGTATAGCATCAGCATTAGAGTTTAGAATTTGGTCTTTATCGTTTATGGTTAGAAAATAAGGCTTTCCTTGAAACATAAAAGATAATTTATCTCTTTTTTCATTAAGCCTATGGACGAGGGTTTCAGTTATTCTCTTAGAGTCCTTACTTAAAGTTTGATTTTTAGATTTACTATGTAAATAAAATTCAAATGCAGATTGATTATTAAGTTTTTGCCGTTCTAAACTTTCATACAATTGATTGTGCTTTTGCTGTGCCACTATGCTCCCACTAAGAGCAATGATAGCCAAAATTAATGTTTTTTTCATGTTTTTATTTTTAACTTATATTTTAATTCAAATAAATTTCATATTTATGATGGGCGTGTATCGTCTTGATCAAATCCCCATCAATCTTAACTTTAGCTCGCATAGAATCAAGTTCTAATTCTGTATTATTCATAGGGTCTTTAAGGTAAAAACTCAATTGATGTTCGCCTTCATGAGAGATTAAATCATCTTTAAAAAATACCAAATCCTCTTTTCTTAAGTCAGTAATATCCGCCACAATGGACAAAGACTTCGCGTATTTCTCAAAGGCATCTTTTAAATCAATCACCTCATTTACATTCACAAACATTCTACCGTCTTTAACCAAAGCAAATTTCACTTTAAAAATCACAAAACGATGCAACGCAATTTTTTCTCTCAACCTCATATAATCTCGGTCCCCCAATCTAAAACTATAAGACCCGCTATAATCTTCTAGCGTAATAAAGGCTATTTTTTCGCCACTATTATAGCCATCTCGAATGGTATATTCCGTAATCAGTCCCGCAACGGTATATTCTTTGGAATTGGTATTGAATTTTTTCAACTCTTTATAGCCTTCTTTACCACTAAATAAATTCAAGTTAATTGAACTGGTAATTTGATCTTTGTAAGCATCTAAATCCTCTAAACAAAGAAAACTAAAGCCTCCTTTCGGCTCTACCACTTTGTTTTCTTCTTCTACTATTTCGCCATCTTCATCGGTTAATAATTCTACATCCAAATCCAAAGTATCCTCTACATCATCATCTAAAAGTTCTGGTTGCTGTAAATCTTTGGTTTCTAAGACTTCCAAAAGACCATCATTAGAATTTAGCACTTCCTTTTTGCTCAATTGACCTTGGATAAAATCAAACTGAAATTTATATTCATCTAAAGGATGTGCCGAAAGGTAGAAGCCGATAATATCTTTTTCTTTATTGAGTTTATGCATATTCTGCCATTCCATAGCAGGTGCAATTTTAGGTTGTTCTATTTGAACTTCTTCTGCAAAATCGGCGAACAAAGAATTTTCCACCTCGCTTTTACTTTCTTGGAAACTCTGACCGTATTTTAGCAAAATTTCAAGATTCGTTTTACCCGAATGATCAACGCTAAAATATTGAGCCCTGTGGTAACTATCAATCTCATCAAACGCCCCAGCCACAACTAAACTCTCGACTACCCTTTTATTAATTTGAGACGCAGGAACGCGCTCGAAAAAATCATAAATACTTTTAAATTTACCTTCTTCTCGCACTTGGTTAATCGCCTCACTTGGCCCTTCGCCTATTCCCTTTATCGCACCTAAACCAAACCTGATTTGACCTTTATCATTTACAGAAAATTTATACTGACTTTCGTTCACATTTGGACCCAGAACATCTACCCCCATCGCACGGCAGTCCTCCATAAACATTGTGATTTGAGCTGTGTTGTTAATGTTATTACTCATCACACTTGCCATATATTCGGCAGGATAATTGGCTTTAAGATAAGCCGTTTGATAAGCAATCAACGCATAACAAGTCGAGTGGGATTTATTAAATGCATATTCTGCAAATGCCTTCCAGTCGTTCCAAATTTTATTGAGTTTTTCCTCGTCTAGATTGTTCTTTTTACCCCCTTCTATAAATTTCGGGTACATCTTATCTAGTACTGCGATTTGCTTTTTACCCATTGCCTTTCTTAGCGTATCCGCCTCACCTTTGGTAAAGTTGGCCAACTTTTGAGATAATAACATTACCTGCTCCTGGTAAACGGTAATGCCGTAAGTTTCTTTTAGATATTCCTCTGTTTCTGGCAGGTCGTAAACAATTTCTTCAATTCCATGCTTACGATTAATAAAGTTAGGAATATACTTAATCGGTCCAGGACGATACAGGGCGTTCATCGCGATAAGGTCAGCAAAAACAGTAGGTTTTAGTTCTCGCATATATTTCTGCATCCCTGGACTTTCATATTGGAAAATACCAATGGTGCGCCCCTCTTTAAATAATTGATAAGTTTTAGCGTCGTCCAGCGGTATTTCATCTGGATTAATTTCTACACCATGTCTTTGTTTTACGAGTTTAATGGCATCTTTAATGATGGTTAAAGTTCTTAACCCAAGAAAGTCCATCTTGAGTAATCCCGCACTTTCCGCCACCGAGTTGTCAAACTGAGAGACTAAAATATCCGCATCTTTAGCGGCAATGGAAATTGGGACAAGGTTGGAAATATCCTCTGGGGTAATAATCACACCACACGCATGGATTCCTGTGTTACGGATACAGCCTTCCATTTTCTTTGCGGAATCCAGCACCGCATATCGTTCATCTTGTGGATTGTTGAGTACAGCTTTCATTTCATCTACCAGCGCCTTATCTTCATCTTTAAGTTTATCGTATTTTGATAGGGCTTTAGCGATGTTCATTCCCGGAACTGAGGGTACCAATTTAGCAATATTATTCGTTTCTGGAATCGGTACTTCTAGCACACGCCCCGCATCTTTTATCGCCGATTTTCCACCAAGAATAGAATAAGTGATAATTTGGGCCACATTGGACTTTCCATATTTTTCAATTACCCATTTGATGATTCTATCCCGACCTTCATCATCAAAGTCAATATCAATATCGGGCATGGAAATCCTTTCAGGATTAAGGAAACGCTCAAATAGCAAATCGTAAGCAATAGGGTCTACATTGGTAATCCCAATACAATAAGCCACCGCAGAACCTGCCGCAGAACCACGCCCAGGTCCTACCCAAACGCCCATATTTCTTGCCTCATTACAAAAATCTTGTACAATTAAGAAATACCCTGGATACCCCGTGTTGGCAATAATTTCCAACTCAAAATCTAAACGCTCCCGAATTTCATCGGTAATGGTTTCATAGCGTACCTTGGCCCCTTCGTAGGTAAGGTGTCTTAGATAGGCGTTCTCTCCTCGTTTGCCACCATCTTTTAAATCTTCCTCGGATTGAAATTCTTCTGGAATATCAAATTTTGGAAGTAATACATCTCGTTTTAGAGGGTAGTTTTCAAATTTATTCAGTAGTTCGGTGTAGGCGTCAAAGGCATCAGGATATTGCCTAAAGGCTTGTTTAAGTTCTTCTTTATCCTTAATGTAAAACTCTTTAGACCCTAATGATTTACGCTTTCCAAAACCTTTCCCAACTGGTGTAGACAGTTTTTCACCATCTTTAATGCAACTTACAATTTCTTGAATGTTAGCATCGGATTTTTCGGTGTAGAAGGTTTCATTTTGAGCCAAAATTTTAACATTGTATTTATCTGCTAGTGAAAGTAACACATCGTTTAAGTGCTGTTCTTCTTGCAGTTGATGGTTTTGTAGTTGTACATAGAAATCCTCTCCAAAAGTTTGATGCCACCATTGGAAACGCTCCTCCCCTTTTTGCTCTCCAAAATTTAATATAGCATCTGGAATATCCCCATGAATCCCTGAAGTTACAGCAATTAAACCTTCTTTGTACTCGGCAACCATTTGTCTGGAAATCCTTGGTACTCCAAAATAGAATCCATTAACATATCCTAAACTAGAAAGTTTGGCTAAATTTTTATAGCCTGCAAAATTCTTTGCCAAAAGCACCATATGGGTTCTACGGTCGGGGTCGTCTTTGGTAAATTGTTTTTGCTCAGGTCGGTCAGAAATATAAAACTCGCAACCGAGTATGGCAGTCAATTCTTTATTTTCAGGTTCTGGCTCAGAAAAGGCTTCACCTTTTTCTTCCGCCTCTTGTTTTTTGTTAAGGTAATCTTGTTGTGATTTTTTAGCTTCGGCATTATGTTTTTCAACTTCAGACACAAACTTGAAAGCACCCATCATATTGCCTAAATCTACCATCCCCACCGCTGGAAAGCCATTGGTTTTTGCCTTTTTAACCAAATCCGAAATAGAAGTGGTAGATTGCAAAGACGAGAAAATACTATGGTTATGAAAATTAAAATAATCCCCAAGCTCTATCTCGCTGATATCCCCAAAATCGGTTGTTTTTTTACCTTTATTAAAGCCTTCTACCTGTCTTCTAATGACAATGGCAAAAGGTTTTATCGGCTCTGGATGGTTTTGTTGGTAGACTTTAAGATGTTCTTCAGAAATTTTTAGTGTGTCAGCAGGGATAATACCAATACGCATCATTTCAAAAAAGACTTGCGCTGTGGCATTAACATCGGCTGCGGCATTGTGAGCTTCGTCGAACTTTTTACCATAAAGTTTTTCGTAGAGCTCCTCCAATTTAGGCGATTTATACTTTCCGTTTTTACCTCCACCTAACTGACAATAGTCCGTTCCTAAAATCATGGTATCCGCCGAAGGCACTTCTTCCAAAGCATTTGCCATGGATTTTCGTAAAAATTCTGCCCCTACAATATTATAATCAAACTCAATATTGTGTCCTGCCGCAACGGTTGTTTTTTTCAGCACTTCGGCAAATTCTTCCAATACTTCCTTTAAATCACGCCCTTGCTCGTGCGCCATCTTCGTCGTAATCCCGTGAATCCTCGCTGCATTAAATGGAATATCGTAACCTTCAGGCTTAATGATATAATCTTGATTTTCAACCAAATTACCTTCATTATCATGCAATTGCCAAGCAATCTGAACCATTCTCGGCCAGTTGTCCGAATCGGTAAGTGGTGCATTAAAATTCTTAGGTAAACCCGTAGTTTCGGTGTCAAAAATAAGATACATATCGTAGAATTTGGAACCCCAAAATTAGGGATTTTTTGTCAATAATGGATGAGGGTTGAGTTAAAAGTTTTGAGTGATGAGGGGTGAATGAATTATAAATGCTAAATTATAAATGAGGGTTGAGTTAAAAGTTTTGAGTTGAATGGTGCACACGGCAAGTGATAAGTTTTGAGTGATGAGTAGCATATAGCCTCTTGCTTACTGCCTAAAGAAAATCTTATGCACGTGTCACCCTGAACTTGATTCAGGGTCTTTTGAGCATGTTAATAGAACATCCAATAGCAAGATGCTGAACTAAGTTACCATTGACATAAATCAGTAAATTACTGATAAATATAAACTTAATTTTTGTCGTCCTGAGCGTAGTTGAAGGGCGTTCCTCATAAACTTGCAAATATAAGACCTCGACTACGCTCGGTCTGACAGCCTTTATTGTCATCTTCAATTTTTTGGAGTTGAAAAATTTCCAAAGGCTCAGCATGACAACGATTAAAGCCTTTCTAGATTTTGAAAGTACGCTTGTAATGCCCTTTTGTTTAAGGCTTGCTAAAGCACAATGGCGATACTATATTAATATTTTTTCCTTATCTCTTGCACAATAAAAAAAATATTGTACCTTTGTTGCCATTATGTTACAAGAAACCAGCATATTAAAAATTTCTCAAAAAAACTACCCCAATAATTTGGTGGTTTCAGAAAATTGTGTAAACACACACACACACACACACACACACACACACACACACACACACACACACACACACACACACACACACACACACACACACACACAGTTAATTCCCGCGTAGCGCGCGTATTATACAACCTTTTTTCTAAAAAAACAAACAGAAGNCAAGGTTTACCTTTAGCCATTTCTAATCCTGTAGCGGGCAATCATAACGACCTTTATGAGATTGAGGTTCAATTTGAAACGATTACGGACATCCTTGAACAAACTAATATTGCGGTTGATGGACTTTTTCTCAATGCTGACGCAGGTTTTGACTCTAAAGAGTTTCGTTGTTCTTGTAACAAGAAAGATATACAAGGTAATATTTGCTTTAATAAAAGAAACAACGATACTTCTGATAGGGATGAATATTTTGACCCTCTTCTCTACGAAGAAAGGTACAAAATATAATCGTGCAAATAAAAAGTAAATAAAAAAAGCAAATATTTTTGATTTTCAGACACTTTTATAATTCCAATCATCGGACAAGTTTTTGGAGAGATAAAACTATTTTTTTTATTTTTGGAGTATGATTACAGAAAGAGCCAGAGGTAAAAAAATAAATCAATTATTAAGGTATAAAAGCATAATGGAAGAATTTGACAAACATTATAGTCAAAATATCCCTATCACTGTTATACATAGGAAGTATATTTATCCTAAGTTCTTCATCAGCCGAGATACTTTATATAGAATATTTAACACTCCAATAAATGAGCAACTCGCAGAATTAGGTTATTTAAATTAGATAAGTGATAATTTCAATTTTATTATAAAGCCCCATTAAAGAATATTTAATGGGGCTTTAATCTTGTTTTAAATCATTTTAAACCTTTGCAGATACTATTGCTCCGATACCTTTATTTCGGATTGGTAAGGCAATAAATCGTTTATCAAATCCTATTACTGTGCCTCGTAGTTCTGGGTCGTTCATTCTTTCATACATTTTAAAACTTCCGTCCGCTTTCATTACTTCATCACCAGAAAAAGCAAAGGAGCAGAAAGTATCTGTATTTGCTTTTGCCTTACCGAATTTCTCTTTTTGTAAAGTAGTGGCGTTATAGGTTGGGTTTTTAGTAAATTCTAAAATATTGAACCCTGCAAATCGTCTCGGTTCTCCATTCACAAAGTCGGTAATATCTTTGAAACTTCGTAAGTCTGCTAAAATTAAATCTTCCGTGTGGCGTGGGTCTAATACTAAAAATCGCTTATCTACTGGAATATCCAATATATCAAATCTTCGTTTAAGTTTCAATATATCTTCTACTTTTAGTCTTTTATGCCCCTCTCCGTTGTCTTCGCCTGTGGTTGCAATAACTGGGGTAAAATCGGAGTTTCCATCAGGAGCAAAGGCGTGGGCGGCTTTGGTTGCAGTTCTTGTCTGTAATGCCATTTTATGTCCATAAATCACACTTTCCATTTTATCGTAAGAAAGTTCTATTGCTTCGGGGTTTCTTACGAGTGTGTTCTCCGTCTCAAATAAATCCAGTTCAAAAGATAGTGGCGTGTCTTCTCTTTCGTTTATCGCAATAGGATAAGTTTTGTTATTTATCAATACTTTGGGGTCAAAGCCTGTTTCTGCCATATTGATAATATCATACTCCACGAATTGCGAAAAATCCCTTGCATAGCTCAAAAAAGAAACTGCTGGATAAAAATTCTTTTGAATTTGGTCTGTCCAAATTTGCTTGTTTAATGTACTCATTTTCTTGAAATTATTTATATTAAAAATTAAATTATTGTGTGTTTTTCCTTATAGGCTTCATCTACAAGTCTTTGATATAATTCTTTGTCTTTTTCTAATTCATCAGGGGCAAATTTTCGGTATTCCTCTAATCCCCAGTCTATTTTACTTTTTCCGCTCTTATTGGCTAATGCCCTGCGTGTTTTTTCTATTTCTTGAATAGGGCTAAAAGTCTTTAACGGATAAGTTCCAAAAATAGCGGTAATAAGGTTCTTTTTGGCTTGATAAAAATCTTTTTCAAAATCCTTTTTTTGGAGTTCTTTCAAATGTTCTGGTATAACTTTTCGCCCTACTGCTATATCTAATAAAGCCTCTATTTCTATTGCTCTATCTTCATCTACTTCTTTTTTAAAGTCCAAAAGATACTTAAATTCACTTCTTAAAAGTCCTATTTGCTCCGCTATGCCCGTAAAACTTCTATCTTCTGAAACTAATGCGTGGGCTACGATATTTTGAGCCGTCATATTTTCAAAATAAAGAGATATGATTTCTGTATTATCATAGAGTTTTAGGGCGTTGGGGTTGCTTCCTATATCCACGATGGAAATTTCATAAAGTTGGCATTTTTCTAAAACGCTATTTTTTAAATCTTCTTTTTGGTAGGTAATCCCAAGACTTGCTCCCCTTAAAAACTCCTGTTCTACTTGCCTTGCTACTTCTTTACCTTTTTCGCTTTCCGTGTCAAAAATAGCATCTGCATAAAGTTTATTATCTTCTTTTCTGAGGTTCTCCCAACGCCCTATAATCGTGGGGCGTTCGTGCATATAAAGCATTATAGGATTTTTCTCAAACTGTGTGGTATCTATGCCCTCTGTAAGGACTTTGAACCCGTGAGAGTTCTCGCTCTCATCACTGACTAAAAATGTTTGTTTTTTACTCATTTTATTTCTTTTAAATATTGTCCCAATAGTCTTAATGTTCTTTTAGCTTCTTTAATTTCAAATGCTTCATTACACGATATTAAAATATCACGTTCTTTATGTAAGCATTCTTGGATATAGTAATAAAATAGATTATCAATAGCGTCTATTTGTTCCTGAAAATAATTACCAGCAAATTCTTCTATTTCAATGATTTCTTTCAATGTATCACTTTTTATGGTGGATTTCATTTTCTTTTATTTTATGATAGTTCCAATGTTAATAATTCTCTTTGTATAATTCTTTTTAGTCTGCGTAAATCATCTATAAATTCCGCTGTTCCTCCTGCTGTGATTTCCTCTTTGGGTTTGAGTTCTTTAAAAATACTCTTAATCAAACCCTTGTCGGTTATTCCGTTGGCTTGGCAAATCATCTCTACATCTACCAGTCTTGCACCGACAATATCATTTATAAACTTCCTCCCAAAACGGCTGTCTATCTCATCAAAGCCCAAAAGGTTATATTTTACGCCTCTTTTTATGGTTTTTTCGAGGTTCTCCGTTCCTGCTATGATTACCCCTATCTCGTCCTCCAATTCGTTGTATAAGGTAATAAACCAGCGGAGAGCGGAGGGTTTGAGCTTATCGGCTTCGTCTATGATTAAAAGCGGATTTTTGCCCTTTCTATTGGAAAGAAAATCAATTGCTTTCATTCCTAATTTATCTACGCTTGTATATCCTTTGCCTGTATCTACACCTAAAATCCTGCATAATTCCATTAAAAAATCCCTCTTGCTCCATTCTCTGGCTTGGATAAAAAACACGCTTTGTCCTTTGTTCTGCTCTGCAAAAGTTTTTAAAGTGGCTGTTTTTCCACTTCCTGCCTTGCAACTAATCGCCATAAACAAACTCCTTTCTTTGGAAACCCTTATATACTTGCTTATCTGCTGAAAGGCTAATGTTTCTGCAATGTTCCAACGCTGAACATTCATACCTAATTGATTGGCTACCTTTTGCCACATCGTTTCCGCTATACTTTCCCAGTTATTATTTACCATTTGGGAAATAGTTGCTTCCGACACGCCTACTTTGGTTGCTACTCTCATATAGCTTCCCAATCGTTTTTTTTCTTCTTGGATTGCTTGTACAATCTCTTTTTTTTGTAATTTTGCCATCGTAAGTATTTATTTTAATTATTCTTTAAAAAAGATTTAAAGAGTGGTTAAATATTCAAAGAGTTTAAAAGCTCTTCTGCATTAAATTCATCGGGGGAATATTCGCCAAAATCGTCCCCTGATGCTTTTCTTAAAGGAATAATTTTTCCCAATCCATTGTACTCATCTTCATACTGGTTAGCTTCAATTTTATTGGTATGTATGCCCATCAATAAAGCTTCTTCCCCAACTCCTGAAACAATTTTATTATATTGTTCTTCTTTCAGCTCTTTAATACGCCTTTGTCGTGCTTTTTCTTGGGATATTCTTCCCAGTTCTGCATTAGGTCCGTATTTTACAATCTTTTTAAATTCCTGTACTCTACAAAGAGAGATTAAAAAATGCTCGTGCTTTCTCCATACATATACCTCACTCAAATCCTCCATATCATACGAAACTACCACTCTTTGATTTTGATAATTTGAAATAACATCATAGTGTTTTTCGCTTATCATATAATGGAATTTTACCCCCATTACTTCTATATGAAACTGACCATTATTCCGTATTGTAGTCTCTATTTTCCTATCAAATAACATAGACTTTTGTAGTCTGTTTATTTCTATGATATGAGGTTTTTCGCTTTCTTGGTGCAGTTCTTTTGGTGTTTTATGAAACCCCTTATGCTTACGGCTATACTCTGAATATTTTAACCCTCTCCATTGCTCTATAAGGCTCTCACATTCTTCTACGGCTTGGATAAGGTCAAACCCTGCTTTTTTGCTCTCTTTTCTTAGTTTTTCCAAATATTCAGGACTTCGGTGGGCGTTCTCTCTGGTGGAGGTTATCCCCTCACCGTAATAGTATTTTGAGCCCATTAAAACCACACTTTGAAAAGTTCCAAACCAACGCTCTACACTGGCTTTATCACTCGCTAAATGCGTAAATCTCACCTTAACGCCTAAGCTTTCCAATTGCTTAATTAAAACCTTATTTTCTTCCGTATTGTGTCCTGGAAACTTATCCGTTACGATTTCATAAGGTAAATACCCCGCTTGTTTTACTGCCATTTGTAAAGCCTTTGCAAAACTGGTTTTATTCTCTGAATAAGTTAGATTATATCCCAATATATCCCCACTCATTACATCACGAACCACAACCGCCATTAGGTGCTTTTGTATCTTATTTCCCTCATTGTCTTTGGTCTCGTGGGCTATCATATTAACCCTTGTAGCGTCTATTTGCCAACAATCCCCAGCATATAAAGCATCTTCAAAAGGAATGTAAGATTTATAAATATTACTCTTTTTACTGCTCCCAAATCGTTTTTCAGCAGTTAGAAAATCGGTAAGAGGTTTATTCAAAAATCTTTTACACCATCTTTCAGACGGCTTTTTCCTCCCTGTTCTATCACAAGCCTTCCAAAACTCTCGTATGATATGTATTTGGCTAAAATTAGCTCCATTAGCTCTTAAATGGAGCAACCAACCAAATAAAACGGGGTCGTCGTATTTTAATGCTCCTTTGTGCCCTAATCTCGGTTGATAGATAATATCCGTTATAGCGTGGTCAGTAGTCTCTAATATATCCACTTTCTCCTTTAATTTCAAAGGGTTACAAGGTAAATACTGCATTTTATTTTCTTTGAGAATAACGCTTAAATCCTTATACAACTTCATTTTTGTACCTGGATAAGTATTCTTGTTCTCCATCATAAAAGCTACTGCACTACACGATTTGGCTAACGACTGGCGTTTGACTTCTTCCGTCCCATTATAATAACTCAAATAGTCCTTATAATGCTCTTCTATGTAGTCAAAAAACGCTTTTTTTAGATTAGTGAGGGTTCTTTCGTTATTTGGTTTTTCCATTCTTTTTTGAGTGTTTCCGTGTCTCCAAACAACGAACGGTAATGAGTAGGAGCTCGGTCGGGTATATTATCTATACAATAGTAAAAACTATTCTTTACCTTTGCCCAACGCCACGCCTTGCCTGTATTGGGCAAATAGGTCGCTGTTAGATAGGTGCCCCGTACGCTGTCTTTGTATTTGGAACGAACTTTCCACAAATATTCTTCTGAAACCTCACAAACCTCCATTATCAGCCGTTGAGAAAGCCAAACGCTCTCAATGGCGTTCTTTTTCCTTACGATAATATCGTCTGCTAATAGGTTCATTTGTCTTTGTTTTCGTTCTCTACTTCTTTTTTAATCTTTTCTACAAGTTCCTCCCTGCCTGTTACGATTTTATACATTATCTTAACCGCAGCTGTATTACCTCGCTTATAACGAGACCAAGCCGTAGCCTGGGGAACGCCTAAAATATCAGACAATAAAAGTGAGTCCGAAGACATCTTTTTCTTCTCGCATATCTGAAACATCTCAGATAAATTTTCTACCTTTGTCATACTTTTAAATATTATTTATTAAAATCTTTTTGCAAATATATAGAATATTTTACGAACAAAACAAATTAAAAATGGAAAATTTTACGAATTTATCCGATAGAATAAGACAAATAATTAATTATAAAGGTATTAGCATAAATAAATTTTCTCTACAAATAGGCGTTTCAAATAGCTATTTTAACAAAATATTGAGAGATAACAATAGTGTAGGGTCTGATAAAATTGAGAAAATTTTACGAGAATACCCCGAAATTAATCCTGAATGGCTAATATTAGGAAATGGCGAAATGCTTAAAAATATTGACACTATTACCCAAACCACAACAGGAAATAATAATATTTCCATAGGAAAAGGAAATAATAACAGTGTAAGTTCCAGTACAAGAGACAATACCATAAAACAACTACAAAAAGAATTGGAGGACTGCAAGAACCAACTGGAAGACTATAAAAAAATGATAGCTGAAAAAGATAATCAACTGAATAAACTTTTGAATATATTAGCAAAATAATACTATGGACAATATAGAGCAAAACATTACAGGAAACAATAATTTACAAGTAGGAGTAAATAACGGAGACATCATCAGAACCGAGAAAATAATAAGAAAAGTAGAAGTAATACACGATAAAAATGATTGTATTACTCCTGCACAAGCATTAGAAATTAGCCAAAAAATAAAAGAGATTGGCTCTGTTTTGGCATTGGATAAAGAAAAATCCGAAAAAGGAAAAGTTTTTGCAAGTGAGCAAATCGCATTCAAAAAGCAGTTTAAAATACATAAGTATGATGTACTCCCAAAAGACAAATTTGACGAAGCAATAAAATGGCTACAAAAGAGATATGTATATAAAGCTCAACCAAAATTAAGAAAAGAGGACATAGATTCTTGGAGAAAAGATAAATATGCGACTATATATGCAAGAGCAAATCAATTAGGTATATCAAAAGAGGAATTATATATTTTTGTTAATGATATACTAAAACATAAAAAATACTATAATTCTTTATCTGATTTAAGCCCTTCAAGTCTCAATAAGGTTTATAATAAAATTTTAGCAAAAACCAAAAAATAAATTTAGCCCTTGTAAAAATATTTAAACATCTTTACAGGGGCTAAAAATTTATTTTTCATTCAAGAAAGGGTAAGAAAAAGGGTAAGTTTTTTTTTAGATATTAAAAGTAAAGAAAAAAAGCAGATGTTTTTAGGTATGTATTTTGTCTCATTTTTTCCTAAAACTCCCTAAAAATAAGGGTTTAGATGATACTCTTTTGTGTTTTCGGTCTATTTTTCCACAAAAAAATTAACCTCAAATGGTAGTAAATGGTAATTCGCAAAACCTCAATTTTTCGGCTTTTTTGTGTTTATATTGTTATTTTTCAGTAAGTTAATCCATTTTCTCCATTTCTTTACTTTTTATTCTGCCCTTTAATAAAATAGAAAGAACCAATGGTTGGTTGGATAGTTATAGGTCTTTACTCAATAGATTTGACACAACAGTGGCTAGTTGGCTAGGATTTAATTATTTAGCATTTATAGTCATAGCCCTTAAAAAGTTTAAATGACTTCAATTATAAAAATGTCCAATCTTATCTTAAGACTGGGCACTTTTTTGATATTTATCAATTGTTAAATCACTTGTTCGCCGTTAATATATAAAGCATTAGGCTTTAACTGACCTTGTTTGTAAAGGATATTTCTAAAATCATCTGTTGGGTAAGTTACAAAGTCTGCTTTTTTACCTTTGGCTAAAACGCCTCTATCATCTAAGCCTAAAGCATGGGCAGAACGGAAGGTCATACCCGCAAGCACTTCGGCAGTGGATAGTTTTTGGAAAGTGGCTAATACAGAGGCTTGGGTAATCAGGTCGCCCATGGGTGCAGAACCAGGATTCCAGTCGCTGGCAATGGCTACACACGCTCCAGCATCTAATAATTTTCTTGCAGGTGTAAAAGGCTCGCCTAAACCTAAACTTGCACCGGGTAATACCGTTGCTACGGTGTTGGATTGAGCAAGGTATTTTACATCGTCATCGGTGGTGGCTTCTAGGTGGTCGGCAGATAGCGCATCTACATCTACAGCTACCCTAGAGCTTCCTGGTGTAAATTGATCTGCGTGAACTGTGATTTGAAAGCCCATCGCTTTAGCCTTCATTAAAAATTCCTGACTTTCTTTAGGTTGAAATGCGGATTGCTCAATAAAAATATCAACTCTTTCGGCTAATTTTTCCGCTTTAACTTTTGGAAGAATTTCTTCTAAAATATAGTTGAGGTAATCCTCATGACTACCATCAAAGTCTTTTGGTTTGGTATGGGCAGAAAGGCAAGTAGGGATCAGCTGTGCTTTAGTTTGTTGCTGGGCTTGTTTTATCACACGGAGCATTTTCAATTCTGAATCTAAATCCAATCCATAGCCACTTTTAACCTCGATGGTAGAAATGCCTAAGTGGAGTAAAGTGTTAATTCTTACTAATAACCCTTCAAGTAATTCTTGTTCAGAAGCTTCACGCGTATGCTTTACAGAACTCCAGATACCCCCGCCATTTTCAGCAATTTCTAGATAGGATTTCCCTGCATTTCGCATCGCAAAGTCGGCTGCTCTATTACCACCAAAACAGATGTGGGTGTGGCTATCCGTATAAGCGGGAAGCACTACCTGTGGTGTATCAATTTTGGTAATTTGAGCATCAGGATTTTGAGCCTTAAGGGTTTCAAAATCTCCTATATTTTGGATGGTTCCATTGTCGTAAAGAATGCCTGCATTTGAGATAATTTCTAAATCGTCATCTTTAAGAGCGCCTTTTAATGGTAACTGATTAAGAGTAATGGCTTGTGTAAATGGTCCAATTAAGTTCATGAAATATAAGTGTAAATTTTAAATTTAATATTGCGAAAATACAAAAAAGAAATTTAGTCCTTAGCATTTAATGAAGTTAAGTGGATGCTATTAAAGTAATAGAAACAAGAGACTTTTAGCCTAATAGCTCAGTAACTAGATAGAAAAATAAAATAAGCAGAAAAATATTATACTTTATATGTATTTTTCGGTCTTGTACCTCTTTTTTATGAGTAATAATTATAAATAAATCATAAGCCGTAATTAAAATACCAATCGAAAAAAGAATAATTTTAAAAGTATTCATACCGTGACTATAATTATAATGAATTGCAAAAATAAAAATTTTTCTTAACTTTATCAAAGGTTAAATTTATTGTAAGTCAAAACTTTAAACAGGTGAAACAATCTCTGTCATTTCTTTATTTTATCGCGTTTGCAGTAGGTGTTGTATTGCAGGATAGATTGGGCTGGACTATTGAAGAGGTTTCTGTGGTGGTAAGTTTGGGATTGGTTGTTTTGGGGGGTGCTATTCTGGTGAAACATTACTTTATTTCAAAATATAGAATTTACATTTTAGCTCTATTTTTTGTTTCTATTGGGGTATGCAGTCAGTTTTTAGCTTCGTCCTCACAGTGTGATAAGGTTTTGTCCAAGCAAGGCGAATTTGTTTTTAAACTAGATGAAAAACTTAATGCCAATACAAGATACCAGCGGTATATTGTTGTCATTTTAAACCAAAAAACACCTCAAAAAGTTTTGTTCAATGTGCCTAAGTCCTCGCATCCATTAGATTATCGCCATTACTATCGGGTAGAAGGTTTTATGCCGCCATTAAAATCGCCATTGTATTCGTTCCAATTTGACTATGCAAAGTATCAAGCGAGGAATGGTGTGTTTTATCAATGTTATTATAAAGGTCTTGTACAGAAAGGCGAAAATCAAAATCTATCTTTTAAAGACAAAATGAAACAACATCGGTTGGATTTAATCGAAAAGATTAATCATAGCCGTTTGTCAAATGTGGCAAAACAATTTTTGAAAGGCATCATTCTAGCGGATAAAACGGATATGGATGTAGAGCTGATTTCAAATTTTAGAAAAAGTGGACTGGCACATATATTAGCTATTTCTGGAACGCATATTGGGATTATTTTTGGATTTATCTTCTTTGTGCTGAGGTGGCTATTACCTTACCAAATGAGAGTGGGGAGCATCATTTTGAGTATATTGCTGATTTGGCTATTTGCGTGGTTTATCGGGGGTGGCAATTCGGTGATTCGGGCTTGTGCCATGCTGAGTGCTTATTTTATATTCACTTTACTTCAGCGGAAACCAAATACTTTGGATGCGTTAGGCTTAGCGGGATTAGGGCTTTTAGTGGTAGATCTTCAGCAGTTATTTAATGTTGGATTTCAATTAAGTTTCTCGGCGGTGTTGGGCATTTACTGGCTGTATCAGCCGTTTTTACAATTATTTCCAAAAACTAAAATATCGTTGGTGAGATTGGTGTATCAAACTTTATCGCTGACATTGGCAGCACAATTGGGGACTTTGCCTCTGGTGTTGTATTATTTCCATCAATATTCAGGGGTGTCTTTACTCGCCAATTTGTTGATTATTCCTTTGGTCGGAGTGGTAATTGTAGCCTCTTTTATCATGACGGGATTCATTTATTTCGGATGGGATAATCAGTGGTTAAGCACCATTTATAATGTTGTGATAGAATATCTGCTCCAATTGGTAGAGGGCTTTGCTAAGGTAGATATTTTATCTAATGATACGATAGCGTTTAATATATTTGAAGCAATTTTAGTGATGATGATGGTCTATTTATTAAACCGATGGTTATTGAAAAAATCTTGGCGCTATGGAATACACTTATTGGTGCTAGGGTTTATATTTTTAATTGTACGATTGGGATTCAATTATTATGAACACCAAACCTCTGAGGCATTATGGCATTCGCAAGGTCGGGAGCATATTCTTTCGGTTAAAGAACAAGGGCAAGTGAGTTTTTGGATTCCTAAAACTTTAGACCAAAATAAGGTTATGCAATATATCATCAAACCTTACATTATTTCTTGTAGAGTATCAAAATATCAAGTTTATAGGCTACCAAACGATGCGAAAGCGATTCAATATAAAGATAACATTTATCATAAGCCTTAAATGATGTTTATTGAATTGATTTCAATTAAATTTTTGAAAATCAGTGTTTTAATATGATTTTGGTGGTGTTTGTATTGATTGGATGAAGATTATATTTATTTAGAAACATTACAAACTAAGTATTTCTGATGTTTCTCATTTTCAAATGGGTAATCATTTTTTTAACTTTGTGCAAATTAAAAATTAAAACTTACTATGGCAGGTTTAACGAGTTCTACAATTGGTAGAAAATATGCGATGGCACTATCGGCAATGTTTTTGTTGATATTCTTGGTGATGCACCTATCTGTAAATATGCTTTCTGTATTTAGCGAAGACGCTTTTAATGAGGCATCTTATTTTATGGGGTATAATCCATTTGTTCAAGGTTTAATGCAACCGATACTGATTTTTGCAGTATTTTTTCACTTCATCATGGGGTTTGTTTTAGAGGCTAAAAACAATAAAGCAAGACCAGTAAAATATGCGGTGAATGGGGCAAATGCTAATTCCACTTGGATGTCTAGAAATATGATTATCTCTGGATTGGTAATTTTAGCGTTTCTAGGGATGCATATGTATGACTTCTGGGTGCACGAAATGATGTATAAGTATGTGCCAGGAGAGGGAGATCCTTCTGATGTTACTCGTTTTTGGGGAGAATTGCACGAAAAATTTGCAGACCCTATTAGAGTGGCGTTTTATGTAGTGGCGTTCGTATTATTAGGATTGCACTTAGCGCATGGATTCCAATCGTCGTTCCAGTCTGTTGGGGCTAGACACCCTAAATACACGCCAATGATCAAGGCGTTTGGAAAATGGTATTCTATCCTTATTCCACTAGGATTTATTGTAGTGGCAGTATTTCACTTTGTAACTCAATCGCACTAAATTTTAAATTTCTTAATGTCATTTAAAGTTTAAAGTCATTTTATAAAATAACATAACATGAGTAAATTAGATTCTAAAATTCCAGCAGGTCCACTTAAGGATAAATGGAAAAATCATAAAGACCATATGAATTTGGTAGCCCCAAACAACCGTGATAAAATTGATATCATTGTTGTAGGGACAGGCTTAGCAGGAGGTTCAGCAGCGGCAACTTTGGCAGAGCAAGGGTATAATGTAAAAGCATTTTGTTACCAAGACTCACCAAGAAGAGCCCACTCTATTGCAGCGCAAGGGGGAATCAACGCGGCTAAAAACTATCAAGGTGATGGCGACTCAATCTATAGACTATTCTACGATACCATTAAAGGAGGTGACTACCGTGCGAGAGAGGCTAATGTATATCGTTTAGCAGAAGTTTCTGCCAATATTATTGACCAGTGTGTGTCTCAAGGGGTGCCTTTCGGTCGTGACTATGGTGGTCAGTTAGACAACCGTTCATTTGGTGGGGTTCAGGTAAAAAGAACTTTCTATGCTAAAGGACAGACTGGTCAGCAATTGCTATTAGGTGCTTATTCTGCTATGAGCCGACAAATCGGTAAAGGTAGAATTAAAATGTATAACCGTCACGAAATGATGGATTTAGTAATCGTGGATGGTAAAGCGCGAGGTATTATCGCAAGAAATCTAGTAACTGGAGAGATAGAAAGACATTCAGCACACGCTGTGGTTATTGCTTCTGGAGGATATGGAAATGTATATTTCCTTTCAACTAACGCCATGGGGTCTAACTGTTCCGCTGCTTGGAAAATTCATAAAAAAGGTGCTTATTTTGCAAATCCTTGCTATGTGCAAATTCACCCGACTTGTATTCCAGTTCACGGTACACAACAATCTAAACTGACTTTGATGTCAGAATCACTTAGAAACTCTGGTAGAATTTGGGTGCCTAAAAAACTTGAAGATGCGGTAGCTATCCGAGAAGGTAAACTTAAGCCTAGAGATATTAAAGAAGAAGATAGAGATTACTACTTAGAAAGAAGATATCCTGCGTTTGGTAACTTGGTGCCTCGAGATGTAGCATCTCGTGCCGCTAAAGAACGATGCGATGCAGGCTTCGGAATTGAAAATAATGAAACTAAAGAAGGTGTATTCTTAGATTTCTCTACAGAAATCATGAAGAAAGGTAAAGAAGCCGTTCTAGAAAGAAATATTCACAACCCTACCGAACAACAAATCTATGATTTAGGGAAAGCTTGGGTAGAAGAAAAGTATGGTAACTTATTCCAAATGTATGAAAAAATTACAGCGGACAACCCATACGAAACGCCGATGAAGATTTACCCTGCGGTTCACTATTCTATGGGGGGCGTTTGGGTAGATTACAATTTAATGTCTACCATTCCAGGATGTTTTGTTATTGGAGAGGCGAACTTCTCAGACCACGGAGCGAATAGACTTGGTGCTTCTGCACTGATGCAAGGTCTTGCAGATGGTTACTTCGTATTGCCTTATACTATTGCAGACTATCTTTCTGCGGATATTAGAACAGGACAAATCCCTACCAATACACCAGCCTTTGACGAGGCAGAAAAATCTGTAAACGAAAGAATTAATTTCTTTGTTAATAATAATGGTTCCCACTCTGTAGACTACTTCCATAAGAGATTAGGACACATCATGTGGAATAAAGTAGGTATGGGTAGAACGCCTGAAGGTTTAAGAGAAGCCATTCAAGAAATTGAAGAAGTAAGAAAAGACTTCTGGCAAAATGTAAAAGTTCCAGGAGAAGCCAATAGTATGAACCCAGAGCTTGAAAAAGCTTGTAGAGTTGCCGATTTCTTAGAATTAGGACAATTGATGGCAATGGATGCACTGAATAGAGAAGAATCTTGTGGTGGACACTTCCGTTGGGATCACGCTACTGAAGATGGCGAGGCAAAGAGAGATGATGTTAATTTCAAATATGTAGCCGCTTGGGAATACAAAGGAGATAATATCAATGCTGAGGTAATGCACAAGGAAGACCTAGTGTACGAGAATATCGAAGTTAAAACAAGAAGTTATAAATAATCTCCAATAAAAAAGAATAAATCATGAGTGCAAAAAAAGGACTAAACCTGACTCTAAAAATTTGGAGACAGAAAAATAATAAATCAAAAGGACAATTTGAGACCTATAAAATCTCAGGTGTATCTACCGATTCATCATTCCTTGAAATGTTGGATATGCTCAATGAGAAATTGGTGAACGAAGGTAAAGAGCCTGTCGCATTCGACCACGACTGCCGCGAAGGGATTTGTGGGATGTGTTCACTCTATATCAATGGTAGAGCGCATGGTCCAGATACGGGCGTTACCACTTGTCAGCTTCACATGAGAATGTTCGAAGATGGCGAAACCATTACCATAGAACCGTGGAGAAGTGCCGCGTTCCCAGTGATTAAAGACTTAGTAGTAGACAGAAGCGCGTTCGATAGAGTAATGGCTGCGGGAGGTTTTATTTCGGTAAATACTTCGGGAAATACAACGGATGCCAATAGTATTTTAATTCCTAAAGAAGATGCTGATAAAGCGATGGATGCTGCGGCGTGTATTGGCTGCGGGGCTTGTGTAGCGACTTGTAAAAATGGTTCTGCTATGCTATTTGTAGGGGCTAAGGTGTCTCAGTATGCTTTATTACCACAAGGTAGAGTAGAGGCTAAAAGAAGAGTGCTGAAAATGGTAGCGGCAATGGACGACGAAGGTTTCGGAAACTGCTCGAACACTGGCGCTTGCGAAGTAGAATGTCCTAAGGGAATTTCTCTAGAAAATATTGCGAGAATGAACCGCGAATTTATGGCAGCAACGCTTGATAAAGGATAGTATAAAACCTTTGTAGATATATTCAAGAGTCGTTCTTTATAATGTTTAAAGAACGACTCTTGTGTTAAATATTTCATAAATATAGAAATTATGAGCGTTTAATTAATTATTTTTGTACAATAGAAAAAATGAAAAATTATATGAAAAAATATTTGTTTTTGATGCTGTCTGCTTTGCTGATAGTTTCATGTTCAAAAAAAGACCAAGTGATTGTTTCTGGGGTCATTAAAAATGTTTCACCATTGGATAGGATAGAGCTTATCAACGCGTCTAGCCCTACCACTTTGCCCGTAGCCAATATTGGTGTGGATGCAAATGGAAAATTTTCCGATACTATTGCCATTGCAGAAGACGGATTGTATGCCATTACCGTGGGTAGAAATATGAATTTTGTATATCTTAAAAAAGGTGAACATCTAAACATTACTGCGGATGGCGCAGACTTCTCATCAAGTATGAAGGTGGAAGGCGATGGTGAAAAAAACAATGCTTTCTTAGCAGCGTTACAAAAATATATGACGGAATATTTGGGTAAAGTAGATGTGCAGTTTATGTCCAAAGATGAAAAACCATTCTTAGACGAAGTTCAAAAAATGGATAAGGATATGGAAAAAAAAATAGACGAATTAAAATCTAAATTCAGTCCAGATTCCGACTTGGTAAAACTTAAAAAAGACGAAGCTAAAGTCAATTTATTAATGCTAATGGAGCAGTATGCCAACATTCACGGACAAGCGACGGGTAACCCTAACTACAAACCTTCGTTATCTTTCAATAATATTAGAGAAAGTTTGGTGAAAAATGAGGTGCAATTGGTTAAGGAAATTCCAACTTACAGAAGTTACCTTTTGATGAAGTATAAAGATAGATTCGACCAGTTTGTAGATAATTTAAAAAATAAAGACTTATCAGCAACGGAAGCATTTGCTCAATTCATCAACAAAGAAAAAGGCGTAGACCAAGAAGTAAAAGACCAATTATTAGCCTTTGTAGCGATGCAATACGATATGTCGCCTCAAAATCCTAGATTCGACCAAATGATGGCAACCTTGGATAAAGAAGTGAAAAATCCACAAATCAAAAAAGATTTAAAAGAAATTAAATTGGTGATGCAGGGGCTACCGAAAGGCACAAAAGCACCAGACGAAGGCCTCGTAACCGCTGATGGCAAAGCATTCCAATTTTCTATGATTAAGGATAATCGTCCTACTGTTCTAATATTCTATACCTCGTGGACACCTTATGTTAATGAGGCTTTAAAATCTATTAATGCTGAACTTAATGAAACTTATGCTAATCATATTAATACAGTTATCGTTAATTTAGATGATACACAAGACCAGTTTAAAAAGACTTCTGACGCGGTATTAAAAGATTTAAAAAATGTACAAAGTGTCTATGCAAAAGGTGGTTTAAAATCTAAAGTGGCTAAGGCATATGGCATCTATGGATTTAAGTTACCTTGTATTGTAGTGGTGGATAAAGACGGAAAAATAGTTTCGGCATCTTATGTGGAAACGCGAGGCGATGGGCTAGAAAAAGTCTTAACGACACTCACAGGTATTCAGCCAAAACCTAAAGAAACCAAAGAAGAATCTCAACCTTCAAAATAAGAATAAACTAAAAAAGAGATTGCACCCAGCAGTCTCTTTTTATTACCAATACTTTCAGGAAATAAAAGTCATTATAAAACCTTATTTTTGCGGAGTATTTCAATCATTTAGTTGTTGAAACCTATGTCTAGAAAAAAGAAAAAGAATATCATATTGGATAACCTTAGGCTGATTACAGCTGGGGCTAAAGGTGTAGCCATTGGAAAAACTGAAGAAGGAAAAACTGTTTTGGTTTCTGGGGCTGTACCTGGTGATTTGGTAAAAGCCAGAGTAAGAAAATCTAAAAAACAATACTACGAAGCCGAAGCGATAGAAGTTTTAGAGCCATCGGAAGATAGAGTAGCACCAGAGTGTCGCCATTTTGGAGTCTGTGGTGGTTGCAAATGGCAAAACCTGTCGTATGATAAACAGTTGGATTTTAAGCAGAATGAAGTGCTTAATAACCTAAAACGCATTGGGGGGATAGACGATTTTAAAGCCTTGCCGATATTAGGCTCGGAAGAGGTTTACTTCTATCGTAATAAAATGGAGTTTTCTTTTTCTAATGCTCGCTGGCTAACCGCAGAGGAGATTAGTGATAATGAGGCTATTCAAAATAAAAATGCGCTAGGGTTTCATATCCCTGGGATGTGGAGCAAGATTTTAGACTTAAAGGAGTGCTACCTTCAGCAAGACCCGTCTAATGCCATCAGATTAGCAGTGAAAGCCTATGCCGATGAGCATCAGTTGGATTTCTTTGATGTAAAATCTCAAGAAGGTTTTTTAAGAACGCTAATGCTAAGGCAAAATGCCAAAGGCGAATGGATGGTGCTATTCCAACTATATAGAGAAGAAGCGGAGCATAGAGTGGCGTTGTTTGATTACCTTTTAAGTCAATTCCCACAGATTAAAACTTTGGTGTACGCCATTAACCCAAAACCAAATGATTCCATCTACGATTTGGAAGTTATTCCTTACTATGGGGATGGATTTTTGGTGGAAGAAATGGACGGTTTAGAGTTTAAAATTGGACCTAAATCTTTTTTTCAAACCAACTACAAGCAAGCCCTAAATCTATACAGAAAAACTTTAGAATTTGCTGATTTAAAAGGCGATGAAGTAGTATACGACCTGTATACTGGAACGGGAACGATAGCCCAGTTTGTAGCAAGAAATGCGAAGCAAGTCATCGGGATAGAATCTGTGCCAGAGGCGATAGCTGCCGCTAAAGAACACGCTAAGCATAATGGACTGGATAACTGCACCTTTTACTGTGGCGATATGAAAGACATCTTTACGGAAGAGTTTTTAGCCAACCACCCAAAAGCCGATGTGCTGATTACCGACCCACCAAGAGATGGTATGCACGCCAAAGTAGTGGAGCAGATTTTGAAACTAGCCCCAGAAAAAATAGTGTATGTAAGTTGCAATTCGGCGACCCAAGCGAGGGATTTAGCCTTAATGAAAGAAGATTATAAGGTAGAGAAAATCTTACCCGTAGATATGTTTCCACAAACGCATCATATAGAAAATATTGCATTATTAACTAAAATTAAATAGTTTATGAAGTCGCTTTTTAGCATACTATGGATAGGGCTGCTGGGTATTGTACTATGCTCTTGTGGTAATGATGATGATATTTGTGATAAAGGCTTAGGCACACCCAGAATGAAAGTGAAGTTTAAAACCGAAAATAATAAATTGTATCAACCAGATACTTTAGTCATCGGGGTTAAATTAACCAATAGTGAGGATATTAAAACCGTAGTCTCTGCCATAAAACCAGATTCTGTTTTAGTACCACTTAGGGTGGACGACCAAACTTATACCGACCTCTATATCCGTACACAACCGAATAATAAAGCGGAGCAGTTCTCGGTAGTTAGAGTAAATTACACTCCACGCTCAGAATATGTATCGCCCGCTTGTGGTATCCGTAGGCTTTATAATGATTTAAAAAGTTCGGTTACCCAGTCGGCATCGGTAAAAAAAGTAGAAACTAATACCTCTAAAATTGATAATGAAAATCCAACGCATATTTATTTTATTTTTTAGCTTATGTACACTAGGGGTACTGGCACAGGCGCAGCAGGACTCTATAAAACCTAAATGGCAATATCAACCGAATTTTTTAATTGGGGTAGATGTTTTGGGGGCTGGGGTTTCGGCGTTTTCTAAGCAAAAGAAATTTCAGTTTTTTGTAGCCTCACAGATTAAAGGACGCTACAACGGAATAGTGGAAGGTGGTTTTGCAAAGAATGTTTATGATAAAAATGCATACAACGCTACTGCCGAAGGCTATTACGCAAAATTAGGCGCATTCTATATGATGGTAACAGATACCAAAAATCCTAAAAATGGCTTCTATACTGGTGTAAAGCTAGCGGCAAGTATCTACGCACAAGAATATCAATCTGTACCCACTAAAGGCAGTAATGGGCAGATTTTTAAGACTGCTTTTCCTAAAACCAACCAATCTTCATATTGGGCAGAAGCTACGATTGGAGGTAGGGTTCAGTTGTTTAGTTCTTCATTTTTTATTGATGTTAATGCCCAGCCAAGATATTTAGTATATACCACTAAGCAAGACGATATTATGCCTATGATTATCCCAGGCTTTGGTAAAAGTTCTACCAAGTTTAATATGGGGGTGGCATGGAGTATTGCCTACTATTTTTAATGCAGAAAGCACTCTTTCATTAGATATGAATAAACCGTTATTGAGTACTTACTACCCCCCTTTGTAACGGGTAGTGATCCCCTTCGGAAGCGGTTGTTTACCCCTTAGTTAATACTTATTGACCCCTTCGTAACGGGTAGTTATCCCCTTCAGAAGGGATTGTTTACCCCTTAATTAATGCCTATTGCCCCCTTCATAACAGGTAGTGATCCCCTTCGGAAAGGGTTGCTTATCCCTTAGTTAATGCTTATTGATCTCTTCGGAAGGGGTTGCTTATCCCTTAATTAATACTTATTGCCCCTTTCAGAGTGGGGTGGTGGATACTTTATAATGAAGGTAGAATGGCGCTAATGAATTCTTGGGTTGCCAGTTTTAGTTCTTCCAAATTACCATTATTATAAATGATAAAATCCGCACGATTGATTTTTTCGGGTTCTGGCATTTGCTGAGCGATGATGGCTTCTACTTCACGATAAGTTTTTTGGTCTCTATCCATCACCCGTTTGATGCGAATACTTTGGTCTGCTGTGACTAAAAGGCTGAGGTCGCAATATTGATCTAAGTTCAACTCAAAGAGTAGTGCTGTTTCTTTAAATACCAAAGCGGTCGTTTGAGTTTGAAGCCAATTTTCGTAATCTTCCTTTACCGCAGGGTGGATTAAGGCATTGAGGTGTTCTAATTTACTAGGTTGATTAAACACTTGCTCTGCCACCCAAGCTCTGTTGTATTGCCCTTGTGTGTCATAAGCCTCTGAGCCTAATAGCTCAATAATTTTAGTTTTCAGTTTGGTATTGGTATGGACTAGCGCTTTGGCTTCAGTATCGGAGTTGTAAACTGGAAATCCCATGCTTGCAATGATTTTGGCAACGGTACTCTTTCCAGAACCAATCCCCCCAGTAATCCCTATGATTTTTTTTCGTTTCATAATATATAAAGCTTTAGGCGGTAGGCTTTAAGCAGTGAGCAACTCAAAACTCAAAACTCAAAACTTTTATAAAGTAGCGGTAGGCTTTAAGCAGTAAGCAACTCAACCCTCATCACTCAAAACTTTTAACTTCCTTTATAATCAGTACCCAAACACCTCATTAAAACTAAAAGTCTCATCTAAGCGTACACCTTTTTCCGTCATTTTTAAAGTGGCTAACTCGTTGTAGGCATCATGTTCAAAAAATAAAATGTACTCGTTATCCACACATTGTTTTAAGAATTTATCTTTTTCTTCCATTGTGAGGAGAGGGCGTGTATCGTAGCCCATTACATAGACCAGTGGAATATGCCCTACTGTAGGAATAAGGTCGGCAGCGAAAACAATGGTTTTGCCCTGATATTTCAGTACGGGAAGCATTTGTTTTTCAGTATGTCCATCTACGAAGATGATGTCCATTTTAAGGTCTGGAGCAAAACCATAATTGCCCGTTTGGGGTAATGGAAGAAACTCTAGCTGACCGCTTTCTTGGATGGGTAAAATATTTTCCTTTAGAAACGAGGCTTTTTCCCTTGGGTTAGGATGTACTGCCCAGTCCCAATGGTTTTCATTAGTCCAGAACTTTGCATTTTTAAAGGCGGGACGATAGCCCGTGCGGTCGTCATTCCATTCAATAGCACCGCCGCAATGGTCAAAATGAAGGTGGGTTAAGAAGACATCGGTAATATCTTCTCGTACAAAGCCATATTTCTTTAAGTTTTTATCCAAAGAATCATCGCCCCAAAGGGAATAATGACCAAAGAATTTCTCGTCTTGCTTGTCGCCCAAGCCACAGTCTACAAGGATTAATTTTTTGCCATCTTCAATGAGTAAGGAGCGCATCCCGAGTTCGATAAGGTTTTTTTCATCGGCAGGGTTGGTCTTTTGCCATAGCGATTTTGGGACTACGCCAAACATGGCACCGCCATCAAGTTTAAATTTTCCGCATTGGATAGGATATAGTTTCATAAATTTTCCGATTTTAAGGATTAAAATAATTCGCCTAAGTTATTAGGGCGCTGAATATTGAGGTGTCGGTAGGCTTTATCAGTTACCTCTCTGCCTCTAGGAGTTCGGATGATAAAACCTTCTTGGATAAGGAATGGTTCATAAACTTCCTCTAAGGTCTCTGGGTTTTCACCGATGGAAGTCGCCAAAGCAGAAATCCCCACAGGCTTGCCTTTAAAGTTTTCTATCATCACCTGCATGATTTTATTATCCATATCATCTAAGCCATGCTCATCCACATTTAAGGAATTGAGGGCAAATTTTGCAATATCAATATTAATTTCGCCATTGCCTTTTATTTCTGCAAAATCTCGTACTCTACGGAGTAGGGCATTGGCAATTCTTGGGGTGCCTCTACTTCTTCGGGCAATTTCTAGGGCGGCATCTTCATAAATAGGAACACCTAAAACCCTAGCACTACGCTCGATAATCATTCCTAATAATTCCACCGTATAATATTCTAGCCTAGACTGAATCCCGAATCTTGCCAACATCGGTTTGGTCAGCATACCACTTCTGGTTGTTGCCCCAACTAAAGTAAAAGGGTTAAGGTGGATTTGTACCGAGCGCGCATTAGGACCAGTTTCCAGCATAATATCAATTTTATAATCTTCCATCGCAGAGTAGAGATATTCCTCTACAATAGGCGATAAACGATGGATTTCATCAATGAATAAAACATCATTTTCCTCTAAATTGGTCAGCAACCCTGCCAAACTTCCTGGCTTATCCAATACGGGTCCAGAAGTTACTTTAAAACCTACGCCCAATTCATTAGCAATGATATGGGCTAAAGTGGTTTTCCCCAGCCCTGGTGGACCGTGGAGTAGGGTGTGGTCTAGTGCAGTCCCTCTGTTTTTAGCAGCAGCTACAAAGACTTCTAAATTGTCCAAAGTACGCCTTTGCCCTGCAAAATCATTAAAACTTTGGGGGCGTATCTGGTCTTCCTGCAAGAGTTCTTCTTGGGAATAATTATCTTTATCTGGATGTAAAAAATCTGGCATTTTTATTTAAAACTTGGTTCAAATATAGCAAAAAACTATTGATTTTTAGCTATGTTTACAATAATGTCAGCAGCATTTTGGCTTGCACCACTACCGCCTAATTTTTGCTTTAATATTTTATAATCTGATAATATTTGATTCTTATTCTTTTTTAATATTAATTTTAATTCTTGGACTAAATTTTTGGTGCTAAGGTCATCTTGAATTAATTCCTTAACCACTGGCTTTTCCATAATTAAATTAACCAAAGAAATATATTGAATATGCTTGATGAGGCGTTTGGCAATAAGGTAAGAAATCTTGCTTCCACGATAGCAAACCACTTCTGGAACTTCTAAAAGTGCCGTTTCTAAAGTGGCAGTCCCAGAGGTAACGAGTGCCGCTTCTGAACAACGCAGCAAATCGTAAGTGCGGTTGGAAACAAAGTGAACATCTGAATCCACAAAATTTTCATAAAAAGAAGGTGGTAAACTGGGCGCTCCAGCAATTACGAATTGGTATGCTTTAAAATAAGGTCTTACCGATAGCATTAAATCCAGCATTTTTTTTACCTCTTGGGCCCTAGACCCAGGGAGTAAGACGATAATGGGTTTATCATTTAAATGAAACTCGGCTTTAAAATCTTCTTTTTTGATAGGGGGTAAATCTTGGAGCGCGTCTAACAAAGGATGTCCTACAAAATGGGCGTTCACCTGATGTTTTTTGTAGAAGTCTTTTTCAAAAGGTAAAATTACCAGCATTTCGTCCACATAGTTTTGAATGGTTTTAACCCGATTTTCCTTCCATGCCCATAGCTGCGGGGAAATATAATACACAACTTTGATGCCTAGTTGCTTAGCAAACTTGGCAATTCTTAGGTTAAACCCAGGATAATCAATCAGTACGAGTACATCGGGCTGGTAGGATTTGATGTCGTTTTTGCATAGTTTAATATTTCTAAGAATGGTTCTAAGATTTTGAACCACTTCTATAAAGCCCATAAAGGCTAAATCTCGGTAATGTTTTACCATAGTTCCGCCTTGCTCTGCCATTAAATCGCCACCCCAGAATCTGAATTCGGCTTGTGGGTCTTTTTGTTTAATGGCTTTCATAAGGTTGCTCCCATGGAGGTCGCCAGAGGCTTCCCCAGAGATAAGATAATATTTCATATTATTGTACAATCTAATTGTAAGGACAAACATAAACTTAAAATTTAACTTATAAAAGTTTTATGGGTAGATATTTTTGTTATATTTGTCTAAAACTTGTAGTTATGAAAAAAATATTATTACTAACGCTATTAATGAGTTTTACTTTGAGTATTAATGCTCAAGAAACCAGCGATACATCAGAAGTATCATCACAAAGAATGAATGATATAATGATTAGTCCATTTCCAACCATTGCGGGGACGCATGTTAATGTATCGTACGAACGCTTGTTGAATGCAGAATCTGGAATAGGTTTAGATGCGTTTGTATCTATTGAAAATGGAGGAGGTTCCTCACAATTTTCTCCATATTACAGAATGTATTTTGGTAAAAAATATGCTGCAGGATTTTTTGTGGAAGGTTTTTTACCAATTACTTCAAGCAAATATATTGTTCATCATTATTATTTTGATCATAGTGGAGCATCAATGGCTTATCCTGAGGAAAAGAGGTTAACTACTTTTGGACTGGGAATAGGTCTTGGTGGTAAATGGTATACCAAAAAGAATATTATATTTGAAGCTAGTTTTGGTATTGCAAGAAGGTTCGGAAATAATGAGGAAAGTTATGATTACTCTCCAATTACAGGAAAAGGAATGCTTGGTATAGGCTATAGATTTTAAAAATATATGAGCGAAGAATTAGAAATTAAAAATAAAGTCGCCTCTAGTGGGTTAGTTAATTTTGATTTAGCAACATTGTTGCCTAAAGGCAGGCGTATAGGTATAGATTTAAAAGATTTTCTTTTTCAAGAATTAGTATTGAAAGAAAAAGATTTTCGGGAAAAGGTAAAGGCATTAAATACCGAAGATTATAGAGACTGTTTTGTATATATCTACAATTCAGCAGATGCAATAGTTCCGCTATGGGCGTATTTTTTGATCACAGCTCGGCTCTCAGGCATTGCAAAAAAAGTAGTGTATGGCTCTGCCGAAGAATTAGAAATTATTTTAATGCACGATGCACTGGTACAATATGATTTTTCAGAACTTCAGGATAAGCGTGTTTTAGTCAAAGGCTGTACAGACCAATCTATTCCAGAGAATGCCTATGTGGAACTGGTAGAAAAATTAAAGCCTATTGTAAAATCTCTAATGTTTGGGGAAGCTTGTAGTAATGTTCCGATATTAAAAAATTAGGCTTTCAGTTAAAGATTAGGAATGGTTTTTGATATGATAAACTCAATAAATAAAATTTTAAATAAAAAATAAAAAAACATGAGTTTATTAGATTTAATTACTGGGAGTACTGGCTCTCAAGTGGCAGAAAAAGCAGAATCCAAGTTTGGAATTAGCAAAAATCAAATGATGGCACTTTTGGCTGTGGCAACTCCCGTTATCATCAGTTATCTTAGAAATAAAACCAAAGATGCTAAAGAAGCAGAATCCCTAAACCACGCCCTAGATAAAGACCATGATGGAAGTATCTTGGACGATGTTTCTCAAATTGATTCTAGACAAGAAGAAGGGAATAGTATTTTGAGCCATATTTTTGGAAATAAAAAATCTGAAGTTGAAAACGAAATTTCTCAAAATACAGGAATTTCTATGGACAAGATTGGTCCAGTTTTAGCGATGTTAGCACCTGTAATTATGGGCTATATCGGTAAACAAAAAAGAAGCAACCAAGTGAATTCTGGGGGTGGATTATCCGATTTGTTAGGTGGACTTCTAGGTGGAGGTTCTTCTCAAGGAGGTAATCCAATTAACGATTTACTAGGAAGTGTAATGGGAGGGGGTTCTAACCAATCTTCTGGTGGCGGCTTAGGAGATATTCTAGGTAATGTGCTAGGGGGTAGTTCTAAACAATCTAAAGATAATCAAGGTGGTTTAGGTGGTTTTTTAGGAAGCATTTTAGGAGGTAAATAATTCTTAATCATAATATAACAAATTTGCTCAGTCAATATTTTGATTGAGCAATTTTTATTTGAAACGATCCTAAATTATGCGCGGTAAGTAACATTTAGCATTTATCAGCAACTTATAAATTATAAAGCTTATGAATCGAGGCAACCATTTGGAATGTTTTGCGTCTTTAATATAAAACCTTTGTCAATGAAAAAACTTATGATTCCTATAATCTGCCTACTGGTGGGCTATGGTTATGGGCAAGAAAACAAAAAACCAACTAAAGAAAGGGAAATAGAGTCGGTTACGATTACTAAACGAAAAAAAGCCGTAGAACAAAAGGCCGACCGTACCATTTTTGATTTTTCTGAACAGCCACAACTCAATTCTGGAACAGCGCTAGAGGGAATTAAGAAACTTCCAGGTTTAGTGGCTTCCGATGTGGCAGGTATGCTCTATCAAGGGAAAATGATAGAGGTCTATATGGATGGGCGTCCACTTAATATTTCTAGTAATGAGCTGAATGCTTTTTTAGAAGGAATGCCTGCGAACAGTATTGAGCGAATAGAAATCATTACCCAACCAGGTGCCGAATTTCCTGCAACTTCTGGCGGGGCGATACTGAATATTATTACTTCTAAATCGGCAAGAAATTACCTTACAGCAACTTATTCGGGGAATTATTCTTTTACCAATGAGGAAAAAGTGCGTTCTAGAACCAATAATTCTATTTTACTTAATGCTAAAAATCAGTGGTTTGGCTGGCAACTCAATGCGGGACAAAATTATAGAGAAAGCATGCTGAATGGCAACACCGATAATATTTCCCAAGTATTTACCGACCGTATAGGGCGAGGCTATTTTGTAAAAGGTGCCTTGACTTTTAATATCGGTGAAGACCGTCTATTGCTGAATTACGATTATTATAAAAATAATAATGATGGAGACACGAATAGCTCTGGTAAGGTTTCGGGGTTCCAATATGTAAGAACCGACCATACCGATGCCATTACAGACCGCTCAGATGTTACGGCAACTTATCAAAAAAGATTTAGTGATAGAAGCAAAAAGCTAGAACTAAAATTTAATTTTAATGATAACAAAAGCCAATTCATTCAGCAAAATATATCATTAAACCATATGCTGACCAATGGATTAGCATTAGATAATTTATCTCACTCTAAAATTGCTAATTTTAAAGTAGACTTTTCTCAGCCCATTGCCCTATTAGACGAAGGGAAAATTAGTTTTGGTGGTTTATACGAAAAGTTAAATTTTGACACCGAAAGCAAAGGGATAACCAATTTAGATTACCAAAGACAAACGGCTTCATCTTATGTAGAACTCCAAGCCAAGAAAGGAAAGTTTGATTTTATTTTAGGAACGCGGGCTGAGGATTACGATATCTCAGGGATTACTTACAATACATCAACTAAAAATAATGATGATTTAATTCCATTTAAACAGTTTAAATTTTTTCCCAATGCTAGCGTGCAGTACAATATTGCCCCACAGCTTTATTTTGTGTTAAACTATAATAAGAAAATTAAACTTCCGAGTGTTTCTGCCCTTAACCCCAATAATAATACTTTGGCTACGGGTAATATTTGGACTTCGGGAAATCCTAATTTGCAACCTACGATTTTTGATAATTACGAGGCGAAACTCTCTGCTTTTGACTATGCGTTTATTGGGTATAATGTAGGTGTAGCGAAAAATCAGTTGATACAAAAAGTGACTAGAAAAGGGGATATTATTATTAATAGTCAGGAAAACTTACCAGAGTTTAGATTGCATAATTTTAATGCAGGTGTTCCATTGCCGTTTATGCTTTTAAACAAACCTCTTAGCGAGGTGATGAAAATGAATTTTAATCCTGATAAAATCAACTTTATGTATTTCTACACTGCTTATCAATACCATCAAATTCCAGAGGTAAAGACTAAAGGCTGGTGGATGTTTAATGTGATGACCCAATTGATTTTACCTAAGGACATCAAACTTGTTGCTAATTTAGGCTACCTTACAACCAAAGGAAATTATTATTATTTTGTTCCAGATAAACCATTTTTAAATTCGTTAGATATTACGGTATCCAAGAAATTTATGAATGACCGTTTGAGTGTTTCCCTATTTGCCAATGATGTTTTAAATGGACAAAGAATGCAACTGCGTTCGGTAGCGGATACGCCTAATGTAACGCTCTATAACAAATGGGATAGCCGAAGCTTTGGTATTTCTGTCAATTATAAAATTCCAACGAAAAATAGGTTGGCAAAAGAAACTCCAATTCTCATTAAAGAAGAAAAATCAGACGATAAAGAAATCTTAAAAGGATTGTAAAAATTAAAGGGGTTGTTCAAAAATATGAACAACCCCTTCTTATAAAGCATTGAAAAAATTATTTATTTTCTATTGTAGGTTGTTTTACCTGAGGTAAATATTGGTCAAATTCGCTTTTCTTGATAGGTACCAATTTAGCCCTCCCTACGGCAAACCCCATTGTGTAGTCTAGTCTAATAAAATTTTTACTTGCGGGGAACAAATTGAGTTCCAATATATCTTTATTTTCCGTTGTGGCAATAACCTTAGTGGATTGTGGTTGTGTTTCCCAGCACAGATAACTTGCGTACCCTAGATTACCAATTAGTTTATCATCTTGATATATTTTTGACTTAAGTGCAGCCCCAAAAGCTGATTTTGGTCTTATTACGCAAATCATTGATGAATTTTCACTAATTGAATCACTAGGTGGAGTAAATTTTACATATTGTGATGTGCTAGAGCAAGAAAGACAAAAGCCTAACACGCTAAATAAACTTATGTTTTTTAAATATTTGTTCATTACGATAACAATTAGAATTTATACCCTAATCCAAATTGAAACCCTCTATTATTTGCTGGGACTAGGTTAATATCTGAGATATTGGCTAAGCCTAAATTATATCTTGCATCAACAAATAAACCTTGTGGGAAATTATATTCGGTACCGAAGATTAGTCCAGCGTCTACTGTTTTATACCCATCATCTTTGCTCCAATTAATATCGTCATCATCTCTTGTTTCAGCACTTAATATAAATCCTAAATATCCTCCTGCATTTAATCTTAATCCTTGTACAATTTCGTATTTTAATACTATGGGCATATTAATTTGTTGAATTCTAGATTCCATATCAAAAGTTTTATATGAAGTTATATCACCGTAACTATCATAGCGTGGATACACGATACTTAATTTTCCGCCATTTTGAATATATAATGCTTCTATTTGACCAAATAATTTATCTGAAGCTGCGGACAATGGAAACTCAGATGAAAAACCTACATAAAATCCTGTTCTGCTTGTTGAATTTAAAGTGGCTTTCCCAAAATTCAAATTGGTTTTTACATTTAGGCTAGAGAGATTAACCCCACCCTTAATTCCATAATTTACCTTTTGACCGAAAACGGCTAATGTAGACACTAATGCCAAACTAGTAAGAATTTTTTTCATTTCTTTATTTTTTTAAATTATTTTTTGGCAAAATTAGGATGTATTGGAGCTAATTCTATGGATAATTATTTCTAACAGAAGAAAAAAATTACTAAAACCAAAAAAAAGTTTTAATTTTGAAAAAAAATAAAATATGTTATTAGGCGAAAAGTTAAAACAAGCAAGGTTAAATAAGAATTATTCTCAAGAGTATATGGCTGAGGTTTTGGAAGTTTCTCAAAAAACTTATTCTAATTTTGAGAATAATAAGACCACTCCTAACTTTAGTCAAATTGAGAAAATAGCACAAATACTAGAAGTGAGTGTATTGGATTTTTTATCGCAAGAAAAATTTTCTTTAAACTATCATAAGCCTTCAGGCGGTAATAATGGATATATTATCAATCAGTTACCTGAAAAACTTATAGAGCAATACGAACTTCGTATAAAGAAATTAGAAGAGGAAAATATTTACCTTAAATCCCTTTTAGATAGATTTACAAAATAGAAGTTTATTTTTCACAAGCTTTCCAAATAGCGTCGCGTTGTGGAATGGGCGCTACAATATCCAATGGTTCTTTGCTTACGGGATGGATGAATTGTAGGCGTCTGGCGTGTAGGGAAATGCCTCCATCTGGATTAGAACGCGGTGCACCATACTTTAAATCCCCTTTGATGGGAATACCAATTTTAGACAATTGGGCTCTTATTTGGTGGTGTCTACCCGTTTCCAAATCAATTTCTAATAACTGATAATGGTCTAAAGTTTTGATGACTTGATAGGTTAAAATCGCTTGTTTAGCCCCTTCGGTAACTCTGGGAAATACAATGGCTTTGTTGTTTTTCTCATTTTTTTTAAGGTAATGCACCAAGCGTTGCGATGGGGAAACCATTTCCTTTGGAACTACTGCCCAATAGGTTTTTTGAATTTCCCTATTTTTAATCATTTGTGTTAGCCTAGATAGCGCTTTGGAAGTCTTAGCGTAAATTACCAATCCCGAAGTCGGGCGGTCAATACGATGGACTAAACCTAAATACACATTACCAGGTTTTTGGTCACGAACTTTTATAAAATCTTTTATCAAGTCTAATAATGAAGCATCCCCAGTTTTATCACCTTGCACCAGTTGCCCTGCCTTTTTATTAATGATAAAAAGGTGGTTATCTTCATAAATAATTTGTTCGGTGATATCCATTATGATGAGTTCTTATCGTCTTGGTCTAGCCATGAAAGAAAGTACTACGCCTCCAAGTAATCCTACTGTTTTTATAACGGCAAATGGACTTGCCAAAGGCAGTAAAGCACCTATGATACACAATGCAGAGGATAAAAACATCAGTTTGCGTTTTGTAGGGTCTGGTAAAACCGTTGCCATTAGTATAAAGCTAGCACCAATTAATATATAAAATAGCCTATTAGATAAGAAACTATTAATTTCTGGTGAAAATAGATTAAACCAACCTACGACAATGCAGAATAGTGCAGCGATGGAAATAATACCTTGTAATGTTCTTTTGTCCATATTTTAATAACTTTCGTTTTGATTGGGGAAATTTTGTGTTTTTACATCCTGTACATATTGGGATACCGCCCCAGTAATTTCGGTATATAAATCCAGATAGCGTCTTAGGAATTTCGGGGAAAAATCTTGGTTCATCCCTGTCATATCTTGGTAAACTAATACTTGTCCATCACAATCTACCCCAGCGCCAATCCCAATAGTGGGGATAGAAATACTTTCTGTTACTTTTTTGGCTAATGCCGCAGGGATTTTTTCTAATACCAAGGCGAAGCATCCTAATTCTTCTAAAAGTTTAGCATCTCGGATGAGTTTTTCGGCTTCGGCGTCTTCTTTGGCTCTCACTTTATAAGTGCCGAACTGATATATTGATTGTGGAGTAAGTCCTAGATGTCCCATTACGGGGATACCCGCGTTTACAATTTTTTTTATCGATTTTGCGACTTCTTCGCCTCCTTCTAGTTTTATGGCGTGGGCTTCTGCCTCTTTCATGATTCTAATCGCAGATTCTAAGGCTTTATCGGCATTACTTTGGTAGGTTCCGAAGGGCAAATCTACTACCACCAAGGCACGCTCTACCCCGCGAATTACGGATTGGGCATGGTAAATCATTTGGTCTAGCGTAATGGGGAGTGTGGTTTCAAATCCCGCCATTACATTCGCTGCGGAATCGCCTACCAAAATGGCATCTACGCCACCTGCATCTACCATTTTTGCCGTAGTAAAATCGTATGCCGTTAGCATAGTGATTTTCTCTCTCTGAAACTTCATCAAGCGTAGCGTTTCAGTTGTAATTTTTTTAATTTCGGAATGTTTAGACATGGTAAAAATTAGAGGGTTTTTAATTCAGTAGGGAATTATAAAGATACATGACCGAGTCTTTTCAATTTTTCGTGGTCTAAGATTTTGATATTTCTGCCTTCCACTTCTATAAGGTCATCGTTTTTGAATTCAGAAATCAGCCTTATTGCACTTTCAGTAGCAGTACCGATGAGGTTGGCAATTTCTTCTCTCGTTAATGAAATCCCGATAAAACCTTCTGGGTCTGTACCAATTTTCAGCTCTAGTAACAATAAAATTTCTGCTAAACGCTCCCTAACGGTTTTTTGCGCTAAAATGGTAATGGTATTGGAAGATTCCCCAAGTTCAAATGCAATTTTTTGAAGCATAACAAAGGATAGTTTGGGGTCGGCTTCTAAAATTTGTAGAAAAATATCACAAGGAATGAGTGTTGTTTCAAGTTCGGTCATCGCTTCGGCTCTGGCTTGGAAATTTTCGTCGCAGAATAGAGAACGGTAGCCGATGATATCCCCTTCTTTAATAATTCTAAGGATTTGGTCTTTACCATAGACCCCAGATTTCGATAGTTTGGCAGTTCCTTTGTTGATAAAATAAACGCCTTTCACAGATTCACCATCATCAAAAATCACTTCCCCTTTGCTAAAGGTTAACGATTGTTTAGCCGAGGTATATTTCTCAAAATCTTGCTTGCTGAGGTTCTCAGCAAAATAATGGTCGTTAAAAACTTCTTGAAACTTTTTTTTTATTTCTACTTGTTTCTCAAAAGACATAAAGTGATATTTATCAGCAAAAATACTACTTTTTAATATGTACAACCAAGTTTTTTATCATATTTTTGTAGACTAAACCCAATTCTTGATGCCTGAAACTTGCTTTCACTGTGGACAAAATATAGAGAAAGAGCGTATCGCCTTTGACGATAAAGTGTTTTGCTGTAATGGGTGTAAGTCTGTGTATGAGATTCTTAACCTCAATAATCTCGGTAATTTTTATGAACTAAATAAAAATGCTGGGGTTCGCCCCAATACAGATGGTGCTACCCAATTTGAATATCTAGATACCCCTGAAATTTTTGACAAAGTGGTAGACTTTTCGGAGGGTAACTCTACTTTGGTGACTTTTAAAATCCCAGTGATTCATTGTTCGTCGTGTATTTGGCTGCTTGAAAGTTTAAAGGATATTAATCCTAAAATCCGATATTCTCAGGCTAATTTTACTAAGAAAACTTTACAAATATCTTTTAATCATAAGGAATTAAGGTTAAGTGAGCTGGCACATTTTTTAACCAATTTAGGTTATAAACCCGTTATCAATCTAGAAACAACAGAGAAAAAAGTAGAAGTTACAGATCGGGATTTAATCATAAAGATTTCTATTGCAGGTTTTGCATTTGGAAATGCGATGATGTTCGCGTTGCCAGAGTATTTTTCTTGGATTACTAAGGAAAATGATTATTGGATCAATCAGTTTGCACCGTTTTTTAGGTTTTTAACGCTATTGCTGTCTATTCCTGTGGTGTTTTATTCGGCATCGGATTATTATAAATCGGCGTGGTTTGGTTTAAAACATAAAATCGTCAATATAGATGTCCCGATTGTTTTAGGAATATTAGTATTGTTTGGAAGAAGTGTCTATGAGATTACCATAGATTATGGCCCAGGTTATTTTGATACTTTGTGTGGATTGGTGTTTTTTATGTTATTAGGCAGGTATTTTCAAAAGAGAACCTATACGGCTTTATCTTACGATAGGGATTATAAATCGTTTTATCCCATAGCGGTTACGAAAGTAGATTTTGATGGTGGACAGAGCAATATTTTACTGTCTGAAATTAAAGTAGGGGATAGGATTTTAGTTAGAAATCAAGAATTGATTCCCGTAGACGCTATATTAATTAGTGGGGAGGGTAATATTGATAATAGCTTTATCACAGGGGAATCGGCGAGTATTCCTAAGCAACCGGGGGATAAAATTTATGCTGGGGCAAGGCAGCAAGGGGCGGTATTGGAACTAGAAGTGATAAAAACCGTAGACCAAAGTTATCTTACCCAACTGTGGAACAAAGAAGCCTTTAAGCAAAAAGAAACAGGACTAGATACGCTGACGAATAGTATCAGTAAATATTTTACCTTTATTGTGTTAGGCGTCACTTTAGTGTCAGGGTTGTATTGGGCGCGTATCGATTTTGAAAAAATGTTTCAAGTGATTTCTGCGGTACTGATTGTGGCTTGTCCTTGTGCTTTGGCACTTTCCGCTCCGTTCACTTTTGGGCATATTATGCGTATTTTGGGGCGAAAAAAATTCTATGTAAAAGATACCTTAACTATTGAAAAGTTATCTAAAATCGATACTTTAGTTTTTGATAAAACGGGTACGATTACTTACAGTAAAAAATCGAATATCCATTATGAAGGTCAAGACTTAGGCGATTTTGATTTAAAAAATATTAAATCCTTACTTAAAAATTCTAACCATCCTTTATCCAAAACCCTTTATGAGTTTTTAGAAATAGAAGATGAATATCTACCCATTGAAGCCTTTGAAGAACTGCCGGGTAAAGGCTATACTGCTAAAGTGAGAGGGTATCAATATAAAATAGGTTCGGCGAAATATGTGGGACAAAGTTCTAAAAATTTAGAAACGGCGGTGTCTATTAGTAAAGAAGGGCAGTATTTAGGGAAGTATATTTTTAAAAATGAATATCGAGAAGGTTTATCGAATATGTGCGAGCAATTGTCTTATTACCAAATTCATATATTGAGTGGGGATAATACTTCGGAAGCAGATACTTTAAAGCAGATGATTCCTCAAGTAGCCAATTTGCAGTTTAATCAATCGCCAGAGGATAAATTGAATTATATTCAAGCATTACAATCTAACCATCGTTATGTAGCGATGCTGGGCGATGGACTGAATGATGCAGGGGCATTGAAGCAAAGTAATGTGGGGATTGCGGTATCAGACGATACCAATTCTTTTACCCCATCTTCGGATGTGATTATGGATGGTAAAAATATGAGTCTTATACCGAAGTACCTTTCTATGAGCAAGGGAGCCATGAAGATTGTAAGCCTTACTTTTGTCATCAGTATCCTTTATAATATTGTAGGGTTAGGTTTTGCTGTTACGGGACATTTGTCGCCTTTAGTCGCGGCGATACTGATGCCATTGAGTTCTATCAGTGTGGTGGTTTTTACCTCTCTATCCACTTGGTTGTTAGGTTATAAACTGTTTAAAAAAGTCTAATTTAGATAAAAAGGTCTTATTTAGAAAGGTTATAAATTAACAGTTTTTAACAGTTTCTGATTTAAGTCAGTATTTTTTCCTTAATTTTGAAGACAATTTAATCTTACCTTTGTAGTTCGATGGAGATAATCTATTTAATGGTGATATGCAGTGTTTCACTTGCTGTAATTTTTCTAATAATATTTATTATTGGAACCAAAAGAGGTCAGTTTGAAGACGATGAGTCTCCTGCGGTACGCATTTTGTTGGATGATGAAGTGAAAGAAAAAGATGAAAATAAAGAGAAAAATAATAAAAGTGATTAGTTAATTATGGAAACACAAAAGTTTAGTTATGACAACAACATTGTGCGCGCATTCCTTTATGCAACCATTGTCTTTGGGATAGTGGGTTTTATATTAGGTTTGACGGCAGCACTGATGCTTTTCTATCCAGAATTACCAGAGTTTCTTTTTGGTACGGATGACATGACCATCGCTAGTTTGAGAAGTGGCGACTTGCAAGGACTCATCAATACCCAAGGAGCGTTTGGATTTGGTAGAATTAGAATGTTACACACCAGTGCAGTAATCTTTGCATTCGTGGGTAATGGTATTTTTGCAGGGGTTTACTACTCACTCCAAAGATTGCTTAAAACAAGAATGTATAGCGATACATTGTCTTGGATTAACTTCTGGGGATGGCAAATTATGATTGTAGCAGTAGTAATTACCTTCTTTATGGGGATTAATACTTCTAAAGAATACGCAGAACACGAATGGCCAATTGATATCTTGATTGCTGTGGTGTGGATTGTATTCGGTATTAATATGTTTGGTACTATTGCGAAAAGAAGAGTAAGACACCTTTATGTGGCGATATGGTTCTATATCGGTACTTGGATTGGTATTACATTGCTGCATGTATTTAATAACTTGGAGGTTCCATTAACATTTACAGGTTGGAAATCTTATTCTGCTTATGCAGGGGTAAAAGATGCCTTGGTACAATGGTGGTATGGACACAATGCGGTGGCATTTTTCTTAACAACACCAGTCTTAGGTTTAATGTATTATTACTTGCCAAAAGCAGCAGATAGACCTGTATTCTCATATAAATTATCGATTATCCACTTCTGGTCATTGATATTTGTATACATTTGGGCAGGGCCTCACCACTTACAATATACTTCATTACCAGCTTGGGCTCAGGCATTAGGAACAGGGTTCTCTATTGCTTTGATTGCACCATCTTGGGGTGGTATGTTGAATGGTCTTCTTACCTTAAGAGGTTCATGGGACAAAGTAAGAGAAAATCCTATTCTTAAATTCTTTGTAGTGGCTGTAACTTGTTATGGTATGGCAACTTTTGAAGGGCCACTATTAGCGACTAAGACTTTAAATAAAATTGGTCACTATACAGACTGGGTAATTGGTCACGTACATGTTGGAGCTTTAGGATGGAATGGATTTATTGCATTTGGTATGATTTATTATTTAGTGCCTATCATGTGGAGAACTAAATTGTGGTCTGTGAAAATGGCTAACTGGCACTTCTGGTTAGGAACATTAGGTATAATTTTCTACGCTGTACCTATGTATATCTCAGGATTTACACAAGGTTTGATGTGGAAACAGTTTAATCCAGATGGAACACTAGTATATAAAAACTGGCTAGATACTGTTGTAGCAATTGTTCCTTATTATAAGATGAGATTTGTGGGAGGTTTATTCTACTTATCTGGTGCTATACTAATGGTTATCAATGTGGTAGCCACTGTAAGAAAAGGGTCTTTCCAAAAAGAAGTACCTGCAGAAGCACCCGCATTACCTAGAATTAGTGATAAAAGAAAATCAGACGAGCCAGTTCACCTTTGGATCGAAAGAATGCCAACTTATTTATCAGTATTAGCATTTATCGTATTAGCTATTGGTGGGGCTGTGGAGATTATTCCTACACTTACCGTAAAAGATAATGTGCCGACTATATCTTCGGTTACGCCATACTCACCATTAGAATTAGAAGGTAGAGATATCTATATTAGAGAAGGTTGTAACGCTTGTCACTCTCAGATGATTCGTCCATTCCGCGATGAAGTTGTTCGATTCAATGGTAAAAATGGTCAGTACTCTAAAGCAGGTGAGTTCGTCTATGACAGACCATTCTTGTGGGGTTCTAAAAGAACTGGGCCAGATTTACAGAGAGAGGGTGGTAAAAACCCAGATTCTTGGCACTTTAAGCATATGCTAAACCCTAGAGAAACTTCAGCAGGGTCTATTATGCCAAGATACCCATGGTTAATAGCCAATACATTAGATCGCTCTCAATCTAAAGCTAAAATTGAGCTAATGAAAGATGTATTTGATATGCCATATCAACAAGCACAGTTAGACACGATTGATGTTTGGATGGATAATCAAGCGAAAGGAATTGTAAGTAGAATCTATTCTGAAGCTCCCGATGTGAAGAAGGCGTTTGCAGAAAGACAGGCAACTGAAGGTGCTGACTTTGTACCACTAGAGAAAAGAGAAATCGTTGCTGTGATTGCTTACTTACAAAAACTGGGTACAGATATCAAGACGGTAGAAGTTAAAACAGCAAGTACTAACTAAAATTTAATAATCATCTAAAGAAGTATTCATGATACCTCAAAATTTCAAAGATATTTTATCTAACTCAGAAGGGACAGGGTTTTATCAAACATTAGCGTTGTTATTATTCATTGTGTTCTTTGGGTTGTTAGTTTACTTTGTGATGAGTAAACCGAAGAAATATTATGATGAGGAAGCGAGTGCTCCTTTAGATGATGATCATGAAGAAGATAAGTTCTAAAATTAATAGATTATGAAACAGAGAACGCCAGTATATGTCAACATATTAGTAATTCTTACAATATTATTTATTGTATTTTATATGTTTGTACAAAATGCCTCATTCTTTACCTCGCCTTATTTCTGGGGTACTGTGGTGATAAGTGTCATCCTTGCGATGATACATGGGGCCATCGGAGATTTAATTGAAAACCAAAAGTTTTTAAAACTTTCGGAAGAAGAGAAACAAGCCTATTTGGCTGAAAAGGAAATTCCTTACTGGAAAAGATTATGGGATAGTGCTTTCAAGAAGCAAGATGTTGCAGAAGAGAAAGATATCCTTATCGACCATGGTTTTGATGGAATTATGGAGTTGGATAACCAGTTACCTAAGTGGTGGCTTGGATTATTCTACTTAGGTTTTGCTTATTTATTTATTTATTTATTTGCATTTTCATTTACAGATTTTGCACACCCAGATAAAGAATATGAAATAGAACATAAAGAGCAAATTGCAAGTATTGAACAATGGATGAAGGAAACACCACCGCCAACTATAGACAATGCTGAATATTCTGCGGATAATATTGCAGAAGGTGAGCAAATCTTTAAAACCAACTGTGTGTCTTGTCACGGTGATGGTGGTAAAGGTGGTATTGGTCCAAATTTAACCGATGACCATTGGATTAACCATACAGAGAAAACTTTATTTAAAGAAGTATTTCATATGGTGGAAAATGGTTCACCTAATAACCCTGCGATGCAGGCTTGGGGTAAAAATGGTCTCTTAACAGGCTTTGATATTGAAAAAGTAGCGGCTTATGTATACCATATCAACCAAGAACAAGCACCAATTACACCTGCCCAAGGTGGTGCTACGCCTCAAGGGGATAAAGTAGATTGGGAAAAATAATTTGATATTTTAAATCCGTTTAGGATTAAAAATAAATTCTAAAAAAAATGGCTGATAATAAAACTACAGGTGCTGTAATAGAAGCTACAACTTTCCGAGATTCCGTAGGAACAATGGATAATACGGGGAAAAGAAAGTGGGTTTATCCAAAAAAACCAGGGGGTAAGTATACCAATTACAGAAACTTAGTCACTGTTTTCTTATTAGCCGTTTTTTTTATTTTACCTTTTGTTAAGATTAATGGTAATCCTTTTCTGTTAATCAATATTTTGGATAGAGAGTTTTATATTCTAGGACAACCGTTCTATCCTCAGGACTTTTTTATCTTGGCGCTAGGTGCCATTACTTCCATCGTTTTCATTATTGTTTTTACCGTAGTTTTTGGTAGAATATTCTGCGGATGGATTTGTCCTCAAACTATTTTTATGGAAGGCGTATTCCGTAAAATAGAATATTGGATTGAAGGAGATAGAAACAAACAAATCAAGCTAGACAAACAACCATGGAATGGGGAGAAGATTAGAAAAAGACTACTCAAGTGGTCTATCTATGTAGTCATTTCTATGTTGGTGACTCACTTTATGTTTATGTATATTGTGGGTAAGGATGAAGTCCTCCGCATTATGCAGGCGGGGCCTGTAGAATATCCTACTAATTTTCTAGTGATGATTCTTTTTACAGGGGCATTTTATTTTGTGTTTGCGTGGTTTAGAGAGCAGGTATGTACCCTAGTTTGTCCTTATGGTAGATTACAAGGGGTATTGATTGATAAGCAAACCATTAATGTCTATTACGATTTTAAACGAGGAGAAAATCGTTCCAAATGGAGAAAAAATGAAGATCGTGCAGCACTCGGTAAAGGTGATTGTATCGACTGTAATCAGTGTGTGGTGGTATGTCCTACAGGGATAGATATTAGAGATGGGCAACAATTAGAATGTATCAATTGTACGGCTTGTATTGATGCTTGTAATGAAGTGATGGAAAAAGTAGGTTTGCCTAAAGGTTTAATCCGATATGCTACCGAAGACGAAATAGAACAAGGTAGAAAATTCAAGTTTACCACGAGAATGAAAGCCTATACTTTTGTTTTGATTGCACTAGTATCATTCCTAGGCTTTATCACTTATAGTAGAGGCGATTTGGAAGCTAAATTCATTAGACCTGCGGGAAGTAGTTACTTTATGAATGGCAATGAAATTACCAATACCTTTAATTATACCTTACTAAATAAATCCAATACGGATAAGGTTGTGACCTTTAAGGTAATAGAGCCAGAGCAAGGAAAAGTTACCTTTAGTGATGGTGAAAAAATTAAACTTAAAAGGGATAAAATGTCCAAAGGAACGGTCAATATCAGTTTTCCAAAATCCGTGATTAAAAGCTCTAAGCAGAAATTAACTATTGGAGTGTATAACGAAAAAGGTGAATTGGTAACCACTTACGATACTTATTTCCAAGGTGAGTTCAAGATGCAGTTTTAGCCAGTATTCCTAACTTAAGCAAAAATAGTTATGAAAAAATTTAAGTTCTCATGGGGACACGGCGTGGTCGTTGCATTAGCCTCTTTTATTATATTTATTTTGTATTTGATTTTTGTGTTTTCACATGGTCAGCAAAATTCAGAATTAGTGTCGGATGATTATTACGAAGAAGAATTAGGCTACCAAAAAGTAATCGATGCTAAAAATAATGCCGCAACTCTAGAACAAATCCCTGAATACAAACTCAATACGAACGGTATTAAAATCTCTTTTCCAAAAGATATTAATAACCAAAATTCCAAAGTTCGATTTATACTCTACCGAGTAGACGATCAGCGTTTGGATATTAAAAAAGATATTCAACTAAATGCCGATAACACATTTCTCATTCCGAGTAAGGTATTAGTAAAAGGGGCATATATTTTGAAGTTGATGTGGACAAAAGATAATAAAAATTATCAAGTAGACTACGAAGTTTTATGGAACTAACACTCGTCATAGCAGCACTTACATTAGGATTCACTACAGGGTTCCATTGTATTGGTATGTGTGGTCCTATAGCCCTTTCTTTAGGTTTATCTAAAAGTGAGCAAGTGAGTTTTCATCTTCAGAATATGACTTACCAGTTGGGGCGTGTGTTTACCTATACCATTTTAGGAGCCATTGTAGGTTTCGTGGGTGAGGGATTTCAAATGGCAGGCTTCCAAAGTTGGCTAACGATTTTAGCAGGTATACTTTTGGTGGTTATGGCACTATTTTCATTTAGTTCTGGTGATTTTGCCTCAAAAATTCCATGGTTATCCCAATTATTACTCAAAGTAAAACTTAATTTAGGTAAATTACTCGCTAAAAAAGATTACTCCTCAAGATTTTTAACTGGGGTGCTGAATGGGCTGTTGCCTTGTGGTATGGTGTATATGGCGCTTACCGCATCTTTAACATCAGGAGGAATTTGGCAAGGGGCTTTATTTATGACTTTGTTTGGATTGGGAACTATTCCATTTATGTTTGCCACGGTACTTTTTGGTAATTTATTAAATGCAGCCGTTAGGAGTACCATATTAAAAGTCGTTCCAGTTCTTATGATTGTACTGGGCGGGTTGTTCATACTTAGAGGGATGGAAGTTGGGATTCCTTATGTATCGCCTAAAAAGACTTCATTACAAATTACAGAACAGGGTAAAACGGGTGAAAGTTGCCATAGTACAACCACGGAAAGTTGTTGCCACTAATGTTCTAGAAGTACCGAATTAAGGATTTCAGCACAAGCTTCTGGGGCTTCCCAATGTCCATTATGTCCACAATCCAGCAGATAAGATTGTATATTTTTCTTTTGAGGAAGATGATTAATGGTCATCTCGGTATTTACAGCGGTATCATAAATTCCAGCAAATATCAAAATGGGAATATCAAGTTGTTCCAGAATATGCCGTTTATCGGTGCGTTCTATCATGCCTTTTACTGCGGCTAATGCATTTTCAGGTTTTGTATTTAAGGCAATTTTTTTCGCTAAGTCAATCTTAGGTTTTAAGGCTTCTCGTTTATTAGGATTAAAGAGGAGCGGAACGCCTGCTTTAACATAAGTTTGAAAACTTTCTAAAATAATTCTAAAACTCTTTTGGCGTTGAACTTTTTTCTCTTCGCTGTCTGGAAAATAAGTGGAAAAAAATAAACTAAGGCTTTTAAGATATTCTGGATACTGCTCTGCAAATGCTAAACTAACATAACCACCCATGGAGTGACCTAGCAAATGAAAAGAGGTTAATCCTAAGGCATCAGTCACTTGTTTAACTTCTGTTGCCATTGTTGCCATAGTAAGTATTTCCGTAGTGTCTGGTATTGAGGATTGACCATGACCAGGCAAGTCTATTTTCAACAATTTAAACCCCGATAGAAAAGGAGCCATATCTTCCCAAATGGTATTATTTTCCATAAAACCATGGAGTAATACCAAAACTTCATTACCGTGACCAGAGATGTCGTAATTCAACATGGTATTAGATTTAAACAATAGGGTCGGTTTCAATATGTTTTTTAAAATCTGCAATCGTATCTTCTATACTTTTAAAGTATTTACCCCCTGCAGCGTTGATGTGTCCACCTCCATTAAAGTATTTTCTCGCAAATTGGTTCACATCTACATTGCCTTTGCTTCTAAAAGAAATTTTAATAAAATCTTCGTACAAATCTTCCATAAAGAAGACTGCCATTTTAGTTCCAGCAATGCTAAGACCATAGTTTACAAAGCCATCAGTATCACCTTTTTGGAATCCAAATTCTTTTAATTCTGAACGCTTTAGCCAAATAATAGCCACTGTACCATCATGAACAACTTCCATTCTGCCTAATATCAAAGATAAAAGTTGGAGCCTTGAAAGAGAATTGGTATCCCAAGTATTAGATGAAATAATGTCTGGTTCGGCGCCATGTTCTATTAGATGGGCTATAATGCGGTGCGTTGTTGCACTTGTAGAGCGGAACCTAAAACCACCAGTATCCGTCATAATACCAGTATAAAGACAATTGGCAATCGCCTCATTCATATTAGAGGTGAGTGCTAAGGCTTCTATAAAATGATAGACCATTTGCGAAGTAGCTGGGATGGTGGTATCAGAATAGATATAATCAAACCTGTCGGGCTGTTGATGATGGTCGATGAGTATGGTTTTCGCCTTAGCGTGTGCAATCCAATCGCCTACAATGCCAATTCTAGAAAGGGTATTGAAATCCAAACAAAAAATAACATCTGCATGTTTGATGAGTTCCGAAGCCTTTTTCTTTTTGTATTCGGTAATGGTAATTTTTTTTGCTTCGGGCATCCACTTTAGAAATTTCGGAAAATCGTTTGGTACCACTACTTCTGCCTCAATATTGAGGATTCTTAAAAAATGTTTTAATCCCAAACTAGAACCTATGGCATCGCCATCTGGGTTGTAATGGGTTACAATTACAATTTTATTTTGAGGATTTAGTAAAGTTTTGATATCAGAAATTTCTTCCGTTGTAAACATGAAAATAGATTTTTTTAGAAATGAAAAAACAAAGATAAGGCAAAGGGATGAAAAAATCTTTCTAAATGGGGTTCAATTTTTAAAATTCTAACAGAGCCATAAGTCATTCAGCTTTGAATAAAAAAAATATTTATGTATTCCATTTGTGGTTCCAAAAAAACATTGTATATTTGCACTCAGTTTTTTGCCTCCTGAGAAAAGAGGCGCGTATTTTATTTTTTAATACACTTCAAATTTAGAGATTAAGACGACAATATTATGAAAAGAACATTCCAACCATCAGAAAGAAAGAAAAGAAATAAGCACGGATTCCGTGAAAGAATGTCTACGCCTAATGGAAGACGCGTATTGGCAGCTAGAAGAGCTAAAGGTAGAAAAAGACTCACTGTAAGTGCTGCACGCGCTAAGAGATAAGTTCTATGTTTTAAAATTATACTAAAGTGCTTGAAAACTTTTATTTCAAGCACTTTTTGTTGTTAAAATTTACTAAAATATACCAAGGCTTCAAAAGTTTTTCTTATTTTTGAAACCGCTATTAATATTAAAATCTTACGCAATGCCACATACTCAAAACGAAGGGGACAGCATCATCACACTTAAAAATGCTAAAATCGTTCAGAAAAATTTCACTGTTTTAGATGAAGTGAATTTGGATATCAAAAAAGGGCGTTTTTGCTATTTAATTGGAAAAACAGGCTCTGGTAAAAGTTCACTTTTAAAGGTATTGTATGGGCATTTACCTTTGAAAGAGGGTAGAGGCAAAGTGGCAGGATTCGATTTGGCAACTTTGAGAACTTCGGATATTCCCAATCTTAGAAGAAAGTTGGGGATTGTATTCCAAGACTTCCAATTGCTTACCGATCGTAATGTAGAGAAAAATCTAGAGTTCGTTTTAAAAGCAACGGGCTGGAGTGATAAAAAAAGAATGGACGACCGCATCAACGAAGTGTTGTCTAGTGTGGGGATGAAAACCAAAAAACACAAAATGCCACATGAACTTTCGGGCGGTGAGCAGCAGCGTGTGGCTATTGCAAGGGCATTGCTTAATAAACCAGAGTTAATTTTAGCCGATGAACCGACGGGGAATTTAGACCCAGAAACTTCTAACGATATTATGACGCTGCTTAAGCAAGTGGCACAAGAAAATCATGCAGCGGTAGTGATGGCAACTCACGATTATCATATGATACAAAACTTCCCTGGCGAAGCCATTAGATGCAATGAAGGTAAAGTCCATGTGTTGGATACCGCAGAATTATTTGAATAAATTTTATTTGAAAATATGAAAAGCCTTTGTGGCTTCTATATATTGGTCCGAGTATTGTCTCGGACTTTTTTCTATGGTAAAATGTTCTGTTGTAGCTTTAACAATAGGCTGTTTTGAAAATTCTAAAATCACACGCCTTATAGAACCGCCCTCAATCCCAGTAATTAAGACTTCTCTATGGAGGAAAAGGGAATGTTTTTGGGCTAATGTCTCGAATAGGGTCTTAGACTCATAAGGGATAATAACGCTAAAAAGTCCCGTTGGGGGTAATAATCTTGAAGCATTAAGAATTAAGTCCTCGAAATTGAGCTGTATTTGTTGTCTAGCGATGCTGTCTTTAGTAGAAGTGTTGATTTCAAAATAAGGTGGGTTGCATACGATGAAATCAAATAAAAATTCGGATTTGAAAGTTTTAATATCGCCTTTGTTAGCCGATAATCTATCTTTAAAAGGGGCATTTTTAAAATTTAAAGCAGTTAGATGGGCGGCGTCTGGGTTATAATCTATTCCCGTAATATTGAAGTGATTAAAGCGCTGGGCTAGCATCAAGCTGATGATTCCAGTGCCTGTACCGATTTCTAAAGTTTTGCCTATTGGATTTTTAAAATTAGTGAATGCCAAAGCTCCTAATAACACGGCATCAGTGCCTACACGAAATACGGCTTTCGATTGGGCAATGGAAAATTGCTGAAAATGAAAAGGCTTTAAAGACGACATTTAGGCTTGTTCTTTAGGCAGGGTAATAATAAATTTTGTCCCGCGATTCACTTCGGTTTTTACTTCTATGGTTCCTTTGTAGTCTTCTATCATTTTCTTTACCATGGTCAATCCTAATCCCATTCCGTTGGACTTAGAAGTAAAATTCGGTTCAAAAATTCGGTTGATTTTATTAGGTGGTATCCCTTCGCCATTGTCCTCTATGGTGAGTCGGATATGGTTGGTGCGGTTTTCCAAATCTATATTGATGATGAGTTTTCTAGATTCGGCTTCCGCTTGTATTGCATTAGTCACAAGATTATTGATAATTCGAGTGAAAAATGATTGGTCTATATGATAGATGATATTTTTCTGGTTGGCATGAAAATGTATGGCTTTATCATCAAAAATAGTAATGATATTTTTAATTTCTTCATTTAGATTTAGGCGTTCATCCTCTCGTTTAGGTAGTTTAGCAAACTCAGAAAATGCCGTTGCCACTCTAGAAATAATATCAATTTGATTAATCATAGATTCGCTAAGTTCCTTTACTTTGGTGTCTATATTGGGATCGTTGCAATCAAATTTTCTTTCAAAATTTTGGATTTGAAGTTTCATTGGAGTTAGTGGGTTTTTTACCTCGTGGGCAACTTGTTTTGCCATTTCTCGCCAAGCGGTTTCCTTTTCGATATGAGAAAGGCGTTCTTTTTGTGCATCAATTTGAAAGATTAAACTATTATATGCTTTTACCAAAATACCAATTTCATCATTTCTATGGTAGCGAATAGGGCTTACTTGCTTATCAAATAAACTGATTTTGTTGATGATTTCCGAAACTTTACTCAGGTTTCGGGTAATTCTTTTAGATATAAACCAACTAAAGAAAATACTGATGCTGATAAGTATGATATTGAATATTAGAATATTATTGATGTACTGGTCAAAGATATCTTTATAAATATTTACACTATGGTAAGAGGGGTAATAGACGATACCAATAGGCTCGAAAATATTATTTTTAAGAATAATATAAGAAGAAGTTACCGATTTATTTTTAAAATTACCATCAATGGTGATGTCCATTCTAGAGTCTGATTTTAAAACTTTAAGCAGAATATTGGTGGGAATTTCTTTTTGTTTTATAAGGTTAGGGGGCTTATTAGATAGCAGAAAATGACCTTCTAAATCATAAATTACAATATCATGACTGTGGATATCTGCTATTTCTTTTATTTTATTTTGAAGAGTAGCTTTTAGGTTTTTTGGAGTAACATAGTCTCGGCTCACCGCATAATCCAAAGAAGCAGTAAGGGCTTCTGCAGTTTTTTGCATTTCAATTTTATTTTGAATTACCGCAGTACGCCTGATAATAATATAGGAAATAAGAGAAGAGCCTATCATGCTGAGAGCACAAATGAGTAAGAAGCCAATGAAAATTCTATTTCTTATACTAAAACTTTTGTAACTAATGGGCATATTAGTGCTGAATTAATTTTGCAACATATTTACCAATAATATCGAATTCTAGATTGACACTATCACCAGCTTTCAAATGTTGCATATTGGTAAACTCCCAAGTATAAGGAATTATCGCCACGCTAAATTGCTGAGATTCACTTTTGGCTACCGTTAGGCTAATACCATTGACTGTAATAGAGCCTTGGGGTACGGTTACAAAATCTGCATTATAACTTATAGTAACTAAAAAACTGCCATCTTTTTCAATGATGGAAACCACCTGACCTATCGTATCTACATGCCCTTGTACAATGTGTCCATCTAGTCGTCCATTCATAACCATACATCGTTCTAGGTTAACCATAGTGCCCACTTTCCAATCGCCGAGATTGGTTTTGTTTAGAGTTTCTTGTATCGCTGTCACTTGATATTGGGAATCAGAAACTTTAACTACGGTAAGGCAACAGCCATTATGGGCAAGACTTTGGTCTATTTTCAATTCGGAACTTAACGGACAACTTAGCGTGAAATTGATATTCGTGCCTTCGTGTTCTATGCGTTCCACTTTTCCTACTGCCTCTACAATTCCTGTAAACATATTATTTTTTTTGTTAAATTTGTAACTTTAGAAAACAAAGATAAGCATTTAATAAGATATAAATTAAATATGAGTAACAAACATCACAAGCCAAGAGTGGGAATTTCTGTAGGGGATTATAATGGGATTGGTCCTGAAATTATCCTAAAAACTTTAAGGGATAAAGCCATTACTGATTTTTTTACGCCCATTATTTTTGGTTCTGGGAAATTGTTTTCATATCAAAAAAATATTTTTAAAATTCAAGCTAATTTTCATTACATAAACCAAGCGGAAGATGCTGTAGCTGGAAAGATTAATATCGTTAATCTTTGGAAAGACAATGTGAATGTAGATTTGGGAACGCCTACGGAAGAGTCTACAAAAATGGCAATAGATTCTTTAGAGGCAGCTACTAAGGCTTTAAAATCCGAAGTGATTGATGTTTTGGTTACTGCACCGATTAACAAAGACGAAATGATGAAATTAGGCTTCGGTTTTGCGGGACATACAGGATATTTAGAACATCAGTTAGGGACTAAAGGTTTGATGTTTTTGGTGACGGAGGATTTAAAAGTAGCGGTGTCTACACACCATATTCCTGTAGCAGAAGTGGCTCAAAATATTAATAAAGATAAAATAAAACAGCAGCTTAAAATTCTTAATGACACTCTAAAAAAAGATTTCTGTATAGAGAAACCTAAAATTGCGGTGTTAGGGCTTAATCCACATGCGGGTGATGGCGGTGCCATTGGGAAAGAGGAAATAGAAATCATTACGCCGGCGATTCAAGAAAGTTTTGAAGAAGGGCTAATGGCGTTTGGACCTTATCCTGCGGATAGCTTTTTTCAACCAGAAAAGTATAGAAATTTTGATGCCGTTTTAGCCATGTACCATGATCAAGGATTAGCACCATTTAAAACGATTGCGTATGAAAGTGGGGTAAATTATACTGCGGGGCTACCATTTATCCGAACCTCGCCAGACCATGGGACGGCTTATGATATTGCAGGGGAAAATAAAGCAGATTCCACTTCGTTTGAAGAAGCAGTATTTACAGCAATTGAAATTTTTAAAAATCGCAAAGAATATGAAGCGCTGATGTCCAATAGACTCATCAGTAGAGAGGATAAACGATCTGGAAAAGATGAGGATTTGCCGAGAGATGATCGTTAAGATTTTTAGACGCTTTAAAAATATTTTGTTATATAAAAAAAATACCTTATTTTTGCAAACCATTTTTTATGGAAAAATTTAAAGCATACGAAATAGTTTTCTCAGGCTTAAAGAATGGAAAACATCATTTTGAGTTTGAGATAGAGCAATCGTTTTTTCATTTGTTTGGGACTGATATTGAGTTGGATCATACCAAAGTATTGGGAACTGTCGTTTTGGATAAGCATTCTACATTTATGGAATTAGTCTTGTCTATAAACGGAACAGTAGATTTGATATGTGATATTAGTGGTATGCCATATACACAGCCTATAGAGAATACCATTGAAGTATTAATTAAATTCGGGTCAGAGTATGATGATAGTGATGCAGAAGTCATTACGATACCATCCTCTGATCATCAGTTTAATGTAGCGCAGTTGATTTATGAAGCCATTACCCTAGCGATTCCAATGAAAAAAGTATCGCCAGAAGCAGAAGAGAATGATGAATATGAAGCACTACTGGAACAATATAGTCCTAAATTTGAAGAAGAAGATGAAGCGTCTTCGGAAGAAATTGACCCAAGATGGGCAGCGCTTCAGAAATTAAAAAATAAGAATTAAAAAATAATTAGATAATAAAAAATTTGTAATAATGGCACATCCTAAAAGAAGACAGTCGTCAACCAGAAGAGATAAAAGAAGAACGCATTACAAAGCGGAAACGCCTCAGCTAGCAAAAGATGCTACTACAGGAGAAATGCACCTTTATCACAGAGCACACTGGCACGAAGGTAAACTTTACTACAGAGGTAAAGTAGTATTGGAAAAAGAAGTAGAAACTACAGAAGAAAACTAGTCCTCTGTAGAGAAAATTATTTTATGCATAAAAACCACTCTTTTTTTTGGATTGAGTGGTTTTTGTTATTATATTTGAACAATTAAAATACACATCTATGGATTTAAAAGATTTACAAAACCTTATAAAATTTGTTTCCAAATCAGAGGTTTCAGAGGTTAAATACAAAACTAACGATTACGAAATTAGCATCAAAAACCCTAGTGCATCTAATAATGCTAGCGGGGTAACTTATGTACAACAAGCGATGCCAATGGCACAGCCTACGATGCCTGCACAACCTGCAGTGCCTGCGGCACAACCTGCCTCAACGCCTGTCGCTACTCCAGCAGCAGAACCTAAAGCAGATGACGATAGCAAGTATATTGCCATCAAATCCCCTATGATTGGTACATTCTACAGAAAACCAGCACCAGATAAAGAGGTGTTTGTAAATGTAGGCGATAGCGTAACCGAAGGAAAGGTGGTTTGCGTAATCGAAGCCATGAAACTATTCAACCAAATTGAAAGTGAGGTGAGTGGTAAAATCGTTAAGATTCTAGTGGACGATGCTACCCCAGTAGAATACGACCAGCCTCTATTCTTAGTGGATCCATCATAAGTTTAATTAGAAGTTAGAAAAAAGAAGTTTATACTTTTTAGCTTCATAACTTTTGTATAATCATTAGATGGTCTAATTAACTAATTAAAATTATGTTTAAAAAAATATTAATTGCCAACCGTGGAGAAATCGCTATGCGTATTCTTCGTACTTGTAGAGAAATGGGCATCAAAACTGTGGCGGTATATTCCACTGCGGATAAAGATAGCCTTCATGTTCGTTTTGCAGACGAAGCGGTATGTATAGGACCACCGGCAAGTAAAGATTCTTATTTAAGTATTCCTAATATTTTAGCAGCGGCAGAAATCACAAATGCTGATGCCATACACCCAGGATACGGATTTTTATCAGAAAATGCTAACTTTTCTAGAATATGCCAAAAAAACAATATTAAATTCATAGGTGCTAGTCCAGAGCAAATTGAAAGAATGGGAGACAAGGCAACGGCTAAAGCCACGATGAAAGAAGCGGGGATTCCTTGTGTACCTGGTTCCGATGGTCTGATAGACTCTTATGAAGAAGCGGCTAAAATCGCTGAGGAAATAGGCTACCCAGTCATGATTAAAGCCACTGCAGGTGGTGGTGGCAAAGGTATGCGTGCAGTATGGAAAGCAGAAGACCTAAAAGATCACTGGGACTCTGCCATTCAGGAAGCAGTAGCGGCATTTGGTAATGGTGGAATGTATATGGAAAAGTTGATTGAAGAGCCTCGGCATATTGAAATCCAAATTGCAGGCGATCAATATGGAAAGGCGTGTCACTTGTCCGAGAGAGATTGCTCTGTACAGCGTAGAAACCAAAAATTAACAGAAGAAACCCCTTCCCCTTTTATGACGGATGAACTTCGTGAAAAAATGGGTGAAGCGGCAGTAAAAGCCGCAGAATATATCGGCTACGAAGGTGTGGGAACGATCGAGTTTCTAGTGGATAAGCATAGAAATTTCTATTTTATGGAAATGAATACGCGTATCCAAGTAGAACATCCTATTACTGAACAAGTTATTGATTACGACTTAATTCGGGAGCAGATTTTATTAGCTTCGGGAGTGCATATATCTGGGAAAAACCATTTCCCTAAGTTACATTCTATAGAATGTAGAATTAATGCAGAGGATCCGTTTAATGGCTTTAGACCTAGCCCAGGTAAAATCAAAAATCTCAATATTCCTGGCGGGCATGGTGTGCGTGTAGATACGCATGTGTATGCAGGATATACCATTCCATCTAATTACGATTCTATGATTGCAAAATTGATTACTACGGCACAAACCCGTGAGGAAGCGATTGCAAAAATGAAGCGTGCATTAGAAGAATTCTATATTGAAGGTATCAAAACTACAGTGCCATTCCATAGACAACTAATGGACGACCCTGACTTTGTAGCAGGAAACTACACAACCAAATTTATGGAAGATTTTAAAATGAGTAAAGATTACGAAAGTATGTAATCCTCATTCTTAATTAGATACAAAATCGGCTTCAATACATTTTGAAGCCGATTTTTTATTTTAAATTTCTTTTCTAAGAAAAAAAGTATTATTTTTGTATCCATAAAGATACATTTGATGTATGATATTAGAACAACAGAAGCATTTGACAAATGGTTAAGGAAACTTAAGGATCTAAAGGCAAAGTCTAAAATTTTATTTAGAATTCAAAAGTTACAATATGATGAACATTTTGGGGATTGTAAGTCAGTAGGAAATGGAATCATTGAACTCCGAATTAATTATGCTAAAGGATATAGAATTTATTTGAAAAAAGTAGAGGGCATGATGATTATCTTGCTAGTAGGTGGAGATAAGTCTACACAGCAAAAGGATATAGATGCCGCAAAGCAGTTTTGGGACGAAATAAAACATAAAATAAAAAATGGAAATGACGAAATTTAGTATTTCAAATTATTTAGATAATAATGAAATTATTGCAGAATATTTAAACACTGTTCTAGAAGAGGGTAATGATGCAGACCTTATAGTAGCCATAGGGGAAATTGCAAAAACTATAGGAATGACAAAAATTGCTGAAGAAACAGGCATGAGTAGACCAAGCCTTTATAAAGCATTATCCAATGGTGCGAAACCACAATTTTCTACGATAATGAAAGTATTAAAAGCTATAGGTGGACAAATTAAAATAAGTCCCATTACTACTTAAAATAATAGTCTTAAGTGTTACTCTAAAACAAAGTTGGTGTTTCCTTTGTCATTTTAGGAATGGTTAAATTAACTCCCAATCTTGTATTAAGTTTTTCAATAAAATAAGCAGACAAAAGCGGTGAGGCTTTCTCTACATTTTGATGAACAAAGAAATACAAATGTTGTAACCCTTGGGTTTTCCATTGTTCAATTTGGTTAATCCAATCGTCCAATCGGGTGTAGTCGGATTCTGCATTGGCACCCACATAGCGTACAAAAGCCGTTGGGGTAGTCAGTCGCATATGGAGCATATCTCTACGCCCAGCGGTATCCACTAAAATATTGGTAATATTATGCGCTTTAAACAAGCTGCAAGTCTCTTCAAAAATAGTATCATCCGAAAACCATTCTTCATTTCTCAATTCAATAGCCAATGGTAGTTCCTGAGGCCATTTTTTAACAAAACTTTCTAGTCTATCCCAGTTTTTAGGTTTAAAATTATCGTGCAATTGTAGGAATACCATTCCCAACTTTTCATTAAAGTTTAAAATAGAAGTGGCATATTGAGTCACTACATCGTCTACATTAATCAACCTTCTATAATGCGATACCGTATTGATTATCTTCGGAAAAAACTTAAAGTCAGCGGGTGTTTTGTCTCGCCAAATTTCCACTTGCTCAGGAGATGGCAACCCATAAAAAGTGGCATTCATCTCAATAGCATTAAACTGAGTGGAATAATAAGTTAATTCGTCTTTAGTACCTCTTGGGTAGAATCCTTTTAAATCCGTTCTATTCCACTTTGCACAGCCGATAGAAATGTCTAATTCTTTAGCCTCTTGATAGCCCAAAACCTTTATGGTATCAGGGTGGGGGCGGGGTAAAGTGAAATCGATAATGCTAGGGTCTGGGACTTGTCCAAATTTCATACGATCTATTTTTTAGATGAGGATTGCGCTACTTTTCCAATCGTTAAACCTTGAACCAAAATACTAAATAATACCGTAATATAAGTCGCTACGAGAAGAATATTTTTGGTTTCTGATGGAGGTAATGATAAGACTAAGGCTAGAGAAAGTCCCCCTCTTAGTCCGCCCCAAGAGATGATTTTTGCATCATTTCTGCTCAATCTTAAAAATTTTGGAAAAGTTTTAAGCGGTGTATAGACCAAAAACGCTCGGGTAAGCAATACAATCACCAAGGCTGAAATACCCAATACAACATATCTTATTTCAAAGTCAACTACGATGAGTACAAAGGCAATTACAATAAATAATAAGGCGTTGAGTATCACATCTACCAATTCCCAGAACTTATGAACATATTCTTCCGTCGTATCGCTCATAGCAATTTTTTTACGGAAATTTCCCACCATCAGCCCCATAACTACCATAGATAATGCCCCAGAAATATGGAAGTAATTAGCTAAAGAATAGCCTCCCATTACAAAGGCTAAAGTCAATAATACTTCAGTTTCGTAGTGGTCGATACTTTTGAGTAAAATATGTAATAAATAACCATATACCAAACCTAGTAGTACGCCACCAATCGCTTCTTTTACGAACAGCATACCGAAATGTGCCACTTCAAAATCACCGACTTTTAAGGTATCAATCAAAGCAATAAATAATACTACACCAATCCCATCATTAAACAAACTTTCTCCTACGATGATGGATTCTGTTTTTTTAGGAACGCCTGCTTGTTTTAAAATACCTAATACGGCAATGGGGTCGGTTGGTGAAATAAGCGCTCCAAAAATTAGACAATAAATAAAACTAATTTCCAAGCCTAATAGTTGTGAGGCATAATAAAATAGCTCTGCAATAATGATGGTAGATAAAATGACCCCCCCCAAAGCATAACTGGCAATGGATTTAATTTGAGATTTTAAATCGCCCCAGTTGGTATGTAGAGCCCCTGCAAAAAGCAAAAAGCCAAGGAAAATATCGATGATCAGTTTATCGATATTCGCTGCTGTAAGGTAGGCTTCAATTTCTTCAATATGTAAATCCAACCAAAACTGAGAGGTTACCACCACCAAAGAAAGCGCGGTAGACAAGAAAAACAATCCAATAACGAAGGGAAGTTTTAAAAACTTTTGGTTGATATAAGAGAATGCTGCGGACATCCCAATCAATAAAATAAATATAGTATAAGAACTCATAACGAATAGTTTATATCGCTTAAATAAAAAAGGCTTAAAGCCATAAAATTTGTGGCGAATTTACGAAAAAAACATAGATAGATAAAAACTTTAGAATCATAGGCGGTAGGCAACAATCTACTCCTTACCACTTAACCCTCCTCACTTCATTTATAATCTATCATTTAGCATTTTAAATTGCTATAGGCGGTAGGCTTTAAGCAGTAAGCTACTCAAAACTTTTAACTCTTCACTTTTAATTTATAATTTAGCATTTATAATTCTTCTAAAATCTAATATCCAAGCTCTAATTTCTAAATTTTCTTGCACAATAAAAAAATTATTGTACCTTTGTCGCCGTTATGACACGCAATACCAGCAACATAAAAATTTCTCAAAAAAACTACCCCAATAATTTGGTGGTTTCAGAAAATTGTGTAAACACACACACACACACACACACACACACACACACACACACACACACAAGTTAAATCCCGCGTAACGCGCGTATTATACAACCTTTTTTCTAAAAAAACAAACAGAAGTCTTTTAGATTTTACGGCTATATGCCGTAGGCTAAAGGCTTCAGGCAATCACTTGATATTTGCTTTAGGCAGTAAGCAGAAAGCAACAAGCCACTCAAAACTTAAAATTTATCACTCCTTACTCGCTTTAGGCCGTAAGCCGAATGCAGGAAGCCACTTATCACTTAACCCTTTTCACTTTTACCTTGCTGAAGGCAGTAAGCCGAAGGCTATAAGCTATTCAAACCTCGTCGTAGGCCATAAGTTGAAAGCCACAAGTTACTCAAAACTCATCACTCAAAACTCAAACCTTGCCTTAGGCTTAAAGCCTACGGCTTACAGCCAAAATATTGCAGCCCTTTCTTTGGCATTCCTTGCCATGGGCTGTAGCCCTGTCCTCATTTTCTTTAAGTTGTGTGTTATATATCTGGGGGCAGGGCGTTTTTT
>NZ_KB894218.1 GCF_000374405.1 Riemerella columbina DSM 16469
ATCGGTAGGAGAGCATTCTATCGGCGCAGAAGCAGTATCGCGAGGTATTGTGGAGCTTATAGAAAAGAAAATGTAGGCATAAGTAACGATAAAGGGGGCGAGAAACCCCCTCACCGAAAGACTAAGGTTTCCTCAGCCATGCTAATCAGCTGAGGGTTAGTCGGGACCTAACGCGCACNCGAAAGGGGAAGTGGATGGACAATGGGTTAATATTCCCATACTTGCTCACACTAAAAAGGGGACGGAGTGCCGTACTTACTGAAGACTGACGGAATAGTTGAGACCTAGCCTACGGGCGAAGTTGTTGTAGGGAAAGTGCTTCCAAGAAAAGCCGAAGTGAAGCAACCCGTACCAAAACCGACACAGGTAGTCGAGGAGAGAATCCTAAGGTGCTCGAGTGAGTCGTGGCTAAGGAACTAGGCAAAATAGTCTCGTAACTTCGGAAGAAGAGACGCCTCCCTCCGGGGAGGCCGCAGTGAAGAGGCCCAGGCGACTGTTTATCAAAAACACAGGACTCTGCTAAATCGAAAGATGCTGTATAGGGTCTGACACCTGCCCGGTGCTGGAAGGTTAAGGAAGGTGCTTAGCGTAAGCGAAGGCATTAACTGAAGCCCCAGTAAACGGCGGCCGTAACTATAACGGTCCTAAGGTAGCGAAATTCCTTGTCGGGTAAGTTCCGACCTGCACGAATGGTGTAACGATCTGGGCACTGTCTCAGCCACGAGCTCGGTGAAATTGTAGTATCGGTGAAGATGCCGATTACCCGCAATGGGACGAAAAGACCCTGTGAACCTTTACTATAACTTCGTATTGACTTTGAGTAAACAATGTGTAGGATAGGTGGGAGGCTATGAAGCGTGCACGCTAGTGTATGTGGAGCCGTTGTTGAAATACCACCCTTTGTTTACTTAGAGCCTAACTCGGAAACGAGGACATTGCGTGGTGGGTAGTTTGACTGGGGTGGTCGCCTCCGAAAGAGTAACGGAGGCTTTCAAAGGTACCCTCAGCACGCTTGGTAACCGTGCGTAGAGTGTAATGGCATAAGGGTGCTTGACTGTGAGACCTACAAGTCGATCAGGTGCGAAAGCAGGACATAGTGATCCGGTGGTTCCGTATGGAAGGGCCATCGCTCATAGGATAAAAGGTACTCCGGGGATAACAGGCTAGTCTCCCCCAAGAGCTCACATCGACGGGGAGGTTCGGCACCTCGATGTCGGCTCGTCACATCCTGGGGCTGGAGAAGGTCCCAAGGGTTGGGCTGTTCGCCCATTAAAGTGGCACGCGAGCTGGGTTCAGAACGTCGTGAGACAGTTCGGTCTCTATCTATTGCGGGCGTTAGATGTTTGAGAGGGCTTGATTCTAGTACGAGAGGACCGAATTGAACAAACCTCTGGTGTATCTGTTGTGCCGCCAGGCGCACCGCAGAGTAGCTATGTTTGGTAAGGATAAGCACTGAAGGCATATAAGTGCGAAACCTGCCTCAAGATGAGACATCTTTTAAGGGTCGTGGGAGATGACCACGTTGATAGGCTATAGGTGTAAAGCTGGTAACAGCATAGCCGAGTAGTACTAATTACCCGTAGATTTATAGCCTAATAGAGTTGCTATAAGCTTAAAGCATAATGCCAAAAGCAAAGTACTTATAAGTGCGACCAAGGTTTTGCCTTTGTGATGTATATTTNCCGATAAAATAGATATTAGATTTTAGATGTTAGACATGAGATAAAGAGGTTAGTAACTACTAATTTCTAAACTCTAAGTTCTAATCTCTATTTAATATCCATATAAAGACCTTTAGGGTGGTTTTAGCGGTGGGGCTCACCTGTTCCCATTCCGAACACAGAAGTTAAGCCCACCAGCGCCGATGGTACTACGAAAGTGGGAGAGTAGGTCGCCGCCAGTTTTTATTTTTGAAAAGCCTCAAGTATTAAACTTGAGGCTTTTTTTGTTTATATTCCTATTAAGTATTAGGTTAGTTCTTATACTTTCAATTATTATTGTCTACCATTCTTTACCGCAAATTTCTATACTTATTGTGCCCAAAATTATTTTTTAATGACCACACCCAAGTGTAGTGAATGGTATGTATACTCATTTTATTTTTGCTTTTAAATGGAGGATATACAAGAAAATAGACTTTTATATGTCCTGAAGAACAAAATAAAATTAAAACTACTAAAGTCTTAATAGCGGGTAGTGGTATCGGTAGTAATATTGCAGAGTGTTCTCTTAGGTTTGGATTTGAAAATTTTACGATTGTGATGGTGATGATGTGGAATTGTCTAATTTAAATAGGCAAAATTATGTGATCAAAGATATTAATAAACCTAAAGTGAAGCAACTTTATGATAGATTGAAGCGCATTAATCCTTCTGCTAATATAAAAGTAGTTACAGAATTTATTACAGAAGAAAATTTAAAAGACATTTTATATGATATGGTCACTCTATTGCCATCAACGCTTTAGATTTTGTTAATAATGTTCCTTTAATATTTGATAAAAGTTGTCAGCAAAAAGGCATTTTTGTATTACCATCCGTATTAGACTAGGATGATTGTTTTAGGCTAAATTTTTAGATAACTCGTATAGAAGCAAATGATTGTCTGAAAAGCATATTTGAAAGATTTATTTTAATAAAATATTTTTCTAGTAAAGGCTATCTAATTATTTAGTTGTTGATTATTATTTTGATAACTGAAAAAAATAATAATACGATAGAATTGGCTTATTAATCTTTTCTATTTTCCAATTTCAGCAAAAACGCATATTCCAAAGCATCTTCTTTTAGGGACTCGAAACGACCACTTGCACCACCATGTCCTGAAGAAAAATCGGTTTTAAAAACGATAAGATGGTCATCGGTTTTTAAATCTCGAAGTTTCGCCACCCATTTGGCAGGTTCCCAATATTGTACTTGGCTATCGTGGTAGCCTGTGGTAACTAAAAGATTGGGATAGGCTTTAGGCACAACATTATCATAGGGCGAGTAGGATTTCATATAGTGGTAATACACTTCGTTTTTAGGGTTGCCCCATTCGTCAAATTCCCCAGTGGTTAATGGAATATCTTCATCCAGCATGGTGGTGACTACATCTACAAAAGGCACTTGGGCAATCATACCATGGAATAATTCTGGGCGTTCATTCATTACAGCACCCATAAGTAGGCCTCCAGCACTTCCTCCCATAGCGTAGAGATGTTTTGGCGAAGTGTAGTGTTTTGCAATTAAAAACTCGGCACAGTCAATAAAATCGTAAAATGTATTTTTCTTTTGAAGTAGTTTGCCGTCCTCATACCAATCTCGTCCTAAATATTCACCTCCTCTGATATGGGCGATTGCAAATACAAAACCTCTATCTAAAAGCGAGAGCCTTATTCTAGAAAATGTAGCATCTACCGTATGACCATAGCTGCCATAACCATAGAGCAATACAGGTGTAGAGGATGATAACTTGGTATTTTTATGATAAACTAAGGATATAGGAATTTTAGTTTTGCCATCTCTAGAGTTTGCCCATAGTCGCTCGGATTGGTAATCGTGTTTATTAAATGTGCCTACTACTTCCTGCTCCTTTAGTAAGACTTGCGTTTGATTCACCATATCGAACTCAAAAATGGCAGCAGGCTGTACTAATGAGGAATAGCCATAGCGTAAATGGGTAGAGTCAAAATCTAAATTTACTCCGATATAAGCGGTGTAAGTTTCTTCTTCAAAGGGTAGATAATACTGCTTTTGTGTTTCCCAATGCCTAATACTGATTTGAAGTAAGCCTTCTGTCCGCTCTTCTATCACTAAAAAGTCCCTAAAAATTTCAACCCCTTCCAATAAAACTTCTTTTCTATGAGGGATAATGGTTTCCCAATGATTTTTTTGAGGCGTTTCAACAGGCGTTTTTACGAATTTAAAATTAGAGGCACTCCCTTCGTTAGTAATGATGTAAAAATGGTCTTTATAATGTTCTACGGAATATTCTAACCCCGTTTCACGAGGCTGTACTATCGTCCATTCAGCGTTTACATTATCGGCTGGAATAAAACGATGTTCGTCTGCTACCGTGCTGGAGCTTGAAATAAAAATGTAATCTAAAGATTTAGTTTTGAAAACATTAACATCAAAAGTGCTATCCTTTTCGTGGTATACTAAAAGATCTTCTTTAGGGTCTGTGCCCAAGCGGTGTTGATATACTTGGAAAGCTCTTAAATTTTTATCTTTTCGGATATAGAAGAAATGTTGGTTGTCATTAGCCCAAACCGCTTTTCCCGTTGTATTTTCGATGACTTCGGGCAAAAGTGTCCCTGTGGTCAAATCTTTAATGTAGATGCTGTAAATCCTTCTGCCCATATCATCTACGGCATAGGTGGACAGTTGATTGTTGGGGCTTACCACCATACTACTCACATCCATAAAGGTTTTACCCTCTGCTAAGATGTTAACATCTAACAGCAATTTGGCGTCTGCCTCTAAGGTTTTAAATTTTCTATAAAATAGTGGATAGTCTTTACCTTTTTCAAACCTTACCAAATACCAATATCCATTAAAGAAATAAGGCAACGACTCATCGTCTTCCTTGTAGCGGGCTTTCATTTCCTCAAATAAGGCTTTCTGAAGCGCTTCGGTATCTTTCATAAGGTATTCCGCATAGCGATTTTCCTCTTCTAGATATTGGAATACTTCTGGAGTATCCCTTTGGTTCATCCAAAAATAAGGGTCTTGGCGAACATCATGATGTATAGTTAAGGCTTTATCGTGTTTAGGAGCTACAGGTGCTTTCATAGGGGTAAAAGGTTACGAATGGAAACGCCACCAATCTTTAGAGGACTGATGGCGCTGGATTTTAAAAAAAATAAATTATTTACTTTGGCGTATAAAATTTTCTATCGCCATTGCCATGGATGGATTTTCTTTAGTAGGGGCTAAAATATCTACTTTCAGTCCAGCTTCTTCTGCGGCAAGTTTAGTAGAGTTTCCAAAAACTGCCACTTTAAATTTAGATTTGCTGTAATCTTTAAAGTTTTCTACCATAGATTTAATACCTTGAGGGCTGAAGAAAACCAATAAATCATAATCGGAAAGCTGAATATCGGATAAATCGCTGCTTACGGTACGGTACATTACCGCACGCGTCCAGTCTACTCCAGAAGCATCTAATACTTTTTTGATGTTATCATTCAAAACATCAGAAGACGGCAGTAAGTATTTCTCAGAAGGATATTTTTTTAGCAAAGGCTGCATATCCGCCGGCAATTTCTCACCAAAGCTAATTTTTCTTTTTCTGTAAACGATATGCTTTTGTAGATAGTTAGCAATAGCCTCGGATTGGCAGATATAGCGCATGGCATCTGGTACAGCGAAACGCATTTCTTCTGCAATACGGAAGTAGTGGTCTACGGCATTTCGGCTGGTAAAGATAATGCCTGTATATTGAGACAAGTCTATCTTTTGCGTTCTCAAGTCCTTAGCATCGGCACCTTGCACATGGATAAATGGACGAAAATCAATATTGATTTTTTCTTTTTTTGCCAATTCCATATACGGTGATGATTCTGCTGGCTGTGGCTGAGATACGAGTATAGATTTAATTTTCATTTTTTCTATTCTTTAGTTGGCAAGTGCTAAGTAAAGTTGCGTTTGTCTTAGTTGCCAATAGTTATTTTCGTAGTTAAAAAAACAATAATTTGCATACCACCAAAAAAGGTAATATTTGGAGGGTGCAAATATACAAAATTTTATAATACCACTCTTCGGGTAAAATGGAAGGACGCTTAAAAATATAGATTAAATTTTTGAAAATGAAGCCTATAATGAAACTAATAAGATAGGTGTATATCATCCAATCCTTTGGTATAGGGATATAGTACTGTATTAAAACTAAACAGGTGAGTACCAAGGTATAGACCAAAAATATTTTAGTCGTTACAAAATAAAAGTGTTGCCATCGCTCTAATTCCCCAGAATTGGCTAGTAAGAAATAAGTAAATAGAATCCTAAATGCAAACAATCCTAAAAGGGTAACTAGCACACAGCCCAATTTATTAAGTTGATAGCCTCCCAGTATATCGTATTGATGATAAAATTCTGGGATTACGGGTAGAAATGGGGCTAAAGCTAAACCAGCCACCACTACAAACCCCGCACTGACCATCAGCCAAGTTTGAAATCTATTATTGACGAACTCTAAGTCGAGGGCAAGGTATTTTAACAATGTAATTTCTCTCATCAATACCCTAAAGATGAACACATACAGAAATCCCACTGCTAAAAGGGTATAAATAACCCAATCTTTATTTTCGATGATACGAACCAAACCTCTAAAATTTTTGCAAAAATAACCTTTTTTAATGGATACCTAAAACCTAAATCGTTTAGATAAAAAAGTGGGTGATGGTATAAATCACCAAACCAACCAAGCCACCGACTAAAGTTCCATTCACTCTAATGAATTGTAAATCTTTACCCACTTCCAGCTCTAGTTTATTACTCAACTCTTTACCTTCCCAGTTGCCTACCGTGCTACTAATCACCCCCCCAAAACGATGGGTGTTTTTTAAGATATAAGTGTAAGCGGTACGCCTTACCCAGCCATCAATTTTATTTTGAAGTTGAGGGTCGGTTTTAAGGTTATGAGATAGCTGGTCTAGGTTTTTATACAAATAAGATTTGAGTGCGGAGGACTCGTGTTCCAATTCCGAAATGATACTTTTCTTAATAGAAGCCCAAATATCGGTAATATACAGCGATAGTTTTTCCTTTTTCAACCATTCTTTTTTAAGGGTATCAAACTGCTGTTCCCATTTGGAACTACTTTTCAATTCATCAGAAAACTGCGTCATTTTCAGCGTCAGTTCATTTCTTAGCGAATGTTGTAAGTCTTGCTCTACTTCTTCAAAATATTTTGCCAATCCCATGGTAATTTTATCGGCAATGGCATCATCTACAAACTTAGGAATTAGTGAAAAGCTTTCCTTTTTTACGTGTTCCCGAACAAGGTTTTGATGATTGATGATATAGTCTTTAATTTGAAGCGACAAATGGGTAATCAATTTTTGATGTTCTTCCTGCTGCAAGATATAATCCAAACCACTACCAATAAGTTGGTTAAACTTTAATTGTGCCGTCATTTCCATCGCTTTATCTGTCATAAAGTGAATCACCTTATCATCTTCTAGTTGATGGATAATATCTGCCATAATACTGGATACTTGCGATACCACCACTTGTTGATTATGAGGTTTCGCTAACCAATCCCCTGCGATGTGAGAAACTTTGAGTTGCTGTATATAAGGGCGTATATTCTGTGGGGACAAAAAATTACTCACGACAAAACTTCCCAGATTATCCCCAATTTTAGATTTACTCTTTTCAATAAGGTTGGTATGTGGAATTTTAAGCCCTAATGGATGATGAAATAATGCCGTTACCGCAAACCAGTCTGCCAAAGCACCCACCATAGCCGCTTCTGAAAACGCTTTGATATAGCCAATCCAATGTGCCGACTGATGTGATTTTTGATAAATGGTACTGAGAATGAAAACCACTGCCATCAAAATAAATAATCCTGTGGCAATCGCTTTATATTTCCTAAGTTGTCTTTTCTTGTCCTCCATAGTATGCACTATCAACAAATCATTTGCCAATTATCATGTCGAAAGGTTTTAATTTATAATTCTGAGGGCTTTAGCCAGCCTTTACTGCCAAAATAATCTTTAAACTTTTGGATTTTCGGTCCTACCACCATACTACAATACGGCTGATTAGGATTTTGTTTATAATAGCCTTGGTGATAGGCTTCTGCTGCCCAAAATTTCTCAAAAGGGGCTACTTCTGTCACATACTTGCCCTGCCATTTCCCTGAGGCTTCGGAAATTTTTATTGCCTCTTCCGCCAGTTGTTTCTCTTCGTCGTTGCGATAAAAAATGACCGAGCGGTATTGTGTTCCGATATCCTCACCTTGTCGGTTCAGTTGGGTAGGGTCGTGAAGGAAGAAAAAAACTTCCATCAGTTGATGGTAAGAAATGACTTTAGGATTGTAAGAAATTTGCACGACTTCGGCGTGCCCTGTATTGCCCGTGCAAACTTCTTCATAAGTAGGGTTTTCAGTTTTGCCTCCTGAGTAGCCAGAAACTACGGAGTCTACACCTTTTAGCATATTAAAGCAGCTTTCTACACACCAGAAGCATCCGCCTCCAATGGTTAATAATTGATTTTGAGTATTGTGTTCTGTTGTCATCGTTTTATTTAATGATTGAGAAGGCTTAAAAGTTTGTCCACTACAAGCCCATAAAAATAAACTTAAAGTATAAATGAGGTATTTCATGATTTTTGTTTTTCCCAAACTAAGGCACTGGCACCGAGTATTGCGGCATCGGCTTCGTCTAGTTCGCTAAAGACTAATTTTACTTTACCTCTAAAAGTTTTTAGTAGATTTCTTTCCATATGAAGTTTAGCAGGTTTTAGAATAAAATCGCCTGCTTTTATGACGCCTCCAAATAACAAAATGGCTTCGGGTGAAGAAAACATCACAAAATTAGCTAAAGCCTCCCCGAGTTTTTGCCCTGTATAGCGAAACACTTCTATGGCGATGGGATCATTTTTTATAGCACATTCGTACACTGTTTTGGCGTTGATTTGCTCTTCTGGGTATTGGTTCAGCATAGAATCTGGAAACTCTGCTCTCATTTTTTTTGCGGTAATGGCAATACCCGTTGCCGAAGCGTAAGCTTCTAAACTACCTTCTGAGCCTGTGCTCCAATGTTTTCTACCGCCAGGTTTTACGATGGTATGACCTAGCTCTCCCGCAAAGCCATCATGCCCATAGATGAGTTGTCCATTGGCTACAATCCCACTTCCCACACCTGTTCCTAGTGTTATCATAATAAAATCTTTCATTCCGCGGGCGGCACCAAACATCATTTCCCCTAGGGCTGCGGCATTAGCATCATTGGTAACTTGGCAAGGGACACCAAATTTTTCCGTTATTTTTTGGGCTAAAGGCACAATGCCTTTCCAATTAAGGTTTGGTGCATTTTCTATAGTCCCATTATAGTAGTTCCCATTGGGGGCACCTATTCCTACACCTTCTAATTTAGATCCATCTTTTGTTAGTTCATTTAAGATGGGTTTTACTTCTGTATAGAGGCGTTCTATAAATTTTTCTATGGTTGGGGTGTCGGTTTTTATCCGCCCTTTACCAAGAATCTCACCTCTATGGTTGACTAAACCAAATTTGGTATTAGTCCCGCCAATATCTACACCCAGCGCTAAGCGCTTGGATAAATCTACTACTGCCATAATTGAAATATTTATTGGCTATAAAATTACGGTTTTTTATTTTTGATAGAAAATAAAAACGCCACTATCATTCAAAATAACAATGGCGTTTTAGGTATAAGTATTCTTTCTTACGCAGGAATTTCTCCTTTATATAAGAAGGATACAATTTCCTTATTAATTTTATCTACCATTTCACTAAATAGATAGAAAGATTCTTGTTTATAAATCACCAATGGATCTTTCTGCTCGTATACTGCCCCTTGTGAAGAACGGCGTAAGTCGTCCATTTCTCTAAGGTGCAGTTTCCAGTTTTCATCAATAATCGACAGTGAAATATTCTTTTCAAAATCGTTGATGAGGCTTTCGCACTTGGTGTTATATGCTTCTTCTAAGTTAGCTAAAATCGTCATCGTTTTAGTACCATCGCTGAATGGGACTTGTATCATTTTAAACATATTACCTTGGTTTTGGTATACATTTTCAATGATAGGGAAGGATTTTTCTTTTAATAAATTCAACTTCATAGCGTAGTCTTCCTCTGCTTTTTTGAAAACGATATTCGTCAATTCCTCTACCGATTTATTTTTAAACTCAGTTTCGGATACTGGCGCTTCCATAGTAAAGTATTTGATGATTTCAAACTCAAAGTCCTTGTAGTTATTGTCCATTTTCGTTTTGCTCACGATAGAGTTGGCAACATCAAAAATCATATTGGTAATATCATACTTCAAGTGGTCGCCAAAGAGGGCATTTTTTCTTCTCTTATAAATAACATCTCTTTGTTTGTTCATTACATCATCGTATTCAAGAAGTCTCTTACGAATACCGAAGTTGTTTTCTTCCACTTTGCGTTGCGCTCTTTCGATAGATTTCGTAATCATAGAGTGCTGAATCACTTCGCCATCTTTATGACCGAGTTTGTCCATCATTTTAGCAATTCTTTCAGAACCGAATAGACGCATTAAGTTATCTTCTAAAGAGACATAAAACTGCGAGCTACCTGGGTCACCTTGTCGTCCCGCTCTACCTCTCAACTGTCTATCTACACGACGAGAATCGTGACGCTCTGTCCCGATAATGGCAAGGCCGCCGGAATCTTTTACCTCTTTACTTAATTTAATATCCGTACCTCGGCCTGCCATATTCGTCGCAATAGTAACCACGCCTGGCGCACCTGCTCCTGCCACAATTTCGGCTTCTTGCTTGTGCATTTTAGCATTAAGGACTTGGTGTGGAATTTTTCTTAATTGAAGCGCTTTAGATAATAATTGAGAAATCTCAACAGAGGTTGTGCCTACCAATACAGGACGCCCTTGCGAAGTTAATTTTTCAATTTCTTCAATAACTGCGTTATATTTTTCACGGTTGGTTTTGTATACTAAATCATGCCTGTCGAATCTTTGGATAGGTCTATTGGTAGGGATTACTACCACATCTAGTTTATAAATTTCCCAGAACTCGCCTGCTTCTGTTTCAGCAGTACCCGTCATCCCCGCTAGTTTGTTGTACATACGGAAATAGTTCTGCAAGGTAATGGTCGCAAAAGTTTGAGTTGCTGCCTCAATTTTTACATTTTCTTTGGCTTCTATGGCTTGGTGTAATCCGTCTGAATAACGGCGCCCTTCCATAATACGCCCCGTTTGCTCATCTACAATTTTTACTTCGCCATCCATTACCACATATTCGTCGTCTTTTTCGAATAGGGTGTAGGCTTTTAATAATTGATTAAGCGTGTGGATACGCTCAGATTTTACCGCAAACTCACGGAAAAGTTCTTCTTTTAGTGCAAATTCTTCTTCCTTAGGTAAATTTTTAGCCTCTAAGTCGGCAATCTCTGTTCCGATGTCTTGTAATACGAAGAAATTAGGGTCGGAGTTCCCTTGAGACATATATTCTACCCCTTTATCGGTAAGGTCGATTTGGTTATTTTTCTCATCAATTACGAAATAAAGGTCTTTATCTACCTTAGGCATTTCTCTGTTGTTATCCTGCATATACTGGGCTTCCACCTTTTGTAGCAAAGCTTTGTTCCCCGTTTCGGATAAAAACTTAATGAGTTGTCTGTTTTTAGGTAAACCTCTATACGCTTGTAATAATTTGAAGCCTCCTTCTTTGGTATTTCCTTGTGCAATTAATTTTTTAGCTTCGTGGAAAATACTAGATACGGTTTTCTTTTGGATACTTACAATTCTATCTACTGATGGTTTCAGCACATCAAACTCTTGTCTGTCGCCTTGTGGTACTGGTCCAGAAATGATTAATGGAGTTCTGGCATCATCAATTAATACCGAGTCCACCTCATCCACGATGGCATAGTTAAGTTCCCCTTGTACCATTTCTGACGGTGAATTTACCATATTATCTCTTAGGTAGTCAAAACCAAACTCGTTGTTGGTACCGTAGGTGATATTCGATTGGTAGGCTTTTCTTCTCGCGTCGGAATTCGGTTGGTGATTGTCGATACAGTCGATAGAAAGTCCGTGGAATTCATATAAAGGGCCCATCCAAGCAGAGTCTCTTCGTGCCAAATAGTCGTTTACGGTAACCACATGCACACCACGCCCAGGTAAGGCGTTAAGGTAAATTGGAAGTGTTCCCACTAAAGTTTTACCTTCCCCTGTTGCCATCTCTGCAATTTTACCACTATGGAGTACCACACCACCGATGAACTGTACATCGTAATGTACCATATCCCATTCTACCTTAGTTCCTGCGGCATCCCAATGGTTTAGCCAAACGGCTTCATCGCCTTCAATCACTACGAAATCTTTCGTTTGTGCAAGTTCTCTATCTCTATCGTTGGCTTTTACTCTAATTTCCCCATTTTGAGCCCATCTTCTAGCGGTTTCTTTTACCACAGAAAAGGCTTGAGGTAGGATATCTGCCAATACTTTTTCTTCAATTTCGTACGCTTCTTTTTTTAGGTCTTCCACTTTGGTGTAGAGTTCTTCTTTCTCGTCTACATTGGTAGTGGTTTTTATTTTTTCTTTTACCTCTTCTATTTGTGTAGTTACTTTAGAACTAGCGTCTTTTATTTTATCTTGAAATTCTACGGTTTTCTGTCTCAGTTCATCGTCAGAAAGTTTTCCTATTTCAGGTTCGGCAGCTTTTATTTTTGCTACTACTTTTTTTACCTCTTTTAGGTCTTTTTCATTTTTATTTCCGAGGAATCCTTTCAGTATCGTGTTTAAAAAACTCATAATGATTAGTTAGTTTTGCCCAATGGGCAGTAAGTATTAATGTTAAAAAAAGGCTACAGCGAAGTGCCATAGCCCATCGCTGTTGTTTAGTATTCGTCTTCGTTCCAAAGGAAGTCTTCATCGGTAGGATAGTCGCTCCATACCTCTTCTATACTCTCGTAGATTTCGCCTTCATCTTCTATCGCTTGGAGGTTTTCAACTACCTCCATTGGAGCTCCAGTTCTGATAGCGTAATCTATCAATTCTGCCTTTGTCATCGGCCAAGGGGCATCACTAAGATAAGATGCTAATTCTAATGTCCAATACATATATATTCAATTTTTTGCAAAAATAAAAAATTAAGTGATAATTTTCACTTTTTATGGTGATTATTATCTTCATCCTTTCTCAAAAACCATTCCACAAACTTTTTTATGCCATTTTGGAAGTTCGTTTTTGGGGAATAGCCAATTAAAGTTTTGGCTTTTTGGATGTTGGCATTGGTTTTTTGCACATCACCTGGCTGCATTGGTTGCAGGTCTAGTATGGCTTTATTATCTAAAGCCTGTTCTATGGTAGAAACCATTTCCTTTAAAGTTACCACTTCGCTTTCACCAAGGTTAATGATTTCGTACACGCCACTATGGTGTTCCAAATAATGAATGGATTTTAAAATACCATCAATAATATCATCTATATAAGTATAATCTCTGGCAGTAGTCCCATCGCCGTAGAATGGGATAGGCTGGTTGTTACTGATAATTTTAGTGAATTTATGAATGGCTAAATCAGGGCGTTGTCTTGGACCATAGACGGTAAAAAATCGCAACTGAATCATATCGATATGGTAAAGATGATGATAGGTGTGTCCTAAAATTTCGCCACATTTTTTAGTTGCAGCATAAGGGGAAATCGGGCGGTCTACATTGTCTGTTTCGGAAAAAGGAATACTTTCATTATTGCCATATACACTTGAAGACGATGCACATACGAACTTTTTAATCTCTAATGCTTTACAAATTTCCCAAAGGTTTAGTGTGCCAAGAATATTTACCGCTTCATAGTCCAGTGGTCGCTCAATCGATGGACGCACCCCAGCCAAAGCGGCTAGATGAATCACCATATCGGGCTGATGGATTTTAAAAATTTGCTCTAAACCTTCTTTATCTCTGATGTCTTGATAATAAAGCTGATAGCGTTCAGACTTGGTCTGCTCTACCAGTTGCTGGACATCCGATGCTTTATCTTTAAATTCAAAATAGGGATCTTTTCCTAGAGATTCTAAAGTATTTTTGATTTTAATTTTATAATCATAAAAGTCATCAAAATTATCAATATTAATGACAGAATGTCCGTTTTTTAATAAGGTTTCTACCAAATGAGAACCGATAAAGCCACTGCCTCCTGTTACGAAATAGGTCATAGTTTTTTGTATTGGAGGTACAAAAGTAAGGAAAAAACGATTAAATTTTAATTCTTATTTTTGAAGAAATTTTACACCATGAAGTTTCAGGGACAAATCAGAAAAATGAGTGCTCAGTTTGGTGAGCCTATTCAATATTACCTCAATCTATCCCACGATTTGCTACATATGAATGCGTTATTTGGGCGAAGTATTACCTTTACACATATGGGATATCAATGTGTCAATTGTGGTAGCGACGAGCCTATTTTCCAGATGGGATTTTGTAAAAAGTGCTTTTTTGAAAGTCCTTATGCCAGTGAAACCATTTTAAAACCAGAACTTTCTAAAGCACATTTGGGGATAGAAGAACGGGATTTAGAAGTGGAACAACAGATACAGTTGCAACCGCATATCGTTTACCTCGCATATACTGGCGATGTAAAAGTGGGCGTTACCCGTGAAGCACAAGTGCCTACCCGATGGATAGACCAAGGTGCTACGCAAGCCCTACCAATTGCCAGAACTGAAAACCGCTACGAAGCGGGCGTGATAGAAGTCGCACTAAAAAACCACCTTTCTGATAAAACCAATTGGCGAAAAATGCTAAATGATGAAACCAATTCTTCTGTGGATTTATTGCAGGTACGAGATGAGGTGGCACACTATATTCCTTCTGAAAGCCAGAAATTTATCATCCATGAGGATAAAATCAACCTTCATTTTCCTTACCAAGCACCCGATAAAATCACTTCGGTTAATCTATCCAAACAGCCTGAAATTAAAGGGATTCTGAAAGGAATTAAAGGACAATATCTCGCTTTTGAAACGGGGCAAGTTATGAATATGCGTTCCCATGAAGGTTATGTAGTAGCGTTGGATATCATTTAGGTATGATATTTGCCACTGAGGATTCCTATGATAAAGACTATGAAACATAAATCTTTAAAACTAATTTTAATTGTGGTAGCAAGTCTGATAGGACTTGTCGCATTACTCAATATCGGCTTTAACCTTTGGCTTAAATACGGCTTACCTGACTATATCAAGAAAAATACCGACTATGTCGTCCATTATCAAGGGCTCAATGTTAATGTATTGACGGGGAATATTACGGCTGATAGTCTTACCATTAAAACCACCACTCAGAACAACGAAAAACTTCGGTTAGAGGGTAGTATTGGTGAACTCCAAATTTCTAGGCTAGGACTTTACGACGCCCTCGCTTCTAATAAAATTAGCCTAAGCCAGCTGCAATTGGCGCGTCCTCAACTGAATATTCAACTGCCTAAACCTAAACCCAATACACCTTCGGAGCCATGGCGATGGCATCTGGGGCATATGGTGGTCAAGGATGCTGACCTCAATATTGTAAAGCATAATCAACAACCTTTACTTACGACCAAAGCCTTGAATATTGATATCAATAACCTTAAAACTGAAAAAGACCATTCTAAAAAATTACCGTTTTCTTTTGACGACTACCACCTTAGCGGAAAAGCCATTGATTTTCAACCTGATGAAGTCTATCATTTTAGTGCCGATAGTTTTATAAAAGATGATGCGGACGACCTTCATATTCAAAACTTTAAATTAAAACCACTCATTACTTATGCTGAGTTTATCAAACGATTTCCTAATAAAAGAAACCTTTTTGATGTAGAGGCAAAGAAACTGACCTTTAGAACCCTAAAACTTAAAAACGAAAAATTAAGTTTAGAGCATGTGCGTTTTACAGAACCTTTTGTAAAAATCCATACCACCAATGCTAAACCAGAAAAAAAAGAACAAAGTTTTACCTATGAGGTAGAATTAGATAAGGTGAGTATAGACCGCGGTCAACTAGAGATTTTGAAGCCTAATAACAAGCCATTATTCACGACGAAGCAGCTGGATATGCAGGTGAGTAAAATTTATATGAACGAAGCTTCTGCAAAAGGGAATATTCCGTTCAACTATGAAACCTTTAATATCAATGCCCAATCGCTAGCGTATTATGCGCCGACCCAACGCTTTTCGGTAAAATCATTTTTAGCAGATTCTAAGAATGTAAATTTAAAACAACTTTCGGTAAAACCTACAGGCACAAGTCCAACTCAACCCAACCTTGATATTGATGTAGACCGCTTGGATATCAAAGTCAACCGATGGAATTTTGTGAATAATAAACTAAAATTAGACATCAAACATATTCTAGCTAATCGTTTAGATGCGGATATTAAAGCACCTAAAAAAGCACAGGATAAAGATTTGAATTTTAAAGGGATAGCCTTTCCGCTTAAAGTAGGAAAAATGGCAGTAAACCAAGCCAATATTAAATTTGAAAAAAATAACCAGCCGTTGGATATTCGCCAGTTGGCGTTTAGTGTAAATGATGTAGAGCTCAACGAAAATACTTTAAAACATAACCTTCCCGTAAAGGTAGGGGCATTTAAAATGGATTTAAAATCGATAGATTATAGACCCAGCCGTTTTTATCGTTTGAGAACCCAACAGATTTCTATGGACAATCGTAGTCTTTCGGTTAACCAATTGACCTTTAAACCTACTGTTTCTCGCAGTCAGTTTATCCGAATGATTCCCGTAGAAGAAGACCTCTACGATGTTTCGGTGAAGCAAATTACCGCAAATGGCGATTGGAATTTATTGACTACGGCACAGCCTTACATTAATGCCAATCAAGTGGTCATTAACCAAATTGATACGAATATTTTTCGCAGCACCATCCCCAAAGATGATACGAGTAAACGGGATTTCTATGCCACGAAATTAAGAAAGATTAAAATTCCCCTTTACATCAAACAAACTTTGATTAAAAATGCGACATTGATGTATGAAGAAGATACTGAAACCAGCAATGGAGCAGGGAAACTCGCGTTTGACCAATTTAATGCCACCATCCAGCATATTAATTCTAGAAAAATGAAAGGGAAACCCGCTACCGTTATGGCAGAGGTCAATACTCGATTTATGAATGCTTCACCGCTTTATGCCCAATGGCGATTTGATGTACTGAACCGTCAAGATGCCTTTAATATTCGTGGCTATCTTTCTAATTTACCAGCAGATCGTATTAATCCGTTTTTAATTCCTTATCTAAAGATAAAGGCAGAAGGCAGTATAGAGCGTTTGGATTTTAATTTTAATGGCAATACTTACGCTCAAACGGGTACAATGAAGATGAAACACCGCGATCTAAAAATTGCCTTTGTAGATGAACAAGGCAAAGAGAAGCATAAATTACTCAGCGGGATTATTAATTTAGTTGTATCCAATGATTCTAAACCATATCCCGAAACCGTAGAGATTGGTACTGTGGAGCGAGAGCCAGATAAATCCTTTTTCAACTTCTTTTGGAAAGGGCTACAAGCGGGGCTTAAAAAGATTTTAATATAACCATCTATCTTTTTCGTTTAACTCCTTGAAAGGCTTTGAGGTAAAACGGTTCGAAATAAGCAATATCTTCAAACTGCTGATTTTTAAATCGCTCTAACGCTGGTTTGATAAGGTGTTCCGCTGATGGAAATATATGAGGCTCAAAAGTAGCGTTTGGGAGTTTCAAAATATCTTGTGCTTTCTTTGCCCCATCGCCTACGAAAACTATGGTGTGGTCTTTTAATTCCTGAAAAGAAGTGTCGTCTAAAATTTTAGCTTCGGTTTCGGTCTGGTGTTTTCCAGTTTTGCCATCGTAAATTCTGGTATAGACTTCCATTCTTCGGGCATCCACCATAGGAATAATGTAATCAAACCCTTTATCAATGAAAGGCGCTACCATAGTATCTAATGAATTGATAGCGATTAAGGGAATATCTAACCCATAGCAAAAGCCTTTTGCAGAAGCTGCACCAATCCTTAGTCCTGTATAAGAGCCAGGTCCCATGCCCAAAGAGACGGCATCAATGGATTTAAGTGTGAGTTCGGCGCCTTCCAAAGCCCATTCTATAAAAGTATGTAGGCTTTCACTTTGTTTATAATTTTCTGAGGCTTCCTCGCAAAGACAGAGTAAATTCTCATCTTGAGAAATCGCTACTGAGCAGTTTTTTGATGAAGTTTCTAAATGAAGTATCGTCACGATGGTTTATTTTATTGGTAGTAAAGATAAAGAAATTCAAAGAATTCCCCCATTCTGTACAGATTATTTGATACGATATACACAAATAGTAATGAAAAACACACCAACAGTCCATGCTGAATTTGAGGTGTTTTATGATAGGCCTGATACAGCCAACCTAGCATTAGAGGGACAATAAAGATAAAATGTCCACCATAGATATACGCCGTATGCAGCCCAAATTTTAAAACGGTGTGAATAAAAACATCGACTAAAAAAGAGATCATTAGCACTTGTACGAGCCTATTTTTAAAATTAATGATATAACTCCATACCACTAAAATGAATACTAGACCCATAACCATATAATGGAACATAGAGGTAAAAGTGGTCATTAAAATGGCTTTGTGTCCCAGTGGATGATGGACGACAAAGAAACTTGGGAATACCATATTGCTACCCCAAAACCAAGAGTACACCATATCCCACCAAGGGGCATCTTGCGCTTGAGAAAATTTTTCCAGTTGTGTTCCTGATTTTTCCAAAAATGAAGAAACATCAAAGCCAATTCGCCATAGCCAAAGTAGTACAAATAGGGTTAAAGACGCCCCTACTTTCATTAAGGTGTTTAATGCTTTCTTCCAATTTTTATAAATTCCTTTTTCAAAAACTACGGGAATATATACTTTGATGAGGTTGGTAATCGTTATCCCGCCGATTAAGATGCCACCTATAGATAAGGTGCTAAACGCCAGCGGTTGGTTATATTTCAATTTTAATGCAGCATAATAATTAAACCACAATAGAAACAGCATAGAATAAGGATAAGTTTCTGGCGTAAAGGATAGCAAAATACAGGTGCTAAAACATCCAAAAAGCAAGGATAAAACAAAACTAATACCTTTAGGAAGAGAAATAATAACTTTTAAATATTTATAAACTTGGACGATACTTAAGCTAATCGCCAATGTACTTAAAAGCGCCAATATAGTTCTAAAAGTAGCATCTTTCTGTCCAGAAGACCCCCAAAATGCCAGTGCGCGAATGCCATCAAATAAATATTGTGAAAATGGATGTTTTTCGTAACTGCCACCCGTCATAACCACTGCGCGATTATCAAAACTGAAATAGGCATCCCAAGCGATACGGTCATTAAAGATAATAGTAAAGCTCTGTGCATTTATGAGTGCCATTAGACCATAGCCTATAAATAATAATAGGAATAGAATCCACTCATCCCATAGACTAGGAAATAGATGCTTAAAACCTTTAATAATCGTTGACTTCACAGAGAAAAATTTCTGCAAAAATAAGATTTTTGACTAATAAATAGATTTATTTTAAGAGGTTGCCATTTGATATACTTCTTCAATGCATCCAATTAAATCAATATAGTATGATGTAGAATTATCCGATGATGATTTCATTTGATGGATTACATACTGAATATTTTGTGCCAGATTAGAGGTTGTTGCAGTGGGGATTTGATTTTTATCAAAACTAAAATTTTCAATATGACAATATTGAATATCATCAAAATATTGCCCACCAATTTTAAGGCTTCCTTTTTCAGCAATGATGTTCATAGTACTTTCCATATTTTTGTCCCATACGGCTGTGGTAAGGTTAAGGTTTGCCGTTCCGCCATCGTTTAGGTCGAAAATAATATTTAGCGTATCTTCTATTTCTACCTTATTTTTTAAAGTTTTTGCCGTAGCATATTTTAATTTAACCTTACCAAATAGCCAACACATAAGGTCTAAAAAATGAAAAAATTGAGTATACAAAATACCACCATCTTCTACTTTTTTTCCCTTCCAAGAATAGGGTTGATAGTAGCGTTCATCTCGGTTCCAAAAACAATTAATATTGATGAGAAAAGGCGTGCCTAAAATATTATTTTCACAAATGTTTTTAAGCCATTTTGAGATGGGCGAAAACCTATTAGGTGAAGAAAAATATAATCCCACTTGATGCTGATGTGCTACCTCAAATAAGGTTTTCATTTCTGAGCCTTTGAATGCATAGGGTTTTTCTATCATCACGGAATAGCCGTGCGTGAGAAGGGCGTGTGCCTGGGAGTAGTGTAAATGATTAGGTGTAGCGATAACAATTAAATCAACTTCGGGTTTTTTATTTAAAAAATCTTCTAATGATAGATAATAACTGATGTTTTGGTTTTGATGGGGGTCAGTAGAAGCGTCTATAATGGTAGATACTTTTGCCTCGCCAATTTCCTCTATGGCTTTGAGGTATTTGTTTCCCATAAAGCCGTTGCCTAAAATCCCTATTGTGGTCATCTCAATTGATAAATTAAAAAAATGAAGCCTACGCTAAGGCAGGCTTCAAGGTGATACATTATACTGTTTCGGTTTGTCTTTCTAGAGCGTCCTTAGTTTCATTTGGTTGAAGAACAATGCTTTCGCCTTCGTTGAGTTGTTTGGTTACCAATAACTCGGCTAAAAGGTCTTCAATATATTTCTGAACGGCTCTTTTTAATGGACGCGCCCCGAAATCTTTATCCCAACCTTTCTCTGCGATAAAGTCTTTGGCTTCATCGGTTAAGCTAACAGTATAGCCTAACTTAGACAATCGGCGATATAATTTGTTCAATTCTAAATCGATGATTTTCTTAATATCTTCTTTCTCTAACGCATTAAAGATAATGATGTCATCAATTCTATTCAAAAACTCTGGAGCAAAGGCTTTTTTCAAAGCTTGCTCTATGGTATGTCTAGCATTGGCATCGGTACTAGATTTTCTAGCCGTAGTTCCAAAGCCTACGCCATCGCCAAAGTCTTTCAATTGTCTAGTTCCAATATTGGAAGTCAGGATGATAATGGTATTTCTAAAATCAATTTTTCTGCCTAAACTATCCGTTACAAAACCTTCGTCCAATATCTGGAGCAACAGGTTGAACACATCGGGATGGGCTTTTTCAATCTCATCTAAAAGCACTACGGAATAAGGTTTTTTACGCACCGCTTCGGTGAGTTGTCCACCTTCTTCGTAACCCACATAGCCTGGAGGCGCACCAACCAATCTAGAAACAGCAAATTTTTCCATATACTCACTCATATCAATACGAATCAAGGCTTCGTCTGAGTTGAAGAGTTCTTTTGCCATTACTTTTGCCAATTCGGTTTTACCCACCCCAGTTGTTCCTAAAAAGATGAATGTTCCGATAGGGCGATTCGGGTCTTTTAGTCCCGCTCTATTTCTTTGGATGGCTTTTACCACTTTTTTCACGGCTTCTTCCTGACCAATTACTTTACCGTTGAGGTTTTTATCCATTTCTGCCAGTTTATCCCATTCGTTTTTACCCACTTTGGTTACAGGGACACCGCTCATCATAGAAACCACTTCGGCTACATTTTCCTCCGTTACGGTTTCCTTCATTTCTTTTACATTCTTATCCCACTCCTCTTGGGCGAGGTTGAGTTCTATCATAAGGCGTTCTTCCTCATCTTTCAATCTTCTCGCTTCTAAGAAATCTTGTGCTTTTACTGCCTTTTGCTTTTGGTCTTTTACTTGTTCTATCTTACCTTCAAAATCGATGATTTCAGTAGGGACTTTCATATTTTTAATGTAAACTCTAGAACCTGCTTCGTCAAGGGCATCAATGGCTTTATCTGGTAGAAATCTATCGGTAATATATCTTGCCGTTAGGTTGACACACGCTGCCAAAGCATCATCGGTATAAATGACATTGTGGTGTTCCTCGTACTTATCTTTTATTTGGTTAAGGATTTGTAAAGTCTCTTCAATAGAAGTAGGCTCTACCATTACCTTCTGGAAGCGTCGTTCCAAAGCACCGTCTTTTTCAATATGTTGGCGATATTCATCTAATGTAGTAGCACCGATGCATTGGATTTCCCCTCTAGCTAAAGCAGGCTTAAACATATTAGAGGCATCTAAACTGCCCGTAGAGCCCCCAGCACCAACGATGGTATGGATTTCATCAATAAATAAAATCACATCTCTGTTTTTTTCGAGTTCCGTCATGATGGCTTTCATACGCTCTTCAAATTGTCCCCTGTATTTGGTGCCAGCCACCAAACTTGCCAAATCCAAAGTAATCACGCGCTTGTTGTACAACACTCGAGATACTTTCTTCTGATAAATTCTAAGGGCTAAACCTTCTGCAATAGCAGATTTACCCACACCTGGCTCACCAATTAGTAGCGGGTTATTTTTCTTTCTTCTGGATAGAATTTGGGATACGCGTTCTATTTCTTTTTCTCTACCAATCACGGGGTCTAGTTTGCCTTCTTTAGCCAATAGCGTTAAATCTCTACCAAAACTATCTAGGGTAGGGGTTTTGCTTTTACCGCTACTGATGGTGCTAGAGGCGCGTCTGGATTGGCTATAACTATCGCCGTCGTCCTCGCTGTAAGAACTGCTCATTTTAGGGATCATACCATTAGCTTCTAGCATAAGGCGGTATTGTTTTGCTACCGCTTCGTAGTCTATGTCGTAGCCTTCCAGTATTTGGGTGGTAGGGTCTTCGGACTTGTATAAAATACCCAATAATAAATGTACGGTATTGATGTGTTGCGATTTATAGCTTCGGCTTTCTAAATCGGCTCTTTTTAAGGCGTAGTCTGCCATTTTAGTAAAAGGAATCACTTCCGTATATTTAGGTATCATATTGCTCCCTAAAGCATTTAAGGTTTCGATTTTTCTTCTGATTTGAGTTAAATCCGCTTGTAAATTTTGCAAAATCTCCCTTGCAGAATTATCTGATTTTATAATTCCTAAAAGTAAATGTTCTGTATTTAAAAATTCACTTTCTAGTCGTCTGGCTTCTTTAGCACTTATTTTAAGGACTCTATCTAAGCCCTCTGAAAATTTCTGATTCATTACTTTGTTTCTCTCAATTTTAATGGATTACAAATAAAAATAATTGTACCCATTGTCCAAAGTTACAAATTCTTTACCAAACTAAAAAAAGGACTTTATGGCATATTTTTTTATACCTTTGCAATAAAATTAATATGATGAATCCAGAATATATTGGCTATGCGGCATCGGCTTTTGTTGCCATCAGTTTTCTTTTAAAAGAAATCAATAAAATTAGATTTGTTAATCTTATAGGATGTTTATTATTCGTGGTTTATGGAAGTTTGATTGATAGTATTCCCGTGATTATTACCAATGTTTTGATTTCTATTTTTCAGATTTACTACCTTTTTCTTGCTAAGAAACAATGAAAATTATAGTCTCTGCTTTTAGCAACCTCTATACAGACCAAAGAATAGAAAAGGTATGCAGAACTTTGCAAGAAAACGGCTACACTTTAGAGTTGATAGGTAATAATTGGAAAAATGATGCCTTAGTTGAAAGACCTTATCCAGTAAAAAAAATAGCACTGTCTTCTAAGCAGTTGCGAAAGGCGTATGTAGAGTTTAATTATAAACTTTATAAAGAATTATTATCCAAAGCGGATGCTCAGACCATACTTCATGCCAACGATTTAGATGCCTTATTGCCGAACTATTTGGTGAGTAAAAAATTAGGCATTCCCTTAATCTATGATAGCCATGAGATTTTTACAGAAATGCCTGCGATAAAAGGGCGATGGACACAAAAAGTTTGGCAGGGGTTGGAACGCTACTTGATGCCTAGAGTGAAGTATATGATGACGGAAAGTGAGAGCTATGCAAAATGGTTTGATAAACAATATCATATAAAACCTTTGGTCATCAGGAATATCCCAAGAAAAATTCCTAAAGACGATATTTCTATTCCTAATAATCAACCTAAAGTGGTGTTGTATCAAGGGGCTATTAATCAATCAAGAGGTTTGGATAAAGCCATTAAGGCCATGCACTACCTAGAAAATGTAGTCTTTAAAATTGCAGGTGATGGACCGAAACGACAAGAATATGAAAACTTAGCAACCACCGAAGGTTTGAATGATAAAGTGCTATTCTTAGGAAATCAAGCACCAGATAACCTTAGAGCATTAACCAAAACGGCAGATGTGGGGTTGAGTGTGGAGGAAAACGGTGGGGTGAGTTACTTATATTCATTACCCAACAAAGTGGGGGATTATATTCAATCTCGGGTTCCTTTGGTGATGATTAATTTTCCAGAAATGAAACGCGTGTACGAACAGCATAAAGTGGGGGAGTTGATTACTTCGCATGAGCCAAAAATCATTGCTGAAGCGGTAAAAAAGGTATTGCATAATGGGCGAGCATATTACCAAAACGCTTTAGAGCAAGCCGCATCTGACCTTTGCTGGGAAAACGATGAAACTAAAATATTGAACTTATACCAGAAAGTAATAAAAGAAAACTTTTATTGAACCAACTGCACCATGTTACTTTTTAAAACCTTAAATTTGCATTAATGTTATCAAAAATATTCATACAAAATTTTGCACTGATAGACCATTTGGATATTTCTTTGCACGAGGGGTTACAAGTGATTACTGGTGAAACGGGAGCGGGGAAATCTATTATCCTTGGGGCGCTAAGGTTGGTTATGGGTGAGCGAGCTGATTTAAAATCCATTGCCAATACCGACCAGAAAAGCATCGTAGAGGTAGAGTTTAAAATCAATGATTGTTATAAATCGTTTTTTGAGGAAAACGATTTAGACTTTGACTACAATACCACTATCCGTAGAGAAATCCTGCCTAGTGGCAAATCTAGGGCATTCATCAACGATGTTCCTGTAACTTTGGATATATTAAAATCCCTTACCAAAAAATTAATCGATATCCATTCTCAGTTTGAAACCTCTAACTTATTTTCAGAAGCGTATCAGTTCGGGATTATTGATGGGATTGCGGGGAATCAATCGGTATTACTAGATTATCAGCAGCAACTTTCGGATTATAAAAATTTAAAGCAACAACTTAGCGAACTTAAATCACGCTTAGCGGAAGGCATTAAAGAAAAAGATTATAAAGATTTTCTTCTATCAGAACTAGAAGATGCCCAATTGGAAAACTTAGATTTTGAAGAGCTTAAGACTCAACTTTCGATGCAAGAAAATGCAGAGCAAATTTCTGAAGTGCTTGCCGAAGTGAATACCCGACTGCACAGCGAAACCATTGGAGTGATAGAGGGCTTACAATTTGTAAAAACTCAATGCTATAAATTAACCGATGTTTCTGAGACTTTTCAGAATATTAGTGAGCGTTTAGATTCGGTATATGAGGAACTCAATGATATTGGTTTTGAAATAGGTAATGCTGCGGAAAGTGTGGAAGTAAACCCTCAACTTCTTGAAGTGTTAACCAGTAAAGTTAATCAAATCAATACCTTATTGGTAAAGCACCAAGCCACAGAAGTGGAGGAACTTTTGGAAATAAAACATCAACTTTCTGAAGAACAATCTAATTTTGAAGGGCTAGAGGTTGAGATTTCAAAATTAGAAAAAACGATAATTGACCGTGAAAAATCTTTACAAACATTAGCCCAACAACTTTCTGAAAACAGAAAAAAAGCGATACCAAAGTTTGTAGCGCAGATGACGCAACTTTTAAAACAATTAGGCTTAGAAAAAGCGACCATTGACCTCAAACTATCTTCAGCAGACACTTTTAATCCTTTTGGTAAAGAGCATATCGCTATATTATTTCAAGCCAACTCAGGATTTGCTATGCAACCGATTCAGCAGGCGATTTCTGGAGGAGAGCGTTCCCGCGTGATGCTGGCAATAAAGAAAATCATGGCAGAAAACACCGATTTACCTACTCTAATCCTAGACGAAATAGATACGGGCGTTTCTGGACGAATTGCAGAAGAAATAGGGCGTGTGATGAAAACCATGGCGAAAGATATGCAACTGATTGTCATTACCCATCTTGCCCAAGTGGCCGCAAAAGGAGACTACAACTACAAAGTGGTAAAGCAAGATGTTGATGGTAAAACGGAGTCTACCATTATTCTATTGTCCCAAGAGGATAAACTTAATGAAATTGCCCAATTGCTTTCGGGGAGTAAAATTACCAATGCTGCACTAGAGCAAGCCAAAGAATTGATGCAATAATAATTAATCAAATATGAGTGATCTAATTACCTTTTCACTTAGTGTATTTACTGGATTGATAGCGATGATGAATCCCATTGCTAATATTCCTGCATTTTTGGGTTTAGTAGGGGACTACCCCTATGATAAACAAAAGGCTATTGCCAAGAGAGCATGCATTGTTGCGTTTCTTATTTTGATAGGATTTTGTTTCTAACACCACTTTTACCCATATGGCTATAGTTTTGGTCGTAAGTTTAGCGGTCGTTATGATTAATTTTTTGTCTTTGCGCTCAGGTAACTATACTGTGGCTAAACTAGGGCATAATGTCATCAGTGTATTAGATAAAATTATGGGACTTATCTTGGCGATCATGGGAACAGGAATGGTTATCGCAGGATTAAAAATGGTTTTCTAGAAAAATAATTAAAACTAAAATAAATGAAAAATTACGCACAAAGTGTAGTCGATAATCCCAATAATAACACCATTTTTATGGTGTGGAATTTTAAAGAAAATATTGAATTTCAGGATGCTTTTAAAGCCTTATGTAACTTTGGTTATCAATCTTAATCATTCTAATGCCGTACGATTTCCAGATGATAAAGCCACTTGTGTCTTAGGTATAGGCAATGAGGCTTGGGATCGTTTGAGCCTACCGACTCCAAAACCTAAAGAACTAAAAACCTTTGAAGCGATTGAGGGAGAAAAACATACGGCAGTGTCCACCCGTGGCGATTTACATTTAAGAGCGCATAATCCGAGTCTTTGTTTTGACATGGCATTAGAGATTACTAAAGTTCTAAAATCTGTGGCAGATTGTGTGGTAGATGTACAAGGATTTCGCTATTGGGATGGGCGTACCATTTTGTGATTTGTTGATGGGACTGAAAACCCGCAAGGGGAAGAGCGTAACCATTTCGGGGTTGTAGGAAACAAAGAACCACAATATCAAGGAGGAAGTTATCTTTTCGTTCAAAAATATATCCATAATATGATGGCGTGGAGCGAATTGAGTATTGAAGCGCAAGAGAAAGTCATCGTGAGAAGTAAGCAAGACGATATCGAAATGCCAGACGATAAAAAGCTGTCTAACTCACATATTGCGCTAACCAATATCGAAGATGAAAATGGTGAAGAACTAAAAGTTATCCGTCAAAATATGCCTTATGGTAACCCTGCTAATGGGGAGGCTGGTACTTATTTTATTGCTTATGCAAGTACTTTTTCAACTATTGAGAAAATGCTTAAGCATATGTTTATAGGTAATCCAGAGGGTAATTATGATAGGATTTTAGATTTTAGTACTACCCAAACAGGTACACTATTCTTTGCTCCAAGTCTCGAAATGTTAGAAGATTTTGCGGGATAATGAAATAGAAAAAGTGTCTGATTATTCAGACACTTTTTTGTTAAGAAAGGCATCCCAACCTTGTGCTGTTAAAGGAGCCAACTGTTCGCTTCCTCTTAAGACTAAATGGTTGCCTTGGTCTAATGCTGTGGCATGACCTATAATGGTAAAATCTGGATGGTTACGAATGTTTTCGTAATCTTCAGGCTTGATGGTAAATAATAACTCGTAATCCTCACCTCCGTTGAGTGCTGCCATGGCTGGATTGAGGTTAAGTTCATCCGCCGTGGTGATTGTGAGGGTATCCATAGGGATTTTTTCTTCATATAGCCTAAAACCAACCTGACTTTGGTCGGACAAGTGCAATACTTCAGACGCCAAACCATCAGAAATATCAATCATCGAAGTAGGTTTTATACCCAATTCGGCTAAAATAGTTTTGATGTCTGTTCTCGCTTCAGGTTTTAGCTGTCTTTCCAAGATATAATCATAGCCTTGCATTTCAGGCTGCATATTAGGATTGGCAAGATAGATGGCGTGTTCTCGCTCTAAAATTTGAAGCCCCATATAGGCTCCACCTAAATCGCCCGTAGTGACTAATAAATCATTTGGTTTAGCACCCTTTCTTGTCACCACATCCTCTGCTTCGGCTAGACCTATGGCGGTAATATTAATCACCAACCCCGACTGAGATGCCGTAGTATCGCCTCCCACTAAATCTACACCATAGCGTTCGCATGCCATTTGCATTCCTGCATAAATTTCTTCAAAGGCTTCCACAGGAAATCGGTTAGATGCAGATATTGAAACTAAAACTTGCGTAGGCATGGCATTCATTGCGGCAATATCGCTTAGGTTGACAACAATTGCTTTGTAGCCCAAATGTTTTAAAGGAACATAGCCTAAATTAAAATGAACTCCTTCTGCTAGTGCATCTGTGGATACAACTACTGTTTTGTGTTCTGGATTAATGATGGCTGCATCGTCGCCTATGCCTAGTTCTGACGATGGATTTTTTAATTGAAAGTGCTCGGTAATATGTTTAATTAAGCCAAACTCACCTAACTGACTGACCGGGGTGAGGTTCATATTTTTATCTTCTAACATAGATTTTATTTTAAAACAGAAGGGTCAATATTTGTAGGACGGAATGGTAGATTTTTAATATCTTCCTTAGTTAGTACCCTAGTATTTTCATTTTTATAAGGTTCTAAACTCACTAAAATATCATTCGGTGGGGTTGTAGTTTTTCTTAGCATAATATCAATCCAAACCCCGATTACTTCGGCTGTAGCACAGTGAGTGCCGTCTGGAAGGTAAAATTTATGAGTAAAGGCATAAATCCCCGCATCTTCTGAAACTCCAGAAACCTCTAGAGATACATATACCGTTTGGTCGGCATAGATTTCTTTAAAAAAAGAATATTTTTCGTGGAGTAATACTGGACCTACACCCCAACGGTTAAGTTGGGCTAGTCCTATTTTATGTTGGTTCATAAATGCCATTCTGGTTTGGGCGCAATACTGAACATAAGAGGCGTTTGCAAGATGTCTATTTGCGTCGATATCGCTCCATCTTACTTCAAATTTATGATAAAATACAGACATAGTGTTTCTTTATTTTTCCAAAGTTACGGATTTTTTATATCTCTTTAAAATAAAAACTACCTCTAAAGCGCAAGAGGTAGTTCATTCAAATTTCAAAATAAAAAGATTCGTTTATAATGTTTGCATCATTTCATCAGTAATTTCCATATTGTGAAATACATTTTGTACATCGTCATCTTCCTCAAACTTTTGAAGCATTTTCATATTCGCTTGGAATTGCTCTTCTGAAACCGATTTATTAATGTTAGGAATTCTTTGTAATTCTGCATTTTTAGCTTCTATATTAAGTTCGTCTAACTTATGAGAAAGTGAACCAAAGTCTTCAAATGCAGTAGTGATGATGACTTCTTCTTCTTCTGAATCAATATCTTCTGCCCCACCATCTATCATTTCCATTTCAAAATCTTCCCAATCTATATTAATGGATGACTTATCTAAAGTAAATATCCCCTTTCTATCAAAAAGAAAAGAGAGTTCACCATTCTTACCTAAATTACCATCATGTTTGTTAAAGATAGCTCTTACATTGGCAACGGTTCTCGTCGGGTTATTAGTAGTACATTCAATAAAGAAGGCGATACCTCCTTGTCCGTAACCTTCGTAAGTTACCTCTTCATAGTTTTCAGCATCTGCACCGCTGGCTTTTTTTATGGCTCTTTCTACATTATCTTTTGGCATATTAGCTCCTTTGGCATTTTGGATGCATCTACGCAGTGCTGGGTTGGAATCGGGGTCTGGTCCTCCTTCTTTTACAGCAAGAGCAATGTCTTTACCAATTTTTGAAAATGTTTTAGCCATTTTATCCCATCTGGCTAATTTTGAAGCTTTTCTATATTCAAATGCGCGTCCCATAATTTTTAAATTTATCAGTGCAAAAATAAGCAAAAAAATAATAAAAAACGCTCCCAATATTGGGAGCGTTTGATATAATAGAATGATAACTTAATTATCTTCTTCTTTTAGTAGTTTTTCTTTTAACTACTTTCTTCTTAACTACTGGAAGGTCAGATTTATTAAGTGCTTCCCATGCAGAACCACTTACCGCAGATACAACTACTTTTCTGTCTTTCATTCTCTCAGTGTTAGAAGCAGTTGCTGGAACAGTTGCTTCAGCAGAACCTACACCTTTAGATTTTAACTGAGAACTACTTACCCCTCTTGCTTCTAATGCAGCTACTACAGACGCTGCTCTCTCTCTAGAAAGTCTCAAGTTGTAGTTAGCATTACCTTTAGCATCTGTATGACCAGTTACTAAGAAAGTTCCACCATTAGAAGACTTGATGATGTTAGCTGCTTCATCTAATTTGCCATTAGACTCAGGTCTGATAGTTGCTTTGTCGAAATTAAAGAAAATACCTTGTAATGCTCCTGTAGCTTCGGTTGCATAAGCTTCTTGAGGCTTAGGGCATCCATTGTATTCAGCTAAGCCAGGAACATCTGGACAAGCATCGTCTTTGTCAAGAACACCATCATTGTCTCTATCTGGCCAAGGACATCCATTATTTTCAGCAGGACCTGCTACATCAACACAAGCGTCATCTTTATCAAGAACACCATCACCATCAGTATCTGGCCAAGGGCAACCATTGTTATCTACTGGTCCAGCTACATCTGGGCAGTTATCATCTTTATCTGGAACTCCATCGCCATCAGTATCTGGGCATCCTTGGAATTCTGCTAAACCTGGAGTGTCAGGACATAGGTCATCTTTGTCAAGAACGCCATCCTTATCTCTATCTTGGTTACCGAATCTGAAGTTCAAGGTTGCAGAAGCTTGCCAGAAATTAGCTACTGTAGACTTATCAGTCGGAGTAGATACATAATCACCTTGGATACCAAGACCGAAGTTCTTAGTCAACCAAATGTTAGTTCCTAAACCAGTTGCTAAAGCAAAGTGGTTAGCCCCGATATTTTCTTGCTTGTCGTTTACAGCGCTAGAAACACCTGTATAGTCATGTCTTAGATAGTTGGCACCAACTCTTGCATAAGGGTCGAACCAAGCCTCTTCGTTACCAAAGAATAGACCAGCAAATTTCAATTGAAGACCAAGACCAGTCATCAACATAAATTCTTTGTCCATTCCATACTTTTTGTTATCTACATTACCAACAGAAGTCTGCCAGTCGATAACTAAAGCTTTACCTAAGTTTCTTGCTACGGTTAACTTTGATAATGGAGGTGTAATAGTGAAGTTGTTGATATTATACAAACTTTCACCTGAAAATGCTGTTTTCATAACATCTCCTGCATTACCACCTGCAGCTACATGGTTTACCCCATGTGCACCAACTCCGATTAACCACGGATTACTGGTAGTTTGTGCGGAAACAGAAGTAGCAAGTGCTAATGCTAATGCTGAAATTCCTAATTTTAGATTTTTCATAGAATTAAATGATTAAATAATTGATTATGCAAAATAAATATAAATTTTTCGTTCTAGCAAGGTTTTTACGATTTTTTTTAACTTTTTTTTATGATTCGGTCTAGATTTCTTTTATTATCTCTGTCTTTTATACTTTGCCGTTTATCATAAAGCTTTTTACCTTTAGCTAAAGCAATGATGATTTTAGCTTTGCCACGCTCATTAATATATAATTTTAACGGGACAATTGTATTCCCTACATCTTTCATTTTCTTTTCCCATTTTTCCAATTCTCTTTTATGAAGTAAGAGTTTGCGTTCTCTTTTGGTCTTATGGTTATAAAATGTCCCTAGCTTGTACTCATCAATCGACATATTAATAATATAGAGTTCGCCATCAATAAATTGGCAGAAACTCTCAGCAATAGATGCTTTGGAACTTCTTAAAGATTTTATTTCCGTTCCCGTTAGCACAATGCCCGCTTCAATTTTGTCTAAAATCTCATATTCAAACCTTGCTCTTTTATTAAGAATGTTGACTGTTTTTTGAATTTTCATCAGTTGTGAATTACCAAAATCTGTACCAAATCTTTTGTATTGATAAGATATGGAAGACTTTATATTTATAATTTAAAATTTCTTCTTATTTTTGCGCAAATTTACGAAACTATATGTTAACAGTATCAAATCTATCATTACAATTTGGAAAGAGAGTCCTCTTTGATGAGGTCAATATAAAATTTACTAAAGGCAACTGCTATGGTATCATTGGTGCCAATGGTGCTGGAAAGTCTACTTTTCTAAAAATCCTTAGTGGAAAACAAGACCCTACTACTGGGCATGTGTCGTTAGAACCGGGTAAAAGAATGTCGGTTTTAGAGCAAGATCACTTTGCTTATGATGCTTACACCGTTTTAGAAACCGTGCTAAGAGGGAATAAGAAACTTTTTGAAATAAAAGAAGAAATGGACGCCCTCTATGCGAAACCCGATTTCTCTGATGAAGACGGTATTAAGGCGGGGGAACTTGGTGTAATCTATGATGAAATGGGGGGGTGGAATGCCGAAGCCGATGCCCAAACCATGCTATCTAATGTTGGGATAAAAGAAGATATGCACTATCAACTGATGGGGGAATTGGAAAACAAGGACAAAGTAAGAGTGCTTCTCGCCCAAGCTTTGTTTGGTAATCCTGATGTGTTGATTTTGGATGAGCCGACCAACGACTTGGATATTGATACCATTGCTTGGCTTGAGGACTTTTTAGCCGATTATGAAAATACCGTAATTGTAGTATCTCACGACCGACACTTTTTAGACACGGTGTGTACACACATTGGCGACTTAGATTACGCGAAACTGAATCTTTATACGGGTAATTACTCTTATTGGTATCAAGCCTCTCAGTTAGCCACTAAGCAAAGAGCTCAAGCAAATAAAAAAGCTGAGGAAAAGAAAAAAGAACTTCAAGAGTTTATCGCAAGATTTTCATCTAATGTGGCGAAGGCAAAACAAGCGACGGCAAGAAAGAAAATGCTCGATAAATTAAATATCGATGAAATTAAACCTACTTCTAGAAGGTATCCTGCTATTATCTTTGAACAAGAAAGAGAGGCTGGTGATCAGATTCTAGATGTTAAAAATTTAGAAAAAACTAAAGACGGGGAATTGCTATTCTCTAATGTTGATATTAATCTAAAGAAAGGGGATAAAGTAGCTATTATTTCCAAAAACTCATTAGCCATTACTGAGTTTTTCCAAATCATTTCTGGAAATGTAGAGCCAGATAAGGGAAGTTACCAGTGGGGTATTACTACAACACAATCGTATATGCCTTTGGATAACACTAATTTCTTCCAAGAGGATATCAATCTAGTGGATTGGCTAAGACAGTTTACTAAAAATGATGAGGAACGCCACGAAGAATATATGAGAGGGTTTCTTGGGAAAATGCTATTTTCTGGGGACGAGGCTTTAAAATCTTGTACTGTTCTTTCTGGAGGTGAAAAAATGCGTTGTATGTTCAGTAGAATGATGCTTCAGCGGGCTAATATTTTATTATTAGACGAACCTACCAACCACTTGGATTTGGAAAGTATTACCGCCCTTAACAATTCATTAGTTGCGTTTAAAGGAACCATACTTTTAGCCTCTCATGACCACGAAATGCTAGAAACTGTTTGTAACCGCATCATAGAATTAACACCTAAAGGTGCTATTGACAGACAGATGACTTACGATGAATTCCTTCAAGATAAAAAGGTAAAAGAATTAAGAACACAGATGTATTCTTAAATCATCGATAAAACTACTGAACGCCTTGCAATTTGTGAGGCGTTTTTTATTTTCTACCACTGAGCTATCCAATTCTACCGTTCAGCATTATTTTTTTTCTTTGAAGAGAGTGGCGGATTAGTTTTGTCTTAAAATTAATTTTATGAAACAAATTTTTCTATTGCTAATGTTGATGCTGACTCAGTTTATTTTAGCACAAACCAATATTTCAGGTAGTGTATTATTTAAAAATAAAGGGGTTCAATATGCGAGTGTGTCCCTTATCAACTCTTACGATGGCTCCACCACGGATGTTAGTGGTCGGTTTACTTTTGAAACGGAAGAAAAAGGACCACAAGTTATTTTAGTACAGCACCCAGATTATAACGACCAATATGATACGATAGAGATTAGTCATCAACCAATAGAATTAACGATATTGCTTAAGGAAAATTTTAAAGCCATAGATGCGGTAGTTATTTCGGCGGGGAAAATGGAAGCGAGCGATAAAAAGAGAGCCACCGTATTGCTTTCTGCTTTGGATATGTATACTACTGCAGGTTCGGGTGGGCAGGTGTCCCAAGCGTTGACCACCTTAGCTGGAACTCAGTCGGTGGAAAACGCCTCTGGTCTATTTGTAAGGGGTGGTACGGGAAATGAAACACAATTCTATATTGATGGCAATCTCGTTAACCATTATTTTTCCAATACCGTCCCAGGTTTTTCTGGAAGGGATAGAATGAATCCCTCATTATTTAAAGACAATGTCTTTTCTACGGGTGGTTATTCTGCACAATATGGTCAAGCATTGTCCTCGGTGTTGGCTTTGGAAAGTGTAGATTTCCCAAATCAATCTTCGGTAGATTTAGGTATTGCACCATTCTTTATTAGCGGTGGCTTTCAGCAGGTAAATGAGCCTAAAACTAAGTCTTATGGCTTGATGACGACTTATACAGATTTTAGTTTGATGAAAAAGTTAATGTCCCAAACTATTGAATTTAAGGAAGTGCCTAAAAGTTGGGCGTCTAATTTTAATTTTAGATTAAAAACTAAGAATGGCATCGTAAAATACTATGGCAGTTACGACCAAAATAATATGAGCATTATTCAGCCTAATGTAGAGTTTGAAACTTTAAAAAATGAAACGGCTCTTAAAAGTAAAAATACCTTTCACTCTCTGTTTTGGAAAGAGCAATGGGGACGCTATACTTTAAATATGGGAAGCTCTTTTACTTATAATTCGACTTACTTAAATTTCAAAACTTTAAAAAACGGTCAAGAATTTTTTAATAAAGCTTTGGAAACTAAGGACTACTATCTCAATACAAAAACGACTTTAGAAAGAAAAATAGGTTATATTTCTGCTATTCGTGCGGGAATCGAGTGGAACTACGCAAATGAACGCATACAACTTCCTCAACTTAATCTTCAGTATCCTTCGGTGCAATATCGTTTGGCAACATTTGTGGATAGCGATTGGGGAATTTCCAAAACACTAGCACTTAAATTGGGATTGCGTTCGGAATATACCAGCCTTACAGCATCTTGGACTTATGCCCCACGAGCGGCGGTTGGTTATCGGGTAGACCGTATTATGATATTAATGAAAGGATAAACGCGACAATAATTCGCCAACAAGGGATTTTAAAGGATAATGTTTCTTTGGATATGAGTGTTAATTATGTACCGAGTTTAGGAAAGAAGAATGTTAAAGTCAATACTGTTTGGGTGCTCTCTGTAAATAATATTTTGGGACGAAATAATGTCTATGATTATCAATTTCCAAGTAATGGTCAGCGACAGATAGAGCAACGCCCAGCCTTTAAACAATTTTTTATGATAGGCGTATTTCTAAGTTTTGGTGTGGATAAAACTCAAGAAATTATTGATAGGAATTTGTAATACTATACCGTTCGGTCAATAAAAACAACCGTTCGGAGTGTTATTTTTTTTAACGATAAGGATACCGTCTACCTTTGCTGTATTAATTTTAAAACTTTAAAACAATGACAACTAAATTTTTTAAACCATTTTTTACTTTTATGTTTATCTTCGTAGGTTCTGCATTGGCAATGGCACAATCTAAATACGAACAAGTGATGACAGAAACTATTGCAAAACTTCAGCAAGCCAAAACCAGCGATGATTATACGGTATTGGCTAACGATTTCGCTCGTATTGCCAACAAAGAAACCGATGCGTGGCTACCACAATATTATACTGCTTTGGCTTACCTTAGCAAAGGTAGAACAATGATGGGGGACCCCGCTAAACTATCAGAGTTAGATGCGCTGGCTGATACTGCTGATGACTATATCGAAAAAGCTGATGCACTTTCCCCTAATAATGCGGAAATTTATACCTTAAAGAAAATGTCTCATAGCCTTAGAATGATGGTAAACCCTATGGAACGCTACAAAACAGAAATGCCCAAAGCTGAAAAAACTTTAGCTATAGCACAATCGCTCAGTCCTGATAATCCAAGAATCACCTTGCTAAAAGCGGAAGATACTTACTTTACACCAGAACAATTTGGTGGTAGCAAGGAAAAGGGGATGGAGTTATTTAAAAAAGCTTTAGAGCAATTTAAAACCTTTAAACTAAAATCTTCGTTGCACCCAAATTGGGGGAAAGCAGAAGCGGAATATTTTGTAAATAAAAAATAGCAACTGAATAAACTATAATTCCTATGAAACTATATTGGCTTAAAAATATTCGTTCTTTATCCATCGCAATCCTTGGAGTAACTTTGATTATATTTATCGTTTCTCCTCAGGATAGAACACTACACAACTTTTTAATTAAATTAAAATATTCTACCTTCTATGCCATTGGGTTTGGGCTAACCAATATATTAATGAATGACTTGCTTACAAAACGGTATCCATGGGTAACCCATACGCGTAAACGCTTGATATTCGGTATCGTTGGAACTTTGGTGCTTAATCTGGTAATGACGGTACTCCTAAGCTATATTGATGTCGTGGTATTTCAAAAGAGAAGTTTTGACTTTTTTAGTAATGAAACCATCATTAATGTTTGGATTATTTTGAATATCGCACTTTTAATTTCAGCCCTATTCCACGCGTATGGATTTATGACCGCTTTAAAGAAAAGCCATCAAGAAAAACTAGAAGCAGAGCAACGCCTATCCCAAATTAAAGAAGCCCAGTTTGAAAGCCTTAAAAGCCAACTGGACCCACATTTTCTTTTTAACTCATTAAATGTTTTAAGTGCTTTAATTGAAGAAAATCCTAAGAATGCTCAAATCTTTACCGATGAACTTTCCAAAGTTTACCGCTATGTTTTAGAGCATAAAGACAAGCCATTGGTTACACTAACCGAAGAATTAAGTTTTGCTAAAGTCTATACACATTTACTAAGTACTCGGTTTGATAAGCGTGTGCAGTTTCATTTTGAAGTTGAGCTATCAGACCAAGAATTCATCGTACCTTTGTCGTTGCAATTATTGCTGGAAAATATTATAAAACACAATACGGCAACTGAACAAAGTCCCTTAAAAATAAGACTTTACAAAGAACATCATTATCTTGTGGTAGAAAATAATTTACAAAAAAGAGCATTGTCCCAACATAGAAAAGGCATTGGGCTACAAAATATTAAACAAAGGTATGCACTACAAACCAATAAACCAGTATTGATTGAAGAACATGCAAATCATTTTAAAGTGAGTCTCCCTATTTTATCATTTTCAAATTAAAACTTATGAAAACCATTATTATAGAAGACGAAGCCTTAGCGGCAAGAAAACTACTACGCATGCTCAGTCAATTTCCTTATATTGAAATGGTCGCCACTATTAGTTCGGTAGAGGAAGGCGTAGAATACTTTAAACATCAGCCGCATCCAGATTTAATATTTTCGGATATTGTGTTGGGCGATGGGCTTTCTTTTGATATTTTTGAGCAAGTGCCAACCCAGAGTTTTATTATCTATACCACGGCATTTGACCAATATACACTAAGAGCCTTTAAATTAAATTCTATTGATTATTTACTAAAACCATTTAGCCAAGAAGAATTAGAACAAGCCATAGAAAAATTCCAATCCTTTCAGCCCAAAACACAAGCCTACCAACAGGTTGATTTTAAAGGATTGATTCAAAAGGAAGACCCAAAACTGTCCAGAGTTTTAGTGAAGATTGGCTATAATCTAAAAATCTTACCGATAGAAACCATTGCTTATTTCTATACCGAGCATAAAATTGTATACGCTAAAACCGCCGAGCGTGCTTACCCTACTGATTTTTCTTTAGAAGAATTAGAGCAGGTGCTAGAGCCGCAGCAGTTTTTCAGAGTGAGCCGACAGTATATCATAAATTTAGCCTATATTAAAAATATCCATACTTCGCCTACCTATACCGTAGAGATGGAAGTTCCTAATGATGTCCCTATATCCATCAGCCGAGACCGAGTAAAAGATTTTAAGGTGTGGCTGAATGGCTAGCGTTGCGGTGGTTTTTTAATAGAATGGTAAGCGTGGTAGAAAGGAATAATAAAAACGGATAAAATGAATAACTCAATAAATCCAAATAATGAATTTTATTATGGCTCAGCCCAATTAAAATAAGTACCTGAGCGCCATAAGGTAGTAAACCCTGTACCACACAAGAAAAAATATCCAGTACCGATGCCATATCGCGTGGCTGAATATTAAATTTATCACTTACCGTTTTTGCAATTTTTCCCGTAATGATGATGGAAATGGTATTATTCGCCGTTGCTAAATCTACAATTGCAGTAAGACAACCCACGCCTAAAAGAGCGGTTTTATAACTGGTAATTCTTTTTTCTACTAGTTTCAAAATATAGCGTATACCACCCGCCTGCTCTACCATTGCTGCCAGTCCACCCGTTAATAAAGACAGTAGGAATATTTCCTGCATTCCCGTAAAGCCATCGTAAATGGTTTTGCTAAAGGTAATGACTTCTAAATCAGAAAAATAAAACCCTAAAACACCACTCATTAAAACTCCTAAAACCAAGACCACAAAAACATCTAAGCCTACTAAAGACAGAATGATTACTGCAATATAAGGCAACGCTAATACCAAATGTTGACTAGTGGTTTCAGGGTGGGTAATAGGACTGCCAGAAGGATGCTCTGCAAATACAATATAGATGATAAAGGTTACCAATGCCGCAGGTAGGGCGATAAATAAATTAACTTTAAACTTATCTTTCATTTGGCATTGTAGCGATTGTGTGGCGGCGATGGTCGTATCCGAAATTAAAGATAAATTATCCCCCAGCATTGCCCCGCCAATAAGTGCTGCCCCAATAAAATTAATATTAATCCCTTGGTCGGCAAAGCCTACTGCCACTGCCCCTAAGGCAACGATAGTTCCCACAGAAGTTCCCGAAGCAATAGAAATGAATGCGGCTATCAGAAAAAATCCAGCCGGAATATAAGCAGCCGGAATCATTTTCAGCCCATACGCCACAATTACATCTACACTCCCAATTGCTTTTGAAACCGTAGCAAACGCCCCAGCCAAAAGGTAAATGATGCACATACTCAGGATTTTTCTGTCCCCACAGCCAGCGAAAAAAGTCGACATCTTAGCCTCTACACTACCTTTTAGTAAAATAAATGCTGCAATGATGCCCACTAATGCCGCAATAGGGGAAGGTAGCAAATAAAAGTCATTAAAGTAAATTCCTGCCCCGAGAAATACCAATATAAATATAAGCAATGGGACGATAGCCAATAGAGGTGACGATTTCATAATTTTATCTTTTTAAATTTATAATCTTAACATAAATTATCCAGATAAGCGTCTTAAAAAAATACCATTGAATCAACATTTTTTCCAGAATTGGCTTATCCTTTTAGCACCTTGCTTGTTGTTGCAGGTTGCTACCTTTTTATAAAGGTTCTTGATAATGTTCTGCAAATATATAGATTTTTAATGGAATAAAAAAAGCCATCTCAAAACTGAGACGGCTTTAGCAGGATAGTATTCAATTTAATATTAAAAACTCCAATCTATTCCAAAATTAAACGAACCTAATCCGATTGCACCTGACTTAATGACTGAGTTACCTATTATATTATGTTTATAAGAACTCATTGTGTTTTTATAACCTACATAAAGTTTACCATTTTCATTTAGCATATAACCCACCTTGGGATAGGTGTACAAGCCTCCTTTAAAAGAGTTATTAATTGAGAATGAATAACCCAAATCTAAATCTGCGTAAACTTTATTCCCACCAAAAAAACTTTGTACTTTAAGTGCTAAAGGTACAGTTCCAATATCTTTGCCATTAGATTTTGTAAAATAGTGTGAGTATCCCGTCGTTAGACCTAAGGAAAAATTATCAGAGATACTTTTGGTATAAGATAATCCTACCCCTACATTAGATGAGGTGTACTCAGCTATTTTTCCAGTAGGAATCCCAAAATCTACATTGGCAGAAAACTTCTGAGAATACATTATTGAAGTCATCATTAAACTGGTTGATAATAAAAGAATTTTTCTCATAGTTACATTATTTTATCTGATTGAGTTTTTAAAATATATCTCACCATTATTAACAACACTACTAATTTTATTTCCATCGGCATTACTGTTATAGTATTCAGGGTCAGAAGAGCCAAATTGTATGCTTATACTAGAAGGAATACCTCCAATATTTGAAAAATTAACCGTACGAGTTTCTACAGGCCAATTATCGGCTTCATAAATTACATAGAAAAAATTAGTGTTCTGATACATATTATTGGAGGCATCTATTCCTCCAGCAATGATAGCATTTAAATCCCTATTATGCTTTCTACGAACATCCTTTCTTTTAAATTTTGCAAAAATATATTCTGAATTTGAGCCAGCGGTTGAACTATTTATATAATTTATCTTTTTTAGTTGGTTATTTAAGTGGTTGTAAGAATATGCTTGAACTGCTATTTCTGAAGCACCGGCTACCCAGGATTCTTTATGTGTTTTAACAGTCATATTATCAATATACCAACTTTTATTAGTTGAAGAAATTGATTTGACCATACTTAAGTTTTTATTTCCATTAATAGGGGTTAATGAATCATCTTGTAGCCCGACAATAATAACAGGAACACCTTTATTAGCTAGGTTTTTAGCTAAATTTTCAGTTAGTGGATGTTGATATTTAATAAACTCACCATTTTCGTTAAGCAAATACCCATCATACTCTGACCTATTAGGGTCATCAATTTCTTCAAATATATAAATATTTTCTTTAATATTAGTTGTTCTATTTTTTAATTCTTCTGCGAAAGGTATATAGAAACTGATAGAATAATTTCTTCCTTCTATGTTTTTGAAGGCATTATTAAAATCGGTTTTATATTCAAATTTAGATGATAAGTCTTGAATTTTGAAAGTGTTCTTTTGTATTTTACTAGATATAACCTGATTAAGTATATCTTCATTAGAAATTTTAGATAAAAACATTTTCTTTGCCGCCTCTTTTAAAAAATAAGTTTTATATTGAATTTTTCTTATTAAAGAAGCACTTTCAATATTTTCTTTATCCTTCAAACTAAACTCTAAACTAGTTCTTTTCTTTTCTTTTAATGTTAAGTTATCTTCTGTATTTCTACTACAAGAATAAACACAGCTTAGTCCTAATAATGCAGTCACTGCAAATAAATTGATTTTTTTCATAATAAAACTGGTTTAAAAAATTATAATACGAATTTACCAATTTATTTTTATTTAGAGTAAAAAATAAATTGCTTATATTATGCAATGCATATTTTTTAAAAATCAATATCTATTCCTGCATAGACATTAGTTGGCATAATAGGCGCATAGACCATACCTCCATCAAAATAATTTCCAAATGGATTTTTAGCATCCATAATAGGCTGGTCTTGGGTATAAGCCGTTAAATTCTCTGCCCCTAAATAAACTCTAATTTTTTTGTTAAAGTATTTAGACACTTGGGCATTGAGCAAAGTATACGGGTTAGAATAGGCAGGTAATTGGTACGCCTGAGGATTCTGATTTGTAAATGGCAAGCGTTGCTTTCCAATATATTGTAGCGTTGCATCAAAATTCCAGTAGCCGCCTTTGTCAGATTTAGGTGTAGAATAGTTGGCGTTTAAAAAGGCTCTGTGTTTTGCGACAAAAGGAATTTTTCTTTTTCCACCTTGGAAATCTGCCCATACATCATAATATTTATAGGCAAGCCTTACTTCTAAATTTCTTATGGGGCTAAAATCCAATTGCGACTGGATGGCATTAGCTGCTGAATGCCCATCCAAATTATAAAATATCATTTTATGTGTAGAAGCATCCAAATCTGTTAAGACTTGGTTTTGGAAATCGGTACGGAAGGCATCGGTAAGCCAAGTGGCTTTTCTACCAAACAATTTAAACTCTTGCTGGATACTCGCCCCATAGTTCCAAGCTGATTCTGGTTGTAGTCCATAGATATTACCGCCATTGCCCAGAATTTCAATGGTTCTATTAGACGCAAAAAATTGCTGACTTTCGGCAAAGATATTTGCTGTTCTAAATCCTCGCCCCGCACTTAGCCGAACGATGGTTTTGGGTGCAAGGTCGTATTTTAAATTCAATCTTGGTGTAACTTGTGTACCTGCCAAATTATGAAAGTCGGTTCGGAGCCCTGCCACCATCGTAAACTTGTCGCCCGTTAATGTATATTCTGCAAAAACTCCAGGTACAATTTCGGTTCGTTTATAGTTTTGTGTTAGGTAAGTTTCATCAAATTTGTCATAAAGGAAACTCGCTCCCACTTTATATTTATGATTGGTATCCCCTAAAATACTCTCAAAAATTAAATTGGAATAATAGGTGGCTTCCTTACCTAAGTAATTACGATAACCGAAAAAACTATTCTGCTGATGATAGGTAAATTGGTTCATCCATCCTAAGCTCTGGTATGGCTTCCCTGGAAATACAAAACCCGTTTTATTCCACGCTTGGATTCTAGAAATATCTATGTCTACACCATATAGGTTTTGGGTGCTTTGTGGGGCGTTCCAATTGTAGCCGATTTGTCCTGCTTTTCTTTCATCCTTTAAGATATTGATTCCTAGTAGGTTTTCCCAGCCCGTTTGGTCTAAATCACTAAAATTTAGCAAATAAGTCGCATTGATTTGGTTGCCTTTTGGCTGGTCTAGAAAACCATCGTTATTGGTATCCATTTCTGGAAAAGTACCATTGGTGTGTAATAATATACTTTGGTTCCAATGTTCTGATAACATTGTGGTGTTGGTTACATTCAGTTCTGCTCTACCATTGCCATCTGCAAAGATGTTGAGTGTAGAGGCAGGCTTGTCGTGTAGTTTAACCAATTCGGTATTGATTTGTCCTGTGATACTTTCGTAACCGCTGACTACCGTGCTTCCCCCTTTGGTCAATTGGATACCACTTATCCACCTCCCAGGGATAAAGTTAAGACCATATGGCGTTGCTAAGCCACGGATTTCTGGAAGTAATTCTTTGGTAAGAGCCGTATATTTTTGGTCAAGTCCAAGCATTCTCAATTGTTTGGTTCCCGTAACGGCATTGTTAAAAGACACATCTACCGTAGCATTGGTTTCAAAACTTTCCGAAAGGTTGCAACATGCGGCTTTTAGAAGTTCTTTAGAACTAATATCAAAAGTAAGTCCTACATTTTTTTTGCTAATGGCGGTAGCACTTTTTAGCTTGGTAATCTGGACTTCTTCAATATTTTTTTGATGGTCTTTTGGGGCGTGGTTGTGTCCCTTATGGTCATCGCCTTGGTGATGGTCTTTAAGGTTTTTCTCAAACTCGGATTTGTTTTTGGTGTAAAGACAACACTGTGGGAGTTGATTATAGGCAGCTTCCGAAGCTGGAAATAATTCATTTTCGTAGCCTGCTTCTGCAATTCTTTTTAAAATTTCTTGTTTTGAAGTTTGCTGGCTGTCGTAGTTTAGGGTAAGTATTTTACTATCCACATCCCAATGGGCTTCTACTATATTTTCAAGATTTGCTGCACCTTCTATTCTGGCTTGGCACATTTCGCAGTTGCCTTCTACCATTGCGGTTTCTGTGGTTGGGTTTTTAATTTGTGCAGATACTATGGTAGCCGCAGATAATAACGCTATCCCTAGCGTTTTTTTTATGATATGTAACATTGTTTAGTTAATTTTTAATGAATAATTTCGCTCTTTAAAAATAAAAGCGACTTAATAAAAACGGTAAAAATTAACTAATTTTAGGCGGTTGCCAAATGTCTTGTAATGGACTGGGCGGTAAGAATTGCCAGTAGTACCCTAAGTTAGGTTGAATTAAATAAGTGACATGATTGTTGAGCTGAAATGCTTTACTCGACATTACCATACTGAAGGGTAAAGGCTGAGCGTGGCAAGTAGCACAATCATTACTGCAATGTTGCTGATGTTTTTTTGGACTTTTATCTTGTTGATGCTCTTTGCAACAATCGTCTTTAGCGTCTTGCTGTGTGGTACAGCATTCGCTAAATGTAGAAGCCATAAGAGTATTCTGCTGAGAAAAGAGTAAACTTCCCCAACAGAGCATCATCATTATAATATAAAGCTTCTGTTTCATTATGAAAGTCCAAAATTACAAAAAATATTATAATTCGATAGGATTGTTGTTTTTACTTTTTTCTTTTTTGAGTATTTTCCTCTTATCGGAGTCTTTAATTATGATTTTCGCTTTGCCAGAATTATTAAAAAACGCGATAGGGTCTTCATCATATCGTTGCTTTACCTTTAAATAATCTTCTTTTTTAACTTTAAGTGGTGGTCTTCTAGAGTCAAATTTTGCTAAAGTCCCAATGGATTTATTTTCTCTAAGGTCAAATGAATAGTGCCCTTTGTCATCTTCCGCTTTTACGATAAGTCCTGGTAAACCGAAAAATTTATAAGGTCCATCAGGAAAAGGAATATCCATGGTGAACCAGGCGTACCACACTCTGCCACCATAGTTTACTTTGGCTTTTTGTACCGCATAACTACCAATCATTTGAGTATCTGCAAGAATTTCCCATTGCATAGGCTTATGCTCTATATATTCGTAGGTGTCTTGAGAAACTCTATTGACATAAGTTACCGCTTGGTTAGCATAATCTTTTTTAATTTGATAATTTACTTTAGTTTCGAAGTCTTTTGTAGCACTTAAATCAAAACTTTTGATTTTCCTCAATGCAGCAAATACAGAATCTTTTTTCAATTTATTTTCAGAAAAAAAGATAGAATGCTGTCCATTGGTATCCAAAAATACATCTTCTTTTAAAACATAGTTGAGGTCTGTAGAATCTGGTTTTATAGTCATTTCATAAACAAAACGCGTGGCTTGGGCTGAAAGCATTTGGAACAGCAGAAATAATGTAGCAATAATTACTCTTATCATGATGGTTTAAGTTTTAAAGGTTAAAGATAATAAAAAATTTCTAATCCTAATATTTATATTACAAGGCATAAAAACCTTAAAAAATAACCTTAACTTTGCATCAGTTTTTACCGATTGATTATGAAGCAGTACACTACCAAACGAAGTATTCAGATTTTAGCCAACTTGCTCCAGCAGTATGGGATTCACAATATTGTGATTTCCCCAGGTTCTCGCAATGCTCCAATGGCAATTCACTTTACAGAGTTTGATGAATTTAATGCTTACAGTATTGTAGATGAACGCAGTGCAGGATTCGTGGCGATGGGTATGGCTCAAAGCCTAAAACAACCTGTGGCGGTGTCTTGTACCAGTGGTTCTGCGGCGACTAATTATTATCCAGCTGTGGTAGAAGCGTTTTATCAGAATACTCCATTGTTGTTATTGACTGCTGACCGACCTTCGGACTATACCGATATTTTTGATGGGCAAACCATAAGACAACATAAACTCTATGAGCAACATGCCTATGGTAGTTTTCAATTGCTAGAGGACAGCCAACCTGATGCCGATGAGTATAATTTTAATACCGTAAAAGTCGCCATTGAAACTTGTTTTGAAAAGCAAGGTCCAGTCCATATTAATATCCCGTTGGAAGAACCTTTATATCAATTGATTTCTGAGTTGCCTGTATTTACAAAAGTAGACAAATATAAGCCTAGTTCTTCTCAGTATGAACTAGATGCCACAATGGTTGCCGAGTGGAATACTTCTAAAAAAATTATGGTACTTATGGGAACGCTTGCCCCTAATAAGGAATTAGAAACCTACCTCGATCAATTGGCAAAAAATCACTCGGTAGTGGTTCTTACAGAAGTCAATTCTAATCTGCACAACGATAAATTTTTTAACCATATCGACCGCTATATTTTTAATTTTGGAGGTGAAGAACTGAGCCATTATGCTCCAGATTTACTCATTACGATAGGTCAAAATGTAGTGTCTAAAAAGGTTAAGCAATTTCTAAGAGCCACCCCGATAAAAAACCATTGGCATATTGATGAACATTGGCATCCCGACACTTACTTTTCATTAAATAGAAAGATAAAAGCCAAGCCAGAAGTAGTTTTATCGGCATTAATGGATAAAATTAACCTAGAGCCTAGTCCATATTATAACCTTTGGGATAGCCTTAGAACTAAGTTGGATGCTAGGCATCAAGAATTTTCTCTACAAGCGCCCTATTCGGATTTTAAAGTATTTGAATTACTAAGCCAAAGTGTGCCAGAACATTATAATATTCAGCTATCGAATAGCTCTACCATTAGGTATGCGCAATTATTTGATTTTAAACAAGATAATCCTATCTATTGTAACCGCGGGACGAGTGGTATTGATGGAAGTACCTCAACGGCGATGGGTTTTGCTATGGCAGACCAAAACCCCACCTTACTGGTTACGGGGGATATTAGTTTTTTCTATGATATTAATGGACTTTGGAATCCGTATATTCCGCCTTATACCAGAATTGTATTGATTAATAATGGCGAAGGTAATATTTTCAGAATTATTCCAGGTCCTGATACCACGAATGCTTTAGAAGAATTTATCGCCACAACGCATCGAAAAGATGCCGAACTTTTAGCAAAGCATTTTGGATTTTCTTATTTCAAGGTTGATGATTTGGTGACGCTAGAGCGTAGTTTGCCTCATTTCTTTTCGCCAGAAGACCGTCCAAAAATCTTAGAAATATCAACTAAAACCGCCCCTAATGCCGATGTACTAAAAGATTATTTTAAGTTTTTAAAACTTAAGTAAATTAATGATACTTTCAATGGGATAGGTGTACGAAGTTTCTAAATCGTTCATCGCATTGATAAGTTTAAAATGGGTGTAATTTTTTAAATCCTGTTGATGAATATCTACAATTTTTATTTGGTGTTGATGGATTTGGTGTTGTCTTTGAACGCCATTTAAAAGAAAAGACTTGGGGGTAAACCATTCATTTTCTTTTTCTTTAAAAAAAATAAGGTTGCTATAAGAAGTATCGGTAATGTAACCCTTTTGGGTAATGATGATTTCTTCTGCTGAAGATTGGCATTTCAACTGATGAAAAACTTCTCGATTTTCATACTTAAAGGGATAATCTATATCGGCTTCTATTAATTCAAAGCTTTGGTGATAAGTCCTTTTATAAGGTTGGATTTCTATATTGTATTGTCCTTCAAAGTTATAAACTATTCTGATTTTAAAACAACCATTAGGAGGTAATTCTGAATACTTAATGAGTGATTCTAAATTTATTTTACGCGTGAGATTAAAATGGCTAAAAGTTCTTTCTACACGCTGCTGATGGTAGTCTAAAAGTTGGATTTTACCATTTAAACACTGGATGCTTTCAATAAATTGGGACATAGATTTTGTGTTTCATTTCTTGATATTCGTCTTCTAATTTACTCTGGTGTGTAATGCCACCGCCACTTTTAAAATACAATCCATTTTGGTTTTGCTCTATAAACCGAATCAGTACGCAAGAATCTAAATTTTTTCCATCAAACCAACCCGCAACGCCCGTATAAAATCCGCGTTCATAGCCTTCCGACTCTAATACAATTTCTAAAGTTTTGGATTTCGGCGCACCTAAAATCGAGCCCGCAGGCAATAGCTTTTGCATTAAACTTCCTATTTTATTTTGATATTCTGGTTTAATTTTTCCTTCGATTTCGGAGCTCATTGCGTAGAGATTACGCTGTTTGGTTTGTAGATAGTCTATCCTTTGGAATGCTTTTACTTGAACCTCATCGGCAATTTGGCTTAGGTCATTTCTTAGCAAATCAACCACAGTATAATGCTCTGCTTTTTCCTTTTGATTTTCCTTTAAAACTTCTATGGCGTTGGGGATTTCAGCATCTATCGTCCCTTTCATTGGGTGTGTGGTAATGGTTTGCTGATTGATTTCCACAAAGGTTTCTGGCGAAAAACATACCCAAGACTGCTCTGGATGTAGAATTTTGTATTTGGCTTGGGTATAGTCGAAAATTTGTTCTAAAGTTAGGTTGGTTTTGACTTTTGTTTTTCGGGTGTAATTGGTGAGATAAGAATTACCTTGTTTTAGATGTTCTTGCACTTGATGAAACCCTTTGGCATAAGATTCAATCGACTCAAAATCAGGTTTCCATATGATGTTTTGAGGAAGAGTAGTGTTTCTGCTATGATGATGACTAAAGTTTCTAAACTCAATTTTTAGCGGACTTTTAGAAAGGTCTTCTTTAGTATAAACTTCGATGGTTGTCATTAAAAAATCAATGATAAAAAAGAAAGGCTTACCCTGTTGAGATAAGCAATCCATTAAATAAAATTGAGATTTTTTGTATAAAAACATAGAACAAAAATAAATAATGTGTATTTTTGTGCAAAATAAATTTTATGAATGATATACCAGAGATTGATAATTCTCAAAGTATCAGTGCAATAATGGAGTCGGCATTTGGCTATTGGAAAAAGACTTTAGGCGTTCAAGTGCTGTTTTCGGTGATATACTTTGGGCTATTTATGGTGTTTGCCATGGCACTATTTCAATATTTTGGTCTGATGGATGATATGGAAAAGTTCCGAAATATGGATTTGGGGGATTTGAAAGCAATAGCTAAACTATCCGAAGAACTGGCACAGAAAAAAGAAATGCAATATTTCGCATTGTGTATAGTGATCGTTAAGGCACTATTATTTCCGCTGAATATAGGATTTTATAAAATTTATCAAAAAATTGATCAAGGGTTAGGTTACAATGTTTCGGATTTATTTGCAGGGTTTCAGGGTAGTTATTTTTTTAAGTTCTTTGGCTATGCATTATTTTGGGGAATGATTTATTCATTTACTAATAATATACCGATGGTATTGCCTTTGATTTGGATATTGGTTACCTTGCTGATTACTCCGATAATGTATTTTCAAAACACCAATATTATAGAAAGTTTAAAACTTAATTTTTCAGTATTAAAATCTCATTTTTTAACCTTTTTTGTATGCGTTATTGTGGCGGGTTTATTCAGCTATGCTGGGGTTCTATTGTTTGGAATAGGTTATTTACTGACTTTTCCATTTTGGAATGCGATGATTTACGCCATGTATAAGGCTTTAGTAGAACATAAAACAATTGAAGTAATACAATAAACAATGTCTGAAAAGAGTAAACAAATATCGACCTTAGGGTTCTTTAACTATTTTAAAAACATTGTAGGGTGGCATATCTACGGATATATCATCCTCAATTTTTTGGTAGGGCTAATGGATGGATTGGGCCTTGCAATGTTCGTTCCTTTATTGAGTATTGCCACAGGCAGTGAAACCAATAATGATTCTCTAGGAAAACTAAAAATACTTGTAGATTTTTTTGAAAAGAATGGAATTGTGCTCAATTTATCTACCGCATTGATCATTATGATTTCTTTGTTTGTACTAAAAGGGATCTTTTTTTACATAAGAACTATCTATTTTACAAAAATAAGATTAGTGGCAATGCGTAAGATAAGGGTTAATTTATTACATGGACTCTCTGATATTTCTTATGAAGGCTTCACACATTTAGATGCGGGTAGAATTCAGAATAATATGATTAACGAAACATCTAGGCTAGTAGGTGCTATGGTGTCATATTTTATGTCTATTCAGCATATTGTAATGTTGCTTACTTATATAATCTTGGCTTTTATATCGAACTGGCAGTTTGCTATAATGGTGGGTATAGGAGGTTTTTTAACAAATGTTTTCTATAAATATATCAACAAGAAAACAAAAGAATATTCTAGAAGCCGAAGTTTAGTAGGACATGATTTTAATGGAAATTTAATTCAGGCGATTAATCATTTTAAATATTTAAAGGCGACCAATGCATTTAAAACTTATGAACGAAAATTAAGAAATAATATTTGGGTTTCAGAAGATATTGATTTTAATATGGGTAAAATTGGAGCCATTGGTGAAAGTTTGAGAGAGCCTATGATTATTATAGTAATTGCAGCTGTGATTTTACTTCAAGTTAATGTCTTAGGAGGTAATTTTGGATCTATTTTAGTGAGTTTACTTTTATTTTATAGAGCTTTGGCTCATTTGGTTTCTATGCAAAACTCTTGGAATAGTTTCGTTGGATTCTCTGCTAGCTTAGAAAGTATAGAGCATATGTTATCTGATTTTAAAAAATTTGAAGAGCCAAAGTATAATGATTTTATAAATAGTATAGAAAAAATAGAAGGAAAAAATATTACGGTAAGTTTTGGAAACCAAAAAGTATTGAAAGGTATTAATATTAGCATACCGGCAAAAACTTCTGTTGCTTTCGTTGGAGAAAGTGGAGCGGGTAAAACTACATTGGCAAATGTACTGTGTGGGTTATTAACTCCAAATAACGGTCAGGTTTTAGTAGGAGATAAGTCGATTTACCATAGTGATCTATCATCTTTTAGAGCTAATGTAGGCTATATAACGCAAGAACCTGTTATTTTTGATGATACCATTTTTAATAATGTTACCCTTTGGGCGGAGAAAACAGAAGAAAATATAGCTAAATTTTGGAAAACGATAGAGCAAGTATCAATGAAAAAATTTGTTTTAGATTTAGAAAATTTAGAAGATACGCGTTTAGGGAACAATGGAATATTGATTTCAGGAGGGCAAAAGCAAAGGATTTCTATTGCGAGAGAGTTGTATAAAGATGTGGAATTATTAGTTATGGATGAGGCAACTTCAGCTCTTGATTCCGAAACTGAACGCTATATAAAAGATAATATAGATATGTTACATGGCAAGTTTTCAATGATTATTATAGCACATAGATTATCAACGATTAAAAATGTGGATACGGTATACTTGTTAGAGGAAGGAGAAATTATATCCTCAGGTAATTTTGAAGATTTAGTAAATAAATCGGACAGATTTAGAAAAATGGTTGAATTACAGGAAGTATAATACACTAAAATAATGGAAAAAAAATACGACTACTTAATAGTTGGAAGCGGTTTATTCGGGGCAGTATTTGCCTATGAGATGACAAAAAAAGGCAAAAAATGTCTTGTTATAGAGCGTCGTGACCATATTGCTGGGAATGTTTACACAGAGAATGTAGAGGGCATAAATGTTCATAAATATGGAGCACACATTTTCCATACGAGTAACAAAGAAGTGTGGGATTATGTTAATTCTTTTGTGGAGTTTAACCGTTATACCAATTCTCCTATTGCAAATTATAAAGGGGATTTATATAATCTACCCTTCAATATGAATACTTTCTATCAACTTTGGGGAGTAAAAACACCAGAAGAAGCTAAAACTAAAATTGAAGAACAAAGGGCTGAATATAAACATATTGTAGAGCCTAAAAATTTGGAAGAACAAGCTTTAGTTTTAGGTGGTAAAGATATTTATGAAAAATTGATAAAAGGATATACAGAAAAACAATGGGGGAGACCGGCAACTGAAATTCCAGCATTTATTATTAGAAGACTACCATTTAGATTTACTTTTGATAATAATTATTTTAATGATACCTATCAAGGAATTCCCAAAGGTGGATATACTTTACTAATAGAAAAAGTGCTAGAAGGCATTGAAGTAAGGCTTAATACAGATTATTTTGATGATAAAGAAAACTGGGATGCTATCGCAAAAACTATTGTATATACTGGTAAGATAGATGAGTTTTTTGGTTTCCAGTTTGGAGCATTGGATTATCGAAGTTTAAGGTTTGAAACCGAAGTTTTAGACGAACCCAATTATCAAGGTAATGCTGTAGTAAATTATACAGAGCGTGATATTCCTTTTACAAGGATTATAGAGCATAAACATTTTGAATTTGGTACGCAGCCTAAAACAATTATTACTAGGGAATATCCACAGGATATGACAGAGGGACAAGAAGCCTATTATCCTATTAATGATGAAAAAAACCAAGCATTATATCATCAGTATAAATCGTTAGCAGACCAGTATGAAAATATTATTTTTGGAGGTAGGTTAGCAGAGTATAAATATTATGATATGCACCAAGTGGTAGCAAAAGCATTGGAAGTGGTAGAAGCAATTAAATGAAGATTAATTTAATATTTTTTATTTAATGAAAAAAAAGCTAATTATATTGAATGAATCTGGACTTAATAATATTTATACCGAGTCTTTTGAAAAAGAAGGATTTGAAGTTTACTCACTTCTTAAAGATCCATTTGTATACAAAAAAAATTTAAAAACTAAATTCTTAAATATTTTTCATCGTATTTTTTTGAATGATAAAGACTTTTATACAAAAGATTATTTTAAAAAGTTAAACCAAGTAATCTATCGTAGATTAAAAAATATTAATACAAAGATTGATTATGCTCTAATATTTAGAGCAGACTACTATTCGAAAAAAAACATCAAATTATTAAGAAAACTTTCTACAAAATTAGTTGCATATCAATATGATGGATGGAAAGTTTCTAGTGGTATTCTACGCTATAAAAATATTTTTGATAAAATTTTCTTTTTTGACATCACTGATTTGAAAGAGTTTGGAGAAGATTCACTTTTTTTAACCAATTGCTATTTTAATGATAAAAATATAGATAATCTTATAAATGAATATGATTTGTTTTATATTGGAACGGGAACAAGTACACGGATCAAATACGCAGAGAATTTATCCGAAAAATTAAAGTATTATAATATAAAAATAATATTTAAAATACCAAAGTATAGAGCAGAAAAAGACTTAGGGTATATTAAGTTTACTCATCGTAGCTTGTCATATCATGAAAATATTAATTTATTAAAAAAGTCAATGTGTATATTAGATATTAAATTTGAATATCATAATGGGCTTTCTTTTCGATTCTTTGAGGCATTATATTATAAAAAGAAACTAATTACAAATAATCAATCAGTCAAAGGTTATGATTTTTACCACCCCAATAATATATTTATTACAGATTTTGAAAATTTAGAGGGTATTGAAGAGTTTATGGAAAAACCATATATTGATATTGATCAAGATATAGTAGAAAAATATAGTTTCGTTAATTGGTATAAATATATATTTGGTATAGCTCCTTTTATAGAAATAACAAATCCTAAATTAATAAACTAAAAAAATAAATACAATTTATTGATGAAAAAAATATTAACCCTTATAGTTCCGATATATAATACAGAAGAATATTTGCCAAAATGTTTGGACTCACTTATCATTAAAGAAGAACTGATGACTCGTTTAGATGTTCTATTGATTATAGATGGAAGTCCTGATAATGCTATCTCTATCGCAAAAGAATATGAGCAAAAATACCCACAAACATATAGGGTCATTAGCAAAGAAAATGGCGGTTATGGTTCGGTGTTAAGTAGAGGTATTAAAGAAGCTACAGGAAAATATTGTAAGGTATTAGACTCAGATGATTGGTATGATAATGCAGCCTTTGAAGCTTTTGTTAGTCAATTAACCCAATTAGATACGGATGTAGTGGTAACGGATTATGTGAAAGAATATATTTTTGAGAATCGCTCCGAGTTATTAAGTTTATCGGAGGTGCAGCCTAATAAAAAATATGATTTAGACCAAGAAATTGCTAATTTAGATAGCAGTACTTTTGTGATGCATAGGCTGGCTTACAAAACGGAAGTTATAAGAAAAGCAAAAATAGATTTTCCTGAAAAGATTTTCTATACAGACACATTATTTGCGTTATTACCACTTCTTTTTGCTAAAGATTTGTACTATATCAATGTTCCTTTGTATAGGTATTTAATAGGTAGAGATGGTCAGACAGTAGCTCCCGCTACTATAAGAAAAAACCGAAAAGGGGTTGAAACTGTAATTAAATATTTATATGAAAAATATCTTTTACATAAAGAGCAAATGTCTGAAAGTAAAAAGAAATATATTCTTTCTTCTATAGATGTATTTTTTCAAATGTATTATAGAATTCTTGTACATTTAAACTTTTCGGATGCTAAAAGAGAATTAAAAGAGTGGCATTCTTTTATAAAGAATACTCCCGATTATAAAGTGTTTTCTAAAACCAAGCTGGTAAGGTACTATGACGCTCTACCATATTTTATTTTTAGGTATACTTCTTTTGTTTGGAGAGATAAATAATTTTATATTTTAATTAAAAAATTTAAAAATGCTTAACACCATAGCTTTAAAATTAAAAAAACTATTTCCCAATACATACCAAAACCTACTAAATATAAAACAAGGGAGATATAACTATACTTTTAAAAAAGAAAAATATCCCCATAGTTTTTTGGTAAATACACCAGTTTCTGAGTATAAGGAAAAGCCAGCACCAGAGGTTATTTATTGTTTTTGGACAGGGAATAATCCCTTAACAGAAAACAGGAAAAAAGGATTAGAAGCATTAGAAAAAAATGCAGGTATTCCCGTAAAACTCATTACACCTAAAAACTTACCTGATTATATTAAAAGCGATACCCCTCTGCATAAAGGGTATGAATTATTAAGTTTAGTTCATCGTGCGGATTATTTGCGTTGTTATTTTATGCATCATTATGGAGGAGGCTATGCCGATATTAAGCCTTTTGAAAAGTCTTGGAAGTCAGCGTTTAAAAAAATTAACTCTAATAAAAATAAATATATATTAGGTTATCCAGAACTTCTTTATGGAGGTATTGCTCCACTTGAGGCAAATTTTTTACAGCCCGCAGATTTAGAAACTAAGAAAGGACAACAGCAATTATATAAGGATTTGGTAAAATACACACCATTATTGATAGGCAATTGTTCTTATATTTGTAAACCATATTCACCTATTACTACAGAGTGGTATAGAGAGTTACACTCAAGAATGGACGAATGTTACGATATTCTGCTATCTTCCAATAGTGAAAATGAATCTTTAGGATATGAAGATAAACACTATCCGATCCCATATTTTTATCTATTGGGACAAATTTTTCATCCGATTATCCTAAAATATCATAAACATGTTTTGAGAGATAAGAGATTATTACCTATTTTAAAAAATTATAGATAAAATGAATATTGTTTACTTTTTTCCAAGTCTAAAAGATGCTGCAGGTACGGAGCGTATGCTAAATGTCAAAGCAAACTATTTAGCAGAGGTTTTAGGCTACCAGGTAACCATTATTACATATAGGCAATACGATGATCCTGTATTTTTTAAATTCAGTGATAAGATAAATATTATACATCTCAATATTCCAGACCCTACACGAGAACTAAAAGGCTTACCTCCCGCAGAGAAAAAAAGGCTGTATAAAAGCTTTATGACCACATATCGTCAAAAAGTAGAAGACTATCTCCATCATAACCCTACGGATATTGCAATTTCAATGTATTTTGGAGCAGAGCATAAATTTTTACCTCTTATAAAAGATGGAAGTAAAAAAATAATGGAATATCACTTTCACTTTGATATAACACCGTTTAGTAAAATATTAAAAGCTCCATGGTCTCTAAAAAATCTTAAAGCAAAAATTTTAACAAAATTATTCCAAAGAACATTGAATAAATTTGATAAAATAGTAGTACTTACCGAGGAAGATGAAAAAGAGTGGAGTAAGTATTTTAAAAATGTGACCAATATTCCTAATCCTATAACTATTAAGCCTATAGCAGCTGATTATAGAGTTAAAAAAGTACTATCAGTAGGGCGATTCACATATCAAAAAGGATTAAATTATTTGATTGATGCATGGGCGATTGTAAGTGAAAAATTTCCAGATTGGCAATTGGATATTTATGGTCATGGCGAGTTAGAAGATGAATTACGCAACCAAACTAGAAAGTTGGACTTAGAAAAAAGTATTACGATCCATCCACCAAGTAAGGCTATTAATGAAGTTTATGCACAATATTCTATCTTTGCATTGAGTTCAAGGTTTGAAGGATTTCCTTTGGTTCTTATAGAATCTATAGCCTCTGGCTTAGTTCCTGTAGCCTTTGCTTGCAAAAATGGACCTAAGCAGTTGTTGGGAAACAATCTGCTGAAGGATGGTTTAGTAGAACCATATAATATAGAAATGTTTGCAGAAAAGTTAATGATATTAATGGAAAATGAAACATTGAGAAAAGAAATGTCAGAAGAAGCGCTTAGAGTTTCAAAACGATACGAAATGTCTAATATTATGAAAAAATGGGAAGGATTATTTGATGATTTAATTGGTAAAAGAAAATAATATGACTATTCTAATAAAGAGTTTTTATCGCCCTTACTTGCTGGATAGATGCTTAAAAAGTATTTATACTAGAGTGACTGATATAGATAATATAGAAATTATAATATTAGATGATGGTACGCCCGATAAATATTTAGATAAGATTAAAGCAAAATACCCTAAAGTTTCTTTTGAATACTCACGATATAGAACGGAAAAGATTGATAAAATTACTAGGCATTTAAAAGGAGAAGAAAATTACTATGATATAAGGATACCAACCGATTTATGGTATAATGCGGTTGCAAAGGCATCCGACATTTTGATTCTTACAGAGGATGATGTTTGGCTTATTGATGATTTTGATATGGGATTTTATACTCAAGAAATGAATAAATACAATATTCATTTGTTAAAGCTTGGACGGATTCTTAATAAAGATACAAAGTATATCAAAAATCAAAAACTGACGGATAAAATATCATATCATAGCCCTAAATATATTATTAAATCATCTAAATTTTACAAACTTTTGCTAAGAAATAGTTTTGGGTTAAAAGATATCTTGGAAAAGTTACACTTATTACCAGAAGGTTGGAGAAAGCAATTGTGGACGATGTATGATATCCCAATGGGAATGTATAAAAAAGATTATTTAAAGTTTTTATGGAAAGATCAATATAAAAGAGTAGTTGAAGACTTACAGTTGTCCAATGCTGTAGATTGGGATTTAAATTATTCTAAAAAAAGAAATGAGGCAAAATATAAGTATACTTTACTTAATACTCGTGCAATGGTAACTTCATATAGAAGTTCAGCATCGTTTAATGCCTTTAATATTGATGAAAATTTTGATATGGTAAAATTTAATCATATTCTTAATGAATTATGGTATAAAGATCTATTTGATAGCTTTGAAAACTATCCAAACGATTTCTCTATTGACTACATCTATAAAGTTTTAATTGAGAATGAAAACCAGAAATTTGCAGATCAGTGGAAGAAATGGACACAAAGCTTTATTGAAATGCATAAAGATTCCTAGGTATTTTTAATATTAGATGTGTATTAATTCAATATTTTTTTATAAATAATAATTTTATAGGTTCTAAAACCTCTTTTATTTAAGGCAGTACTGCTAGTCCATTATAATTTAATATCTTTGCTCCAGATTATAGTCAATTCTAATGAAAAATATTATGCTTAAACTTTTAAATTATTTTTATAAAATTTTAAAATATGCTGAAAAAGAGGAAAATAAAAAAAAAATTTTTCAGCACAAAGATACTCAAATCCATTCCTCATTTAGGTTAGGAAATGGAAATATTTTAGATATTTATCCCCACTCAAGAATCAGTATAGCAAAAGGAGTCTGTATAAATCAAAATAATTTTATAACAATAAAAAAAAATGCTGAATTTATTGTAGGTGAAGACACATACATAACTCGGGCTACTATTTCTTGTTTGGAAAAAATATCTATTGGAAAAAATTGCATTTTAGGAGAGGGACTAAAGATTTTTGACCATAATCATAAGTATATAAAACAGCCTTTTAATATCTCTAAAACCGAATTTAATACAGCCCCTGTAAAAATAGGAAATAATGTGTGGACTGGACTAATTGTATTATTTTGAAGGGTGTAACTATAGGGGATAATTCTATCATTGGTGCGGGATGTATTATCTATAAAGATGTACCAGCGAATAGTATTATTATCAACAAACAAGAACTTTTAGATATAAATAATCGTCATAATGTTAAATGTAACTAAAACATATTTACCTCCCATAGAAGAGTACATTGCAAATCTGCAAGAAGCTTATGATAGGGTTTGGCTTACTAATCGGGGGCATTTAGTTTTAAAACTTGAAAAAGAGTTAAAACAATATCTTGATATTAATAACTTGATATTAACAGCCAATGGAACACTTCCTTTACAAATTGCAATAAAAGCATTGGGCTTAGAAGGAGAAGTCATAACGACGCCATTTAGTTATGTTGCCACTACATCATCAATTGTTTGGGAGGGCTGTAAACCGATATTTGTAGATATTGAGTCTGACTATCTGACTATAGACCCAAAAAAAATAGAAAAGGCTATAACACCAAAAACATCAGCAATATTAACTACACATGTATTTGGTAACCCATGTGATGTAGAAGCAATAGATAAAATTGCTAAAAAGCATAATCTAAAAGTAATATATGATGCAGCACATGCGTTTGCAGTCAACTACAAAGGACGAAGTCTGCTAAGCTATGGTGATGTAAGTACATGTAGTTTTCATGCAACAAAAATTTTTCATTGTGGAGAGGGAGGATGTATGATAGCAAACAACGAAGTGGTAGCTCAACGTTTGTTTAAAATGCATAATTTTGGACATGAAACACCGGTCACTTTTGATGGAGTGGGGATTAATGCAAAAATGAGTGAGTTACAAGCTGCTATGGGACTAGCAGTATTTAATCATCTCGAAGAAATATTATCTAGTAGAAAAAAAGCAGTTGAACTCTATACAGAATTATTAAAAGATATAAATATTAAATTATTGAAAATTAGGAGTGAAACGGAATGGAATTACCATTATTTTCCTGTAATATTTGAAACGGAGGAGATTTTATTGACAGTACAAAAATCTTTGAATAATAAAAATATTTTTCCAAGAAGGTATTTTTATCCGAGTCTAAATACATTAAATTATGTAGCATCTAGTAGAATGCCAGTTTCAGAGGATATTTGTAAAAGAATACTATGTTTACCTTTATCAACGGATATAGACTTGCAAGATATAGAAATTATAACCAAAATTATTAGAAAATCATGTTAATTATAGGAGCGAAGGGGCTAGCAAAAGAATTGTTAGAAATATATCATAAGAATGAATATAGTAGAGATATTTACTTTTATGACGATATAAATTTGGAAATCGGAGACTATTTATTTGATCAGTTCAGAATTTTAAAAAACGAGAAGTCGGTAAAAGATGTATTAGGCGAAAATTTTAATTTTATTATAGGAATAGGAAATCCTTTTCTAAGAAAAAAGATGTATGAAAAATTTATTACTTTGGGCGGGAATATGGTTTCTCTTATAAGTAGCAATGCAGATGTTGGAAGTTTTGATAATCACATTGAAGAAGGAGTAACGGTTACTTCTGGATGTATAATTACAAATAGTGTTAAAATAGGGAAAGGAACTTTAATTAATTTGGGATGTACAATCGGACATGATACAGTTATAAAAGATTTTGTAGAAGTATGTCCAAATGTTAGTATCTCTGGTAGATGCCATATCGGTGAAAATGTTTTTATAGGAACGGGCTCTGTGATACTTCCTGGTATTGAGATTGGAGATAATTCTGTCATTGCGGCAGGTTCAAGCGAATACATTGGTTGCTGGTGTACCAGCTGTATTTAAAAAGAGACTATATTAGGATTTATTGATAAAATATTTAGAACCTATGAATTATGCTGTGGCTCCTGTAAGTGTGGTAATGATAACATATGGTCATGAAAAATATATATCTAAGGCCATTGAAGGGGTTTTTATTCAGAAAACAAATTTCCCTATAGAATTTATTATAGCTAATGATAATTCTCCAGACAATACAGATGAGGTTGTAAGGAATATGATAACTAAATCTCCTGATCATATCCATGTTAGATATACTAAACATGAGGAAAATAAAGGTATGATGGGAAATTTTATCTGGGCATTACAGCAAGCTAAAGGAAAATATATTGCTTATTTTGATGGGGATGATTATTGGATTGATGAATATAAACTCCAAAAGCAATATGATTTTATGGAGGCAAATCCAGAATATGCTATATGCTGTCACAATTTCAAAGGACAATTAGGAGATGATATTATTGAGACTACTTTTATAGATAAAATAGATACGAATAATTCTTTCGATATTATTGATCTTACAAAGAAAAATTTCATTCCGACACTAAGTTCGTTTTTTAGAAATATACCTATTGAATTTCCAGAATGGATGCTTAAATCACCTTTAGGCGATTTGTTTTTATTTCTAAATATTTCTAAATATGGAAAAATAAAATGTTTAAATGAAAAAATGGGAGTATATAGAATGAATGTGGGGGTTTGGAATGGTAAAAAAAGGAACTATAAAAAATTATCTAAATTGTACTATTCTCTTGCAAAGCATTTTAATGATACAGAAAATGTTTCTAAAAGCTTATTGATTCAGAGTGAGAATTATTTTTTATATCATTTTATCCAAATGGATATAAAAAGTTTATTAATTAATGATGAATTTAAAAAACTTAGTATTAAAAGAAAATTAAAAATAATTTTTAAAAAAATTAGATGGACATTTTCATAAAATCCTATAATCGTCCCTATTATTTAGATAGATGCATTAGCTCCGTTTTAAAAATGTTAGATGGAGACTACAATATTGTAGTTCTAGATGATGGTACGCCTGAAAAATATCTTAAAAAAATACAACAAAAATACCCAACAATATGTATTAAAACATCAAAAAGATATGATGAAAAAATAAAATCGGTAGAAGAGAATATTTTATCAGGTAAGCCAATAGACGGTTTTACTATTCCTACGGATTTGTGGTTCAATGCTGTAAAGAATGGTTCAGAATACTGTATTATAACAGAGGATGACGTTTGGTTTACGAAACCAATTAATATTGATGTTTTGCAAGAAAAGGCTAAAAAGCATAACATATCTTTACTTAAAGTGGGTTGGCTACATAATACACAAGATGATCAATATATACATATAAATAATATAGATCAGCAGCTTGAAAATAATATTCCCAAGACCCTCTTCACGGGTTCAAAATGGCTAATGGATTTGTTCTTTTATAATAAGTATAAGTTTTTTTCTATAGCATATAAGTTAGGTATCTTTGATAATTATACCAAAAGAAAATATTGGGTGCTCAACTCTATTTTAATGGGATTTTGGAAAAAAGACTATTGGTTAGAAGTATGGAAAGATGCCAAAGGTAAAGTAGATGAAAAACAACAACTAAGAAACGCCGCTGCATATTATCATAAGCGTAGAAAAAACCCTAACTTTGTTGCAAGACTAAATCAAGAGGCGATGAAAACTACTTTTCAGAGTTCGGCAACTAATTCTTATCACGAATACGGCTATAATTTCGATGTTAATTATTTTAATTATCTAATGAATGAAGCCTGGTATAATGATAAGCTGGATAGTATGCAAAACTACCCTAATGATTTTTCAATAGAATATTTCGAATCCTTCTTTGATGATAAAATAGATAAAAAAGAATTTAGAAACTGGGTAGAACAGTTTAAAAATCAATATAGAAATTTAGGATGCAATGTCGAGTAACAAAAAAATAAAAATACTTTTTCGGCTTCGTTCATTAGAAATGGGCGGCGTGCCGAGAGTTGTATTAGATTTACTTAGAAATTTACCAAAAGATAAATTTGATATTACCTTGATGCTCAATCTTTTTCAAGGAGAATTGACTAGTGAAATCCCTAAAGATATTAAACTAATTGTTATTGCTAAAGGGAGAGAGCAGATGTCATCTAATCCTATTTTACAAAAAATTCAATTAGGAATTAGAAGATTAAAATTGGAATTTTACGATAAATTTCCGTCTATATTATATGCTTTTAAGGTTAAAGACCAATACGATATTGAAGTTTCACCAGGGTACGCCGAGTTTGAAATGGTACTAAGCTCACCAAATAAAAAATCTAAAAAAGTTGGTTGGTTTCATACCGATGTCAGTTATGATAAAGACAAGGCTCGTGTCCAAAAGCGGATAGAACTAATGAAACGCTTCGATTGGATGATTTTTGGAGCGAAACAAACCAGACAAGTTATAGAAGATTTATACGGCGTAAGTTACCCTAATAGTTCCGTGATTTACAATGTCATAAAACTTTCCGAAGCCCGAGAAAAAGCAAACGCTTTCCCTATAAATTATGATACCAAGCCTGTTTTTTCCTCAATGGGAAGACTCCATAGCAGAAAAGGATACAGTACTTTGGCAAAAGTTCATAAAAGACTTTTAGACGAAGGGCTAATACATTCTATAGCAGTAATTGGTGGGGGAAATGAAATGCAGAATTTACAAAATCAGTGCAAAGAATTAGGAATTGAGAAGACATTTCTCCTATTAGATAGTCAGAAAAATCCTTGGCCTTATATACAGGCATCAGATTATTTTGTTTTGCCCTCTCGTTCAGAGAGTTATCCTTTAACCATAGGCGAAGTAATGGGATTGCACAAACCTATTATATCTACCAATGTAGGAGGTATTCCCGAAATGATAGATGATGGCGTAGATGGAGTTTTGGTAAACTATGATGAAGACGAAATTTTTGAGGCAATGAAAAAATTCCTTACCGAACCTGATTTTGTAGAAAACATAAAACAAGGCACTCAAAAAGCAGATGAAAAATTTGATGAAAGAAAAATTTATGAGCAAGTCACCGAAGTATTTGAGCAGGTTCTAAAAATATAGTTTTTATGGGAAATTCATTAAAAATAACAATATTAACCCCAACATATAATCGAGCCCATACATTGCCTCGTGTTTATGAGTCTTTAAAAAAACAAACTTTTAAAGACTTTAAATGGATTATTTTAGATGATGGTTCTACGGATAACACAAAGGATGTGGTACAAAGTTTTCAACAAGAAAATCCTTTTGAAATTGAATATTATCAATACCCTAATAGGCATAAGTTTTTAACCGTTTTGGAAGGAATTAGAATGGTAGAAACGCCTTATCATATGGTGGTAGACTCCGATGATTCTTACCCAGAAAAATCCTTAGAGTTACTATATGAAGAAGCAGAGCAATTAGAAGATAAAAATTCTTTTATAGGTATTATGGGACTATCCGTAGATGAGCAAGGCAAAATAGTGGGAGACTCATATCCAAACAAAGGGTTTGATGGCAGCATACTTGATATGAGATATAAGTATCGTGTGAGAGGTGATAAGTTTGGAATTTTCTTTTCTGATAACTATTTAAAATATCTTCAAGACAAAGATTATTCTAAGTATGAAGCCAAAGGTTACATTCCTCAAAGTGTAATTTTTAATGATTATGATGCTAAAGGCTTAAAAACTAGATTTATAAATAAAGTTACAAGAGTCTATCATAAAGACGAGGGCGATAACGATTCTGTTTCTAATACCCGTTGGACAGGTAAAAATGTTTTTGGACTTCGTGAGGGACACATCTCATTTCTAAACTCTTATGGTTCAAAGCTTTTCAGCTATCCAAAGGCATTGTTAAGAAATATCATTGGTTATCAGTTTTATTCATTTAAAAATGGAAATAAACTTTCAGAAATTATGACTGATATAAAGCATCCTGTAATAAAAGTAATAAGTTGGGCTATATTGCCACTAAGTTTTGTTTATCATAAAATGAAATAAGTATGCTTTTCAACTCCATAGAATTCGCAATATTTTTACCAATAGTATTTATATTATATTGGTTTATATTTAGAAAAAATCTTAAACTACAGAATCTTTTTGTAGTTATTGTAAGCTATATTTTTTATGGTTGGTGGGATTGGCGGTTTTTATTTTTAATATTGTTCAGTACTATTTTGGATTATACTTTAGGGCGATTGTTGGACGATGAGGATAATTTAAAAAAGCGTAAATTATTAATTACAATAAGTATTGTTGTTAATTTAGGGTTTTTAGGATTTTTTAAATATTATAATTTTTTTATCGATAATTTTATTGCCGCATTTACCTTTTTTGGTCATAAACCTAATATTCATACTTTAAATATTTTACTTCCCGTTGGAATTAGTTTTTATACTTTTCAAACCCTGAGCTACACGATAGATGTTTACAAAAAGAAATTGCAGCCTACTAAAGATTTTATAGCGTTCTCTGCATTTGTGAGTTTCTTTCCTCAATTAGTAGCAGGTCCTATTGAGCGTGCGAGTCATTTATTACCGCAGTTTTATAAAAAAAGAGAGTTCGATTACAATTTAGCAGTAGATGGATTGCGCCAAATGCTTTGGGGCTTTTTTAAGAAAATGGTAATTGCGGATAATTGTGCTATTTACGCCAATCAAATTTTCGCTCATTATGATACTTCCTCAGGGAGTACATTGCTATTAGGGGCTATATTTTTTACTTTTCAAATATATGGAGACTTTTCTGGGTATTCAGATATAGCAATTGGTTGCTCTCGTTTATTTGGGTTTGATTTAATGAAAAACTTTGCCTATCCATATTTTTCTAGAGATGTAGCAGAATTTTGGAGAAGGTGGCATATTTCGCTTTCTACTTGGTTTAGAGATTATTTATATATTCCACTTGGAGGAAGTAGAGGGGGCAATTGGATGAGAATTAGAAACACATTTATTATCTTTATAGTTAGTGGCTTTTGGCATGGTGCTAATTGGACTTTTATAGTTTGGGGATTTCTGAATGCTTTGTTTATTATGCCATCTATAATTCTAAAAACAAATAGGAATAATCTAGAAGTTGTAGCACTAAACCGTTTGATTCCTTCATTAAGAGATACCTTAAATATTCTATTAACTTTTTTTCTCATGGTATTGGCTTGGATCTTCTTCCGTGCGGAAAGCGTTACACAGGCATTTAGCTATATTTTAGGAATATTTAAGCCTTCGCTACTAAGTACTCCCAGCTTAAATAAAGCAGCTTTGGCAACCTTAATATTAGTTGCTTTCTTATTAGTAATTGAGTGGATTGGTAGGGATAATAATTATGCCTTAGAACATTTTTTGCTTAGAAAAAGCAGACTCATAAGGTGGAGCTTTTACTCATTTTTAATAATGATCATTATACTTTTTATGCAAACAAATGAAACGCCATTTATTTATTTTCAATTTTAGATAATATGAAAAATTTTATTAAAAATATTATTTTATTTACTTGCTATATATTATTATTTTATATAATAGTTACTCCTTTATGGTGTTTTGTGATGCCTAACTTTATGGCTAAAAATGTACGCAATTGTGTAGGCTGCTATGGACATCTCTTTTCAAGAGTTAGAGATGCGGAAAAGGTAAAAAATCCAGATATATTATTTTTAGGTTCTTCTCATGCATACAGAGGCTTTGATACGCGCGTTTTTTCAAAACATGGAATAACTTCATTTAATTTAGGCTCTAGTGCACAAACGCCAATCAATACAAAAGTATTACTGCATCAGTATTTAGATAAGATACAGCCTAAAATGATTGTTTATGAGGTTTATGCAGGAACACTAACTTCAGACGGCGTAGAGTCTTCATTAGATTTACTAAGTAATAATAAAATTAATATTAATTCTGTTAAAATGACTTTGGAAATTAATAAAATTACAACTTATAACACCTTATTATACGGTATGTTTAGACAGGTTTTTAATCTTAACGATGGCTTTTATGAGAACCCCAACCAAGGCGGTAATCATTATGTGTTAGGAGGTGGTTTTGTCCAAAGTGATTTTAGAAAAAATCCTTTGGAAAGTGAGAAAGTTGAAGAATGGAAGTTAAACCCTAAGCAAATTAATGCATTAAAAGAAAATATTGAATTTATTAAAGAAAGGAATATTCCATATATTTTAGTTCAAGCTCCAATTTCTCAGAAATTATATAATGCTAGGACCAATAATAAAGAAGTGGATAGTACTTTAGCCCAACTTGGGACATATAAAAATTTTTATGGAGAGATTAAATTAAATGATACTATAGATTTTTATGATAGTAATCATTTAAATCAGAATGCTGTAGTAAAATTTAATGAAAAGTTTATAACTTACTTAAAAACTATCAACTTTGCAAACTAAGAAAAAAATACTCATAAGAATTGGTTCTATGCGCCATGGCGGGGCAGAGAAGGTTTTGGCTACATTTCTTAAAAGCCTTGACCCCAATCAATATGAGATTGATTTACTATTGAATTTATATTCAGGAAAATATTTAAAGGACATTCCAGAATGGGTCAATATATTATATCTTAATAAAGGGGAAATGATTACCACCAATCGTCCTCAAGATATTCCTAAGAAAGCATTTAGGGTAATCTACCAAGGGATACTTAAAAGGTTTCCTAAACTGCTGTATAAATTTATTTTAAAGAACAAATCATATGATGTTGAGTTTGCTGCGATACATGGTTTTAGGGATGAAATACTAAACTCTCCAATTAAATCTTCAAAAAAAATAATTTGGATTCATAACGATTTAAGAAAAACAGAATTTCATAATTATACCGATGAAGAAATTCGGAAGTTTTTTGGTTATGATAAAATTATGGTGATTTCTCAGCACATCCAAGAAGACTTTGAAAGCCTATGTAAAAATAAAACCGAAAAAAATAAAATTATAAGAATCTATAATCCTTTAGACACAGATGAAATACTCTCAAAAAGTGAAATACCTTTAGACAAAAATAATTCTTATAAAGAACCTACATTCATTTCAGTAGGTACCGTTTTTCCTCAAAAAGGCTTTGATAGACTTCTACGAGTTCATAAACGCTTACTGGATGAAGGCTTAAAACATCACATTAAAATTATTGGTGATGGCTATGATTTTCATAATATCAATCAGTTAAAATCTACATTAGAAGTAGAGGATACCGTAGAGATACTAGGATTTATCCCCAACCCTTATCCGTATTTTAAAAATTCGGACTATTATGTGCTGAGTTCCCGCTATGAAGGATTCCCTACGGTATTGTTTGAAGCAATTACACTAAAGAAAAACATTATCGCAACAGATGTCTCTGGAGTAAAAGAAATGTTACTAGATGGAAAATTAGGGCTAATTGTAGAAAACACAGAAGAAGGTATCTATCATGGAATGAAAAAAGCACTCACAGAACCAGATGCTTTTAAAGCGTATCAAGAAAAACTAAAAACTTACCATCCACCCTTTAACCTAGAAAACTCGGTGAAGAAAATTACCGATATTATAGACGAATTATAATATAATCCCTATGCCGACCATTATACAACAAGATTTTTACAGAGAATGTGGACGCTACCTTTCTTTTTTCCAAATTTGGAAGAAGTGTTTTAGTCCTAATCTACATTTTATTTACTGTTTTAGAAAAGCCCAACAATATAAAAATACCCTAATATTAGGTGTATTTTGGAAGTTGGTGCTAAGGCATTATCAAATTAAATATGGTTACCAAATTTACCCAGAAACTAAAATTGGAGCGGGTTTTTACTTAGGACATTGGGGTGCGGTGGTCATTAATCCTAAAACTGTGATTGGTAAAAATTGCAATATCGCCCAAGGCGTTACAATAGGTCAGCAAAACCGAGGTAAAAAACAAGGCGTGCCTACCATTGGTAATGGCGTATGGATAGGTACGAATGCGGTGATAGTCGGTAATATTACCATAGGAGATGATGTTCTTATTGCTCCAAATACTTATCTGAATGCTGATGTGCCCGCCCATTCTGTGGTGATGGGCAACCCTGCTCAAATTATACCAAGAGACTACGCTACGGAAGGTTATATTAATAATGCCATATCATAAAGTTTGTTAATATTTCGTTTTTTTAAGCATAAAAGATTACTTTTGTGCAATTCTTGATTAGAGAATATTGTCTTATCGAAGATTATAAAGCACGACGAAACTAATTTTTAAATTTTATATATTATGAGTAATTCGTATGACTTAATTTTCGAGAACAACAAGAAGTGGGTTGAAAGTAAACTCGGAGAAGATGCAAATTTTTTTGAAAATCTCGCCAAAACTCAAACGCCAGAATTTCTTTACATTGGCTGTGCCGACAGTAGAGCCACTGCAGAAGAATTAATGGGTGTGAAACCAGGTGAGGTTTTTGTACACAGAAATGTAGCCAATATTGTGAATGCTTTAGACATGAGTTCCACCGCGGTTATCCAGTACGCAGTTGAGCATCTTAAAGTAAAACATATTGTGGTATGTGGACACTACAATTGTGGTGGTGTGAAGGCAGCGATGACGGCTCAAGATTTAGGACTGCTAAACCCTTGGTTGCGTAACATTAGAGATGTGTATAGAATACACCAAGCAGAACTCGATGCTATTGAAGATGAAGGTAAACGCTACGATCGTTTAGTAGAACTAAATGTCCAAGAGCAGTGCATCAATGTGATTAAAATGGCTTGTGTGCAAGAACGCTACATTTTAGAAGAATTTCCTATCGTACACGGGTGGGTATTTGACCTAAGAACAGGTAAATTGATAGATTTGGAAATCGACTTTGAGAAAATACTTAAAGACATCCAAAAAATCTACAACCTTACCGACTCCGATTGGGTAATGAGGAGAAAAAAGAACACCCGTTAAAAACTTTATGATGAAACTAAGAAGTCTATTGGTATTAATGATATTTCTCAACTTTCTGGCATTGCCTAGCATTGCTAAGTTGGCGGATTGGGATATCCCTACCATGAATCTCACCGTTTCAGAAGAAGAAACCCATTCGGCTCCGACTTTGTTTTCGGAAAAAACATTACCAAAGACTTTGGACATAAGAGATTTTCTAAAACTCTTAGAATTAAAATTAAATAAACAGCCTATTATTGTATTTGTTCTACAGTTCCATAAGTCTCCAGTACTTAATATTATTTCCCCTCCTCCAGAATTTATTTCTTAATTTATTCGTATTTATAGAAAATCATTGTCGTATTCAGTCGGAACAATGATGAGTTCTGTCGTATTCAATTTTAACGATTAAAATAATAATGCTCTATAACAATGTTATAGAAAACTACTTGTGCATTTTTGTATAAAAAAATTAAATTAAGAAATGAAAAAAACATCTTTTATAGGAGGGATTAAAGAGAATTTCCCTTCAGGACTTGTCGTATTTTTAGTAGCATTGCCACTCTGTTTAGGTATTGCTTTAGCCTCTGGGGCGCCACCTTTGTCTGGAGTTATTGCGGGTATTGTAGGTGGTATTGTTATTGGTTCGATGAGTAATTCTCATATCTCGGTATCGGGACCTGCCACAGGGCTTGCTGCCATTGTATTGGCTGCCATTACCGATTTAGGTTCTTTTGAATTATTCCTTTGCGCGGGACTTATTGCTGGAGTTATCCAACTTATTTTAGGCTTTGTAAAGGCAGGGAGTATTTCCAATTATTTCCCTAATAATGTCATCGAGGGAATGTTGGCAGGGATTGGAGTCATTATTTTCCTTAAGCAAATTCCTCATGCCTTAGGTTACGATGATGATTATGAGGGAAATCTTACTCTATTTAGTTCAGGGTACAATATGGATTCTATAATGAATTATTTCTCTAATTTAGAGCAATCTATACATTGGGGGGCCATTATTGTTACTTTAGTATCTTTAGTTATTCTATTGACATGGGAACAAGTGGGCGTTCTAAAAAAGATAAAAATGTTACCTGGAGCATTAGTGGCTGTAGTAGCGGGGATTTTACTCAATGAGTTTTTTATACAGTCAGGTAGTGCTTTGGCTATTGAGCCAGAACATTTAGTGAGTTTGCCTGTTCCACAATCACTTAGTGATTTTTCTGCGATGGTAGTATTGCCCGATTTTTCAGGTTTTTTAAATTCTCAGGTTTGGATTCTTGGGGCAACTATTGCTATAGTGGCTTCTATAGAAACCTTACTTTGTATAGAAGCTGCCGACCGTTTGGATGAGCATAGAAGAATTACAGATACCAATTTAGAGCTTAAAGCTCAAGGTATAGGAAACTTAATAAGCGCATTTATTGGAGGGCTACCTATGACTTCCGTAGTGGTGCGTTCATCAGCCAACGCCAATGCTGGTGCTACATCCAAGATTTCGGCAATTATTCATGGGGTATTATTACTCATTAGTGTGCTGAGTATTCCATTTTTATTAAATAAAATTCCATTGGCTACTTTAGCGGCGGTTTTACTATTGATTGGTTATAAATTAGCAAAACCATCTAAATTTGTCCATTTTTGGAAGAAAGGTAAATTCCAATTTATTCCTTTCGTAGCTACAGTGGTCGCTATAGTAGCCACAGATTTGCTCACGGGCGTTGGTATTGGTTTGGCTATTGCAGTATTCTACATTTTACAAGGGAATATGAAGCGGGCTTACTATTACAGCCGAGAGGAATTAGACGATGCTGATGAGGTAACCATCAAGCTATCCGAAGAGGTTTCATTTTTAAATAAAGCGGCAATTAAAAAAACGCTTAAAAACATTAAACCTAACTCTAAAGTTACCATTGATGCCCGAGGAACTTCCTATATTACGGTAGATGTAGTGGAATTGATACAAGATTTTGCTAATGTCCGTGCCAAAGAAGAAGACATTGAAGTGAAGTTACTTGGCTTTAGAACATCTTATAAAGATTATGCAGAAAATCAGCATTCGCATATCGAAATAAAACATAGACGCGCGATGTAATATTGAAACTAAGAAAGCCTAACCTTATGTGTTGGGCTTTTCTTTTAAATCTAACCAAAATAATCTCTATCTTTGCTAAAAACAAAACCGAATGTCAGGCACGCTATATTTTGTTCCCACCCCAATTGGTAATTTAGAGGATATGACCTTTAGAGCGGTAAGGATTTTAAAGGGAGTAGATTATATCTTATGCGAAGATACCAGAACTTCTGGCGTTTTACTAAAGCATTATGAAATCTCTAAACCGTTGAAATCTTATCATTTGCACAATGAGCATCATACTACGGATAGAATCGTTGAACATCTAAAAGAGGGTCAAAATATCGCCATTATTACAGATGCGGGAACACCAGGGATATCCGACCCGGGCTATCTTTTGGCTAAAGCCTGTGCGGACAATAATATAGAAATGATTTGCCTACCAGGGGCTACGGCTTTTGTGCCAGCTTTGGTAGTTTCGGGGTTGCCGAACCATGAGTTCTTGTTTGTGGGATTTCTCCCTGCTAAAAAAGGGCGACAAACCAAGCTCAAACAATTAGCAGAGGAAAAGAGAACCCTTGTTCTATATGAAAGCCCGCATAAAATCAATACAACTTTGGAGCAAATCAAAACTTTTTTTGGAGTGGATACCCAAGTAAGTTTGAGTAGAGAAATTTCCAAAAAATTTGAAGAAACCCAGCGTGGCAGCATCGACGAGCTTATCGCTTTTTCAAAAAGTAAAACCATTAAAGGGGAAATTGTGTTGATCATTTCTAAACCTTAATGATATTAAAAGTAAGGCGTGCGGTCTAAATTAGGATAATATTTTTCTCTTTATACGAAATATCACTATTTGTTGAGTACCACTTATCTTCTTTTAAAGGGGGTATCATCCATTTCGATAGGGGGTATTACCCCCTTAGTTAGTACTTGCTATCCCCTTTAGAACGGGTAAGCGACCCCTTCGGAACGGGTGGTTTACCCCTAGTTTAATACCTATTGACCCCTTCGGAAGGGGTCGGTAGCCCCTAAATAACGGGTCGATACCCCCTTATTTAATACTTAATAACCCGTTCTCTAGGGGGTGGTTACCCTTTAAGAACAGGTTATCATAGCTAAATTGTATTATAAGGTTAGTCTTATTTAGTTTTTATCACAATAGTTGTGGTGTGTACCGAATGTTCTTTAATTTTAAACCTTGGTTGCTGGTTACTAATTAAGGTATAGGAATCTTCATTATTTTTTCTAAATGCGGCAAAATAATAGGTTTGATTATCATCCACATGATATTTTGATAAATCGAAATACGCTAAACCATTGGCGTCAGAAGTTGCTTTCATTTCAATATCAGGTAGCATTGAATCTTTTTCTGGATTTACCTCTTTTTTAAACATCATTACCACGATGCCTTTTTGAGGGATCTGGTTTTTATCAATCACATTAATCTTTACCGAAGTTTTTGTTCTTGTTTCAGAGCTGCTACTCGAAAATTCTTCTGTGCTACTTTCGTTACGACTACATGATACAGCTATAAAAAGTAGTGCGAATAGAGAGAATAAAAATATTTTTTTCATAGTAAAATTATTTATTAGGTTGAAGGGTTTTAGTTACTTGGTCAAATCTTAGTTCAATGCGTTTTTTTGCGTCTACCGTATTCTACAATTAGTTTGTTGTCATTGATTCCGATGATAGTTCCATCAATAATTTTACTACCATCTCGGAAGGCTACGGTATCTCCTACTTTTATTTCAATATTAGCATTGGCTGTTGTAGTAATATTCGTGGCTACACTTTGAAGTCCCCACACATCATCAATTACTTTTACTTGTTTGCCATCATCTTTTACATAGATTTTCACATTGCGTACAAATTCTCCTTGGTATTTTCTGGTTAAGTTATCTACCGCTTGTTCCATAGCATCGGAATCTGCTTTGGCAATCGCTTCTACATCTCTGCTAATAAGTGTATATTTTTTACTATCGTCAATATTGCGGTTGCTTACTGCGGTTAGGTCGCCAATTCTTACCCAAGAGCTACAAGAACTAAGTGTGAGAGTTACAATGGGAACTAATAATAGAGATTTTTTCATCGTAATTTGTTTTTATTGAAACCAAAATTAACATAAACTAGATTGAAAGATAAAACTTTTACTAAATTAATTTTACTATAAGTATGGAATTTTATGCTTTTGGTAAAAAATTAGTTATGGAAATGGAAAAGATTGTGGATAAAATAGCACAATACCGCAATAAAAAAGGCTACACTTACGAGAATATGGCACACGAGCTAGAACTATCTCCCGCCGCATATAGAAAAATAGAAACAGGGGAAACCAAATTAACCGTAGAGCGGTTGTTTAGAATTTCAAATATTTTAGAAGCGCCAATTGATGAGCTATTAGACTTGGATAAAAACCATTTTGTACAAAATAATTATAGTAACGAGAGTGCCTTTTCCCAAAGAATTGAAAATTTTTATCAAGAAAATAAGGAAATTACCGAGCAACTTATCAAAGCAAAAGATGATTTGATTGCACATCTAGAAAAGGAAATCGCCTTTCTAAAGCAAGGTAAATAAGGTTATTACAAGTACAACAGCGGAAGACTGAAAAAAAATCCTTATTTTTGAAACACTAAAAAATAATAGACTATGAAATTATTAGAAGGAAAAGTGGTACTCATTACAGGGGCTACGCGTGGTATTGGAAAAGGAATTGCAGAGACTTTTGCCGCTCAAGGTGCAGAGGTTGCTTTTACTTATGCAGGTTCCGTAGACAAAGCCAAAGCCTTAGAAACAGAATTGAATAAAACAACCAAAGCCAAAGCCTACCAAAGTGATGCTTCGGATTTTGAAGCCTCCCAAAAACTGGTAGAGGAAGTACTGGAAGAATTTGGAAAAATAGATGTCCTTATCAATAATGCAGGGATTACCAAAGATAATTTAATGCTTAGGATGTCTAAAGAAGATTGGGACACCATTATTAAAGTCAATTTAGATTCGGTATTCAACTTAACGAAAGCGGTCATCAAACCTATGATGAAAGCCCGAGGTGGCTCTATCATCAATATGACTTCGGTGGTAGGGATTAAAGGTAATGCAGGACAAGCCAACTATGCGGCATCAAAAGCTGGTGTGATTGGATTTACCAAGTCGATTGCTTTAGAGTTGGGTTCTAGAAATATCCGTTGCAATGCTATTGCACCAGGGTTTATAGAAACAGAAATGACGGCAGCCTTAGATGAAAAAACCGTACAAGGCTGGAGGGAAGCCATTCCTTTAAAGCGTGGTGGACAGCCAGAAGATGTGGCGAACGCATGCGTCTTTTTAGGTTCGGAATTATCAAGTTATGTTACGGGACAAGTCCTTAATGTAGATGGCGGGATGCTCACTTAAAAAAATAGATTGACACAATAGACAAAAGGCTGATTTCTTATGGAAACCAGCCTTTGTTTTCTTAAGCTTGATTATACAAATCCCCCAAGGTCTTAATATGTTCGTGGGCGGTAAGGTCAAATTTTACGGGGACTATGGTGATGTAGCCATCGGCAAGGGCGTTTTCATCGGCGTCAGGGGAAGTGTCCATATTATTAAAATAGCCTGTTAGCCAATAGTATTTTTTGCCATGGGGGTTGGTACGCTCATCAAAATTTTCTTCCCATTTGGCATTGGCTTGTTTGCAAACTTTAATCCCTTTTATATCTTGATGTTTAAGTTTAGGAATATTGACATTCAGTACCATGCCTTTAGGTAAAGGGTTTTCTAATGTGGTTCTCACAATCGTTTGGATATAATCTTTGGCTTGAGAAAAATCGGCGTCCCAACTAAAATCTAATAATGAAAAGCCGATAGCGTTTAGACCCTCTACACCTGCTTCTACGGCGGCAGACATTGTCCCAGAATAAATCACATTAATAGAAGAATTAGCGCCGTGATTAATCCCAGAGACTACAATATCAGGGCGGCGGGTCAATATTTTATCTAAAGCAAATTTTACACAATCTACGGGCGTTCCACTAAGGGCATAGTCCTTTTGAGGACCGTCCATAGAAATTTCTTCATAGGTCAAAGTAGAATTAATGGTGATGGCATGACCTTTGCCAGATTGTGGCGAATTGGGCGCTACAACAACTACATCGCCAAGGTCATTCATAAAAGAAACTAAGTTTCTGATGCCTGGGGCGGTGATGCTATCGTCATTGGTTACGAGTATCAGTGGGCGTTCCATAAATTTTAATTTGTACAAAAATAGTCAAAAAAAATAGAGCGATAAGAAATAAATGTTAAATTTGTCGTTTGTAAAAAATATCATTACTTTTGAAACTAACTAATTATATTCTAATGTTCAAGAAATTAAAACTATCTAAACTGTTACTTTTCATACCGCTTACTATGCTGATTTTTTGTTTTAATTCGCCAAAGAATGACGACGAAAAAATGCAGACGATTATGATTAGTATAAAAAATACATTATCCTATCTTCATTATAGCCCAAAACCTATCAATGATGCCTATTCTAGAGAGGTTTATGCAAAATATATGGAGAAAATAGATCCTATTAAAAGGTATTTTTTGAAGTCGGATATTCAGGAGTTTGAAAAGCATAAAGACCAGCTCGATAACTATCTAACGCAAGGGGATCTAACATTTTATAAACTGACTATCGACCGCTTGTACGACCGTGTGGCAGATATAGATAAAATTACCCAAGATATTTTGAGCAAGCCTATTAACTTAGAAGAAAATGAAGAGTTAATTTTAGAACCTAAACTTAAAGACTACCCTGCCGATAAAAAAGAACTCTATAACGAGTGGAAAAAGTATATTAAATACAATATTCTACAAGAAATAGAGACTATGAAGAGCCGAGAGGAAAGGCGTAAAGAAATGAAGGATTCTTTAATCGCTAATAAATTACCTGATACCATTCAGCTCAAAATTACATCGCCAGAACAAAAGAAAATAGAAGCTACCCAAGAGGTAAAAGATTTAATGAAAAATATGTTCCGCCGTTTTCAAAAAAGAAAGAAAATGGATTGGTTCACGGTGTATATGAATGCTTATACCGAAGTCTTCGACCCTCATACCAATTATTATTCGCCTAAGAATAAGGAAGATTTTGACGCCCAATTCAAAGGAAAATTTATTGGGATTGGTGCTGTGATTCAAGAGAAAAAAGGAAGTATCTACCTTGGGGATTTAACGGTGGGAGCTCCAGCTTGGAAATCTAAGCAGCTTAACCCTGGGGATAAAATTTTAAAAGTAAAACCTTCGCCAAAAGAGGAACCCATTAATGCCAGTGGCATGCTGGTAGACGAAATTGTAAGATACATCCGTGGTAAAAAAGGCGTGCCTGTAGTCCTTACCGTAATGAAACGCGATGGTACGATAAAAGATGTCACTTTAATACGAGATGAGGTGCAGATAGAAGATACCTTCGCCCGAAGTTTGATGATTAATAATGAAAAAGGCGAAAAAGTAGGTTATATCTATTTGCCAGGGTTTAATGTAGACTTTAACGATTCTAAAGGTAGAAATGCGTCGGATGACATTAAAGCAGAAATCATTAAACTTAAAAAAGAAGGGGCACAAAGATTGATTTTAGACATTAGAAATAATGGTGGTGGTGCTTTGTCCGAAGTGGTAGATATTATGGGATTGTTTATGAACAATGGTCCTGTGGTACAAGTAAAGGATGGAAATGGCAAAACCGAAACTTACAGAAATAAAACCAATGCCCCAATTTGGGACGGTCCTTTATTGATTATGCAAAATGAGACTTCGGCATCGGCATCGGAAATTTTAGCGGCAGCGATGAAAGCCTATGGTAGAGCCGTAATTTTTGGAGCGCCACAGTCTTATGGAAAAGGTACTGTGCAAGTGATGGTAGACCTCAACAGATTCCTTAATACAACGGATGATTTTGGGGCGTTGAAACTGACAGTTCAGAAATTTTATGGGATTGACGGGTCTTCTAATCAATTGAAAGGCGTACCGTCGGATATTGTATTCAAAGACTTTTTCTCTTATGCAGAAGTTGGTGAGCGCTATCAAGACTATGCGTTGCCATGGGATAAAATTGGAACCACAGACTTTAAGCCCGTACAATTATTTAACCTTGAAAATCTAATCCAAAGAAGTCGTGAGCGTATGTCCCAAAATAAGGCTTACAAATTACTATTGGAGTCCGCAGAATGGAAAGAAAAACTGGATAAGGAAGAAAAAATTACATTAAATAAAACCAAGTTTGATGATTTAATGGCGCGTCGTAAAAAGGAAATTGAAACTTTTAAACCTATTGAAAAATACAATAATGGCTTGAAGTTTACGCTACATCCAGATGAGCAACAGCGTATAAAATCTGATACGATTTTCGAAAAGAAAAGCAAAATGTGGCTTAAAAATTTAAAGCGTGACCTCTATCTTCAAGAAAGTGTAAATGTAGTGTCGGATATTAAGTTATAAAACTAAACTTCTAAATGAAAGAAAATGTAAATAAATTATCTGGAGATGTGAGGCTACCACTAAAGAATATATTGGAATATGAGATTTTTTCAATTGGGAAATATAGCCTTAATGTTTATGAGATTGTTATTGCTATCATTATTATTGCAATTGGGCTATTAGTGGCTAAAACAGCAAAAAAGCTGATCTATAAAACAGAGCGGTTAGATTTAGGAAAAAAGTTTGCTTTTTCTCAAATTCTTCAATATGTAGTTTTTATCATTACATTTTTTATTGTAATGAAGTCTTTAGGCATTAATATTTCGCCTCTGTTGGTCGGTTCTGGAGCCATCTTAGTTGGGGTGGGTTTAGGACTTCAGAATTTATTTTTAGACTTTATTTCTGGGGTTATCATTCTGGTAGATAGAACCATAAAAGTAGGTGATATAGTAGAAGTAGGGGGTATTGTGGGGCGTGTGGAACAAATCCATATGAGAACCACTTCAGTGTTAACACGCGACCAAAAAAGTATGATTTTTCCCAATTCCTTACTAACAAAGGAAAAGCTTATCAACTTTTCTCACGATAATAATATTGTTCGTTTTGAAATCAGTGTTGGAGTTCACTATAGTACGGATATCGATTTGGCGACCGACCTTCTGGTGCAAGCGGCGCTTTCTAACGATTATGTCCAAAAAAATAAACCCTATGCTCCATTTGTAAGGCTCGAAGATTTTGGATCTAGTTCATTAGATTTAAAATTATTCTATTTCTCTACTCACCTTTTTAGAGCACCCCAGACAAAAAATGAAATCAGGCGAGAATTACTAAGAAAGTTTAGAGAGCACCATATTAACATTCCATATCCTATCCGAACTTTGGAATGGGGACAAGGTCAGGCTATCGAATAATCATTATTCTAAATCATAAAAAAGACACGATATTCATTTGATACCGTGCCTTTTTTAGTTAAGAAAATATTTTTTATAGCAATGCTAAATCAATCACCTCTTTCATTTTTGTAACATAATGGATGTTTAGTTTTTTAAGGTAATCGCCTTGGATATCCAATACATCTCTGCGGTTATCTTCACAAAGAATCACTTCTTTGATACCAGCCCTTACCGCAGCCAATAATTTTTCTTTGATTCCACCTACGGGTAATACTTTTCCTCTTAAGGTAATTTCCCCCGTCATAGCCAAGTGAGGCTTCACTTTTTTATTGGTAAAGCTTGATACCATAGAAGTCAGCATTGTAATCCCTGCGGAAGGTCCATCTTTCGGAGTAGCCCCTTCAGGAATATGGAGGTGTACATTGTTTTTAGTTATCGCCTCTTCATCTATGCCTAGCTCCTCATGCTTGGCTTTTATGTATTCCAAAGCAATGGTAGCGGATTCTTTCATCACATTTCCAAGGTTTCCTGTCATCGTTAATTGTCCTTTACCTTTAGATAAAATACTTTCAATAAAGAGAATATCGCCCCCAACACTTGTCCATGCTAAGCCCGTTACGATACCTGGAACATCCATCATTTCGGAAAGATTTTTTTTAATCGGCACACCTAAAATCTCATCAATAGTATCAATGGAAATTTTAGGTTGATATTCTTTTTCCATCGTGATTTGTAGGGCTACCCAGCGGGCAATTTTAGCAATACATTTTTCCAGATTTCTTACTCCGCTTTCTCGGGTATGTGCTTCTATGATATGTTTTAGTTCTCTGGTGCTGAGTTTAAGTTGGGAAACTTTTAGACCATTTTCTTTCAATTGTTTTTTTATAAGATGCTGTTTTGCAATTTCTACTTTTTCCTCTAGCGTATAGCCAGAAAGCTGAATCACTTCCATACGGTCGAGCAAAGGTTTTTGAATGGTGCTAAGGGTGTTTGCCGTTGCTATAAACATCACTTTGGATAAATCATAACCGATTTCTAAGAAGTTGTCGTAGAACGAATTATTTTGCTCAGGGTCAAGGACTTCTAACAGAGCCGAGGATGGGTCGCCATGAGCCCCTTGGGCAATTTTATCTATCTCGTCTAAAACAATTACGGGGTTAGATGTACCCGCTTTTTTTATGGATTGAAGGATACGCCCTGCCATAGAACCAATATAGGTTTTTCGGTGTCCGCGGATTTCGCTTTCGTCGTGCAATCCTCCTAGAGATAGGCGAATGTATTTTCTACCCAAAGCCTCAGCGATGGATTTACCCAATGAAGTTTTCCCAACCCCTGGTGGGCCTACCAAACATAATATCGGCGATTTCATATCGTTTTTGAGTTTCAATACCGCCATATGCTCTAAGATTCTCTTTTTAATGTCTTCCATACCAAAGTGGGCTTTATTAAGCACGGTTTCGGCTTTTGGAATATTAAATATATCTTTAGAGTAGCGCTCCCAAGGTAAGTCGGTAAAGAAATCCAAATAATTTCTTTGTACATTATAATCTGGAGAATGCGGATTTTGTCGGTTCAGTCGGTTGATTTCCTTTTGGAAATGCTGTTCCACCTCATCATTCCATTTTATTTTCTTTGCCTTTTCTTGGAGTTCTGCCGCATCGTTTTCAGGACCACCGCCGAGCTCCTCTTGTATGGTTTTTATTTGTTGGTTAAGGAAATATTCACGCTGGTGCTTATCCATTTCCTTAGAAGTTTTTTGGTGGATATGATTTCTAAGTTCCAGTTTTCTAAATTCATCGTGCATGATTTCATAGCACTTTTTGGCTCTAGATAGAAAACTTTTGGTTTCCAATAAACTTTGCTTATCGGCTACTGCAAATCGACCATTAGCACAAATAAAATTCAGCAATTCTTCTTGGGTGTCGATATTATTAATTGCAAACCTTGCAGAATTAGGAATCTGAGGGTCTAGCTCAATGATTTTTAGGGCTAAGGTTTTAATATTTTCTATTAATGCTTCGTACTCCTCTTTATTTCTTGCCGAGGTGTCTTTTAATTTTTCAATTTCCGCTAATAGATAAGGCTCAGAACTTTCGATATGTTTAAGTTTAAAACGCCCAGTTCCTCTCATAATTGCAGTGATGTTTCCATCGGGCAACTTTACAATTTTCAAGATTTGGGCCGTAGTTCCAATACGGTATAAATCTTTTTCCGTAGGGTTTTGGGCTTTACTATTTTTCTGAGATATTACCCCTATGGTTTCATTATTTTGCTGGGCTTCCTGCAATAGTTTTATCGATTGTGCTCTACCCGCAGTAATCGGCATAATAATCAGGGGAAACATCACCATTTCCCTTACGGGTAGGATAGGGAAAAGTTTTTGATTTTCTTTTTCGGATTTGGGTTGTATTTCTTCAGTTACAAAACTAAAGTTATCATCTAATAAACTTTCAAGCGACATTTCGTCAAAATCCATCATAATAAAATTTCTATAATAATTATCAATAAAGCGACAATATGTCACCTAATCTTTACCGAAAAGGGGAAAAATTGTCTACAACTGCTATGGCAGCTAAGGCTTTTTAATTGAGTCGTATATGTCCCAACTCTTATGCCAATGTTTAGCGTCTTAAACTTTTGGAGCTTCTAAAACTAGCCAATAGAAAATAGGCGACAAAAACAGTAGAAAATCTAAGGATAGAAGGCACAGCGATTTCGAAGTTGAAACAAGCAAAACCAATCACTAAAAGTAAAAGAATACCCAAAAAAGAAACTCCTAATTTTTTTGGTAAACTATAATCTGGACGGTCTAAAAAATACGCCATTCCCCAAGCTAAGCCAAAGGCAAACGCATAATAAAGTGCCACTTCCCAAATTTGAGTGGTCAAAAAATAATTGCCTAAAAAACTTAAAATGCCTACTCCTAGCCCGTACAATACCGTTTTGTTCATAATTCTAATTTTGAAAAGATGCAAAGATAAGGCTGATACGATGATTAATCGTTCAGTTTTAGCACCGCCATAAAGGCAGATTGTGGCACTTCTACACGCCCAATTTGTTTCATTTTCTTTTTCCCCTCTTTTTGTTTTTCTAAGAGCTTTCGTTTACGCGAGATATCCCCACCGTAACATTTTGCTGTTACATCTTTTCTAAGGGCTTTTATGGTTTCTCTAGCGATAACTTTAGTTCCTAATGCAGCTTGTACTGCTATATCAAACTGCTGTCTTGGGATCAGCTCACGCAGTTTTTCACACATCTTTTTACCGATGCTATATGCATTGTCTTGGTGGATTAATGAGGATAAAGCATCCACCATATCACCATTAATCAAAATATCCATTTTTACCAATTTAGAAGCACGGAAACCAATGGGATGGTAGTCAAATGAAGCGTAACCTTTGGAAATTGATTTTAATCTATCATAGAAATCAAATACCACTTCGGCTAACGGCATATTGAATATCAATTCCACACGCTCGGCAGTAAGGTAACTTTGGTTTACAATTTCCCCTCTTTTCTCGATACATAGCGTCATTACAGGACCTACAAAATCAGATTTGGTAATGATGGAGGCTTTGATATAAGGCTCTTCCACACGATCCATCACCGTAGGATCCATCATTTCTGAAGGGTTGTTAATCAAAATCGGTAATTCTGGCTCCTTTTTGCTGTAACCATGGTAAGATACATTGGGAACGGTGGTAATCACATTCATTCCGAATTCTCTATCCAAACGCTCTTGTACAATTTCCATATGGAGCATACCGAGGAAACCGCATCGGAAACCGAAACCTAATGCCGCAGAACTTTCGGGTTCAAAAACTAATGAAGCGTCATTCAGTCTTAATTTTTCTAATGAAGTTCTTAGTTCCTCAAAATCTTCACTCACAACGGGATAGATTCCTGCAAATACCATTGGTTTTACCTCTTCAAAACCTTCAATGGGTTCTGGTGCAGGGTTTTGTACGCTGGTAATGGTATCGCCTACTTTTACCTCTCTTGCATCTTTAATACCAGAAATAATATAGCCTACATCGCCACATTTAATATCTTGCTTCGGCTGTTGTTTTAGTTTTAAAGTCCCTACTTCATCGGCATCGTAAGTTTTATCGGTTGCCATAAACTTAACCTTTTCTCCTTTGGAAATTTTTCCATTCACGACTTTAAAGTACGCTTCAATCCCTCTAAAAGGATTATAAACGGAATCAAAAATTAGAGCTTGCAATGGACCATTGGGGTCGCCTTGTGGCGCTGGAATACGCTTTACAATTTGTTCTAAAAGTTCGTGTACGCCTTCGCCTGTTTTCCCAGAAACACGCAAAACATCATCATAATCACACCCGATGAGGTTCATAATTTCGTCGGTTACTTCTTCTGGATTTGCAGAAGGTAAATCAATTTTATTAAGAACGGGGATGATTTCTAAATCATTTTCCAACGCCAAATAAAGGTTGGAAATCGTTTGTGCCTGAACACTTTGTGCGGCATCTACAATCAGTAATGCGCCTTCACACGCCGCGATAGAGCGAGATACTTCGTAAGAAAAATCCACATGCCCTGGCGTATCGATAAGGTTGAGTACATATTTTTCACCATTGTACTCGTAGTCCATTTGAATGGCGTGTGATTTAATGGTAATGCCTCGCTCTTTTTCCAAATCCATATCGTCCAAAGTTTGCGATTGGAGTTCGCGCTGGGTAACGGTATTGGTATACTCTAGCAAACGATCTGCAAGCGTCGATTTGCCGTGGTCAATATGAGCAATAATGCAAAAGTTTCGTATATTCTTCATAGATAAATTCTCGGTAAAGTGCAAAGATAATGTTTTTTTAGTTTGATTTTCTATAAAATGTACCAATGTAATAATATACCAATGTAATTAAAGGCTATACTTCTTTCATTTATAATTTTTAATCTTATTTTTCTTATTTTTGTACAAAAGTCAAATAAAGATTAAATCATGAAAAAATTAGCCATCGCTTGCGACCATGCAGGCTACGAGTACAAAGAATATTTAAAAGCCCAATTATCGGCAGAATATGATATTACAGATTATGGTACACACACGACGGAGTCCGTAGATTATCCAGATTTTGTACATCCCGCAGCAGCCTCGGTAGAGCAAGGCGAAAATGAAATGGGGATTTTAGTTTGTGGGAGTGGGCAAGGCGTTCAATTAACGGCTAATAAACATAAAGGAATTCGTTGTGCACTGTGCTGGATGCCAGAGCTAGGAGCTTTAGCCAGACAGCATAACAATTGTAATATGGTGGCGATTCCAGCAAGGTTTATCGCTAAAGAACTGGCGTTAGAAATTGTAAAAACCTTTCTTGATACGGAATTTGAAGGCGGTAGACATCTAAAAAGAGTAGAAAAAATAGCGACTTGCTAATGTTTTAAAACTAAATCAATCGTATGGTTCTAAGTAGAATTTGGAGTGCTTTTATTATTGTTGCCATTTTGGTAGCCAGTGGAAAATATTTGTTTTCGGATAATTATAAAGCGATTTATAATGATATGGTGGTAGGAAAAGGAGGCGATACCATTGCTATTGCCACTAAATCTATCAATGATTTCCATCCTAATGCTATTGAAAACTTTCAGGAAAACCCTGTATACATTCAAAATAATATCCACTACCAATACGAACCCACTACGCAAGAAGTAAAGGTTTATAGGCTCCAAGAAACTGATGGCGTAATTGGGACCAGCCAGACTGCGGTAGAGATCTGTTTAGGATTGATTGGAATCATGACTTTATTTATGGGGTTTATGAGTATTGCTGAAAAAGCAGGTGGCATCAACCTTTTAAGCCGAATGATACAACCGTTCTTTTCTAAACTCTTCCCAGAAGTACCCAAAAACCATCCCGCATTTGGGCATATGATGTTGAATTTCTCGGCGAACCTTCTAGGGTTAGATAATGCAGCGACTCCTTTTGGGCTTAAAGCCATGGAAAGTTTACAAACCCTTAACCCAGATAAAGACCGTGCCAGCAATGCACAAATAATGTTTCTCTGTTTGCATGCCAGTGGGCTTACCCTTATCCCAGTATCTATCATTGCTATTAGAGCGTCTATGGGGTCGCAAACCCCTACGGATATTTTCCTGCCTTGTATGATTGCTACTTTTTGTGCGACTATGGCAGCAATGATTATGGTGTCCATTAAACAAAAAATTAATTTACTTCAACCGATTGTACTTGCTTATATTGGAGGAATTTCAACCATTATAGCAGGGTTGGTTTTATTTTTAGTCCAATTGAGCAAAGAGGAATTGGACAGTTTTAGTAAAGTATTGAGCAATGGAATTATTTTATTGATTTTCTTTGCGATTATTTTAGGCGGTTTATACAAGAAACTGAATATCTTCGAGGCGTTTATAGATGGCGCGAAGGAAGGCTTTAAAGTCTGTGTTAAAATTATTCCTTACCTCGTTGGGATGTTAATTGCCATTTCTTTATTAAGAACTTCCGGCGTATTTGATTTGATTATCAATGGAATGAAATGGACAGCAGATGCACTAAGTCTAGACACAAGATTTGTTGATGGACTTCCAACGGCATTGATAAAACCACTTTCTGGCTCTGGGGCTAGAGGGATGATGGTGGATACTATGGCAACCTTTGGGGCAGATTCTTTCCCTTCTAGATTGGCTGGGGTTTTACAAGGGAGTTCAGATACAACTTTTTATGTCATTGCTGTTTATTTTGGTGCAGTAGGCGTTAAAAACACCCGTTATACGGTGGGAACGATGCTTTTGGCCGATTTGGTAGGCATTATCACTTCTATTGTTTTAGCGTATTTATTTTTTGGATAATTTTATTTAAGTTAATGATACAACAAATTCCCATAGAACGCATCATGTTTTTGGATATTGAAACCGTCCCTTTAGTTTCAGATTGGAACGAACTTTCTGAAACGGAACAACGGCTATGGGAAAAGAAGACGGCGTATCAAAGAAAAGAGGATATTTCTGCGGAAGACTTCTATCCACAGCGGGCTGGCGTGATGGCAGAATTTGGGAAAATTATTTGTCTCTCTATCGGAATGTTGGGTAAGAATGAAAAACTCAAAATTAAAAGTTTTGCAGGGGATGATGAAGCCGCGTTATTAGCCCAATTTGGTGAGTTGTTCAATAGTCCAAGGCTGCAACAAGTCATTCTTTGTGCACATAATGGTAAGGAATTTGATTTTCCATGGATTGCCCGCCGATTTTTGGTTAATGGAATGATGCCTCCGAGTCCGTTTCAAATGTTTGGGAAAAAACCTTGGGAAATTCCTCATTTGGATACGATGGAGCTATGGAAATTTGGCGATTATAAAAGTTTTATTTCTTTAGAACTGATGGCGCATCTCTTTGGAGTTCCCACCCCAAAAGACGATATTGATGGTTCTATGGTCGCCGAAGTATATTATAAAGACAAAGATTTACCTCGAATTGTCAACTATTGTGAAAAAGATGTTTTAACTTTGGCAAATGTTTTTAGAAGGCTAAGACAAGAAGAATTACTGGAGCGAGAAGAGGAGTGATGTAAGAAGTATTATTGTAAAATGTATGTACGCCACAACAATCCAAAGTCTAACATCTAAGCTCTAACATCTATCAAAATTAAAAAAATGAAATATACAGACAAACAAATTGCCGATATAGGCGAAGAAATCATAAAAACTTTAAAAACAGTTTACGACCCAGAAATCCCAGTAGATATCTACGAGCTAGGATTGGTCTACGATGTACAAATTTCAGACGAAGGCGCTGTAAAAGTGGTAATGACGCTTACTACGCCCAACTGTCCTGTGGCAGAATCCTTGCCGCAAGAAGTAAAGGATAAAGTGGCAGAAGTAGAAGGCGTAAAAGAAGTGGATTTAGAACTGACTTTTGAACCCACTTGGACGAAAGACATGATGAGCGAAGAAGCCCGTTTTGAATTGGGAATGCTTTAGTTTTAAAAATGAAAAATGGACTTGGCTCGGTTCCAAGCGCTTTCAAAATTAAGCATATGCTGCTGAATAGGAATTTTTTCCATATTCATAAAATTAAAGACTTGTTCCGTAGGCATATTTCCGACTAAATCATCTTTAGCCATAGGGCAACCTCCAATGCCTTTTATTGCAGAATCAAATCTTCTACAGCCGCTATCATAGGCGGCTTTTAGTTTTTTATACGCATCTTCATAGCGATTGTGAAAATGAGCCCCAAAACTAATTTTTGGGTACTGGCGCGGGATTTTATCAAACAACAAGGCGATAGATTCTGGTGTAGCTACGCCCGTAGTATCAGAAAGCAGGATGTTTTTAATTCCAATATCCGAAAATCGTTTTGCCCAATGGTCTACATCTTCCCATTTCCAAGCTTCGCCATAAGGATTGCCAAATGCCATAGAGAAATAAACATTCAAGGTTTTTTGCTCGGCATCGGTCATGGATAAAATTTCCTTGATTTGATTAAAGGCTTCCTCCTGATTTTTATTGGTATTCCTAAATTGAAAAGTTTCAGAAATAGAAAATGGAAACCCCAAAATATCCACACTCTTATGTTTTAATGCCCGTTCTGCTCCCTTGATATTAGCGACGATAACGGATAATTGTGTATCAGAAATAGATTTATCAATTGCATCTACCACTTCGCCAGAGTCTGCCATTTGAGGAATGGCTTTGGGCGATACAAAACTACCACAATCTAGGACATCAAATCCTACCGCCATAAGGCTATTCAGATAGTCGATTTTGACTTCCGTGGGGATAAATTCACTCCAGCCTTGCATGGCATCTCTTGGGCATTCTGTTAGAAACATTTTTACATTTTTAGATTGGTTTCAAATATAATAAAAATATTGAAATAAAAACATCAATTGGGAAAACCATAGCCATTCCCTTTATACTTCGGTATAAAAGCCCTAACTTTGTAGAAAAATTAAACTAAAATGACAACAATAGATTTTAATCAAGAGTGGAAAACCAAACTACTCAACCGTTTTATATCGTATGTGAAGATTTATTCTACCAGCGACCCAGAAAGTGAATCCACCCCTTCTACCCCTCAGCAGTGGGATATGGCGAATCTTTTATTTGAAGAGTTAAAATCTTTAGGCTTAGAAGATGTTTCCATAGATGAGCATGGCTATGTATTTGGATTTATTCCATCTAATTTAGAAGGTAAAGAAGTGTCTCAAGTAGGGTTTATTGCCCATTATGATAGTACGCCTGATTTTAATGGCAAAGGCGTTAACCCTCAAATTTGGGAAAATTATGATGGTCAGGATTTGGTTTTAAATAAAGACACGGGCTTTACTTTATCCCCGAAAAAATTTGAAACTTTAAAAGATTATGTTGGACAAACGCTTATCACTACCGATGGGACTACTTTACTATCCGCAGATGATAAGGCTGGTATTGCCGAAATTGTAACCGCTGCGGAATACCTTTTGGCACACCCAGAAATAAAGCACGGAAGAATCTCTGTAGGTTTTAATCCAGATGAGGAAATCGGAAGAGGGGCACATTTATTTAATGTTGAAAAATTCGGCGCGGAATGGGCGTACACGATGGACGGAGGCGAAGTGGGCGAATTAGAATACGAAAACTTTAATGCGGCTGGTGCGGTGGTAAAAATACATGGATTGAGCGTACACCCAGGCTATTCTTATGGGAAAATGGTAAATGCAGGATTACTCGCTGCGGATTTTATTAAACGACTTCCTGAAAATGAAACCCCAGCCACCACTAGAGGTTTTGAAGGGTTTTATCACCTATTGGATGTGACGGCTGATGTTTCTGAAGCAAAACTTCAATACATTATCCGTGACCATGATGCCGAAAAATTTGAAGAAAGAAAACGCGTGATGGAAAATACCGTAAAAGCCTTCAATGAAACCTATGGCGAAGGCGTAGCAGAAGTAGAAATAAAAGAGCAATACCGCAATATGAAGCAACAGTTTGAAGGCAAAATGCACATCATCGACTTTGCTGAAGAAGCCATGAAAGCCGCAGGGATAGAGCCTAATATAAAAGCCATTCGCGGAGGGACAGATGGGGCTCAGTTGTCTTATATGGGGTTGCCGTGTCCTAATATTTTTGCAGGTGGGCTAAACTTCCACGGACCTTATGAATATGTTCCATTAGAAAGTATGGAAAAAGCAACGAAAGTGATTTTAAATATTGCTCAGCTAGTTGCTGAAAAATAGAATAAAAAACAGCCTCATAATTGAGGCTGTTTTTTATTCGTTAATTAATTTATAATCAATATAAAATGTTTTTTTGATATTAAAAATTTAATTACATTTACATTATCATTAACAATAAAATTTTTACCATTATGAAAAAATTATTTTTTATGGCTACACTTTTGGTAGCAGGATTTATGAGTGCCAATGAGTTTTCCTCAGTTAAACCAAATCTTTCAGTAGATTCAAAAATTGAATATGTGCGAGGTGTATGTAAAATGACATTCACAGCATATAATAGTCAAGGAGAAGCAATGTATTCTTGGACTGAAACTAGATATGCTGATAGTTATAACCAGTGTTTACAGATGGGACTTTCGAGACTTGCAGAGTTAAATAACCCATAATTATTGAATTTGACAATATAAAGAGTGGATTTGATATTAAATCCATTTTTTTAATCCTTAAATACAAATAATAAAATGAAACATTTTGCTTTATACCTATTTTTATTGTTCTTTTATAGCGTTGTAACAGGACAAGAGATTCATGTTGAGTACTTGAACCACTATACAAAGTTTTCGGATTTTAAAGAAGATTTGTATATATACAATGATGTTAGTGTTAGTATTAGAGATTCGGTTAATCTTAAAAATATGGATAAAAGTCCAAAATTTGATTCGCCAGATGAAGCAATATTCTTTACTAATAATAAGATACACTCTGTAATCATAAAAAAAAGGAATAATAAAGTTATTATCAAGCAGTATTTAGATGATATTCCTTATGTTATCTCAGATAGACTCCCAAAAATAAATTGGGAAATTAAATTTTCTGATAAAAAAAATATTTTAGGCTATGAATGTATTAAAGCAACAGGAACTTTTCGTGGCTCAGATATCATTGCCTATTTTACGCCTAAAATAAAATATTCTACTGGACCCTATAAGTTTTATGGTTTGGATGGATTAATTTTAGAAGTTTATGAAGCTGACAACAATTTTAACCATTGGGTAGCAACTAAATTACAATTTAATCCTGAAAAGAAAAGATTAGATGATTTTAATTATACCCAACAGGCAGTTACATTAAAAACATTTTTAGATATCGAACAAGCTAAAAAAGATGAGGATTTTAAAAAGATGACGAAGAATATTCCTAAAGATGTAAAAGTTACAAGAAATAAAATAGAAAGGACATCAATTGAGAAAAAATATGAGTGGGAACAGTAGATTTCAATGGTTTATTATATGTTTTTTAATAAGTATTCAATTGTTCTCACAGAATTATAGGGTAATTTACAATTATAAGTTTGTAATGGACTCTACCAATCTCAAAGAACAAAATCACGAGGCTATGGTTTTAGATATTGATAGTAAAGGTTCTGTGTTTTATAGTTTTCCCAAGTTTTATCGTGATTCTATAAATACCAAGAAAAACATGCTACCTCCAAGTGGTATTATTGCAAATCAAATTGATTTTTTTGTAACTAAAGAATATCCAAGTTTTAAAACTACACTTTACAATAATATTAGTATTAACAAGTTTGCTGTAAAAGATTCGGTTCCATTAAATTGGAAAATACTAAATGAAATTGATACCCTCAGTGGTTTTACAATTCAAAAAGCAGAAACGGAATTTGGTGGTAGAAATTGGACAGCATGGTTTACATCTGATATCAGTATATTTGATGGTCCTTATAAATTCCATGGATTGCCGGGTCTAATCTTAAAAATTGAAGATAAAAAACATCAGCATCAATTTACTTTTATGAGTATTAAAAAAATGATTGGGGGCAAGCAAAACTTTATTAATACCCAGAACCTAAAAGTAAAGTCTATTTCAAATAAAGAGTTTAAAACCTACTGGAAAGAATACCTTAAAGATCCTGCAAAAGATACTAATTTTTTACTTTTAAATTCTGGAAAAGGCTTTAGTATTAATTGGGAAGGAAAGACCTACGATACCAGAGAAATGATGAAAAATGCTGAGAAACTTGAGAATGAAAGAATAAAAAAATATAATAATTTTATTGAACTGAATTTGTACAAGTAATTCTAAAAAATAATTCTTATAAAAATCCCTCGTCTAAATTTTAGGCGAAGGATTTGCGGTTATTTAAGCTCAATAGGGTTGTTATTCTCGTTAAGGAATTTTTTCAACTTCTCTTCACCTTCTTTCATTTTTTCTAAAAAAGATGAGCCATCGGGTAGTTTATAATTCTTTAAAGCAGGGTTGCTAAATTGTGTTCTAAGCGATGCGAATGGATCTTTTTTATAATCTGCATAAGCTTTTTCAAACTTCGCTTTAGAAATTTCTATGGCTTGGTTAGCGCCAAAATCTTTCATCATCTTATCTATATAAGGCGTGGCTTCTTGCTCCGTTAAGGTTTTATTACCTTTTAGAGTCCATTGGTAGTGGTTTTGGTCATCTACCAGTTTTACAATTAAGCCAGGTAGTCCATGGAATTTATAAGGGCCATCTGCAAAAGGCAGTTCTGTGGTAAACCATGCCGTCCAATTTCTACCACCAAATGTAGTCGTAGCTTTTTGCACGGGGTAGTTTTCCATAGTATCCGTTTCGGGTTGTACTTTCCAATCTAGTTTTACCTCTTCATCGTAAACAAATTTTTTATTTAAAATAAAATCTTCGTATTTAATTTTATCCGTGATAGGATAAGGCTTTTTAATGGTATAGGTAAACTTACCCTGCTTAAGCCCAAATTTTTCTTGGTCGAACATATTACCAGTTCTTTGGACTTGTTTCATAAAGGCTTCCATCAGGGAATCTTGGGATACAGAAAGATAATCTCTATAAATGGATTGGTCTTTCCAAATATCTAGTACAGTCATAGCGGTTTCTGTATTGGCAGAATCTTTATTCTTTTGATAAGTCATCTCGTAGAAAAAACGATTGACATTTTGTGCTGAAATCAATCCCGCGATAAGTAATAGGGTAAAAGCAAATAATTTTTTCATAGGTGTTTTTATTTATTAGTATATCAATTCATAAAAATGTTACAAAAAAAATACCACATTTCAGATGTGGTATTTTTATCATTGAATAAATGATATGTTTATGCGTTTGGTTCTACAGAAACATAAGATCTATTATCGGCTTTTTTTCTGAAGACTACTTTACCGTCTACCAAAGCAAATAAAGTATGGTCTTTACCCATTCCTACATTGTTTCCTGGGTGGTGTTTTGTACCTCTTTGTCTTACGATGATATTACCTGCGATAACTTCCTGTCCTCCGAAAATTTTAACGCCTAATCTTTTGGATAGAGAATCTCTACCGTTCTTGGAACTACCAACTCCTTTTTTGTGTGCCATTTTATTTTAGGTTTTAAAAGGTTAAAAATTATTAGGCTTTTCCGCCTTTAAGTTGTCCTTTAAGAGTTTCTAACTCATCAAACTTGCCATCTGCAGCCAATTGTGCTTGCTGAGGCCAAGTTGTAGGATCCATAGCTGCATAAACTGCACCATTAGGATCTAAAATTGCTTCTAGCTCTTCTTTAGTTTTCTTAGCCAAATCAGCGTATGATTTGATTCCTGCTTCTGCAAATAATTCAGCTACTTTTGGTCCGATACCTTCAATTACTGTAAGGTCATCTCCTTTTTTAGTGGCTTTTTTTGCAGTAGTTTTTGGTTTCGCAGTTTCTGCTTTCTCAGACTTTTCCGCTTTTTTCTTAGCGCCATCAAATCCTGTAATAGATACGATTTGAATTTGAGTTAAAGATTGTCTGTGTCCGTTTTTCTTAGCATAGCCTTTTCTTCTTTTCTTTTTGAAAACGATGACTTTATCCGCTTTTACATGCTCAAGAATTTCCGCTTCTACAGCGATACCACTTACAGCCGGGGCGCCAACTGTTGTTGCACCGTTTACGGTAAGAAGAACTTTATCAAAAGATACTTTGTCCCCTTTCTCACCAGAAAGACGGTTTACAAACAATTTTTGGTCTTGCTCAACTTTGTATTGAAGCCCTGCTATCTCTACGATTGCAAACATTGTTATAAATATTTATGGTTAATTAAGACCGCAAAAATAAGGATTTTTTTTGAATTACAAATATTTATCCCTAAATTTATTTTTCTAACCCTACCAAATCCAGTTCTATAGGATTGTTTTTGCGTTTGATTTCTTCTTCGGCTCTTTCTCTATAAAATTTAATGATAGCCATTTTATCGGTAATTTTTTTACCGTTCATATTTACGGTCATGTTGTAATTAGGATTCATCAAATCTTTTTTCAGTTCTTTTATTGGATCTTGTAAATAATCCTGCCAGAGTTTTTTAAATTGTTTTCTGTTGACAGAAATTCTATCGCCAGATAAATTATAGCCTTCTTTCTCTTGCTGGATGATATAATTCCAAGATAAATCTTCGGGTGTCAATTTTTTAGAACCTTTTAATAAAAATTGATGAGTTCGATTCTCATTTTCAAGTTTTACAATTAACCCTGGTAAACCATGGAATTTGTAAGGGCCTTCTGGAAATGGAATATCCATAGTAAACCAAGCTGTCCAATTTCTTCCTCCAAACTTGGTTGTTGCTTTTTGACAAGGATATCCCTCAATAGTTTTAGTATCAGGCAAAAGATTCCATTTAAAATCAGAGTTTTCTTCAACCATTAAGAGAGTTTGTTCTATTGTTGTAAACCAATGGATTTTAAAATCTGAATATGATTTTCTCACTATATCACTAATGATTTTAGCTGAAACATTAATTACAATATCCGTCAACCCCGCTCTTTTTTGCCTAATGACACTTTCAATATTAGTAGAGTCTTGTTTAAACTTCTTTATATCATAATAATAAGAACTTTCATTTGGGGTAATATCCAAAATCATAAAGGCTTTATTGAGCGTGTCGGTTTTCGTAGAATCCAAAGTATATTGGTATTCGTAAGTAAAGCGATGTCTTTGTGCCCATAGTATTTGAGAAAGAACTAATGTTAAAAATAAAATGATGTGTCTCATAGGCTTTAAATTTTAATCACTAGCCAAATATATAAAAAATATTTATATAACTATAAAAACAGTAATTGTTTTTTTATTTAATAACCAAAGTGTTGGGATGGCAAATTCCAATATCGGGTTGGGTGATCTGGTATTATAATTGATGCCATCAATGATGTTGATGAAATTTTCATCAAACCAAAAAAAAACGTAAATTTGCCCTCTTGAACCTTATGCATAAAGATAGCCCATACCAAACTTCCAATTTTACGGTATTAAGTATCAGTTTTGAAAAAGCCGATGCCGATACGCGTGGGAAATTCACTTTTTTTGATGAACACATCAAAGACTTTGTTAATCATATTCACGAAAGAAATATGGGGGATGCTTTTGTGGTTTCTACCTGCAACCGTACAGAAATCTATACCACCACACATAATTATATGTTTGTGGCTCAGTTATTTTGCAATACGGTGGGCGTTAGCTTAGTGGATTTTATTAAATATTGTGAAGTTAAGAAAGCCGAAGACGCGCTCAATCACTTGTTTAGAGTAGCTGCAGGATTAGAAAGTCAGATTTTAGGGGATTTTGAAATTATCTCTCAGATTAAAAAAGCCTTTGCGAGATTTAAAACTTATAAAAGAAAAACCAATACTTATTTAGAAAGAGCCATCAATTCGGCAATACAAATTTCTAAAAAGATAAAAACCGAAACGGGCATTAGTAATGGGGCGGCTTCGGTATCTTATGCGGCGGTTCATTACATTCTCAATCATCAAAGTCATCTTCAAGATAAGAATATTTTGCTATTTGGTGTGGGGGAAATTGGGCAAAACACGGTGGAGAATTTAATGAAGCACCTCTACAAGCCTAACATCAAAATTATCAATAGAACCTTAAGCACCGCTCAAGAAGTGGCGGAAAAATTCCAACTTCCTTATGGCGATTATGCCGATTTTAAAAATGAATTGACAGAAGCTGATATCCTGATTGTGGCGACTGGGGCATCTCAACCGATTATCAATAAAGAAGATTTACCCCGAGATAAAGCCATTTTGGTGATTGACTTATCTATTCCACACAATGTAGATAAAAATGTTGCCGACTTACCAAATGCGACTTTAATTGATGTAGACGAACTTTCACAACAAATCCAAGCAACTATTAATGAACGCCGCAAAGAAATTCCAAAGGCAGAAGCTATCATCAAAGAAATGAGCAAGGAATTTATAGACTGGGAAAAGAAGAGAAAGTTTGTCCCAAAAATCCATCAATTCAAATCTTCATTACAAAGAATAGAGGAACACGAAATGCATAATTTCTACCGTAAGCACCGCTATATCGGTATTGAAGATATGGAACTGAGCAACAAACTCATCCAAAAAATCACCAATAGATTTGCCAAATACATTATCGACCATCCAAGGAAAGCCGAAGAAATAGCCAAACTGATGGAAGATATTTTTGTAAAACAACCGATAGAAGAATTTAATGAAAAACATAGTTAGAATTGGCACACGAAATTCACCATTAGCCTTATGGCAAGCCGAAGCCGTAGCTAGTGCCCTTCAGCAGCAACAATACGAAACCGAAATAATTCCTATTGTATCTTCTGGAGATAAAAACCTTAGCCAACCGCTTTACGCCATGGGGATTACGGGTGTCTTTACTAAGGATTTGGATATCGCTTTATTAAATAATGAAATAGATATCGCCGTACATTCTTTAAAAGATGTTCCTACAAAATTGCCAGAAAACATAAGCCTTTTAGCATATCTGGAAAGAGATTACCCTCAAGATGTTTTGGTAAGAAATAGCCAATCTAAAGACAAACCATTAAAAGACTTAAAGGTTGCTACCAGTAGCCTAAGACGCCGTGCCTTTTGGTTAAAAGAATTTGAAAATACCGAATTTTCTGATATCAGAGGAAATGTACAAACCCGATTGCAAAAGTTAGAAAATGGTATAGCTGATGCTACACTATTTTCTTTAGCAGGAATTAAGCGTATGGACTTAGATATTGCTTATGAAATGCTTCCGTTTATGCTTTCCGCACCTTCACAAGGTGTGGTTGCCGTAGCGGGAAGGAGTGATGATGAACGCATTGGTCTGATTATGGACAAAATTAACCATAAAGCCACGCAAATTTGTGTAGAAATAGAACGACAGTTTTTGCAAACTTTAGAAGGAGGGTGTACTGCTCCAATTGGCGCTTATGCTCAGTTCGTTAGTGATAATCAAATTAGTTTTAGTGGGCGACTGACTTCATTAGATGGAAAAGAGAGTTTAGAAGTAGAAGAAACCTTTATATACAAGAACGGCGAAGATTATGGTGTTGCCTTTGCCCATCAGTTGCTCGATAATGGAGGGGCAGAACTTATGGAAAGTATAAAAGAACAACTCTAATGAATCCAGAGGTGCGTATTCTTTTTACCAAAATGGGAATTGAGCAAGAGGTTAAGACCGTATTACCTTCAACCCTGCTTTGCGATTTTCAGCCAATGATAAAGGTTAATATTCTTGCTATGCAACCGATTGATTTAAAGAATAGCCTATTGATTTTTACCAGTATTAATGGAGCAAAAGGTTTTATTCAAAATCACTTTAATGTTGGTGGCAATCCTATCCTTTGTGTAGGTTCTAAGACAGAACAGTTGCTTTCTCAGAACGGATTTAAGGTAAACCATACCGCCAAAAATGCTGAAGCATTGGCTGAGTATATTATAAACAATCTATCTCAATCGGATAATCTGATTCACTTTTGTGGTAATAAAGTCTTACCGACTTTGGAAGAAAAATTGTCGGCGAAAGGTTATCATTACCATAAGACTACAGTTTACGAAACAGAATTGCTTAAACCTCAATTGACAAAAACTTATGATGCCATCGCATTTTTTAGTCCTAGTGGCGTAGAGAGTTTTATGGCGAATAATACTTTGGATAATGCCAGATTGTTTGCTATTGGAACCACTACTGCAGCGGCTTTGAAACAATATACTGACCAGCCTATTATCACAAGTTCGCAACAGACTTTGGAATCTATGCTAATGGATATTCAAGACTATATCAATACAAACTAACAAAAGAAAAACACAAGATTATGATAAAGAATGATTTATACCTAAAAGCCTTAAGAGGGGAAACCGTAGAGCGTCCACCCGTATGGATGATGCGCCAAGCGGGGCGTTTTCTTCCTGAATTTAGAGCTTTAAGGGAACAATACGACTTTTTTACGCGTTGCCAAACGCCAGAATTAGCCTCAGATATTACTTTGATGCCGATTAAACGCTTTCCTTTAGATGCCGCAATTTTGTTTTCTGATATTTTGGTCTTACCACAAGCGATGGGTATTAACTTTGAAATGAAAGAAGGCGTAGGACCTTGGCTGGAAACACCTATCCGTACTAAAGAACAAGTAGAAGCCATAGAAGTTCCCAATGTAGACGATACTTTAGGTTATGTATTTGATGCCATAGAGTTGACCCTTCAAAAGTTAGATAATGAAATTCCTTTGATTGGTTTTGCGGGAAGTCCATGGACTATTTTCTGTTATTGTATTGAAGGTAAGGGTAGCAAGTCTTTTGATATGGCAAAATCATTTTGTTTCCAGCAAACAGAGGCTGCTCATCTATTGCTTCAAAAAATTACCGATACTACCATTGCTTACCTTAAAAGAAAAGTGGAAAAAGGTGTTTCTGCAGTTCAAATATTTGATTCTTGGGGCGGTATGTTATCACCCGAAGATTATCAAGAGTTTTCTTGGCAGTACATTAAGCAAATTATAGATGCTATTAGCCCATTAACGCATGTGGTGGTTTTTGGTAAAGGCTGTTGGTTTGCTTTAGAAGACATGGCAAAAGCCCCTGTATCTGCGCTAGGGGTAGACTGGACGATAAAGCCTGAATTAGCCCGAAGCCTCACCAACAATGCGGTAACTTTACAAGGTAACTTTGACCCTGCTCGACTGCATTCTACCCCTGAAACCATAAAAAAAATGGTAGATACAATGATTAGAAGATTTGGGAAAGACCGCTATATCGTGAATTTAGGACATGGTATTCTACCCAATATCCCCGTAGAAAACGCCGAAGCCTTTATTCGTGCGGTGGTAGAGTGGAAAGCGTAAGTTTTATAATTTTTTATAATAAAAAAGCCCAGCCGAAACTGGGCTTGCTACTATTTTAGTTTTTTCCAAAAACTTCAATATTATAGATAATTAAATTTCCTAAATTTTTTTCATCCTTCTTTGTCCATTCAAAACAATCTGGGTCTTCACTTACAATACACCGTTTTCCATGTAAATCCCAATTTTGATTAAATGTAACGCAAATTTGAGTAGGTCGATTATTTATATCCTTACCTAAAGTTTTTCCAAACTCTTTTTCCTCAAGATACCTAAGGCAAATTCTATTAACTTCTAAAGAATTTTTATTGGGTATTGGTAAAACAGACTTTATAGGAACTTTAATACTTGATAAGAGCTGATTTAAGGGTTTCCCTATAAAATCTTTCTTATTGACTTCTATTTTTCTTGTTTCAGAAGGTGTATTTATTTTCAATTGTTGTGCACAAGAAAAGTGCATCATTAAACCTAAAGTAAGAACTATATATTTCATATTATTTTTTTATTAAAAGCCCAGCCGAAACTGGGCTTGCTACTATTTTAGTTTTTTCCTAGTACTACTATATCATAAATAATTAAATCTCCTAAGTTTTTCTCATCTTCTGGTAACCATTCTGCACATTGGGGATTTTCTTTAGGTCTACATAAATTACCTGATGTATTCCAATTTTGATTAAATTTAACAACTAATTGAGTGGGACCTTCTTCAATACTATTTTTAATCCATACTCTATGATATTCATCATAAGTGATGTATCTAAAAGTTAATGTATTAATTTCACTTCTATTTTTATTAGGTATGGCTTGTATTGATTTTATAGGTACTTTAATAGTAGCTAATAAGTAACTCAAAGGTTTTCCTATGAACTTATCTTTATTAATTTCAATTTTTTTAACATCAGATAATCTATCTATTGTGACTATTTGTGCATAGGAAAAGTTTATTATTAAACCTAAAATAAGAATTATATATTTCATATTATTTTTTTATTAAAAGCCCAGCCTAAACTGGGCTTAGTAGTGTTTTAGTTTTTTCCTAATACTGCTATATCATAAATGATTAAATCTCCCAGATTTTTCTCATCTTCAGGTAGCCATTCTGCACACTGGGGATTTTCTTTGGGCGAACATAAGTTGCCTAACTTATCCCAATTTTGATTAAATTCTATTCTTAATTGAATTGGTCTATCATCTATTTTTTTATCCCATGTTTTACGGTATTCACTATAAGTAGTATACCTAATGGTTAGACTATTGATTTCATTTTTATTTTTATTAGGGAAGGCTTGTATTGACTTAATAGGCACTTTAATAGTAGATAATAAATACTTTAAAGGTTTACCTATGAACTCTTTTTTGTTTAATTCTATTTTTTTAGCATCAGATAGTTTATTCATTGTAACTGATTGCGCACAAGAAAAGTGCATCATTAAACCTAAAGTAAGAACTATATATTTCATATTATTTTTCTAAGCCCAGCCGAAACTGGGCTTAGTAGTATGTTATTGTCTAGTAAAAACAATATTCTCTCCTTCAGGTAAATAGATTTCCCCACTACATTTATTTTCATTTTCTTTTGTAACAAGAATAGCTTGCGGATAATAACTCCACAACAATTGATTATTACCTTGTTTCTTTAAATATACAAAGCCATTTCCTAAACTACATTGTTTACCGTAATAAACACAAATTAGTCTGCCTGTATCTTCTTCTATTGTAAATCCAGATATAAGAGATCTTTTATTTTCTATGGGATTATTTAAAGTGGTTTCTAATAAATTACCATTTTTATCTTTAATTTCATATTGAATTACTATCATATCTTGATAGTAATTTTTACTTAAAAATTCAATAGGTGCTTTATATCGTTTGAATATTTTTATCATGATTAATTTATTCCCAATAGCTGTTTTCCATTTACCTATATAGGGATTTAGTTCATTATTTATATCTTTAAAATACGAACCCTGTGGCTTATTAAGGGCAGAAGTATTTAGTGGATAAATATTCTGTGCTGTACAATTTGTATGTAATAATAGTGCTATTATTAATAAAAATATTTTTTTCATTTTTAGTTATTTTTTAATTTAACATGGGGTAACATTTATTGTGCCATTTTGGTTTTGGGATATTGTAGATACATTGTTATTCTTATCTATCCTCTGTAAGGTTACTTTATTTTCTAATCCCATTTTACTTAAAGTATTAAATAAAATTATTTCTAACCTTTGCTCTTTTGTTAATGATTTATCCACTATTAGCCTCTGATAGTCAGACCATTGTTCACTCTTGAGTTTTTCAAGCATTTCGGTAGAATAACTATCTAAAGCGGGAAGTTCATCATCTGTACCTGTAAAGCGTATTAAATAGTGGATGTTTCCTGGTGCTACTACTCCCATAAAGGCATCTTCTCTATTGCCTATCCCTCTATATCTAGCTATCTCTATAAGAGTGGCTACATCTGTGGCGGAAAATATATCAACACCGCTACCTGTATGGTTATGATATGCTCCTATAATTTCATTTGGCATGCCTATTTTTACACTATGGGCACTAGTTTCACCAGCAGGTTTTATAGAGCCTCCATCCTTAGGAAATAGCCATCCCTTTTCACCACCTACACCACTTTTGATATGCTCTTTTAGATTTTTAACAGCTTTTTGAGCTTCTGGATTACCTGTAATTTGAGTTTTAGCTTTTCCACATGGGTCTGTAGGAGGATTTATAGGATTTCTAGGCATGGAGCCTCCATAAAAAGGAGGGATACAGTCGACGTAAGTTCCACATTCTGGAAATCCACCGCCATAATCAGGAGGGAAAAATCCCATAGGAGGAAATGGCTTAGAAGGCGGAGGTACAATAATGATTACCTCATCTATATCACATTCATCTCCTGGTTGTCCACATATTTTCATAGGGGTTAGGAAAAATTGATTTTTTTTGGAAAGGCTTTTGTAATGTTGATTATAAGCTTTCCGAAAAGCATCAATATTATCCATGTATAGCTTAGAATTGGAATCAAGTATATAAATTCCAAACCTTGTTTCATTTTCAGTAAGAATCGCTACGGCTAAATCAACAACTTCTTTATTGACGATTTTTGGAAACAATATCCACTTGTTTCCATTTTCGTGAGTTATAAGTTGAGACCGAATGTTAAAATCAATATACGATGTTTGAGCTAAAGTACCAGTATTCAATTCCGAAAGTGTTGTATTTTTTAATAATTTATCAATAGGCTCTCTACCAGATATATTGGTCTGATAGAGGCTATCGTATCTCAGAGTTAAATACCTGAAACCTTCTGCATAATTAACTTCTTGGTTATCGGTATTTTTAAAAAAGACTTTAAACTTCTTTGCCATTTCGTCTTTTTGCTGGGCTTGGTTTAGCATTTCATCGGCTCTACAACCTAGTAGTACTAATAGACAACCTAGGGATAACCATTTTAAAATTTTCTTTATAAGCGTTTTAGTTTTATTAAATTGTAATTAAATCATCTCCCTTCGGATAGAGATGGAGTTTTTATTTTCTATTTAACAAGCAGTAACCCCTTTATTAGTGTCACCTTACCCCTTTGTAAGGGGCTGATGCCCCCTCGTTTAGTGGGTAGTAATCCGTTCCGAAGGGGTAGTTGCCCCCTAATGAAGCCCTTACTAATCCCTTCGCTACGGGTCGATACCCCCTTTAGAAGGGCTTATTAACCCCTTCGGAAGGGGTTGGTGGGGTGTTTAGAACAGGGTTGTTACCCCTTAGTTACTGGTTGTCTGGTGCTGGAGGTGTGGTTCTTTTAGCTCTACTACCAGGGTATTGCTGTTTTAGGTCGGCATAGATGGTATTAGAGCCAGGGTCGTTGTTATTAGCTGCTACTTTTATAGCACGGTAGAACATTAGGGCGGTACCGTCTAAATCATAACCTAGAAGCAGGTTGGTGTCCTTCATTTGTTGGAGTTGCTGGTCTAAAAGGCTAATGAGTTCATTAAGTTGCTTGTGAGCGGTATAGTCTTTATCAAACTCAGTTTTATCCACATAACTTGGGATTTTAGTAGGGTTGGCGTCCATTTGTATTTTCACACGGTCTATCCAAACTTCCTTTTCGTACTTCACTCTCCCGAAACCTTTTCGTTCGGTGGGTGTTAAGCTTTTTACTTTTCCATTGAGGATACCTGCAATAGTATTGATTGCAGTTTTCATTTGTTGAACTTCTTCTGTGCTGAAATTGACAGAAATCATGTTTTCATTTGCCATTGTTTTACTTTTTAAAAAATTAGAATTATGTTAATTGGTCTGTATTGATGAGGGTTTGTTAATGTTTTAGGGGATTAACTAACATACATTTTACAGACGGTTTGAAATTATAAATAATTTATAATATGGGCAATAGCTAAATGAAAAAAAATAATAGATAGAGGAATAGTCCTCTTTTGATAATGGAAATTATTTGTTATCAGTTGATGATGAGGGGACTATTGTTGATTCATCTCCAACAGCGGGTCTAGAAACTCGCGGTTGTTGCTTAGTCTAGGGACTTTATTTTGCCCACCGAGTTTTCCTCTGGTTGCCATCCATCGGTAGAAGAGCTGAGGTTGGGCTTGGTGGACTACGGGTGTTTTTAGCGTCATATCATTGTAGCGTTTGGCTTCGTAGTCGGAGTTGATGCTTTTAAGATGGTCATCAAAAATACGGATAAAAGTTTCCATATCATGGGGCGTTTGGTTAAACTCAATGAGCCACTCGTGGGCACCGCTTTCGTTACCTGTCATGTAGATAGGGGCGGCGGTGTAGTCGGCGATTTTGGCGTGGGTAGCCATGCAGGCTTTTTCAAGTGCCGCTTCAGCATTGTCAATCATCAGTTCTTCGCCAAAGGAATTGATATAATGTTTCGTACGCCCAGATATTTTGATGCGGAACGGATCTTTACTTGTAAATCTTACAGTGTCGCCAATTAAATAGCGCCATAGTCCGCCATTGGTAGTAATGACTACCGCATAGTTTTTACCAATTTCTACTTCTTCTAGCGGGATTGCATTCATTTTATTTTCGTTAAAATCCTCCATAGAAATAAATTCATAGAAAATACCATAATCAAGCATCAGTAGCATTTCATCACTATCCGAACGATCTTGGATACCGAAAAAGCCTTCCGAAGCATTATAAATTTCATAATAGTTAATGTTTTTTCCGATGAGGTTTTGGTATTGCTCACGATAAGGTTTAAAGCTAATACCGCCATGGAAAAAGACTTCTAAATTAGGCCAAAGTTCCGAAATGCAGGCGTGTCCCGTGTCTTTTAAGATTCTTTGTAGAAGTACCATCATCCAACTTGGGACACCCGTTAAACTACTGACATCTTCTTGGGTAACTTCTGCTACAATGGCCTTAAGTTTTGTTTCCCATTCGGACATCAGTGAGGTTTTTTTACTCGGTGTAGTGGTGATTTCAACCCAAAAAGGGAGGTTTTCAATCAAAATCGCAGAAAGGTCGCCAAACTTAGTGTTGAAATCTTCATAGAGTTCGGAACTGCCCCCCAGTCTAAGGTTTTTATATTGAAATAAAGAGTTGTCTGGGTGATTATTGGTGTAGATAGACACTAAATCTTTACCTGCTTTATAATGGCAGTCCTCTAAACTTTCGTCAGAGATGGGGATAAATTTGCTTTTAGCATTGGTCGTTCCAGAGGATTTGGCAAATTTTCGAATTGCCCCTCGCCAGATGATATCTTTTTCGCCGCGTCTGGCGCGTTCAATATAAGGTTCAAAATCTTCATAGGTAACGATAGGGACTTGATTGCAAAAATCCCGATAGTTGGAAATGTCTTTAAACCCGTACTGCTTACCATATAAAGTATGTTCGGAAGCGTACAATTGAGAAAATAAAATACCTTTCTGGGTTTCGATGGGATGTTTGATGAAATTCTGAATTTGGTCTATCCGCTGACGAATAAACCAATTAACCACTGTATTGAAAAGCATTTTTGTTGCCATAATTGAGCAAATATAATCATTTTTTTATCTTATAGAGGTCTTTTTTCTAAAAAATATTCGTCCTTTTTATAGTTATAGAAAATCTGCCTAAGTAGTGTTTTATTTGTATTTTTGCGGGGTGAATACCAATCTAGAACTTCAACTTAAAACATTACCCTCTGAGCCTGGGGTCTATCGTTATTATGATAAGGACGATAATTTGCTCTATGTAGGCAAGGCTAAAAACCTGAAACATCGGGTGATGTCTTATTTTAATAAAAATCTATCGGGCTACCGAACACGGATTATGATAAGGAAAATCCATCGTTTGGAAACTACCGTAGTGCCGAGTGAATATGATGCGCTATTGCTGGAAAACAACCTCATTAAAGAACATCAGCCGTTCTATAATGTGATGATGAAAGATGATAAATCTTTCCCATGGATTTGTATTAAAAATGAAGACTTTCCAAGGGTGTTTTTAACGCGAAAGCGGATAGAAGATGGCTCGGAATATTATGGACCTTATGCCAAAGTGCGTCCTGCTAGGGTACTGTTGGAGACCATTAAAAATATTTATAAAATCAGGACTTGTGCCTTGGATTTATCCCCTCAGAAGATAGAAAAAGGCAAGTATAAAGTCTGCTTAGAATATCATATCAAAAACTGTGATGGTCCTTGCGAAGGTTTAGAAACACAAGAAGCATACGATAAAAAAATTGAAGCGGTACGCGCCATGATAAAAGGTGATTTCCGTATCGCACGCGAGCATCTAGAACACGAAATGATGCGTTTTGCTTCAAACTTGGAGTTTGAAAATGCCCAAACCATGAAGGAGCGCTTGGATTATCTAGAAGATTACCAAGTAAAGCATACGGTGGTGAACCCCAAAATAGATGATGTAGATGTGTTTGGTATGACCAGTGATGAGTCGGCGGCGTATGTGAATTATTTTAAAATCCGAAATGGGAATATCGTCCAAAGTTATACTTCGGAGTTTAGAAAAAAACTAGAGGAAAGCGATGAGGAAATTTTGGAAGAAGCGGTAGTAGAGATGCGTCGCCGATTTGAATCGTCTTCCAAGGAAGTGCTGTTGCCTTTTCACTTGCCCGTAGATATCCCAGAGGTCAAGCTCATCGTTCCAAAGGTAGGGGATAAAAAGCGCATTGTAGAATTATCCGAAAAGAATGCAAAAGAGTACCGTCTGGAAAAATTAAAGCAAATCCAAATTGTAGACCCCGACCGCCATACCAATCGTATTATGGCAGAGATGAAGAAAAACCTCAGGATGCCCGTAGAACCTAGACACATCGAAGGGTTTGATAATTCTAATATCCAAGGAACAAATCCGGTGTCGGCTTGCGTGGTCTTTAAAGATGGGAAACCGAGTAAAAAGGACTATCGTATTTTTCATGTAAAAACAGTGGAAGGACCAAACGATTTTGCATCGATGGAGGAAGTGATTTATCGCCGCTATCGTAGGCTTTTAGATGAAGGGGAACCATTGCCTCAATTGATTTTGATAGATGGAGGAAAAGGGCAGTTGAGTTCGGCGGTTAAGAGTTTAAAAACCTTAGGCTTATATGGTAAAATTACGATTATAGGGATTGCGAAAAGGCTAGAAGAATTATTTTTCCCAGAAGACCCTATTCCTTTGTATTTAGATAAATCTTCCGAAACTTTAAAAGTCTTGCAGCGCGTTCGAGATGAGTCGCACCGCTTTGGCGTAAAACACCATCGTATTCGTAGGAAAAATACCACCATTAAGTCGGAATTGGAAGAAATTCCTGGGGTGGGACCAAAAACCGTAGAGGAATTATTGAAGCATCTAAAATCGGTAAAGCGGGTAAAAGAGGCTTCCCGAGAAACCTTAGAGGAAATATTAGGCGTTTCTAAAGGGTCTACCGTTTGGGAGTATTTCCATAATGAATCTTAATGGTAACAGATTTTTGCAATAAATTTTTAAAAATAAAATTTAAAATTTCATATTAATCTAAAAATGTGTATTTTCGCAAATTGATAAAAATAATTTATAAATGGCAATTTTAGGAGAAATTAGAAAACGACCATGGATTTTAATAGGGGGCATCGCTATTGCATTATTGGCATTTTTGGTGAATCCAGATAGTTTGGACAAAGTATTTGGGAAAGACCCTAATATCCTTGGTAAAGTGAATGGCGAAGAAATTACACGCGACGAGTTCAACGAGCAATTGTTGATTATGCGTAACCAAGCCGAAGGTCAAGGACAGCCTACCGCAGGTTTGGAAGAGCAGGCGTGGCAAACTTTAGTACAGTCAAAACTCATCAAACAACAGTTTGAAAAAATGGGACTAGAAATGACCGATGAGTTTTTCTGGAACCAATTACAGTACGACCCAATGTTCGCCCAAGACCCAAATAATTTTGATGCGAAAGGCAATTTTAAAGCCAACGAAATCAGAAAGAAAATTGAAGGACTTAGAGAAAGTGGACAAGCAGAGCAATACAACCAGTGGCTCAATATTAAAAAGACCATTGAATACAGAATGATGGCACGCCAAGTATTTGGAAGTTTTACTAATGGATTGACGGTTAATAAAAAAGAGGTGGCGGAACTCATGAAAAATAGAGACCAAGTTGCCGATATTGATTTTGTGAAAATTGATTATAACGAGTATGCTAAGAAAAATCCTATTAAAGTAACCACTCAGGATTTAGCCGACTTTATCAAAAAACATCCCGTAGCTTTTAAATCGCCAGCGACTAGAAATATTGGAGTGGTATATTTCCCTGCGGCACCTAGTGCGATGGATGATAGTTTAGCCTTAAAAGAACTAAACAAATTGTATAAGGACAATGCAGAGAACTTCTTAAATACTCAGAACGACTCTATGTATGTGGAAATCAATTCTGAGTCTCCAGTGAAATATGGTTATGTGTCTGAGCAGGAAGTGCCTCAAGAGGCTAGAGAGTTTGTAAAATCAGCAGGTGCGAATGCCGTATTTGGACCTTATAAGTCTGAGGGGAAATACTATGTTACCAAACTAAAAGGAAAAACGGAAGCGACATTGCCTAAGCATATTTTAATTTCTTATGTAGGTACAGATGTGGCGAAGCAAGACCCAACCATTAAAAGAACTAAAGAGCAAGCGAAGAAATTAGCAGATAGCATCGCTACACAAGTAAGAGCTAACGCGGCAAATTTCAATCAATATGTTAACCTATCTTCTGATCCAGGTTCAGCGCAACAAGGCGGTATGCTTCAGTGGGTATTGCCAGGGCAAAGTGGATTTGTAAAGCCCTTTGCAGACTGGGTAGAGAACAATCCTAAAGGTGCTGTGGGCGTGGTGGAAACACCATTTGGCTATCATGTGATTGTAAATGAAAACAAAATGCCAGTATATAAAATTGCAAACCTGGCGAAAGACATTAGAGCGTCTAAAGAAACTCAAAGTAAAGTCTATACCCAAGCCAATACCTTTATCCAAAATGTTCAAGGAAAATCGTTTAATGATTTTGCTAACTTGGCTAAAAAAGGAGGCTATCAATTCTATAATCCTAAAACAGTTGGGCGTTTCCAAGGTCAAATCCAAGGTCTAGGAACGGATAAAGATGAAGAGGTACTTGCATGGGCATTTGGTAAGAAAACAGAAAAAGGTGAAACCAATATTTTTACCACTAGTAACGGCGACTATATTGTGGCTTACTTAAATGGTAAACAAGATAAAGGTTTAGCCGACCCAGAATCGGTAAGAGAGCAAATTGAAATGATTGTTAGAAATGAATTGTTAGGCAAAAAAATTGCTGAAAAAATTAAATCTAACGCGAGCCTAGACCAAGTGGCGAAACAATTTGGTACGACTAAACAATCAGGGCAAGTAAATTTACTGAATCCTAATATTGACATGGCAATGGAACCAAAAGTGGCTGGTGCGGCATTTGGTATCAAGGCTAATAAAGTATCTCAGCCGATAGAAGGTAATACAGGAGTTTATGTTTTAGTGAAGAAGAAAGTGGTGGAAAATAAACAACCTGGAGATGCTGCCCAAATTACCCAAATGCTAGAACAGCAAAACAAACAACAGTTCAGTCAAAGTTTGATGCGTAGTTTGGAAGACAATGCAGACATACAAGATTATAGAATTGAAGTATATAATAAAACTCAAACCCAAGACTAATAATTTAGAATTAGTATAAATTTTATTGAAAAGCGACTTTATGGTCGCTTTTTTGATGTTAAAAATTAAAAATACTATCTTTGCTATCACTAATTAATTAAAATGAAGTTTTCAAAAGAATTAAAAGCGGGACTTATCGCCATATTAGCCATTGTAGGATTTGTATTTCTCTATCAATTTATGAAAGGGAAAAATATATTTTCTACGGACAATGTTTACTATGTAAAATACGATAATGTACAAGGTTTAGCAGCTTCGAGTCCAGTATCTATCAACGGGCTTAAAGTAGGTCAGGTAGAAAAAATAGAACCCTTAAAAGCTAAAGATGGGCGTCTTCACTTTTTAGTAAAAATTACAGTGGACGATGAGTTTGAATTTTCCAAAAAAACCACAGTAGAGATATTTGAACCTGGATTGATGTCTGGAAAAGAGGCGAAACTTAATCTAGTATATGACGGTAGTCTTGCTAAAAATGGTGATACATTGGAGGGATCTTTGGAGCCTTCTCTATTTAATACATTGTCGTCCGAGGCTAGACCAGTAAAAGATAAACTGTCTGTTGTGCTTAGCCGATTGGATTCTACTTTAGTGAGTACTAACAAAATTGTGGATGAGCAAAATCGTAGAGAAATAAAATTGCTACTGGCCAATTTAAATTCTACCGTGAGTGCATTTAAAGAAACCTCTGCCCAAACCAACCGATTGTTGGCAAATAATGACCCAAAAATTCAACAAATGTTGGATAATGCGAATCTTGCGACAATAAGTGCCAGAACTACTTTGGATAAATATGGTAATGTGGCAGATCGTGTAGATGTAGACGAACTCAATCGTACGATTAATAAATTGGGGGCAACCTCGGATAAATTGAATCATATCATTTCTGGTATCGAAAGAGGGGAAGGTTCGTTAGGTAAAATTACTAAAGACGAGCAGCTTTATAAAAACCTTAACCAGACTTCTGAAAACTTGAATAGTTTGATTGAAGATATAAAACATAATCCTAAAAAATACCTTAACATTTCTGTGTTCGGTAAGTAAAAAATGATGCAATATTTAGATAACATTTTTTTTCTGATATGTCTTATTATAGGCTTTGGGCTATTTGCCAAAAGTTTAAAAGAGATTTATAGAAACATTAAATTAGGGCAACCTATTGATAGAACGGATCATCCAAAGCAGCGTTGGGCAACCATGGCTCAAGTGGCATTAGGACAAAGCAAAATGACGAAGCGTCCTATTGCAGGGTTTCTTCATATATTGGTGTATGTAGGGTTTGTCATCATCAATCTAGAAATGATAGAAATTGTAGTGGATGGTTTGTTTGGAACGCATCGTTTTCTAGCAAGTATAATAGGTGAAACTTTATACCAAGGTTTTACAGCTACGCTAGAGGTTATGGCACTATTGGTAGTCTTCGCCGTAGTGGCCTTTTTTATCCGTAGAAATGCGATGCATATCCGCAGATTTGATATGAAGGAAATGTTTGGCTGGCCGAAAGAAGATGCCAATTGGATTCTCGTGATAGAATTTGTATTAATGTTGGCATTTTTTACCATGAATGCTTCGGATTTTATTTTACAAACTCGAGGGGCGGAAGGCTATCACCATCATGGTTATTTCCCAATCAGCGAAAATTTTATAGCACCTTTCTTTGAAGTGTTTAGTTTTAATAATGGTTTCCTTGTTTTTATGGAAAGAGGGGCATGGTGGTTCCACATTATCGGGGTTTTATTCTTTATGAATTACCTTTATTATTCTAAGCACTTGCATATTTTATTAGCCTTCCCAAATACATGGTTTGCAAATCTTAAACCTAAAGGAGAGTTTAATAATTTACAAGCAGTAACCAACGAAATCAAGTTGATGATGGATCCTAATGCTGACCCTTATGCCGTACCTGCGGAAGGAACGGAGCCACCAGCAAAATTTGGTGCAGAAGATGTTTTTGACTTAAACCAAGTTCAGTTGCTGAATGCTTATACTTGTACCGAGTGTGGGCGTTGTACCGCTAACTGCCCAGCAAATATTACAGGGAAAAAATTATCACCGCGTAGAATTATGATGGCAACGCGTGACAGGCTAGAGGAAGTGGGAAGAAACATCAATAAAAATGGAAAATTTGTAGATGATGGCAAAAAATTGCTAGATGACCATATTTCCCGAGAAGAAATTTGGGCGTGTACTACTTGTAATGCGTGTGTGGAAGCTTGTCCAGTATTGATAGACCCACTGTCCATTATTTTTGAGATGAGAAGATTCTTAGTGATGGAGCAATCGGCGGCACCGCAAGAATTAAACTTGATGATGACCAATGTAGAAAATAATGCCGCACCTTGGCAGTATAATCAGGCAGATAGGTTGAACTGGGCATCAGAATCGTAATTTATGGATAGGCTTTTCAGAAGCCATCAACACTAAATTCTTTAAAAAAGAACATTATGGATTTCACTATAAAAACAATGGCAGACTATGCCGCAGAAGGTAAAGCCCCCGAAGTTTTATTTTGGGTGGGCTGTGCGGGGAGTTTCGACGATAGAGCAAAAAAAATTACCCGAGCTTTTTGTAAAATTTTAAACCATATTGGGGTAGAGTTTGCCGTATTAGGTCAGGAGGAAAGTTGTACTGGCGACCCTGCAAAGCGAGCAGGCAATGAGTTCGTGTTCCAAATGATGGCCATGACCAATATTGAAATATTAAATGCTTACGAGGTAAAAAAAATTGTAACGGCATGTCCACATTGTTTTAATACGCTTAAAAACGAATATCCAAATCTTGGAGGACATTATGAAGTGCTACACCATACCCAGTTTTTACACCAGCTGATGGAAAGTGGTAAACTTAAAGTAGAAGGAGGGAAGTTTTTAGGTAAAAAAATCACATTCCACGACCCTTGCTATCTTGGTAGAGCCAATGATGAATATGAAGCGCCAAGAGAATTATTAGAAAAGTTAGACGCTGAGTTGGTAGAAATGAAGCGTTGTAAACAAAATGGCTTATGCTGTGGTGCAGGTGGGGCACAAATGTTTAAAGAACCAGAGAAAGGCAAGAAAGATATTAACATCGAAAGAACCGAAGAAGCGTTGGCTAAAAATCCGGAAATTATCGCTACGGGTTGTCCATTTTGTAATACGATGATGACCGATGGGGTAAAATATTTTAATAAAAATACCGAAGTTGCGGTAAAAGATATTGTAGAACTTTTAGCAGAAGCAGAAGATTTATAACCTAAAAATTAATCCAATGAAAATAGAATCCTCAGAGGTAGTGGAAACCAATGATTATAGAGTGTTGATATATCCAGCCTCTAGACCATTTACCCCAAAAGAAAGTAAGGCGATTACCGAAAAATTATTTGATTTTTTATCCACTTGGGCTGCCCATGGGAAACCATTGTCTTCATCTTTTAAAATTGATAAAAACCAGTTTATTGTCATTACTATTGATGAGGAAAAAGAGGTGGCTTCGGGATGTTCTATTGATGCACTAAACGCAGTAATGAGAGAGATAGATGCGGAATATAATCTGGGTTTATTTGACAGGATGAAAGCGTGTTTTATAGAACAAGGGGAGCTAAAAACAATGACCTTGCAAGATTTCCGCTCTGCTTTAAAAGAAGGAAGATTATCTCACGATATTGAAGTATTTGATTTTTCTAAATCTACTTATGTTGCGTATCTTTCTGATTTTTTACTGCCACTAAAGAGAAGTTGGGCTGGCATCTATGTGGATGCCTAGTCTCTTGGCGAAGCGTTTCCACTGTCTTGCAGAAATAAATAATAAGGCGAGTACCCAAATTTCTACAAATAGCGTATCTGAGAAAAAATATAACAATAAATGTAATCCTACGATGCCCCAACCTAAAAAGGCATCGTATTTTTTTGTTAAAAATCCTATAAAGTATAAACCTTCAAATAAAAACACCAGTTTATCACCGATATTTAAAATCCAAGGATGGTCTATAAAGAAAAGATAGCATTGCGTTAAAACACTATCAGGATTAGTATAAATAAACCAAGATTGGTTGTCTTTAAATACCATTTCCCCAAACCTTGGCATAAACATAGAGCGGTGAAAAATTTTCCATAGAAAGGCGGAAAAGTAAACCCAGCATGCGTAATATCTTAGCCCTTCCCACATAAGGTTGAAATTGATTGGTTTCTTAACAAAAAAGATAAATCCTACAATAATAAGTCCTTTTAAATAGCTTGAAGGGAAACCAATATTAGAATTAAACCCAATCGCATATACACAAAATAAAAGGTAAAAAATGACCGAAAAAACTCTCTTTTTAACCCAAATAAAACTTAATACTAAAAACAGAAATAAAAGAACATTAAAAATAATGCTATAAGTGTAATTTTCGAATACAATGGTATTAAGCCCTAATTGGTTATAAAGTTCAAGAACGATATCATTAGCAGAGATTTGAAAACTAGGGTTCATCATCTGGAAACTCAAAGTAGAAGAGTAAAATCTAAATAATAAAGATCCTAGAAAAAACAATAATACCGTTCTTTTGATAAAAGATTGGTAAAGTGCTAAATTTCGAATAGGATTACTTTGAGACGGAAAATATTTTTTTAACATGTTTTAAAGTCATTTGGTTATGTTCGTTGTAATGAACGGTTACTTTATAAAAACTAATGCTATCCAGAGGCTGGTGCTCTATTTGTTCTACATATCTCAATAGCCATTTAGGATATTCCGTGATGAAATGATTAGAATTAAGAGGGTAAATTTTACCATAAAAACTGGTGTTTTCTACCGAATGCGAGCGGTGGAGTTGTTCTGAAAATACTTCTCTGGCTCTGCTTGAATAAAAAATACCAATTCTTTTATGATGATTCCATAGTTCAGGATGATTAAACAATTGATTATCGTTTTTCTTGATGATGTAAAATGAAAAATCATCTTGGATAGGGACTTTTGCCGAGTACATGGTATATATAAAAAATGGCGTACTAGCTACTCTAAATACATGCGTGAGTAATGTAATGACGATGAAAACGCAAAAGAATACAAATAACTTAGGCGATTTTCGCTGGGTTTTTTGTAGAAAGTTCATAGAAAAACTTAAATTTGTCTTTGTAAAAGTAAATAAAATTTGCCAATAAAGAAACTATACCGTGAGAATTTTCAATTTCTCTACTCATTTTTCCAAAATCAAGGGTTTTGGATGGCTCTTGCACTTGCAATTTCTAAATTGAGTTTTTTTGCCATTAATATTTTTATCGCTCGTTTTTTAAGCAAAGAAGATTTAGGGCTTATTTTTAGGGCTCAGAATGTTATTGGCTTTTTTATTCCTTTTGTGGGATTGGGAACTTATCAGGGCTTACTCAAGTTTGGGAGTGCATTATCCGATAAAAAAGCATTTGAAAATTTAGAAGATTACTCATTTTACAGAGGTATTCTGGGACAATTTTTTATTAATATAGTATTGTTTTTATTTTCATTTGCGTTATTCCGTCATGAGATGGCTTTATTTCAAATGATTGCTTGGTTTTCAATACGGCTGTTTGGGTTGTATTTAGTAGAAATTTATAAGGCATCTTCAAGAGCGAGGTTTCAAAATAAATCCTTTGCCATACAGGATATTGTCGTAAGTTTAGCCAGCCTTATTTTAGTCTTGATATTTGTTAATATTTGGGGTGTATCGGGATATATTGCGGCGATGTGCATAGCACCATTTAGTATTTTGTTTTTTGGGATAAAGACGATTAACCCTCAAATAAAATTAACCGCCTTGCCCTTAAAGCAGTTATGGAAGTTTAATATACCAACAGCTGCGGCTAGTTTACTTCACCAATTGTTTGTTTTAACAGATATTTTTTTAATCAGTATTTTATTTTCCGAAAATCAATTGGCAGAATATAAAACTGCATCGTTGATTCCTTTTAATATGATTTTTTTATCTATTTTATTTATCCAAACAGACTATGCACAGTTATGTAAAAATCATCATAATCGAAAGTATATAACCCAATATATTAAACGCTTTTTAATGCTTTTTATTCCGATTGCTATTGTCATTCTGTTGGGGGGGATTTATTTTTCGGATTATATTATGAGCATTTTTGGTGATAAATATAGAAATGCGACGCCTTTATTTAATATTTTCTTAGTATCTGCTATTGTAGGAATGCTCATTAGAACGCCATTTAGCAATTTTTTATTTGCTATTGCTAAAACCAAAGCCCACTTATTGATATCATTATTATCGGTACTATTGCTTGGGGTGTTAATATGGATTATTGCACCTAAATATGGACTAGAAGGTGGCGCCTATGCACAAGCATTAGCCACTTTAGTATCAGGGATTCTACACGCTTCTATATTTTTATATTATCTTTTTAAAATGAAAAAATAAGATAGATTATTGATGGACAACTTCCGTTTGAAATTTGGTATCAACACTATATTGAAAATTCGTAAATTTGTAGAATGAAACAATGGATTGCCTTACTTTTAATTTTATGTCTGTGTGCTTGCCGAGGTAATGAGGATACGATACAGGAAATAGACCAAACGCTTCAGATTTTTGTAAAAAATTCTGCGGGCGAAGATTTACTCCACCCTAAAACATCCAATTATTTCTTTAGTTATACCATTGATGACTTGGGTGGGCAATACAGCAAAGTGCCAATCCGTTCGGGATATACCACGATGGTGAATAAGGATTCTATCTATTATATTCAGTACATTGCCGGAGCTACTAGAAACCTTAAAGATTCCATCAGTCCAGATTTAAAATATTATACCTCTGATATCTCTATCACTTGGAATAAAAAGGTAAATGATAGTGTAACCCAAAGTACTACGGATACGCTGAATATCTTATACCAATGGAAACCAGAACGCTTTGCAATACAAGAGGTTTTTGTAAATAAAACGAAAGTATTTGAAAAACAACAAGGTAAAGATAATACTGTTACAATCGTAAAATAATCACTAACTTTGTAAAAATAAAATTAATCAACGCTACTTATGTTACAAGTTCAATTTTTAAGAGACCAAAAACAGCGTGTGCTGGAAGGGCTCGCCAAAAGAAATTTTAAAGAGAGCCACCTCGTGGAAGAAGCCATCACCGCCGATGACGAACGCAAGAAAATTCAGTATGAACTGGATGAGAATTTGGCACAGATGAATAAAATTTCCAAGGAAATTGGACAGTTGATGAAGCAAGGTAAAAAAGAAGAAGCCGAGCAAGCAAAAGCTCAAACTGGGACTTATAAGCAAAAATCTCAAGAGCTTCAGCAACAATTAAAGGATAAAGAGGAGCAACTGGCTCAGATATTATATCAAATTCCTAATATCCCTTGCGATTTGGTAAAAGCTGGTGTTGCTGCGGAAGATAATGAAGTGGTGTACCAGTCTCAAGAGGAGTTTGCGATGGATGACTCAGCAAAGCCACACTGGGAATTGGCAAAAGACTACAACCTCATTGATTTTGAATTAGGTGTAAAGATTGCAGGTGCTGGTTTCCCAGTTTATTTGGGTAAGGGAGCAAGATTGCAGCGTGCGTTGGTTCAGTTTTTCTTAGATAAAAATACCGATGCAGGTTACTTAGAAGTAAATCCACCTCATGTGGTTAATGAAGCATCAGGATATGGTACGGGACAATTGCCAGATAAGGAGGGACAAATGTATTTTATTAATGAAGATAATTTGTATCTAATTCCTACGGCGGAGGTGCCTGTGACTAATATTTATAGAGGTACCATTTTAGAAGATAAAGATTTACCAATTAAAAACACGGCGTTTTCTCAGTGCTATCGTAGAGAAGCAGGGAGCTATGGCGCACATGTAAGAGGTTTAAATAGATTGCATCAATTTGAAAAGGTGGAAATTGTACGCCTAGAAAAACCAGAGCATTCTTATGCGGCATTAGATGAAATGGTAGCACATGTAAAGTCTATTCTAGAAGATTTAGAATTGCCGTTTAGAATTCTTCGTTTGTGTGGTGGTGATATGGGCTTTACTTCGGCATTAACTTACGATTTTGAAGTTTGGAGTGCAGCACAGCAAAAGTGGCTAGAAGTTTCTTCAGTTTCTAATTTTGAAAATTTCCAAGCCAATCGTTTGAAATGTCGATATAAATCTGGTGACCAAAAACCTCAGTTGGTACATACGCTAAACGGTTCTGCCATGGCATTGCCAAGAATTATGGCTGCATTGCTAGAAAACAATCAAACCGAAAATAGCATCCGTATTCCAGAAAAATTAAGGGCTTACACTCGATTTGATGAGATTAAATAAGACTTCAATAATAATTATATAATAAAGTGCCTACATAATGAGGCACTTTATTTTTTTATCCAAATCAAAAAATATTTCATTCTGCCATTTTGACATTAATTTTAGTATATTTGCATATTAAAACCTATACTTAAGGTGTGGGATTTTAGATTTATCTTAAAGAATATCAGTACTGTGCAAGAAAAATATATAGACGAAACTAAGCAGGGCGAAGCGTATGCTATTGCCGAAAGACCCGGAAATGATAAAAAACTTTTTCTAGAAAGTTACGGCTGTCAGATGAATTTTTCTGATAGCGAAATCGTAGCGTCCATTCTTAATGAACAAGGTTACAACACTACGCTAAATGTAGAGGAGGCAGATTTAATTTTGCTCAACACTTGTTCTATTAGAGAAAAGGCAGAGCAAACGGTGCGTATGCGTTTGTCTCAGTTTAAAAATCTTAAAAATGAAAAGCCAAACCTTACCGTAGGGGTATTGGGTTGTATGGCAGAGCGTCTAAAGACTAAATTTTTAGAGGAAGAACATTTGGTAGATTTAGTGGTGGGTCCGGATGCCTATCGAGATTTACCTAATTTGCTTAAAGAAACCGAAGGCGGTAAAGATGCGATTAATGTGATTCTTTCTAAGGAAGAAACCTATGCCGATATTAGTCCCGTGCGATTGGGCGGTAATGGCGTCACAGCGTTTGTTACCATTACCAGAGGTTGCGATAATATGTGTACTTTCTGTGTTGTGCCTTTTACTAGAGGGCGTGAGCGTAGCCGAGATCCACATTCGATTATAGAAGAGTGCAAGGAACTTTGGAATAATGGCTATAAAGAAATTACACTTTTGGGGCAGAATGTAGATTCGTATCTTTGGTATGGCGGTGGTCCCAAGAAGGATTTCCATAAAGCGACAGAAATGCAAAAAGCCACTGCGGTTCACTTTGCTCAGTTATTGGGAATGGTAGCGCGTGAATTGCCAAAAATGAGAATTCGCTTTGCGACTTCAAACCCTCAAGATATGAGTTTAGATGTCTTTAGAATGATGGCGAAATACCCTAATATTTGCAAATATGTACACTTGCCAGTTCAGAGTGGAAGTAATGCGATGCTAAAAGCGATGAACCGACAGCACACGCGTGAAGAGTATTTGGAGTTGATACGAGAAGCCAAAAAGATAGTGCCAGAAATTGCGTTTTCTCAAGATATGATAGCAGGTTTCTGTGGGGAAACGGAGCAAGACCATCAAGATACTTTATCGCTGATGAAAGAAGTGGAGTACGACTATGGCTATATGTTTGCCTATTCCGAAAGACCTGGAACGCCAGCTCACAAAAAAATGGCAGATGATGTGCCCGCAGAGGTTAAAAAACGCCGTTTGCAAGAAATTATAGATTTACAAGGAGAGTTATCTCGTAAGCGTATGAAGTCTTATGTTGGTAACACTTACGAAGTCCTCATAGAGGGCGAATCCAAGAAAAATAAAAACCAATGGAAAGGGAGAAATTCACAAAATGCCGTTTGTGTTTTTGATAAAAAAGAAGGGCAAAAAGTGGGTGATTTTGTGAATGTTTTTGTAGAAGATTGTACGCAAGGGACGCTTTTGGGTAGGACGGTAAGTCAGCAGTAATAATATAGAATTTTTTAATAATGGCGAAAATAAAAGTAGTGCATCAAGAAGTAAATATAATTTCTTTTCAACAAGAGGATTATATTTCACTAACCGATATGGCTAACGCAAAGGAAAGTGAAAGCCGTGCTGCTGATATTATTAAAAATTGGTTACGAACGAGATTTACACTTGAATACCTTAGTGTTTGGGAACAAATTCACAATCCTGATTTTAAAGTGGTCGAATCTGACTACTTTAAAATGCAAGCAGGTCTCCCGAGTTTTACTGTAAGCGTTTCTGAGTGGATTGAAAAAACAAATGCCATAGGAATTATTGTTAAAAAAGGAAGGTATGGAGGTACTTATGCACATAAGGATATAGCTTTTGAATTTGGTTCTGCTATCAGTGTATCATTTAAAATTTACTTGATTAATGAATATCAAAGGCTAAAGAAAAAGGAAACCGATCAATTAGGTTGGAGTGCAAAGAGAGAATTAACAAAAATAAATTATCAAATTCATACAAATTCTATAAAGGAAAACCTTATTCCAAAAACTTTAACAACAAAGCAGATTTCAAATATCTATGCTAAAGAGGCTGATATTTTAAATATGGCTTTATTTGGAATGACAGCAAAAGAATGGAGAAATTTAAACTCTAATTTAAAAGGTAATATTAGAGATTATGCGTCTGTAAATCAATTAATATGTTTAAGTAACTTAGAAAATTTGAATGCATTGTTCATCAAAGAAGGTTTATCACAAACTGAAAGGTTAATCAAATTAAATCATATCGCAATTGAACAGATGAAAATACTTAGCAATATTGGGAATAGATTAAAATAATATGACAGAATTACAAAATATAAAAAATCGTTTCGGGATTATCGGGAATTATCCAGCCCTTAACCGTGCTATTGAAAAGGCAATTCAGGTGGCACCTACGGATATTTCTGTACTGGTCATTGGCGAAAGTGGGGTTGGGAAAGAGCATATTCCAAAAATTATCCATGCTGAATCTAGAAGAAAACATCAGCCTTATATTGTGGTTAATTGTGGAGCGATTCCAGAAGGCACCATAGATTCTGAATTGTTCGGGCACGAAAAAGGTGCGTTTACAGGAGCTACCTCTACGCGAAAAGGCTATTTTGAAGTAGCAGATGGCGGAACTATATTTTTAGATGAGGTAGGGGAGTTACCATTACAAACCCAAGTCCGACTATTAAGGGTATTGGAAAGTGGGGAATTTATGAAAGTGGGGTCTTCTCAAATCCAAAAAACTAATGTAAGAATTGTAGCGGCAACCAATGTCAATATGCTAAATGCCATCCAAGACGGTCGATTTAGAGAAGATTTGTATTATCGTTTGAATACGGTACAAATTGATATGCCCCCATTGCGAGAGCGAAAAGGCGACATCCATCTATTATTTAGAAAATTTGCTATTGATTTTGCAGAAAAATACCGAATGCCAGAAATCCATCTAACAGAAGATGGCGTAAAATATTTAGAGAGCTATTCTTTCCCAGGGAATGTGCGTCAATTGAGAAATTTAGTGGAGCAACTAACGGTAGTGGAACAGAAGCGAGAAATCAATGCCACCAGACTGGCGGAGTACATTCCTATACAGCCGAATTTGCCTGCGGTAGTGGCTCACAAAGGTGGTGGTGTAAGCAATACCGAATTTAATACCGAGCGAGAAATCATGTACAAAATACTTTTTGACATGAGAAACGATATAAATGATTTAAAATCCTTAACTTCGGAACTGATAAAAAATAGGGGTAATCATGATTTTAGCAATCAAGAAAAAAACTTAATTAATAGAATCTATACTGAAAGTGTTCCGAGTAATCCCAACTCGCTATTATATTTTGAAAATCCTAGCCATCCTGTGGAGCCCAGCCATGTAGAACCGGTAAATGAGGAGGTAGAAGCAGAAGATATAGAAGCAGAAGAAGCTGAACCAGAATCGCTATCTCTGCAAGATAATGAAAAGGATTTAATCATTAAAGCGTTGGATAAATATAAAGGCAGACGGAATAAAGCGGCAGACGCTTTAGGGATTTCACAGAGAACTTTATATAGAAAAATAAAACAATATAATCTAGAAGATTGACTTTAGATATTTTTTAACTTAAAACAATTTTAATTATGAAAACCTATCGATTAACACCAAAACCAGTAGAGTTCAACCTTTCAGAATACATTAGCAAAGGTTATGAATTATTTAAGGCTAATATGGGAACATTTATCCTGTCTTTTTTAGCTGTTATGGTATTTTCTATTATTCCAATTTTTGCTTATTTAGCAATAGGTAATTTTTTAAAAATTTGCCGCAAGCTAAATCGTGGAGAGCAAGCCAGCGCAGGAGATGTTTTTGATTTTACCGACTTTAAAAAATTCTTCAAATTGCTTTTAATTGTATTTTTAGGAGTATTAGTTTTAGAAATACCATATTTCGCTTTGGTAGGAGGTATGCGTGAAAATGATAGTACTATTTTGCCGATGTTTGCAATGCTGTATTTGATTTTTATTACAGTTCCTATAATTTACTTTACTATAAAAATGTATTATATGATTCCATTAATGGCGTTAGAAGGAGTTGATTCCATTAAAGAGGCTTGGAATATGTCTAAAGTCATGACTAAGGGAAATATGTTGGTAATCATAGGTTTTTCAATAGTTGTTGGTATAATAGGACAACTTGGATTTATAGCGTGTTTAGTAGGTATTCTCTTTACATTGCCATTGGCGTATGTTATCCAATATGTTGCTTATGAACATGGTTTAGACCAAATCCAAACAAAATAATACACCAGAGATAGAAAGTCTTTAATCACTAAGTATGAAAACAGTATTGGGGTATATTTTTTCGTTGGTCGCATTGTGTACACTAGGCGGATGTTATAGTTTTACGGGAAATTCTTTGACACCAGAAATGAAAACTATTCAAATCAAAAATTTTCCTAATAATGCCGCATTGGTCAATCCAGATTTAAGTCAGCAATTTACCATAGAACTGCAAAATAGATTTTTGCAGCGTACCACGCTTAAGGGCTCTAACCAAAATCCAGATTTATTAATAGAGGGCGAAATTGTAGATTACCGCTTAAATGAACCCACCACAATTTCTAGTGGGGTAGAGGCTCAGGATGGCGTAATACAAGCGGCTCAAAATAAATTGGTTATCAGTGTTAAAGTCCACTACGAAAATGCGATAGACCCCAAACTAAGTTTTGACCGTACTTATACTGACGAGGCAACTTACAGCAGCGATTTGGATATTACACAAATAGAAGCCTCGCAAGTGAAATTGGTTAATGAAAGAATCATCAATAAAATTTTTAACGATATTGTCGCTAATTGGTAGATTATGAATGCACGAATATTAGAATTGATAAAGCAACCACAGCAAATGCTTCCTGAGGATTTGGAGGTCATCACAAAAGCTCTAAATAGTCAGCCTTATCTTCAATCTTTAAGGGCTTTAAAACTAATGGGTGTTCATCAATACCAACCAGAATTATACCCAACTATACTTTCCGAAACAGCCGCCTATACTACGGACAAAAAGATTCTGTATCAATTAATTTTTGGAACATCCAAGTCTGGAAATCAGATAAAGGCTCAAGAAAGTTTAGAGGAAACTATTGAAGTGGAAAAAGAAACTATCGATATAGAGGAAAAGCCAAGCGATAGACTATTAAATGAAACGAAAGATACTGTTGAAGATTCTAATCTGCCAATTTTTGAAGCCACAGAGGTTAAAGAAGCACCACAAGATTCTATGGGCATTGTGCTAGAGGAGGAAGAACTGAATGTTAGTAATTTTGATGAGGTGGTAGAGTCTTATCATGAAGACTTAAATGAACTTTCGACATCTGAAATAGAATCCAATCCTATTGAAAGCCCTTTAGAAAAAGAAACTAAACCCATAGAGGAGGAACAGCCAGAAATAGAAGCTTCTTATGAGGATACTATTGTGGTAGAGGATGCTACGGATACTGAAATCGAAGAGAAAGAAGAGGTTTCGGAAGGTTTGAGTTTCCAACAGATGGAAGCTTTTTTACCTCAGGTTAAATTTAAAATACCGAAAGATGAAGCCTCGGCGACTCAGCAAGAAGTACAGCCTATGGTTACTGAACCTCAATCGGATTTAAGTTTAGAACCTGAAGTGGAAGTAGTGCAAGAGGAATCTGTTGTAAATGAAGAGGTAGCGTGGCAACCAATGCAACTCGAAGCCAGAACGCCAGATGCTTTAATTGGGAAGCCAACGCCTGTGGTAGAGCCGAAGGTTATAGTTAAAAAAGAGGAACCGCCTAAGACAACAGATGCACCAAAGCCTTTAGTTGAAGAACCAATAGCAGAAGTGAAGTCTACAACGATAGAGCCGAAAGTAGATATCTTACCAGAAACTAAAGTGTCTAAAGAAGAGGTTTCTGAGGTAGAACCATCGGGTAATGATGGGGAAAGCAATGTGCAAACCTTTATCAACACTTGGCAAAACTGGCTTAAAGTCGATAGAGCTGAGCCGATTGAAAAGGAAAGCCAAACAACACCCGTAGAGGAAGAAGTACAAGAGGATAATAAATCTCAAATTATTGAGAAGTTTATCGAAACCAGTCCATCCATTAGCAAAGTTGAGAAACATAGCCCTATTATAAAAGAAGAAAAAGAATTTTCAGTAAAAGATAAGGGCGATGATATTTCCCACTTGATGACGGAAACATTGGCAAACCTCTATGTGGAGCAACATTTATTTGCTAAAGGGATAGAAGCCTACGAAATTCTTAAAGGAAAATATCCAGAAAAAGCATCTTATTTTGAAGAGAAGATAGAAGAAGTAAAAGCCTTAAAGGCAGGGAAGAGCTATTAATGTTCGCAGAGTTTTAGGAAATCTTTTTCTACTTCGTTTAAATTTTCCGGTAGCGATTTAGAGACCCAAAAAAACATAGTATAAGAGCCTGCTTCAAATTTATTGAGGTAGGCTTTTTTATTAAGACGATAGCATTCTCGCAATAGCCTTTTGATGCGGTTTCTATCCGTAGCGTGTTTAAAATATTTCTTTGATACCGAAACGCCAACTTGAGGAATTTCTGTATCTGCTTTTACGGTAATGGCTCTTAGGTTACCACACGACTGCCACTTACCTTTTTCAAAAAGTAAACCGATATTTTTTTTAGATTTTAGGCGTTCTTGCTTCGTGTATTTTTGATTGGTCATTTTTGTTTAGATAAATAGTTGATGACTTCCGCAGCGGCATACAGCCCAAATAAAGCAGGCATAAAGCTTACCGTACCATAGAAAGAGCGTTTGTAGCCTGTGCCGTCGGTTAGTTTTAGGCTATCTTCTTGTTGCAGTTCGGTGGAAAATACACACTTTACCCCTTTGTTGATGCGTTCTTTTCGCAATCGTTTTCGCACTTGCTTTGCCAAAAAACAATTAATGGTTTTGCTAAGGTCTTTTACCACCACCTGCTTTGGGTCGGTTTTGCCTCCAGCCCCCATGGCACTAATGATTTTAATCTTTTTCCTTTTAGCGGCCTTTATCAGTTCAATTTTTGGCGTTACGCTATCTATACAATCCAAAATATAATGGATAGGCTCAGCAGTAATGACTTCTGCCATTCTATCGGGGGTTAGAAACTCATGGATGGGCTTTAGATTGAGTTGGGGATTAATATCCAATAAGCGTTCGGCAACGACTTCTACTTTAGCCTTTCCGATGGTGGAATGTAGGGCAGGCAACTGACGATTGATATTGGTGGTGTCTACCGTATCACCATCTACAATAATCATGGTTCCCACACCAGCACGGGCGAGAAACTCTGCCGCAAAAGAACCCACACCACCTAAGCCAACCACCAAAACCGTTGCTTGTTTAAGTCGTTCTATGCCTTTTTCCTTTAATAATAATTCCGTACGCTCTTGCCAATGTTCCATACTTATTTCATCTTAAAAATCCTGCGACTATTGTCTATAATTTGCTGTGTCAGTAGTTCTAAACTCATTGCTTTAAGAGTTGCCGCTTTTTGATATATAGTTTTAATGTCGATATCTGCATCGTCGGTTTCTAGCAATAATCTATCTAAATGCAAATTTTTGAATACCGCTTGCAAAGATACACGATTCAGGAGTGCGTGTCCAAATGAAAGATAAAATCCTTTCTCGATGAGCATTTTGGCAATCGTTTCATTTTTATTATACCCATGGAATATAACAGGAATTGAAACTTTTTCACAAAGTTTAGCAATTTCATAATATCGCCTCACACAATGGATTATCAAAGGTTTGTTTAGTTCTTCTGCTAATTTGATTTGAGCCTTAAATGCTTCTGTTTGTAAAGTTTCATCTACGGAGATCAACCCATCTAAACCACACTCGCCAATGGCAAGGCATAAAGGATTTTGTGCTAAGGATTGGAGTGCTGCTAAATCCTTTTGGAAATTGGGGGTTACTTCCGCTGGGTGTAAACCGACCGAAAAGTAGGAGTTAGGCGTACCTTCTTTTAACTCTAAATTATAAATTCCCCAAAATGATGTCTGATGATGGTGGGCATTAAAATACACAGTTATTTATATTTCTCTAAAACAAAAGGTTTAATAATTTTTCCACTTTTAGAATCTTTTTTCTTTTCATTCGTCCCAATATGATAAGAAAATCCTATCCCGAGGGTTTGTTTCATTTGCAATTTATCAATTTGGTCGTGGTCGTATAAAAGATTGACATTAACATTAGTTGAAATAAACTTGTTGAGTTTAAAATTTAGTGCACCATTGTAGTTAAAATCAATCCATTTAAAACGATTTAAATAACTGCTAAATAAACTTAATTGATTGATAAACTGTACATTTTTAATGATATTAAAACGATAGAGTAGGCTTCCCATAGCACCAAGCTCTGCTCTTACGCTTTGCCCATCACGCTCCAAACCATATCTACCCGCTTTTTGAAGTTGTTCGTCTAAAACAATGGTCACTTTAGCATTTAAGGGGCGAAAGACGGCTTGGAAGTTTTCATTGGGATTATATGAAATACCAATACCAGCATTAAAATAACCCGGTGCCATAAATCGAGATACTCTATCCTCAATGGTTGGGTCTGGCGTGGCTTTATAATTATAGCCTGGCATAAATTGGGTTAATAGCTGTACGCCAATAGAGAGGTAATAATTTTTGCCAATATCATAGCCGTAGTTACTAGTAATGTTAAGGTAATCTTCGGTTTTTCTCGTTGATTGTCCTTCCGAGGAAACCAGTCCATAGCCCATTCTGATGACATTTTCCCAAAAGTGTCTGTCTTTTTTATAGCTGATATTATAATTGACTTTGGTAATTACCCCAATACTATTATTGCCCCCTGCATTCCAATTAGAAAAGCTAGATTGGTTAAATACCAATTCATTCTGTCCCCAGAAAAACCATTTTTTAGGGGAGTTCATTTTTAGGAAATGATAAGGTGTTACGGGTGTGTCCTCTTGATTTACTTCTACGGTCAGGAGGCTAGGTGACAAAATAGTGTCTACGGGATAAGTATTGAGCGCCTTTAAATTGAGATGGTCTAGACTATCTACTGTAAGGGTATGTTGCTGCCATTGTTGCTGCATAGTGGAATCAATCACTTTTTTAGATTGAATGTTTTGAGCGTTTATCATGGTGCTTATCAGCAGAGATAGACCAATTAATATATAGTGTTTCATCAGGTTCATAATTATATAATCAATTGCAAAAATAGGACAGAATTTCTACTTTTGAAAATGAATTGCCATAAATTACCTTATCGATGATAATGGCAGAACATTTGTGAGAATAAAAGAGTTATGTTAAAACAATTATCTTTTCGCCCTTTGGTGCCACCTCTACTGATGCTCAGTGCGATGTGGAGTGTCTTTATGTTACAATCGTGGGGCATCATCCAGCATTGCCAGTTGGCATTAATTCCTTTAGCTCCCGAGGGACTTAAAGGGATTTTCTTTTCGCCTTTATTACATAGTGGGCTGGAGCATATTTGGAGCAATTCTGTTCCTATGGGTGTATTATTATTTTTACTGTATCAGTTTTATCCTAAAATTGCGCATGTTATTTTTGGTTTGGGATGGTTGTCCACGGGACTTTTGGTATGGCTGATGCCTCAGATTGATTTAATGACTGGTGCCACGGTATACACTTGTATTGTGGGAGCTAGTGGCGTGGTTTATATGCTGGCATTTTTTCTGTTTTTTAGCGGCGTTTTTAGGTGGGATATGAAATTGCTAACCGTTTCTCTTGTCGTAGCGTTATACTATGGCAGTTTGATATGGGGCATTTTCCCAGAGGAATTTTTTAGTCAGTTGGAACAGCCGAGTCGTGTATCGTGGCAATCCCATTTGGTAGGAGCTGTGGTGGGTGTGATTTTGGCATTTATGTATAGGGAACAAGGTAATGAAAATAAACGAAAATTCATCTGGCAATACCCCAACTATTATAGTGAGAAAGACGATAAACTCTGGCAACAATACAAAGCTGAACATCCCGAAGACTTTGAAGAACTCCCTCAACTTAAAAAGCCCAGTGTTTGGGATTATTTAGATGAGTTAAGGGATAAATAGGCTACAAACCATAAGCAAAAGGTATCATTCCTCACCACTCAAAACTTTTTAAATTGCTAAAGGAATAGGCTTTAAGTAGTGAGTCACTCATCCCTCAAAATTTGCCGTAGGCGACACGCTCAATGCTGTCATGCTGAATTTATTTACTCATTTGATTTTATTATATAACTATGGATTCGTGAATTTTCAATTTCAGCATCTCACGAATTAGGTTTTATGTTTGCCCAATCTGAAGACCCTGAAACAAGTTCAGGGTGACATCATCATAATCTATAATTTAGCATTTTAAATTGCATAGGTAGAGTAGGATATAAGCAGTAAGCCACTCAACCCTCTTAACTCAGCTCTTTAAACTTCATTTATAATTTCTAAGCTTCTTCATCCTCATAATATTGAAATAAGAAATCATTGTAAGGGAATCTAGAGATATGGATATCGTGAACCACATCGTAGATGAGTTTCTTCATTTCTGGGAAATTTTCTTTGGTTAGGGCAGAAATAAATACCGTTGGGTTTTTAGATTTTGCCATCCAAGTGTTTTTCCATTCTTCGAGAGAAATATTCTTTTTAGAACTTGGGGTAAGGTCGTCCTCTGCTTTTTTCTCGTATGAAAAATCATCAATTTTGTTGAATACCATAATGGTTGGCTTCTGATGTGCATCAATTTCTTGTAAAATCTGATTGACTGATTCTATATGGTCTTCAAAACTTTCATGAGAAATATCTACCACATGGATCAGTAGGTCGGCTTCACGCACTTCATCAAGAGTGGACTTAAAACTTTCTACCAATTGAGTGGGTAATTTTCGGATAAACCCTACGGTGTCGGTCAAAAGGAATGGCAAGTTTCCAATCACCACTTTTCTTACGGTAGTATCTAAAGTCGCAAATAATTTATTTTCCGCGAACACATCCGATTTAGAAATGGCATTCATCAGTGTAGATTTCCCCACATTGGTGTAGCCCACTAAAGCGGTACGCACCATCTTTCCACGGTTATTTCTTTGGGTCGCCATCTGTTTGTCTATGGTTTTCAGTTTCTCTTTTAATGAGGAAATTCTATCACGGATGATTCTTCGGTCGGTTTCAATTTCAGTTTCCCCAGGTCCACGCATCCCGATCCCCCCACGCTGACGCTCTAAGTGGGTCCACATTCGGGTAAGTCTTGGAAGTAGGTATTCGTATTGAGCCAATTCTACTTGGGTTCTTGCATAGGAAGTCTGTGCTCGCTGTGCAAAAATATCCAAGATGAGGTTGGTACGGTCTAAGATTTTAACCTCTTTCATTTCGCGTTCCAAATTTTTCAATTGAGAAGGCGAAAGTTCATCATCAAAAATCACTGTGTTGATGTCGTGTTCCTTTACAAAATCTCTTATCTCTTCCATTTTACCTTTCCCTACAAAAGTTCTAGAGTCGGGTTGAGATAGTTTTTGGGTAAAGCGTTGCTCTGTGGTTGCCCCTGCAGTATAGGCGAGAAATTCTAACTCGTCTAGGTATTCCGTGAGTTTGTCTTCATCTTGGTCTTTGGTGATTAAGCCCACTAAAACGGCTTTTTCATATAAATGGTCTTTTTTTTCTAACATAAGTGCGATTATAAGCGTTACAAAAATACAAAACTCCGAGAGAATGCACTTATCTCTCGGAGTATAATTATTACTTACATAGCATCTATTTCTTTAGCATCTTCTTACTCTTACTTAAGAGGGGGGGGTAAAATACTTAGCGACAATGCCATATTTATGAATAGACTACCAATATATAGAGCAAGAAATTTATCCCCTTGATTGAGCTTTGCTTTAATATATAAGGTGTGATAAATCCAATAGTTAAATACTAAAAATGCGATAGTGTAAATCCACAAAATTAATACTTTATAATAATGTTTCATTATTTATTCAATTTAACAATTTTCATTACTTTTCACATTATTCATATCACTTCTACAACTACTGAGACTTAGAGCTAAAATGCTACATAAAAGGAATTTTTTCGTAATATTAGTTTATTTATATTTTTACTTCGCGAGTATATACATATATTTATTAATGTCCAAATCAACCAATAACGCCACTGCCTATCAGTTCATCACCGATATACCAAGCGGCAAATTGCCCTTCGGCTACGGCAGACTGTGGGTGTTGAAATTCGAGATACAAGCCATCTTCGTACTGGTGGAGTGTGGCAGGTTCTAATGGCTGTCGGTAACGGATTCTTGCCATCACTTCTAAAGTTTCACCGTGGTTGAGTTTTAAATCTGGTCTTACCCAATGGGTTTCCGAAGGTAATATTTTAATCACTTTTTGAAATAATCCAGGGAAATGTTTTCCTTCGCCTACGAAAATTAAATTTTGTTCTACATCTCTCGAAATGATAAAACAACTTTCTTTATGCCCGCCAATGCCTAAACCTTTGCTTTGCCCAATGGTAAAAAATTGAGCGCCTTGGTGCTTGCCAATTACTTTACCATCAGATTTTTTATAGTCTATTTTTTTGGATAGATACTGGAGTTCCTCGTGCTTGGTTTTAAAATCTGGCATGGGTTGGTGGTAGGCTTCAAAGTCTTTAAATATTTCCACAATATCCCCTTCTTTAGGTTCTAATTGTTGCTGAAGAAATTGTGGCAAACTTACCTTACCGATAAAACATAAACCCTGCGAATCTTTTTTGTTCGCAGTAACAAGTCCAATTTCTTGTGCTATAGCTCTTACTTCGGGTTTGGTAAGTTCCCCGATGGGAAATAAAGCTTTAGACAATTGCTCTTGGCTTAGCTGGCAGAGGAAGTAACTTTGGTCTTTGTTATGGTCTTTTCCTGCTAACAAATGATAAGTTTCTGTACCGTCTGCATTTTTTGTAGTGTCTAGTCTGGCGTAGTGTCCTGTGGCGACTTTATCTGCACCGAGCGATAGTGCGGTTTGCATAAACACATCGAATTTTACTTCGCGGTTACAGAGGACATCAGGATTTGGCGTACGCCCTTTTTCGTATTCCGAGAACATATAATCTACAATGCGCTCTTTGTAGAGTTCACTCATATCAATCACCTGAAAGGGAATACCTAACTTCTGCGCTACCAACAGAGCATCATTGCTATCTTCTACCCACGGACACTCATCTTCCAAAGTGACGGAAGCATCATTCCAATTCCTCATAAATAGGGCGATAACCTCGTGCCCCTGCTGCTGCAGAAGATAGGCGGCTACACTACTATCCACTCCACCAGATAATCCGACTACTATTTTCATAATTTCTATTCTAAAATGCAAATTTACGGTTTTATCCTCGATTAAATTAATTTTCAAAGATATGTTACAACTAATTAAAATTTTTATTATATTTGCTCTGTATGTGATTTTATTTTAATTATTTATAACCTAAAAACGAAAAACAATGGCAATAGACAATTTGATTTCGGTGGAGTTTTCCGCAGAAGAACTAAAGACAATAGATGATGCTATTAATAGCATTGTAGGAGTTATCAAATCAAAAGCGATTAACCTAAGCCCAGAAGAAAGACGCCAGTATGGGCGTATAGCAGATAAAAATAAGATACTAGTGGATAAGTGCAAACTCTATATGGAGCAAGACCCTGCCACAGTACCCCCTACAATAGATAAAACAGAGTTTGATAAGGACTACTTAGCAAGAACACAGCTAGAAGCCCCTCTAAAAAAACTCGGTAGGGCAGTAGAGATGATTACCGATACGAAAACGCTTTTGGACTATGATAATTATACAGCAGCAGTGTCTTATTATCGCTATGTAAAATTCTTGGCTTCCCAAAATGAGGCGGGGACTACCAGTATTTATAAAGACCTTAGAAGCCATTATCAGTCAAGAAGTGCAGCAGATGCTTCCCCTGAGGTATCTAATGATGGAGGTAAGGACTAAATAAGTATGGCCAATGTATTGTACAACTAGCAATGGGTTGCAAAGGGGTACTGATAGGGTTAAAATAGCTGCTTATAGGGTGTAAATTTAACCCTGCAACCCTTAACTTTGACCCTATTGAGGTTTAGAATAGACCCTACAACCAGTAAAACAGACCCTATAAGGTGTAAATTTGACCCTACAACCATTAAACTTGAGTCTATAGGGACTAAAATAGACCCTGTGGATATTAAAATAAAACTTAACAACCCCTATCCGAAGAGGAGTTATTATAAAAGAGGAAACCGAAAATCTTATAGAGTAGACAATAATATAAAAATGTAAAAATGAAAGGAAGAAGTATATTATTTCTAATTATAATTCTTATAATTAATTCATGTAGACAGGAATTAACAATTTATGATGTTGAAAATATAGAACAAAAGTCTAATTTTTTTGAAAATGCTGAGGATAAACTTAATAATATAAAAGAGGGTGAAAAGTGGCTTAAAATTTTGAAAGAGGAAGATAAGAGAAGAGATTTTGTTGCAAAATTAAAAGATACTGAAGGTATTCCAGTTTGGGATAAAGTAATAATAAGTACAGCTCCTGAGAATTTAAATTTAGAAAAGTCCGATGCCTTAAATAATATTATAAGCTCTAAACAAAGAATTATTATACCACTTACAAAAGATGGTATTTTTATGTCATCCTATATAGTTGCTACTATAAATGAAAACAATAAAATTACTTATTTAGAAAATATAGATAATAAGAAATTGTACGAAATAGTTTATAATAAATCTATTTCAAAAGACATTAGAGAGAATATAATGGCAAATATTATTTTTATCAATAATAGAGCTTTTGGTTTTAAAAAGTTTATTAATGTTCCTAGCGACTTGTTTTCAGATATTCCTTTGGATTCTACTAAAACCACAAAAACAATAAAGTTAGTAGAAGATGATTCAGATAAAAATATATCCCCTAATAGTATGTTGGAACTTATGTGTTTAGTTTATGAAACGGATGATCCTAATTGCTCTTGCCATGGAACTATTACATCTACAAAATGTTTTTACATATATGTTGGAGGAGGAGCTTCTAGTGGAGGCGGAGACGGAGATGGAAGTGGAGACGGAGGTAAACCAGGGAGTGGAGATAGTGGAGGAAGCGGAATCTCTAATAACACACCTTGGTATCTAATGAATCCTAATATAAATATTTACTCCTATAGTACTTTTCCAAGAGCTGTTTTTAAAGAGATGACTGATTATGGTATAGTTCTTCAAAAGGAACATATGGACTATATGCAGTCTCATCCAGATGTAACTAATTCTATTTTGGAAAATCTAGAGAATAATAATGGTTACAAAGCAGTATTCTTTTATAATTTTTTAAGAGAAATATGGTATAAAGACCCTAAGCCGAATTCTAATATACTTATTAATAAATTTAACTCATTTTATGGTAAATTATTTGAAATAAATCCTACAACTACATGGTTTGATTTTCAAAATATTTTTTTACCATACGAAGACACAAACCATTCAATCATTTCTGAACTGTTTAATGATTGGAATAACCCTAATATTGTTAAACCTACTTTAAAATTTAAAAACAATATCAAATTAAACAGTATTTATAATCAAGCAAAAACTGCTACAAATTTTCAACAATATTTGAAAAAATTTATTCCAGATGCTTCTGTGGCACACTTAATGTTTGATGTAAGTTCAGTAAGTAATTCTAATCATCTTGCAGAAACTGAACCACCTTCAAACTATTGGATAAAAATAATTTTTAATAAAGATAAAGATTGGGCGAATATTCCTAAGATAGTTATTTTAGATACATTTCTGCACGAAATGATTCATGCAGAAATTTATCGTAAATTATTATCCCTTGGCTCAACTCATGGTAATATTGACATAAATAAAATAACATCTGATTTGCTTCATCATAATTATCCTGGACTTTTTGATTATTATGTAAGGTATACAAAAGATGATGCAGCTGCTCAGCATAATATGATGGCAAAGCATTATGTAGAAATAATGGTTAACTTCTTAAAGCAAGTTTATGGAAATAAATATTCTGATATTGAATATAAGACAGTTGTTTGGATGGGATTGAAAGATACGAGAGCTTGGAATTTATTACCAAAATCTGATAGGGATCTATATGAAACAACATGGAATAAAAATTATTGGTTATGGGAAAAATAATAACTTATATAAGTGTTATGCTAATTTTTAGTATTCAAGGGCTTAAATCACAAATAATAAAAATAGATAGAAAAGATATTCTCTGCTTAACAAATAATAAATCAACTTTCTATTTGAAAGTAAATATAGATAATAATATATATGTATACATGGTTAAAAGAGTGTACCACAATCCTAGAATTAATAACAAAATATATAAGATTAGAGATTATCAGAAAATACCTAAAGAAAAAGGAGAAATGTTTAGTAAACATGAAGGTTTAAGATATGGTGGAGGCTATTTTTTAATTGATAAAAAATATTATGTAAATTTAGGAACTCCAATAAATTAAGACCTTATAATATGGTTTTTTAAGATAAGGAAATAAAAATATATGGGTCTTAAATGTGATAATAAAAATGAGAATTTGTACGTAATAAATGGAAATAATTGTTTTAAATGGTGTTGGATCTATATAAATTGATAAATTCTTTCACAGATTCACAAGCAGAGACAATTGCTTGGGTAGGTTTGCAGGGAACAACTGCTTGGAACAATCTTGGAGCTACAAATCAGCTCAATGTTCAGAATACATATAATAATTGGTATAACTCAGCATCACGAAGCTGTCCTTAAATATAAGAAAAGTGAAAGAGCGGTTGATAATTATAATTATAGGTTTTATGCCTATGCTTTTTTCTTCTCAAAGCAAGGTAAATGATACAGTTTATATAGAATTTGATAATACGAAGGATAAGCATTTTGAGTATAAAAACAAGATAAATTATTTTGAAATAGATGTAAATAATACAAAGAAAATTCATTTTCAGTATGGTATCTATAATGTAAAAACAGTTAAAAAATTCAACAAAAAAAATTATAAATAGAACTTGTTTGTCAAAAATTATTAAAAATGATAATGCAGATAGGAGGCAGGTTTATATAATAGTAAAGAAAATAGGGGGGAATTACTATAAACTATATCCTGCAGACCATATATTTAGGATAATAATTGATTAAAAATACAATGAAAAAATTAGCATTTTTAACCCTAGGGTTATTATCAGCTCTTTGTTTTGGGCAAGAAAAAGGTAAGGTAGAGAGTTCTCTATATAATGTGCAAGCAGGTTTTGCTGGGGCATGGTTCAATACAGAAATTGGTTTGGCAGACCAATTTGCTTTGCGAGCAGAATTAGGTGTAATGCCTAAATGGTATGTAGGAAATGGTACGGGGTGGTTTTTGGACGCTTCCGTAGAGCCAAGATATTATTATAATATCAAAAAAAGAGCCGAAAAAGGAAAAGATACGCATTCCAATGCGGCTAACTTTCTTACTTTGGGAGTATCCTATAGACCTGAGAAATCCTTAGGTGGCAGTTATGTTGATTATAATAGTATTTCTATCGTGCCAAAATGGGGAATGCGTCGTAATTTAGGCAATCATTTTAATTATGAAGTAGGAGCAGGTTTAGGTTTCCGCCACGAGTTTAATCATAGTAATTTTGGTGAAATAGATTTACATTTAAGAATAGGCTATAGTTTTTAAGATTGTTCTTAGTTTAATAGGATTGCCCTCATCTGGTTTAGAGATGAGGGCTTTTTTTTGTGTTTTTATTGAAAGAATTATACTATTTTTGTATCAAATATTTAACAATGAGAAAATTATTACTATCAAGTGTATTTTTTATATCCATATTTAGTTTTGCACAAATACAGCCTAATCAGGAGTCAGTAGCATCTAATAAATGGACTTATGGGGGCTATGCAGGTTTTGGCGGTGGCTCTGGTGGAACTTCTATATATATTTCTCCAAGAGTGGGGTATAAGGTCAATCCAGATTTGGTGTTGGGGCTAGCCGGAAATCTAAGCTGGCGGAATTACAACGGTTATTCAAATTCTATGTACGGAGTGGGACCTTATGCCAATTATTATATGGGTAGAAGTTTCTTTTTAACAGGTATGTTTCAGCAGTATTTTATCAATATTAAAGACCATAATTATAAATTAAATACACAAGAATCTGCGCTTTATTTAGGTGCAGGCTATATGCAAAGACTGGGGAATGGGGTATATTTCCAAGTTGGGGCTATGTATAATGTCTTATATAATCCGGATAAGAGCCACTTTAGTAATGGTTTTATTCCTTACACAGGGATTGTGGTTGGGATATAGGCTGTAGCAATATAAAAAAGAAGCCGTTTCAATATTATTGAAGCGGCTTTTATTATTGCTTAGTACATTCTATTCTCTAACTAGTGGCATAGTTGAGCATCTAAGTAGTCCTCCCATTTTTGAGATTTCTCGGTAAGGGATTTCTTCTACAGTCATGCCCCATTCCTCTCTTAGGTGGCGGTTCATTCGCGTAAAAGAGCTATCCGATACCACTACTTCTGGTGAGATAGAAAAAATATTCGGGTTCATCGTAAACATTTCTTCTTCGGTCACTTCAAAGCAGTTGTCTTCACCAAAAATACTTTTAATCAGTTGATAATCGTTTTCGTACACAAAGCCATCTTTATAAATGATGCATTTGTCTTTACCTACGGGATTAAAAGTACAATCTAAGTGTAGTATCCCCTTATAAGGGTCGGTATCGTTCTTTTTTAAATCGAAGTCTAAAATTCTTTTTTCTGGGAAAAATTCTTTTAGTAAAGCGATGGCATTTTCGTTGGTTCTAGCGGTTTTAAAGTTTCTATAATCTTCGCTAAAACAAGTTCCTACGAAGAGGAAATCGTTCCAAACAATTACATCGCCGCCCTCTACATGTGCTGTTTCTGGCAGGTTGATGATTTTTCGCCATTCTAGTTGCTCAAATATTTTGCTGTATGCCTCTTGCTCGTCCTCACGGTCTGGGATAAGATTAGAAAGAATCATTTTATCTTCAATCACGAAGGCGACATCTCTTGCAAAGACTTGGTTGCAATCTTTTAACACATCGGGACGAAATACTTCTACATTATGTTTTTTTAGCACTTGCTCAAAGGCGGTCATTTCATGTGTAATGTTTTCTTCCGTTGGGTAGATATTATTTTGTGTACTATGGTAAGATTTAGCATCATAACATTCCTCTAGCGTTGGATTTTTACCGTTGGAAATAGGTTGCCCAAGTACTACCGATTTAAGTGTTCCAGTTTCGTTATTAATATTGAGTTTCATATTGACGGATTTTAAAATAATAAAAAGTTCTCCCCATTGGTTTGGAAAGAACTTTTTAATTTGCATATCCTTAGATTATCTTTCATTCATAGGTACATAATCTCTCTTAGTAGCGCCTTGGTATACTTGACGAGGTCTTCCAATAGGGTCACCCATTAGACGCATTTCTTTCCATTGAGAAATCCACCCTGGTAGTCTTCCTAAGGCGAACATCACGGTAAACATTTCAGTAGGGATGCCTAATGCTCTGTAGATGATACCAGAATAGAAGTCTACATTTGGATAAAGTTTTCTTTCTACGAAGTAGTCGTCCTCTAAAGCAACTTTTTCTAGCTTCATTGCGATATCTAGAGCGTCGTCGTGGATACCTAATTGATTCAAGATATCGTCGGCAGCTTTTTTAATGATTTTAGCTCTTGGATCGAAGTTTTTATACACTCTATGACCGAATCCCATAAGGCGGAAACTATCGTCTTTATCCTTAGCTTTTTTCACATATTTTTCTACATCGCCACCATCTTTTTGAATCATTTCAAGCATTTCGATTACGGCTTGGTTTGCACCGCCATGGAGAGGTCCCCAAAGTGCAGAAACCCCCGCAGAAATAGAAGCGAAAAGTCCTGTATGTGCAGAGCCAACCATTCTTACTGTAGAGGTAGAACAGTTTTGCTCGTGGTCTGCATGGAGGATTAAGAGTTTATCCAAAGCATCTACCACCACTGAATCCATTTCAAAATCTTGGTTTGGCATACGGAAGCACATTTTGTAGAAATTTTCTACATAGTTAAGCTTGTTATCGCCGTGGTTGAGTGGTAGTCCTTGTTTTTTTCTATAAGTCCAAGCGGCTAAGTGCGCAAATTTAGCAATGAGCATTTCTGCGGCGTGGTCTAAATCTTCTTTGGATTTAACATCTACTGATTTAGGATTGAAGGCTGTAAGTGCAGAAGTCAGCGAAGAGAGAACGCCCATAGGGTGTGCAGAACGAGGGAATGCATCGATGAGTTTCTTCATTTCCTCAGCTACCCAGTTGTATTCTTTAATATTGTTCTCAAATTTTTTGAATTGTGCTTCTGTTGGTAATTCTCCGTTTAAGAGTAAATACATCACTTCTGTAAAATTAGATTTTTCTGCAATCTGCTCTATCGGATAACCTCTATAAAACAATTCACCTTTATCTCCATCAAGGAAAGTAATCTCACTGATAGTGGCTCCTGTATTCTTATACCCTTTATCTAAGGTGATTAAGCCGGTTTCGTTTCTTAATTTGGAAATATCTATACCTCTATCTCCTAAGGTGCTTTCTACGATAGGATATTCATATTCTTTTCCATCGTATTTCAAAAATACTTTATTATCTGACATAATCGTATGTGTTTTTTTAAGGGTTAGAAAAAATTTGCGATAAAGGTACAAAAAAAATAGCATTAATAACAAACGATTAGTGCTATTGATGTTTTCTATGATGGTTTATTTTGACGATTGGGATTTTAATTTGGGGTTGGGTGATGCCTGATTGTTACCAAAAAAATTTACTCATTAGGGGGCTATCATATTGTTTTGGTAGATAAGAATTGACTTTATTAGTTATAAGAATATAAATTACAGTGGCTACATTTTTGGCATGCCCTGTTTTGCTCACGGAGTTTTTATTCGGTTTATACTTTGCGGACTACTCATAATATTGTGCATATGTTTTAGCGAAACATAAAAATTTGTTTTTTTATTGAATATAAGTTTTATAACAATCATAATTTCATTAAAACTAATAAGACTAAATTTAAATTAAAAAAGCCACAATACTAATTATTAATAAATTATTTGCACACATAATTTCATTTAAATAAAAACAATTCAAAAAAAAAATCAAAAAAAAATGTGAATAAAATTAAATTTTATATATATTTGCGTAAATTTAAAATTTTATGAGAAAGAATATTATTTATTGCCTGCTCCTTACTTCATCCTTAGGTTATGCACAAGTAGGAGTAAACACCGATTCTCCAAGAGCTACATTAGATGTGGTAAAGAATCAAAAATTATCCGTTAATGGTATCATTTTTCCTAGTCTAACAACAGAGGAAAGAAATTCAATGGAAAATGTTACTGAAGGAACTACCATCTTCAATACCTCTACTAAATGCCTAGAGTATTGGAATTCTTCCAGCTGGATATGCACAAACGGAGGTTCCACATCTGCGCCAGAGCCAGAACCTCCTACAACTACATTCCAACTAACATTAACAGATATTGATGGGCTTTCTGATGAACTAAATGCATTTTTCGTATCTGTATATGATGATGACTACCTACCATTTAAAGAGCAAACAGATGTTGCTTCAATAGATGTTTCTAATATGGATGGAACATCTGAAAAATTAATTGATTTTCAAGGTGGTCTTGGTACAGATGCCCTAGGTGGAGTCAGTAAAACTATACTTTTAAAGTATAATTGTGTTAATGGTCCATGTAATTGGGAGGCATATAACAGTACAATTACGATAGACAGCAAGTATTTAGAAAACGGAAGCGGAAACCAAATTACATTCTCTATCCCCGCCAAAAATAATGTAGCTACAGGTACAGATATTATTGAAGGGACACTTACAGCATCTACTCCTATCATGTTTAAAAAATTGGATTTGAATAAAGGGTTAGGTGCGGATAAAAAAGGATTAAATGTGGCTAATTTTACGGTTAGATTATCGAGTAGTCCAACCATTCCTTTGAAAATAAGAGTAATGCCTGCTGTAGTAGATGCGGCAAATAAACTGGCATATATTCCTATAAATGCTGAAAATACATCTATTTCTAAGGTTGCATTTAATTTAGATCTTGGGGCAGAGTATGCGGATATGACTTCTCCTTACTTTAACCCTGCAAAGACTACTCAAAAGACTGCTAAAGACTTTAAAGCGTTTGGACATATGTTCCAGTGGCAAAGAAAAGCTGATGGACACCAAAAAATTAAATGGACCAGTGCTAGCTCTTTTACTAGAGTAAATACCCCAGTTAGTAGTACACTGTCTTCAGATTGGACAAATGCTGGAGTTAACACATTTATAACTAATAATAATAGTAATGCATCAACTAATAACAAAAATCTTAGATCTTGGGTTATTCCTACGGTAAACGAATCAGACCCTCGTGACCTCTGGACAGAGAATGGAGCTAATAATCCTTGTCCTGGAAGTTTCCATATACCTACCAAAAATGAAAAAGAAAATCTGTTAATGGATAATAAGATAAATGGTACACTTCAATTATCTGGATTTTCAATGGAAACAAATGGTAATATAGCTGGCTCAGGGGTAGGCTTCTACTGGACTAGTACATCAACTGATGGAGTAGGAGCAGCAACAGATAGCGAGTTATATAAAGGTAGAACATCTGATTTTTATAATACAAACTATACAACAGGAGCAGGATTTAGCGGAGGTGGAGTGAGAGCACGAGGAATGTCTATTCGCTGTGTTTCAGACAGATAAAATAAAACAAAAATATATTTACTAACAATAGCTATTTCTTTTTTAGAGATAGCTATTGTTGAAATAACCGATCACCTGAGCATTAAACCACTCATCTTGGAAATCAGCGGAAGGTTTAAGGGTGCCCTTATTAAGGGAGATTTTGTTCATTACAATGATATTGTAAATATCTCCTATGATTTTGGCACTTATAAAAGAGCTATCTGTAAGCTTGTCGTTATATTTTTCAAGATCGACAAATTCTATAGCAGCCATCTAATAGCAATCCTGTTTTGTATTTTAGATTTGTCTAATTGACTAAGTACGGATTGAATGGTGCTTTACTCTATAGTAGCCACTGTAGCAAAGTTAGATTTTTGTATATTACAGATTATTAACCCATGCATTAGTATAAAGGAATAAAATAACTCCTAATGCGATAAATAATTTAGTACTCATGGTATAATAGTGTTAGTTTGTTATCTTTAAGTATTATACCAATAATCTATTTAAGTTTTTTTTTAAAATCAAATAAGGACTATTATTTTATCAAAACTTTTGGATAAAGATACAATAGAAAATGGATTAGTCTCCATTTAAGCCAAAAATAGCATTTATCTTTTTGGGGATAAATGCTATTGCTTTATTGTTTGTATCGTAAAGGTTTAACTATCTCTTCACTTTAAAGGCATCCATTCCTGGGAAAATAGCGGTTTCGCCTAAGGCTTCTTCTATTCTAAGGAGTTGATTGTATTTTGCCATTCTATCTGAACGAGAGGCTGAACCAGTTTTTATCTGTCCGCAGTTCATCGCTACGGCAAGGTCTGCAATGGTGGAATCCTCAGTTTCGCCCGAACGGTGGGACATTACCGAAGTGTATTTGTTGTGCTGCGCCATCTGTACTGCCGCCATCGTTTCGGATAAGGAGCCAATTTGGTTGACTTTAACCAAAATAGAGTTTGCTACTCCTTCTTTTATCCCTCTGGAAAGGCGCTCTACATTGGTTACAAATAAATCATCCCCTACCAATTGTACTCTGTCGCCTATTTTGTCGGTCAGCATTTTCCAACCTTCCCAGTCGTCTTCGTGCATACCATCTTCTATAGAGATGATAGGATATTTTTCTGTAAGCTCTGCCAAATAAGAAACTTGTTCCTCTCTACTGCGGTGAGCGCCTTTGTCTCCTTCAAATTTTCTATAATCGTAAGTGCCATCTACATAAAATTCGGAAGAAGCACAGTCTAAGGCAAGCATTACATCATCACCAGGCTTGTATCCCGCTTTTTCTATAGCCTGTAGCAATGTGTCTAAAGCATCTTCAGTCCCTTTGAAAGTAGGAGCAAAACCACCTTCGTCCCCTACGGCAGTAGAAAGTCCGCGACCTTTCAAAATGGATTTAAGATTATGGAAAATCTCTGTTCCTTTTCTCAATGCATGAGAGAATGAATCTGCTTTTACAGGCATAATCATAAACTCTTGGAATGCGATAGGAGCATCGGAATGGGAACCTCCATTGATGACATTCATCATCGGCACGGGTAAAGTGTTGGCATTCACGCCGCCTACATATTTATAAAGCGGAAGTCTGAGCTCTTTAGCTGCTGCCTTAGCTACCGCCAAAGATACGCCAAGAATAGCATTAGCACCTAATTTACCTTTGTTGGGCGTTCCGTCTAAATCAATCATGATTTGGTCGATGAAGTTTTGTTCAAACACAGGAAGTCCAATCAATTCGGGTGCGATGATGTCTCTTACATTTTCTACGGCTTTTAATACCCCTTTGCCGAGGTAGTCGCTACCGCCGTCTCTTAGTTCTACGGCTTCGTGCTCCCCAGTGGATGCACCAGAAGGCACTGCGGCTCTACCCATAGCCCCACTTTCAGTAAATACATCTACCTCTACGGTTGGGTTACCGCGAGAGTCTAAAATTTGTCTTGCTTCAATGTAAGAAATGTAACTCATTATTGTAATTTTTTTATTTTATTCCACAAAGTTAATGATTTATCCGTTAAAAATTAAATGATTTTTAAACAGGATTTTTAGGGTTGAGGATATCGCACGGCATTACTGATTTCAATAGGGTTGTACTCTTTTCGCATATACTCCTGCGCTTTTTTCGTCAGTTCGTCAAACTGTTCTTTTTTAATAATTTTAACGCCCATAACTCGTAATTCACCATTCATATTAGGATTAAATTGTTCTCGCATTTCCCTTAATGGATTTTCGTAAAATTCTAATTGCTTTTTTTGAATCATTTTTAATGAAGTTACGATAGGTTTTTTACCAGCAAAGTGTTCTAGAAAATCGGAAGTATCATAAGTTTGAGGAAGTTTCCAACTTTTTAAAAGTTTAAAAGAAAAATTGTCTTTATCATCATAGACTTCAAAAATTAAGCCTGGCAAACCTCTGAATTTATAAGGTCCCTCGATGAGGTTAATATCCTTAGCAAACCAAGCCGTCCAATGTCTACCACCAAATTGGGTAGTGGCTTTTTGAAGCAGATACCCGTTTTCGGTTTTAGTTTCATCGGATAAGTGCCAATTCATTTTGTCTTGGCTTTTATAAGCGAAGTAATCGTTTAGCATTACATAATTGATATGTTCATCAGAATTGATCTTGCGTTTTATCGCAGGAAGGCGTTCGTCCCAACTGTAGGAGGTGTAATTTCTCACTTTATTGATGGAATCATTTTTTGCATATTCGTAAGAGTAGAATTTAATTTCTTTAGGATTGATATCTAAAGTCATCATTTCGGTTTCTTTATCATCCGAAGTAGAGTCTACCTTATGCTGAAACTCATAAATAAAGCGATGGGTTTGCGAAAAAACTAAACTTGATATAAGACATAGGGCTAAATGAATGAAGTGTTTCATAATAAATCTTTTGCAGGTAAAAGTACAAAATTTTTAATAATCCATCTCGCTTAACTCTTGATAATTCGTTTTTAGTTGTTTAAGCATTTTACCATAAATGAGTTTTTGGTAAATATATTTAAAAATAAAGAAAAAGATTGCCCAAAGAATCCCAATAAAAAATACTGCACTCATAATCATAAAAAGCATGATATCTTCATCCAGTTTCGGTTGGTTATAAAAAATATCATTTCCTATAAATCCTATTGCTAAAATAAAAATGAGTGTAATTTTTATTAAAAACAGGTTAATATACCACTCTATCACTTTACGTGTGAGTAAAATTCGCTCCATAAGTTTTTTGGATTGTTCTTCATTTCGGATTTTAAAGTTAAGGTAAAGTAACAACGCCAGAAATGCCAAAGGAATTATATTAGAGATATAATCTAAAACATTGAAAAAGGTATCAAACCTTGATAAATTACTTTCATTAGAGTTATCTTCTGTAATATAATTTAACCCATAACCAAGCAGGGTAGTCACAGTAATTTCTATAATCCCAATAATTAGTACCCATTTCGCGATAGAAATGGATTTGCCCTTTAGCATTTTAAAGAGTTCATTATCGGTATATTTTTTATAAGATTGTGGTTGGTTCCAATTCTTTTTTAATAAATCTAATTCGTCCATAGTGGGTTAAGTTTTAATGAGCGATTTTAATTTTTCTCGTGTTCTCATCATTTTTATACGGGCGTTGCCTTCGGAAATTCCAAGGATTTCGCCCATTTCTCGGTAGGATTTGTCTTCCAGATAGAGCATTACCAAAGCCTTTTCTACATCCGAAAGCAGATGAATGGCTTTGTATAAGGCTTCCACTTTTTCGTTTTCGGCATCGCTTTGTTCTGCCTTTATCAATAAATGGTGGAGTTCCTTTTCTTGGTCTACTTGCGGCTGGCAGTGGCGTTTTCTGTGGAGTGTCATCGCTGTATTCAAGGCGACGCGATACGCCCATGTAGAAAACTTAGATTCCGCACGAAAGCTAGGATAGGCGCGCCATAGCTGCATCACAATATCTTGAAACAAATCCTCGTGATCTTCTGGATGGTCGGTATAGATTCTACACACCTTATGCACCAATCTTTGGTGGTCTTGTAGGCGTTGTACGAATTCTTTTTCTAACCGAGTATTCATATCCTATTAGTTGTTGGAATTTGGATTCGTTACAAAATTGGGAAATTAAACTTGAATGGCTAAAATTTTTTTTCTATCTCAGGCAACCATTTTTAAAATTTGTCGTCTTTATGGTAAAGGTTAAATTTTATGTTAAAATTTTTAACATTGATAATCAGTTAATTATCTATATTTATTAAAAATAATCATTACTTTGTATTGCAAAATAGTAAAATATTTATATATCTTTGCATCAGAAATTAATAACCATAGACAATTACTTTTAGTATTAAAAATTAATAACTATGTAAAAAGTGTCGAATGCTAAATATTCAAAAGAACAAAAAACTATTATACAAAGCTAATAACCTAATGGCTTTCGGCTCTTTTTTATTTAAAAAACATTAACCCTATGAAAAAAATTAGCATTTTAATCGGAACATTAGCCTTTGGATTAACTTTGGCACAAGAACAAAAATCGTCTGACAGTACTAAAACTAATAAGATTGAAGCGGTTACCATCAGCAAAAAATACATCCAGCAGAAAGCAGATCGTATGGTATATAATGTATCGGTTTCGCCAGTGGCAAAAGGAAATACGGCGTTTGAAGTCCTTAAAAAAACACCTACGGTTAATACTACGGATGGCAAAGAATTTAAAATTATGGGGAAATCCTCTGCGGTGATTTACATCAATGGTAGAAAATCCAATATGAATGCAGAAGCTTTACTTCAATTGTTAAAATCTACACCATCTGAAAACTTAGCCAAAGTGGAAGTGATTTCATCACCAGGAAGTGAATATCAAGTAGAAGGCGATGTGGGCATCATTAATATAGTGCTTAAAAAGAAAAGAACCGATGGCTTTAATGGAACGCTAAAAATGGATAATGAGCAAGCCTATTATAATAGTCAATCAGCGAACTTAAACCTTAATTATCGTAAAGATCGTTTAGGAGTGAATGCCAATGTGGGGTATGGGGATGCTAATTATTATTCAGAGTTTACATTAATCAACGGGGATGGTAAAAATGAAACGATGACCCACTCTAAACATACTTCCCCCAACCATAATCCCAATCTTAACCTTATATTAGACTACGAACTGAATGATAACAGCCATTTGAATTTAAACTTTAATACTTATTGGTCGGTTGGAAAAAATGAAACCGATGAGTCTTTGGTGAAAAATTTTGTAAATGGTCAATTGGTGGAGACTAAACTCAACAAAACACTTGGGGAAGATACTTCTAAAAACTATTCGGCTGGGCTTAACTACGATTGGAAAACCGATGAACAAGGCAGTATGTTGAAGCTGAACGCTGCCTATATGAAATATAATCGTGTTGACGAAAAAACAAATTATTTATATAATTTAGTTGGAACGCAAAAAAAGGAAATTCTCTATGGTGCAATTTATCAGAATACGCCGCAGGATATAGAAAATATTTCTGCGATGGCGGATTATATTTGGAAGTTAAAAGATGGCTCTACAATGGCTTTCGGTGGAAATTATAACACTACGGAAACGGATAACGATACTTCGTCTAAGTTTGGGGATGCCAATTTGGTTTTTACTGAAAATAAAGATTTAAGCAATCATTTTATTTATAAGGAAAATATAGGGGCAGTATATGCCAACTACGAGCGTACTTTTGGCGATAAAGTTTCAGCAAAATTAGGACTTCGCTACGAAATGACGGCTACCAAAGGAGATATTGAAGGAAAGGACGACCCTTATTATCACTTTAAAAAAGATTATAACAACCTTTTACCATTTGCGAATTTATCTTATCAGATTAATCAAAATAATATGCTAAGATATTCCTTCACTAGCCGTGTGAAACGCCCATCATTTTGGGAGCTGAATCCTGTAAGAAATTATACTACTGAGCATAATTTTGTACAAAATAATCCTTTTATGAAAGCTTCTACCATCTACCAACAGCAATTGATGTATATGCTAAAGAATGCTTATTTTGTAAACTTGGATTATTTAAAAATAAAAGATGCTTCTGTACAAATTCCTCTACAAAAAACGGTAGGGAATATTACCCAAATCCGCTATATCCGTACCAATTATGGTGATAAGCAACAGTTTTCTATAAGTTTAGGAATGCAAAAAGCATTCTTTAAAGGGTACTGGATTAATAGTCTTACAGCAATGTCTATTTGGAATCAGTTCTCGGGTATGGTAGATAGAGACCCATTAACCCAAGAGCAATTCCCTGCTTATCATGTGGATTTTAAAACAAATTTTGTGGGAATACAGACAAATAACCAAATAGCATTGGATAAAAATAGAACATGGTGGTTAGATGTGGATTATTTCTGGCTTTCTAAGCAAAAACTAGAGCTAGGAGAGCTTTCAAATATGCAAAAGCTGGATTTAGGACTTAAAAAGAACTGGAACGATTGGACTTTTAAGTTTAATGTAGGAGATGTATTTAATACTACGGGGGATATTAATATTTTTAATACTCAGGATAATGGCTACTATAACAATATATTCCAAAGAAACTATAATAGAACATTTAATGTTTCGGTAACCTATAATTTCGGAAACAAAAAACTGAAAAAAGTTCAGCAAGTGGAAAGTGCTAATAGCGATATCCAAAGCCGTATGGGAAAATAATATCCAATTAATGGATCATCACGATAGGGGTTAAGTTTTTTAACCTCTATTTTTTTGGTAGGCTGTCAAAATATAAATAACTTTACTGCTCAAACAAACGCTAAAATTTCTATGAAAACACTCATTAAAAATGCACAAATCGTCAACAAAAATCAAATCATTAAAGGAGATGTCCTTATCATAGGAGATACCATTCAGCAAATCGGAACTCATATAGACGAGAGCGAAGCCGAACAGATTATAGATGCTGCGGGGCAGTATCTTTTACCCGGTGTGATAGACGACCAAGTGCATTTTAGAGAGCCAGGCTTAACGCATAAAGCCACGATTGCATCGGAAAGTCGGGCGGCAATAGCGGGGGGCATCACCAGTTTTATAGAGCAACCCAATACCGCTCCCAATGCTGTAACCCAAGAGCTGTTGGAAGAAAAATACCAAATAGCGGCTCAAACTTCCTTTGCCAACTATTCCTTTTCTATGGGTGGCACTAATGATAACTTAGAAGAAATTCTAAAAACCAATCCTAAAAATGTAGCCGCGATTAAATTATTTTTAGGTTCTTCTACAGGAAATATGTTGGTGGACGACCCTGATACTTTGGAACATATTTTTTCTCAAGTTAAAATGCCCATCTGCGTCCATTGCGAAGACGAAGCTACCATCCGAGAAAACACAGCAACTTATCAAGCGAAATACGGCGAGGATATTCCTGTAAAATTTCATCATTTAATAAGGAACGAAGCGGCGTGTTATAAATCCAGTTCCAAAGCCATAGAATTAGCCAAAAAAACGGGCGCGAGGTTACATATTTACCATGTTTCTACGGCTAAAGAAACCGAACTGTTTGATAACAGCCTACCATTAAAAGATAAAAAAATTACCGCGGAGGTTTGTGTACATCATTTATGGTTCAGTAATGAAGATTATGATACCAAAGGTAGTTTAATCAAATGGAATCCTGCGGTAAAAACCCCTGCCGACCGAGAAGGACTTTGGAAAGCATTACTGGATGACCGAATCGATGTGATCGCTACCGACCACGCACCACATACTTGGGAGGAAAAGCAACATCCTTATCTAAAATGTCCGTCGGGAGCACCGCTAGTACAACATGCCTTACCTGCGATGTTGGAAATGGTAAAACAAAGTAAACTTTCTATTGAAAAAATGGTAGAAAAAATGTGCCATAACCCTGCCATTTTATTTCAAATCGAAAAAAGAGGATTTATAAAAGAAGGTTACAAGGCAGACTTGGTGTTGGTGGATATGGAACAGCAGGAAACCGTAGCCAAAGACAATATTCTCTATCAATGTGGTTGGAGTCCATTAGAAGGCACCACTTTCCATTCTAAAATTACCCATACTTTTGTTAATGGACATTTGGCGTATCATAAAGGTCGATTTTCAGAGGAAAAACATGCCGAACGATTAAGGTTTGAGAGGTAAAAAATGCTAATTTTTCTGGCATAGTTAATGCTATTGCATGGATAAATACAAATCAAAATGTTAAAAAAAATAGTTATACCTATCGTAGCGTTGACATTATTTGCAGGATGCAAGAAAAATGAAACAACTGTTGGAACTAAAGTAGATTCCAGCCAAGAGATATCAGAAAACAAATTTCAAGGTGTTTATAAAGGCACTTTGCCCTGTGCCGATTGTGCAGGAATAGAAACCAGTCTAACACTTGTCGACCATAACAAAGCCATTTATAAGACGAGTTATATTGATCATTTGGATGGTACATCTACGATTATGGGAACTTATCAGATTGAGGGTGATATTTTAACACTCAAACTACCCAATGAAACCCTTTATTTTTCAGTAACTGACAAACATTTAAAATGGTTGAATCAAGATAAAAAGCCAGTAGAGGGGGAGTTGGCACCGTTTTATATCCTCAACAAAGTGGACACTTCTAAATTTAATTATGAAGGAGAGTACGCTATTAATTCATCTAAAGAAAAAGGGGCTTATTGGCAAAAACTTTCTATAAAAAAAGAAGTTAAGGGTTATTTAGTGAGTTTCACTGCATCTGAGGTAAATGGAAAAGAAGCATGCCGATTTTCAGATTATGGCACTATAAAAAGTGATACTTTATTTGTGGATATGAAAAGTGGAGGTAAAACTATTCCTATGGCAATTGCTCCAACCCACGACCAACTGGGGGTAGAGGTATTTACAAAAAACTTTGAGAATCGTTTTCAATTGATGTATTATTGTTCAGGTGGTGGGTCTTTGGCTGGAAATTATTTAAAAACCACTATTGCGGCGAATCAATTCAGTATTTTTAATGCGAATACAACTATTGCCGAAGTATTACAAACGATTCCCTTTGCACAAATTGAGAAAACCGAAGGTCAAGGTGAGTTTGCTGATGATACTTATGATGACTATACTATTTTGAACCAATATGGTCAACCTTTGTTTATGGTTACACCAAAAGAAAAAGGAGATACCAACCAAAAAATCAATCGAGTAAAAGTAGTAAGCCCAATATTTAAAACGGTAAAAGGAATTAGTACACAATCTACTTTTGGTGATATCCAAAAAGCCTATGCGATTTCGAGTATAGTGCCAACGGAAGAACACATCGTGATTTCTGTAAAAGAACTTGGTGCTGATTTTAGCATTCATAAAAAACACCTGATGAAAGGTTGGTGGAATGAACATACAAAAACAATCGACCCTAATAAAATCCCCAACAACGCCCCAATAGATGAATTTATTCTTTGGTGGAATCTATAATGAGGAAAATCAAAAAAATAATTAACTTTGCCCATAAAACAAAGCATGTCACATTCACATCATACACACGAGCACGATCATCATCACGAAGCACAAGAAGTGGGTTGTTGTGGTCACGACCATGGGTGCAGTACGGTGGAGACTACACCAAGTGGTTATTTTAAGTTATTCCGTCCAGCCATTATTTCTTTGTTCCTACTTTTGGTAGGCTTAGGATTGGATCACTTTTGGCAACCCTCTTGGTTTGAGGGTTGGGTGCGTACCATTTGGTATTTGGTTGCCTATATTCCCGTAGGTTTTCCGGTGCTCAAAGAGGCGTATGAAAGCATGCTGAATAAAGAGATTTTTTCTGAATTTTTGTTGATGGCCATTGCTACCGTTGGGGCTTTTGCGATTGGGGAATATCCCGAAGGTGTAGCCGTGATGCTCTTTTATTCTGTTGGGGAAGCATTCCAAGGACTGGCGGTGAGAAATGCCAAGGCTAATATCAAAAACTTGCTAGATCAGCGACCAGATGAAGTCACGATTGTAGAGGGGAATACGACTAAAATCATCAAAGCCGCCGAGGCAAAAATAGGTGATATTGTCCAATTAAAACCAGGGGAAAAGTTGGGATTAGATGGTATTTTACTCTCAGAAAGTAGTAGTTTTAATACCGCAGCACTTACAGGAGAAAGCAAACCCGATACCAAGCAAAAGGGCGAAACTGTTTTGGCAGGAATGATTAATTTACAAACGGTGGCTCAAGTGAAAGTGACCGCATTGTACGAGGATAGTAAATTGAGCAAGATTTTAGAGTTGGTACAAAATGCCTCGACACAAAAGGCACCCACCGAATTATTTATCAGAAAATTTGCAAAGATTTATACTCCTGCCGTGGTGGTGTTGGCATTAGCGATTTGTTTGTTGCCGTACTTTTTTGTGCCTACATACGAATTTAGAGATTGGCTCTATCGTGCATTGATTTTCTTGGTGATTTCTTGTCCATGTGCGTTGGTAATTTCGATTCCGTTGGGGTATTTTGGTGGAATTGGTGCGGCGAGTAGAAATGGTATTTTGATAAAAGGCGGACAATATTTAGATGCGTTGGCAAACATCAAAAATGTGGTGATGGATAAAACTGGAACGATGACGGAGGGTGTTTTTAAGGTTGAAGAAGTGCAACTCAGCACAACAGCCATTGAGCGCAAACGATTATTAGCCATGGTCAATGCGTTGGAGCATAAAAGTACCCACCCGATTGCCAGTGCCATTGCAGCATATGTGGGGGAAATAGACCCCACCATCGAATTGACAGATGTAGAAGAAATTTCAGGACACGGACTCAAAGCCACTGTTGATGGTAAACCGTTATTGGTTGGAAATTTTAAGTTGATGGAACGCTTTGGTATTCAACATACGGTTGATACTGATGCGATTGTACAAACGGTGATAGCCATTGCTTATGATCAAGTGTTTGCAGGGTATATTACCATTGCCGACCATATCAAATCCGATGCAAGGATAACGATAGAAAAATTGAAACAGATGGGCGTTCGTCCTGTTATGTTAAGTGGAGATAAAGAAACGATTGTGCAGAAAGTTGCAGAACAATTGGGGGTTGCGACCGCCTTTGGAGGTTTGTTGCCAGAGGATAAAGTAAATCAAGTAAAAGAAATCAAAGCAATCGATGGTTCGGTGGCTTTTGTAGGAGATGGCATCAATGATGCCCCAGTGATTGCCATAAGCGATGTAGGTATGGCGATGGGTGGTTTGGGAAGTGATGCCGCTATTGAGAGTGCCGATGTGGTGATTCAAGACGATCAACCGAGCAAAATTCCGATGGTGATTAAGATTAGTCAACAAACCAAACGCGTGGTATTCCAAAATATTGCCTTTGCATTTTTGGCAAAAGGAATTGTCCTTACTTTGGGGGCTATGGGCTATGCTACGATGTGGGAAGCCGTATTTGCCGATGTAGGTGTGGCATTATTGGCGATTTTGAATGCGGTAAGAATTCAGAAGATGAGGTTTTAGGGGTGAATGTATCAATGTAATGATGTATCGATGTATAATGTACAGATGTAAAAAGTATTTTAGTGTATCAATGTAACTATGTATAAAATATAAACATTCAAAATTCAAAACTTTTAACTCAGTTCTCAACCATTCCATTTATAATTTAAAATTCATAATCTATAATTCATTCCATATTCAAAACTCAAAACTTCTAACTTAACCCTCATCTATAATCTATAATTCTTCATTTATAATTCTTCTAAAATCTAATTTCTAGCCTCTAATTTCTAAATTTTCTTGCACAATAAAAAAATTATTGTACCTTTGTTGCCATTATGTTACAAGAAACCAGCATATTAAAAATTTCTCAAAAAAACTACCCCAATAATTTGGTAGTTTCAGAAAAAAGTGTAACACACACACACACACACACACACACACACACACACACAAGTTAAATCCCGCGTAACGCGCGTATTATACAACTTTTTTTCGAAAAAAGAGATTAGAGGTGAGAGCTTAGAACTTAGTTTTTTGACGGCTATATGCCGCAGGCTAAA
>NZ_KB894219.1 GCF_000374405.1 Riemerella columbina DSM 16469
CGGTGGTTTTGATACGAAATTCTTCCTCTATTTTGGCTTTGGCTTCATTGAGNGCTTTAAGTTCTGCTAAGGCTTTATCTTTGCTTACAATTTGCCCTGTTTCGTGTTCCTTTCCGTATTTGTCTTTGGCTCTAAGTTTTACCTTGTATTTACCGTCTTTCCCTTTACTTGCCCGTTCTAAAGCATTGTTTAAAAGCGAAATCCGCTCTTCTAAATCCTTAATAGAATCTTTAGAATATATTTCCGCTAAGGCTTTTTGGTGTTTCTTGGCTTTATCTTTTAAAACATCAATATCTTTATCTGTTACAAGCTCTGATTCTGCTATAAGATTGCCATTTTCTTTTGTTTTTGCTTGCAAAAAATCTTTTTGCTTTTTTAAAGCCTTTTCTCTGTTTTTAGTATAGTTTAAAATATAATCTTCTGGCTTGAATATTCTTATATTCCCCCCATCTTTGTAAGTGTCAACATCTCCCAATATTGTAGCGACATCTTTCCAGCCTACTTGTCCTTTCTTCGCTCTTTCTTTTAACTCATCATTTTTAATTATTTTCCGTTCTACTTCGGTCATCTCTTGGAAATAAGCCATAGCCTCAGCCTGCTTATAGAGTGTTTTGATATATTCTTGTACACTTTTATTTAATTTGCCTGTTTTCGCATCTTCGATTGTTAAGTTTTTAATCTTATTATCCGTTAGTCTTTCGATTTGCCTTAGTATCTTTTCTTTTTGCTCGTTGGTAGTGTTCTCGGACTTAATGGTAGTAATTAAAGCTTCTATTTTTGCTTTTTTAGTATCTACATCTTGCTTTGTATTTTTCAATGTTTCGTTTAGGCTTTCTTGTAATTCTTGTGCTAATGTTAGCTGTGAACAAAACTTATACATAACGTATGTTAATTCTACTATTAAAGCGGTTGCTAGTGCATAGGGATTGGCTAATATAGTACTATTAAGTAGCGCTTGTGCCTTCGCTCCAGTACGAAGTGCAAAAGTTTGTAATCTCTGAGCAATAGTTAATCTAGTAGTAGCAATAGTATTTGCATTTTTTGTAGCCACAGATAAGGCTTCTTGTGCCGCTTCCACTTTCTTAGCATTTGTACTTACACGCGTCGCGACTGTTTCTAATTCTTTCTGCGTAGTGTAGAATTTAGACGAGGCGGTCAAAGCTCCTTTTCTTGCTATTTCCGCTTTTTCTTGTGCCTTCAATACAGCGTTTTCTGCTTTTTCAATTCTTTTTGTTGCAATGCTTACCTCTCTAGCAGTCGCCTCAGCTCCTAGTGCAGATAACTTTTGTTGAGCAGTTAATAACTCCGCTTGAGCGTTGCTTAATACTTGTCTTTTTTCTACTGCTAAGGCAATGGCTTTCTGTTTTTTTATATTTAGTGATTGCACTTCCATTTGCAATGCTAAATATTTTTCTTGAGTAGCAATATGCTCTGTGCGGGCTTCTTCTAAGTTTACTACGGCTTGTTTTTGAGTGACTAAAGCTCTGCCTAATTTCATTTTTTCAGAGATACCCAATAAGGCTATTTCTGATTGAATTGTTTTTTTTGAATATTCTTGGGCTACAGTTACAGTAATAAGAGCGGCTTTATATACTCCATATGCAATTACCAATTCTTTAATAGTTTCCATTACCTCTTCGTAATTTTCCACTAAACCAGCCACCGCATCAATACCACTATTTAAAATCCCTTCGTTACTTTCCCCTATTTTATTCAACATTTGGTCAAAAGCGTCACCCAAATTGGAAATTTTCCCAGATAAAGATTCGGATTGCTTATCCATCAAGTTAAAGAACATACCGCCCTCGTCCGTAAGGCTAAATAGCACTTCTTTTACATCTTTAAATCCAATTTTCCCCTCAGACACCATTTTTTGTATTTCGCCTGTGGTCTTACCAAACTTCTTGGCTAATTCTGCTAACATTGGGATTCCCGCTTCTGTAAACTGGCGTAGGTCATCACCCATTAGTTTTCCTTTAGCCTTAACTTGCCCATAAACCAAATTAATCCGAGAAAGGGGTACACCTAATCCAGCCGCGATATCTCCCATTCGTTTAAGGGTATCTACAACCTGATTGGCAGGAACTTGAAAAGCGAGTAATTGTTTTGCTCCATTTGACACATCTTGCAATGAAAACGGCGTTTTAGCGGCTAAATCTACCATTTCACCCATTAAGGCTTTTGCTTTTTCTTTACTTTTGAGCATCGTTCCAAAAGCGATTTCTGTTTTTTGGAATTCCCCTCTAACATTGATAAGTTGGCGTACAAACCCCATTAACGCTTGGACAGAAAAATAACTTGCAATACCGATAGATAGATTTTTGAAAGCACTATCCATTCTGGAAGTTTCCTGTACAGCAAGTCCTGACGCTCTACGAATATCATTGCGTATGCGTTCAATTCCTCTCTCGAAATCGCGAGTGGTTAGTAAGGCGTTGAAATGTAGTGCTCCGTCGCTCATTTTTTTATCTTCTTGTTTAGTTGTTCTATATGCTTTTTAAAGTCCTCTGCGGTTTGCTCGGTCAATACTTTATTCTTTCTCTTGTTTGGTTTTTCTTTGACTTGTCTTGGCATATCTGCCAATATCCTTAAGACTATCCCCCAAGGGACTTCCCACATCAATTCTCGATAGGAAAATCCTACTTCTTTCATAATCATTCCTATGTTGCCATAGAGCGTTTGGAGACCTTTTGTTACCCATCTATCAGCGTCTCCGTCGTCGGTGTCCTCGGCGTGGTCATCGTCATTGTCCCGATCAATCTGATAGAGGATATAAAATTTGCTAAATCATACATTTGTAGGATAGCGACGCATATATTCATCGCATCTTTAGGTCTTAAATGCTGTTTTAGTTCTTCTGCTAAAGTTTCTGTTTTGGTTTCTATGTCTTGTTTGTTTCCTAACACACAAACTGCGATAAATCGCATCATCGGTTCTACATTCTGATTGAGTTCATTGATTAGTGAGTTAGTATCTTCACTTACTAAGTTGAACTTTAAATCCACCGCATATTTGTTGGCGTGTAGGATAGTCCCATAGGTCATCGGTTTGATATGATATTCATTCTCACCAGCATTAAACACAAACCCTTTTTCGATGAGTAACTCCGCTTCTTTTTGCTCTAATAAAACCTGTTCTTTATTCATAGTTTTTAAGTAAAAAAGCCACCACATAAGCATAGTTAGAGGTGGCTTTTGTTTATTGAGTTTTCAAGGTTTTTATTTTTCCATATAGGTAATTGCGTCCACACCCTCTTTGGTTGGTAGTTGCACGGTAATTACAACCTGCATTGTCAATACATTGTCCGTTCCGATTTGACCGCCCAAAGGTTTAGCATTCACTTTTCCGTTAGGAATTTGAATGTTGTACCCCTCTTTAGTTTTAATCAAAAAAGAGCGTTCAATATTAGGTCTACTCACTGGTGGTGAGTAACTTTTCTTCCCTGATGCGTTCTTCACTGTACCACCGAGGTAATATGCCTGTGTTTCCAAAGACGGATTGGCAACCTCAAATTTCAAGGTCGTTTCAGAGTCGTTTTTACCGATAGGTAATCGTTTTCCTTTTTCCTCTGTTTCTATCCAGTTGATAGTTTCATCGCTCGTTTCTAAGGTTGCTGTACCTTTGAGCGTTTCGTCGTGTTCTGTTAAGGCAGTACCCATACCGCCATCTGTCGCTTTTTCCCCTGATAAGAGTTGGGCTATTCCAAATGTCCAAGCCATTGTGTTTAATTTTTATTGGTTAATAGTTCTTGTTTTTAGTCTTATGACTGACACCCATTCCTGAGCGCCTTGTACTTTATAATTTCGTTGGTATTCTATGTCTATGTAAGTTTTCTTATCAGCGATGTAGTAATCCTTAAACAAAGGCATTAGTAACTTTGTAGCATCGTTAAGAAGTTTGAGATTTGGCAAATGGCTATGCCCATCAAAAAGATTTTTAGCATAGATATTGACTAACACAACCGACTCTTGGAGTGTGGTATTTGGCACGGATAAAGCACCAATAACCACATCGTTTTTGTCGCTGTTAAATGGTCTTTCCCCTAAATAAACATCGCCGTCTATAATTGTTCTGATGCTTCCAGAGGAAACCATCTTATAAACTAAACTTGCTAATTCTAATGAGGTTATCATAATCCTTCTTTTCTTCTCATTGCTTCTATAATTCCTTTGGCTACTCGGTTGATTTGGCTTTTAGCAAAGGTTTCCGCAGGTTTTAAAACATCCAAGTGATGTACATCTTCTACATAACTTGCGTAGTTCATTCCTGCAACTACAATAAGAGCATAGCCCTCTGTAAATTCTTCTGCTAATTTCTTAGCCAACGCTTCGCCAACTTCCTCGCCTTTAGGACCATTAGGGTCAAAATCTTTTCCTCTCTCGTCTGCCTTAAAGAAACTATCCCTAATTTTCCCATTGATTACTACTACATAGCCTATTGAGTTTCTAAGGTTTGCCGTTTGGTCTTGATAGGTATTGAGCGTTCTTGCAAGAACCACACAGTGCATTCCTAAATGGTTGAGATTTCTGCGTAAAAGATTTTCTAACTGCCTTTTCTTTTGCTGCATATAGGCTTCCAAACTCGCCATATCAAAGTTGGCTTCTATACCCATAATCTGCAATGCAATTGAGCGGTTGAAAATCGTATCACATGACCTACAAGCTTTGTGTTAGACCCCTCTAACACCTTTATTTTTGTGTTTGCAGATATTTCAGGGGTTCCAATAGGCATTACCACTTTAGACGCATATTTCAAGGCTTCCCCAGATTCTGTGGCAACGATATTCCCTGCACCAGCAGGTATATCTCTACATTTTGAATGAAACACCCATTGCTCGGTTGAGGGAATAGGAAAGCCATTCTCATCTCTACTGCCTGCGGTGGTTTGCATTATATATAAGTCATAAGGATATTGCTTAATCATGCTAAAAAACTCACATCTTTTACCTCGTTTGCTCCGTCGCTCAGTCGATTAGAAATCCCCAATCGCTTACACTCCATAGCATACCAATTCATTATACTTTTTCGATCATACTTTATAGAATAGTCATCTTCTGTTACATCTGGTGTAATCAGTAGGTTTAGGATTATTTCTAAAAAGTTTTTGTCCAACTCTTTGGCATCATCTGGAAGCACTATTGTGTTCTCATCTAATGCATTAGAAAGAAGAAAGACCTTTAAACTTTCATCAGGCATTGTAATACCTAATGTTCTCATCTTCGCTAAGAAATAATCCTTTACCGTTACTGACATCCTAAAATTATGAAAGGTTTAAAATGATTACTTTTCTGTGGTTAGAATACGAATACTATTGATCGCTTCAATTACTGGCCACGCGTTACACTCTGCCTTTGTGTATTCTCTAAATGGCTCGTTTTGTTTCCACTTAGACACTAATACACGCCCTGAGTTTGCATACTTAATATGTTCCACAGGGTTCATTTCCTCAACTGCCAAAGCGTTTTTAATCACACCTAATTTTCCATCAGGAATAAACGCAATATTTTTAGCCTCAAAAGGACTTGTAATTGTTGGCACTCCGTTTTTCTCAACAGAAACTTTCTTGTCTACAACTTCAAATACAGGCATTTCTGATTCTGCCATATATTTGTTTAATCTGCTAAGAGTTAGCGGTGCTGTTTCCGCTGATGTAGAAGCTTTTGTCAAACCAAAGAAAGCACCGAGAGTATCACGGACTTCTTTCGTTCTCATCATTTCCAACATTTTAGTCTTCGTGATTAAGACCTTAGCCACATCACTATTAGAAGCATTCACTATATTCTGAATATCTTGGATAGGCGTTGCATTATTGGCATCACTCCAAGAGGTGCTAACCGTAGTTTTGTTTTCAGAAGGCATCTGAAGGTCAATATCAGGCACGATAATACCATCAGGGTTATTATCAATGTTGATATCAATTTTCCCCGTAGAAACCGCTTGTAATGCCAAATAGTCAATTCTGTTATAAACAGCATCAACCACCTTTTTTACATCGTCCCAAATCAATTTTAGGGCTTGCATCTTCTTTTGTTGGTCTTTTACCCCTGGCATATTCAATAAGGACATATAGTGTCTGTATTGATTTTCGTTTAGCGGTATCATTCGCTTAATCGCAGGAATTTCTCCTGTAATTTTTGCCAATGCCTCACGAGTTGCCAAAGGCGTTTCAGAATCCCTCGCTACAACTGTTGCCATTGCATTGATTACCGCTTCCCCCAATACAGAGGTATAGTCTAATGAAATCTGAGGGGTGTCCCAATCAAAATATTTCGTAAACCAAGGTTGGTTAAACTTGTCTTGTCTTGTGTCTATGAGCGTTTGCATGTTTTCTGCATATGCTCCGAATACTGATAATTCTGCCATTATTCCTTAGTTTTAAGATTAATAAGATTGAGAAAAGATTATAAGTCCCTTTAATTTCTCTTTGATTTGTGGTGTTATACCAGTGATACGCTTTTCATATGCCGTTCCTCTTGTTACCACCGTTAAAGGGGCATTTTCCCCAATTATGATATCGTCATATAACATTCCTCCTACATCTGTTCCATCTGCTTTCGCTTTCTTAGCAATTCGAGTGGTCTCATCAAATGCTATCGGTGTTCCTGCAGGAAGAATATCCCCAACAGTGAGTCCAGTTTTGTTTAAAGAGAAACCACCTTTTGCAGTTTCCAAAACTTTTGCCCACACAGGAATACTTCTGCTTTCCGACACCTTTTTAGGTTCTAAATATTTTCCCATGATTGTTCGTTTTTAATAATGTTTATTGAATTCGTCAATATCATTCTTGATTGCAGTATTGCTTACGCTGTTACCCGTTGGCGACATTGGTGGGAAACCATTTCCTGCGTTGTTTGAAACCCTTTCTTTTACGATTTCCTCATAAATCTCCGCTTGCTTAGTCACAAACTCATTTAATGATTCTTCGTTGTCAAAGTTTCTACCGAACATTGCAGATTCTATTTCCTTATCTGTCATCTTAAGGTCTTTCAACCTTACCACGGCTTTCTCATTCAAAGATTTTACTACTTGACCTTTCTCAATATTGTCAAGGCGTTCCAAAATCTTTTTTAGATAATCGTTGTTTTTTGGTTCAGATTGGTCTTTGTCTGCCCCAGACTTCTTATCAGGTACTTGTTCTTTCTTCACTTTCTCTACTGCCGAGGTTACTCTTGTGTCTATTTCAGACTGTAACACCTTTGCTAAGGATTCGTAGTTTTTACATTGTTCGATGATTTCCTCTGCTGTTGAGTTTTCTGTATAAGAACCCTCAATCAACTTGGTAATTTCGCCCAATGTGCTTTCAGAAAGCCCAAACTTTGTAAAATGAGCCTTGATAATTCGTAAAAATTCTGCTTTTGTCATTTGTAAATGATATTAATTTGCTCAAAGATACGCTTGTGTTCCCATTGGGAACAAGTTAAGTAATTGATTATATGTATTTTTATATTTTTATATGATAACTTATTTTATTTTTATAGTTGATATATCAAATATATTTACTATTTTTGCATATAGATAACTTGTTATAAAAATATATGAACAAAGCAGAAAAATTAATTGAAAGAATCAGTAAGCAAGTAACTGATTTAAAAAATAAAGAATCAGAACTAAAAGCGAGATTGCTTTCCAATTTCTATGGGTATTTTGATGTACATTCAGAAAACCTTTTAAAAACACAGGTGTTGATTGGCGAATATGAGAGGACTTTAAATTATATTTCTGTTGCTAATTCTGGGGATATAGAAAAATATTTAATGCAGAGAAGACAAGTAATCCTCAATTCTCTTATGGAAGATAGTCTTTCTGGTGTTAGTTCAAATCAATATTATAACCTAAAGTACATCAGTACAATAGAGGTAAATAGAAAAATAGCCTATGAGTTATACAATTGGCTATCCATTTTGAAATAGAAAATGGGAAATTATCCTTACTTTTGTGGTATGAAAGAAACCACAATATATCACATTAGGTTTTTCGAACCAGTTGAAGGAAAAAAAGACTATTACTTTGGTAGTATTTCCGCCATATTCAGCCGATTTAAGACTGAGCAAGTAGGGGTGGCAACTTCTACATTGTATAATCTTAAAATGGACTTTGGCGATGAACACCGCACAAAATATTGCACCATCAAAAAAGAAAAATTGATACGAAAAACTAAGGATAATTAGAAATTTTGTATATTTGCATTGACGGGGAGGTGGACATAAAGGCAGTGATGCCCTGAAAATCTCGGTCAGAATCCGATTAAGTTCGAGAAAATATACCACTACGGTTAGTATATTTATTAAGAGGGGCTATTTTATAGAACCTCTTATTTTTTTTGTTCCCATTTTTTTATAAAATTTTTCTTAGAAATTTTACTATCCAAGTGTCGTCGAGTTACAGAAATTAAACGGCTACCTTTAAACATAATTATTTCTTTCACATTATCATTATTTTCAAAGAACCACTTAATATTTCCGTATATCTCATTTGTATCTTTCATGCCTACAATATCCAATATCGCTCTATCAGACTGTGTACTTGCTTCAACGAGTCGTTGTTTTATAGTACTTTTCCCATTGATAGTTTTACCTTCAAGATAATAATATCTGTTGCCTTTAATTCCGATAAAATCGGCACTTTTAGAACCTGACACATTAGGCAATAGATACACATCATATCCATTTTGGATAAGTTTTTTAGCAATGGTTATATTCTTAGGCATTTCGTGAGCCTTCAAAAGTTCGTCAAATTGCTTTACATTAAATCCATATACTTTATTTTTAGCATTAGACAAATGTCTAATAACTTCAAATTCTTTCATTTGAGTAATGGCTTTTAATATAGACACTTTTTCGGCATTTACCTCAAGCCTGTTATAGTAGTTGATTGCTTGACTAATCCCTTTAAAACCCATTGAAGCCAAGCCACCTGTAGCATCTGAAAAGACAATATTTGTATTAAACTTTTTGGGTGCTATAGTGTTATATCTGTTTATCTTGTCTTTAATAGTGTTGTATTCCCCAAACAGATAACCTCTATTCTGTTGCATCCAATAAGGTAATGCTCTTGCTGTGTCAATCTTATGTTTGTTATCTTTAATCCAATTGGTAAGTGGATCATGTAGCCTTACTACTTCATTAGAGCTTTTCAAAGGTTCTTTACCCTCTAATATCCGTTCATTATCTACCTGTATTTCCTCAAAAGACTTTAATATTGGAATAGTTGTGCATCTACATTGAGGATGCCACCCCCAGAACTTAAAATCCTTTGGATATTTCCCTGCCATTTCCGCACAGAAAGGGCAATGATTAGGATTGTTAGACAATCTAACTTCAATACCAATTACAAAATCAAACTCTTGGTATTTTAAGTAATTCGCTTCGTGATAAGCCATATTGTTTTCCGTTCTGGTCAATCGCATGGCGTTTTTATAACTCGAACGATACCCCCCTTGACCTGGGTGATATTGTTTGGCTCTTTGAGAAAGCACCAATTGTCCGTGCTTATCTCTCACTTTTCGATATAAGCGGTCTGGTTCTTTGAGATAACCTCTCAAATCCCTTGATAGTTCCGATGCCGATTTACCTTCCCCTAAGCCAATATCTAAGCCTAATTCTATTTCATTCTTAAACTGATTGGTATAGTTCCAAACTCTATCAGAAAGGCGTAAACCACCGATTTTCCTATTTTGAAAAGCAAAAAGGACTTCCATATTGGGACGGTTGTATTTGTTGATTAGAGCCTTGTTTAGGTTGGTCTTTTTAGCGATAGCCTCTACTAATTGTTTTTGCTTCTTTTCTGCCAATAACCACTCTTTGGATGAGTTGTTTTGGATTGTAACTTCAATGTTTTTGGCAAAGTTTTCAAAAAGTTGGTCTATTTGCTTTTGTAATGCTGGATAGTCTTTTAATTGAAAAGGTTTTGTCTTGTCTACATTACGCAATGATGAAAGCCCTGATACTTTTTGTATCAAGGCGTGGTATATTTTAGCAACTTCTTTTACATATTGTTCTATGCGGTTGTAGTGAAGTCTATCGAATAAATCATCGTGCAGTTTGCTCATTTCTATTTATACAATCTTTTGCGCCGTCAAAATATTTAGCGCCCTCTAAAACAATATTTCTATCAATTAAATACAATTCTTGCCATGCTGTGGCTTCATCTTTTGCAAATTGCCTTGCGGGCCATACACCTGTACCAACCACCCAGCCATTAGGCGTATTATATATTGGCGGGATATTTCTGTTTTTAAAATAATGGATCGCGGCTAAAATATGCTCGTGTTTCCATTTGTAGAGAGGTGAAAAGCGTGTAATACCCTCTTTGTTGGCATAGATATTAGTCCCTTTACCTACATAGTTGCCGTCTTGCAATCTTCTTCCCAGAATAATAATATCTAAATCGTTTTCTTTAAAATATTGCTTTTGCCCTTTGTGCTGTATTTTCTTAAACCATTTAGCAGCGTTTGTAGAATTAGGGAAAAGCATTTGAGGGTTTGATGCCACATGGTTTAAACCGATATTCGCATCAAAAATAGTAAGCCCTTTAGGTTTATTTTTATTTACCCATTCCGTAAAGGCTGGATACTCAATAGGCGAAGACACGGCTAAAACACAATTCTCAATTCCTGCCAATTCACAAACAATCTGTAAAGCGATAGAATCCTTACCGCCAGACCAAGAATAAGCCGTCTTTTTGCCTTTTGTCTTTACTTTAATATCCAAGACCGTCTCATCAATCAGAGCCGATATTTCAGCCTTAGAAACATAATCTTCAATATTATTCCAAACCTTTACAAAATCCTCGTTTTTAGAATTTTGCTTTTTCCCTAATACTAACTTTGCCATTTATTACTTTTTAAGTGCACAACTTTCTAACTCTGGTCTATCTTCTGTTAGGAAAATAGTTTGAGCCATCATTTTAAATCCGCTCATCTTCTCTCTAAAGGTTTCGATACTTTCCTCTGGGTGTACAGAATCTATTGCTGCATATTGACCAATAGCATTAAACTGATGCGACACACCTCTTGGCACTTGCATATCTACAAAGCAATTTTCTGGGACAATCAAATTGTATCTTGTTCTTTCCACGCCCTCTGGTGTATCTGGTAAAATATCCTCAAATATTTCTGGCTGAAAAGGTGTTACGCCCTTAATATTTGTTACTTTAAATGGCGTTAATGAACCTACTCTAATTTGGGTGTTTGGACCGGTCATCATACGAACAAACCTAAGTCCAGTATGTAGGTGCATACGCGAGCAAATCCCTCTTTCTTCTACATTGAAGAAATCCATAATGTAGCGGTCGGCAAAGTATTCATCAAAAGGTTTTTCCGCCATATATACCTCGCCCTCTTCAAAGGTTTGATAACGAACAATACCGTCCTCATCTGGTGTATTGGCTTGTTCTGATGTAGATGCGTTTCTAACAATTTGCTGAAACTCGCAAACCACCACTTTGGCGACTTCCGCTGGCAGTTTCATAATTGGTGTTACCACATTGAAATTAGGGTCTTGAAACCCTGCAATATCGTGGATTTCATTTTCTGAATCTGGGTTGATTTTCATTAGTTTTTCCATGGTTATTATAAATTTACTGGTTGAAATATATCTTTTTGTTTTTCCTCTTCGCTTTCTGCCTTTATGATTTCCCATTCTTCTTCGCTATTCTCTACTAAGTTTCCTAATGCAACAGACTTTTGTTGAGAGATAACAGGCTTGTTGCCGTTGGCAGTCATTAGCATATCTATTTTAGCCTTTATATCATCAATCATATATGGATTGAATTTGGGCTTAATACTTAGGTTTTTAGATGCCTTTTCTAATTTTGGATTGAGCAATTTTCCCACATAGGTTTTGAGTAAATTAAATCGTCTTTCGTAATACTCATCCCAAATTTCCTCTTTCTCTAACACTTTCAAGTGAGCATCCATAAATAGCATTTTCAACATTACGCCACTGATTTGGTTCAATGCTTTTACGCTTTCAAAAGATACATCTGGCGTTTGAGTGAATTTGAAGATATTGGATAGGCGTGTCGATATTTCTAACTTGATACTTTCTGGTGAATGGTCCCAAGATAAAATATAGGCTTTAGAACCTATTGAGCCTTGCAATAACCCATTCGCTTCTCCTGCTTGTGGGGTGGATACCAATTCCCCCTCAACAAATGTTTTAGGAGCGGCGTGATAATCGTTTATTTCTGCGTGGCGAGAAAACAACAACTCCAGACGCTCTATATCTGTTTGAACATCGCTCCATTCCGCCCCCTCTTGTGAGGTGTAGATAACAGGAATTTTATTGATCGTCTTGCTTAAATCTAAATATACAGGGATTTCATTGTCCTTGTCCGCAACTTTGTCTTCTTCCCAAAAGCCATCTACCTTTTTGTAGCGTTGATATTCCGATGAAGTGTAAACATCTAAATACTCGTCTTTTCCAACTGCAAAAGCCCTTACAAATGCTTTTAGTTTGTCGTAACTGTCGAAATGAGGATAAAGATTTTCGCCATTCCAAGGGGTCAGCAATTTCACTCGGATTTTGTAATCGCAAGGGAAACCATATTCTTCGTGCGTTTCTGTTTTTTCATAATACCACACTTCGGCTACCTCTGTGGCTCTATAGCATTCTCTTGCTACCTTTCTGTTGAATGTAGCGGTCTTATTATCATCTAATATCTTCTTAACGGCGTTAAATACCATTTCCTCCTCCGATTTCTCTTCGAAATGGCTTTTTACCAATTCCACCTCATTACCAAACCCAAACACCACCGCTGTATTAACGATTTTCTTTTGGAATGGTGCGGATATACGATTGACTTTTTTCGTGCCTGTTTGGTTACCATTTTTATCTTTTATCACCTTATCTGGCAGGTGTTCTGTCTTCATCACTTTGTGGGTTTTAACATCCCACTCTTCTTTTAGTTCTTTTATATCCGCCTTGCCCTTGCGTTCTTTAGTAAGGATTTTTATTTGCTCTTCTAAGTCTTTTGTTTGTGTAAATTCTGATATTTTCATTGTTATTTAGTTTTTTTACCATAAAATATTTTGCATTCCTTGAGAATTATTGCTCTCTAAATGATAATCGATTTGATAACCAAGTAAGTCGACATCTTCATCGTGTGCAGCGTTAGGAAATCCACAGACTTCATCCAAAAAATCATCATTCCAAGCCCCCTCAACTAAAAAGACTCTTCCGCTTTCTACCTTTGGAGCGGCGGCGTGTAATCTGGTCTTTTTACTATCCGATGGTGCAGGGATTTCAACTACATTTAGTTTTGTTAATGATTTGAGTGTCTGCACTACGGACTTCCCAGACGCTTTCGGCTCTATCCTAATTGTAGAATAACCATCATAGCCTTGCGATTTCACATAATCAGGCACAAACTTTATCAATTCTGGAAATTCTTTATAAAACTTGCGTCTATCTGTTATGTATAGGTTATTACCAATCGCACAAGAAGCGTGTATGCCTGTTGGGTCATTTTCTGAATCATCTGTGTAAGCCGTGTCCATAAAGAAATGAATGGTGGTTCGCTGTCTGGACTTTAGTTTATAAAATTCCGATCGACTGATGATTGTAAACCATTCTTTCTTTACAATATCGCCACCCTCTGAGGTTGGATTTTCCAAAAATTGCCCATTATATCCTCGTGTTCCTAAATCTATTTTTGCTTCGTCTAACGCTTTTCTATCTAAACGGACAGGGTCTAATAGTCCGTTAGTATAATTATGCTCTAAATCGACAGGAATTGGCTTTGTTTTCTCGGTTATTTCCGCAGGTAGTTTAATATGTTTTAGATTTTCCCCTTTTTTCTCTAAAAGATACCCCGATACATCTTTTTCATGAAGCCTTTGCATTACCGTTACTGTTACCGTAACCACTTTGTTGACTTTCCTCGACGATAGTGTTTTGGTGTGGTCTTCTGCTTGTTTTCTGTGGGCTTCACTTTCTGCTTGCTTTGGGTTTTGCGGGTCGTCATTGATGATAATATGGGCGTGTTTTCCCGTAATAGCACCTCCCGTGGAAGTTGTATATCTGGCGCCGTTTTGTGTATTATCATAGGCTTGCTTTCCGCTCTTATCTTTTCTAATTCTAACATTTGGGAATAATTGTTGGTATTTGTCGCTGGTGATGATATCCCTACTTTTTGTTGCGTGTTCTGTTGCTATATCAGAAGCATAGGAATTAGAGATAATTCTAATGGTTGGGTCTATTGCCCAAAGCCATGCAGGCCACATAATGGTTACAATAGTAGATTTTGTTGTACCAGGTGGAATATTGATAAGCAAGTCGTATAACTTTTCTTTTCTATCGACTACATTCTGAGAAACCTTTTGAAGTTCATCACATAGGTAAGGGATATGCCAATTCCAAACAGGTGTCTCTGGGATAATTTCTTTCCAGAATAATTTTACAAAATAGAAAAAAGACTGTTTACACTCGTCCGCTTGAACGAGGTATGCTAATGGTGCTATCTTCTCTATTTTGTCTGTATTACTCATTTTCTTGGTCTAATTCTTCTGCCAACTTCAATAAGGACGCTCTCTCTTTAGCGGTTAGTTTCTTTAATGCTTGCTCTGGGTTTTTGATTGTAGTATTGACATCGGCTTCTACAATTCGTTTTTCTACATAACCTCTTTCTTTTCCTCTGGTTTTTAAATAAAAAATAATTGAGGTGGTGTCGCCATTCTTAATTTTCTTTAGCAATGATGCTTCTGCAACATCTATTTGCGTTTCTGTAATATCGTCGGCTCTTTTCCTAAAATCTTTATCTTCTCGATACCAGCGGTAATAAGTTTCCCTCGACAACCCTGCATTGATACACGCCGAGTTTACGATGCCTAAAGTATCTTTCAAGCACGACAATAACAATTCTTTGTTATGCTGTGTCTTTTCCTCTGCTGTCATTCCGTGAGCCTTAGCAACTCGTATTTTCTTAGCCATTACTATTTTCTTTATTTATTCGTGAAAGAATAGCCCTGTATTCTCTTTTCTTTGGGTCGCCTGCTATCAAGATTTGATATACTTTCTGATATACCGCATTTGGATAATTTGGCAATATCATTTTTGATAACAACTTCTTTGCTGTGTCAAAATCAGCGTAATTACTTGGGTTTTCTGTTGCCTTTTTAATAGCGTCAGAAAGTATCTTTTTATAATCTTTCTTTTCGCTGTGCTTTCTTCCTTGTTTATTGCTTCTAAACATATCCGTATCGTAATACAAAAACGCTAAATCAGCGTTAGGCTCTCTTCCTGATACGGTCCATCTGTGGAATCCATCTATAATGGTCATATCTGGTCTTACGACGATTGGGAAACAAAAACCATTAGTTAAAATAGACTGCGTGAGCAATTCCAAGTTTTTCTCTAAGACTTTGTTTGGGTTGTAGTCGTTAGGATTAAGTGTGTTTCTATCTACAAACTTTATTTCCTTTAAAGGTTTGAATAAGTCTTTTTGCTCTGCCATTGTTAAAGAGTTATTTCGTTATTACAGTGAGGACAAGTAATAGTGTTGGCTCTTACCATATCTTCCTCAAATTGCTGTACAGATTCTGTTTGTTGTTCTTGCTTTTCTGGAGTGAATATTTTCTCAACCTTTGGTTTTTCTGAGAAATCTACCCCCATATTGTCCACAGATATATCATTGATGATCGTGTTTAAAAACTCCTCTGGAAACCCAATAATATCAGTATCGCCAATGTCACGGATGATATCCTCTACCTTGTCATAGTTAGTGTAGGATAGGGATTGAATTTTATTATCCTCAATGAGAAGTTTTTTCTTTTGTTTCTCTGTAAGGTTGTAAATAATTCTAACTTCGGCATATTGTTCTCCTTTATATTCCAAAGCCTTTTTCTTTCCGTGACCACAGAGAATGTTTAGTTTATCATCACAAATGATAGGATAATATTGACCGTATTTCTCTATACTTTCTGCAATAGCCTTTATTTGGGCTTCTGGGTGTACATTAGGATTATCCGAGTGTTCTATTAGTTCTGACAGCAAAACCTGTTTTGTTTCGCTTTTTACTTTTGTTTTATTTGCCATTTGATGTGAGTGTTTTTCATTTTTTTTAATAGAGGTCATTATTTAGATACATATTGCGACGCTCTTCCATCATTGGTTTTTAATGAATTACCATTATAAACTGAATATATTTGTTTGATCTATGAAGATATAGCAACTTTTTTATCTAACATTTCTAATACAAACACTTGTCTTACAACAATTTAAAGGTATGAAATTAAGTGATGACCTCTATTTTTTAAAATCCCCAACCGACCACCACAGTCAGTCGGGGAAACCAAAACAATGTGATTACAAAGATTTGAGAAGTGGGCAGGATTCGAACCTGCATTTGGGTTATTATCTCTTCTCTGAAAGGCGGTGCACCACCTCCAATTGCTCAGGACAACAGCGTCTGCCAATTCCGCCACCACTTCTGTAAATGAGATGTTCAACTTTCAATTACTGTGCAAATATAGTAAAAATTGTGTTCCCAATGGGTACACGGCTATATATTTTTTTTATCTAATGTGTTTTTAATCAATGATATAAATTGTTTGGTTTCAACTTGGTTCGGCGTGGTTCGCAAAAGACGCCATCCTAGCCTTGCGGCTTCATTGTATTTTTCCATATCTTTTAAAAATCCGTCCCCTCTGGTGTGTCTTCCCCCAGTCCAAACGCCGCCTTCAACCTCGATTGCTAATTTTTCATTGACAAAAGCAAAATCAAAACGCCATCTGCGAGTAGGATGGAATTTTAATTCCTTCACCGGCTCTATGCCTATTGCTTCTAAGCAAAGTTTAGGGAATAGGGAGTAGTCTTTTTTTTGCAGTGTTTTTAGTTTTCTGTTGCCGAATTTAGATAGTTTGATTATTATCTTATTGTGTCTTAGAAATAGGGACTTATTGGTGTTTAGGTCTGTTTCTATAGTTTTAAGATAATAGGAAATCGTCGGCTGTTCCGTTTTTAAAAACTTGGCGATTTCCATTTGGGAAATATTATAATGTTTGTAGGCTAATTTAGCCACTAGCATCCGTGCAAATACTTTATTTTGCTCTCGGTCTTTTGATTTGAGTTCTCGCATAGTTATTTGCATTTCTGCATTGACAACTCTTGCGATTTGGCTTAGTTTTTTATTCATTGTTTTATTATTTTACTCTGCGATATAAATTTCTGTTTCTCTTGTACTCTGTATATATCTACCATTCTCAGGTAATGATTCTGTTACCTCACCTGTATCGGGTCTTGCATTACATTTAACAGCATAATGTATCTGACATCCTGCCACTATTACATGATTATCTGCTGAACCCACTTTTGCAAACCAATTACTGGAGTTCCTTTAGATACTTTCATAGTGTTTTTAGATAAGTCCTCTATATGCTCTTTAATAATTCCAGAGGTTAAAAAAGGCATCATTGTCATTCTGCCTAATGAATACCTTACTTGGGATATAACCAAGGATTGAAAATCCCTGTATTCCACTGTTACCAATTTTTCCATTTTATACTTCTTTTTGTAAGATTATTCTTGCCATTTACATTTCGTGCATTCCTCTTTTTCATAATCTTCGCCCCATCTAGCGTATTTTCTTTTTCTTCCCATGTTATTTTTTTTAAAAATTTAACTTTGCTCCGCTCGGGGACTCGAACCCCGAAGTGTGCCTCTACGGATACCTTCCAGATTTCTGACTGCATCTGTTTTGGTAGATTTAGGACAGCCAGCGGGTAACAAGGTTAGCTGTGAGTCTTCACTACATCCTGTGTTGTATTTTTATCAAAACAGACTTAACTGCTTGTGTTCCGTCTGTTTTGGTTTTACTTTTTCTATTTGTTTTTCTACTTTAGGGAATTGAATACTCTCTTTGTAAACTCTAATTATAGGAAACCCTGTAATTGGCATTCTTTCAATTCTGTAAGAGGCATAGGTTTCAAGTTTCAAAGGGTCTCCCCAAACTATCTCTCCTACAAGGTTGTTCAATGCTAAATTCACAACCGACATCTTCACGCAATTATGGTCAATATCGCTACCGAAGAATATCAAATCTTTATTTATTTTTGCCCCTGCAAGTAACATTCTTCCTGATCCACAAGTTGGGTCTGTTACCGTCTTTGATTTCTCTACATTGCTTGGTATTTGCATTCTTGCAATGCCGTCGCAGATATGTTGCGGTGTAAAAAACTGCCCATTTTTACCTCCAGAAACATGCTCCATAAACAAATCACCTAAGGCATCATAAAGCCCTCCATTTTCTTCCATTACTTCGCCTAAACAAACCATCGCTTCTGCTAAGACTTGGTGTTTACTTTTATCCAACTTCTCCAGCGGATTTCTACGCAAACCACACTCATCATAAGTGATTAGGTTGTATAGCAAGCCGTCTAACAAATACTCAAAGGCTTTATGGTAAGACTCACTATAAGCCAAATCACCTAATAGATTTCCTAATTTCTTTGCGATCTCGGAGTGTTTCATTTTGTCCTAAATTAAAATGGTAAATCATCTACTTCTTCCTCTAACATTTCCGCAGGACTTTGGTTTTTTGATGATTGCGGTGTAATGTTTAGCGGTGGACTTAGTGGTACTTCTGGTTTCTTTTCGCCCCTTTGAAATTCCAACTTTCTAATTCTAAAATCTTGGTAGTATCTACCTTCTTTTTCGTTGTTAGAATACCAGTCTATTTGAGCAATAACCGCTTTACCTTTGATTAAGTGTTCCACAATTTTATCAGACTTACACCAGTAAGTACAAGGTATGAATGTGGCATTTTCCTTGTCACCATACTTTTCATTCATTGCTATTGTAAATTGAATAGCGTAAATAGTTCCTTTTTCCGTGCTTACTTGTCGCACTTGAGCATCTTTTGTAAGATTACCTGTTGCTGTTGCATTTAACATTTTATTATAACTTTAGGATTAATATTTATTCAATTTGTTCCCAATGGGTACACGAATGATTAAATTTTTTCGATTATTGATAATAGTTTCTCTGCTTCCTTTTTCGTTTGAGGAACCTCAGCGTCTACATGGCTCAAAATCCCAGTTGGTGGACAAGCAGTCATTTTTTCGTTTGTGTGGATTGTAATAGAATTCCAATTATCTGGCTCTACCTCTTTCTGATAAGTTGTGGCATAGACAGTACCATTCCAATCCTTAATCACTTTTTTTTCGTAACCATTCTCTAATAAGAGTTTTTCAAAATTAAATCGTTTCATTTTTGTATTGTTTTTAATTTGTTATTCTTAATTTTTGGAAAAAACAATTTTCCTTTTGAGCCCTCACGGACCTGTATTTTGTTTTCTTTGTATAGTTTGCCTAAAACTCCTCTGACTATCTGCCAATCTACGTTAGTTTTATTTTTTAATTCTACACCATAGACTCCGTTGTGTCCCCCAGACTTCTGGTGTCTTTCAATGATGACCCTATAAATCTCATCTTTCAAATCAGAATGGGAAATCTTCGTACTCATCATCATTATTGTTTTCAAAAGCCACTTCTGGATTTGCGATTACTTTTTTCGCAAATACCTCTGCTACATTTTCATTCTTTTTCGCTATCCAACTGCTATTATCCCAATCGTTTACTGTCGTATTTTCCCCCTCATATCTTCCGTTATTGTAGTTGTATTTGAAAGGGATTATTTCTGTTTTACCTAAGTGCTTAAACTTCACTTTTTGGATAGAAATCACACCTGTAGACTGAAACTTTTTCGTTTCAGGGTCTTGGTCTCTACCTACGGATATTCCGTAATCACTCATATTCCAGAAGTCGGCACTACCTGCAATATCGTACATCGTTGCGATTGGATAATAACCACCTTTGTCCTTTTCCAACTTACGAGGGTGGGCAATTAGGACCATCAACACATCATGTTTTTTTGCGAAATTGGATAGTTTGATGAGTATCTCTGCAATAGCATCTAATTTGTTCTGCCCATTGGGTTTATCAATTCGGTTAAAAGGGTCTATCACACAAACCTTTATCCCTTTTCTTTTCACCAAATACTCAAACTTTTTCAGTATATCATCAACTGTAAAATCCTCTGGTGGTGCCACCCAAAAAAAGTTTTCGTGTATGTATTCCAAAGCCGTATAAAACTCCTCCGCTGATGAATATCTTTCGCCAAATCGCTTGCCTGTTAGTTTTTCGTGCAACTTGGCGTAATGCAGTTTTACAGGAAAGTTTTCAGGTGAATAGTATCCCGTTTTCCAATCGTATAGAATGTTCAATCGACAAAGCACATCATCTACAAATTCCGACTTTCCAGAACCAGGAGGACCTGTTACAATCGCTAAGCGTTTTGTTTCCCAAGTAATATTTTCGTCTAATTCTGAAAAACCAATCTTTAGACCCGGCTTTAAACCATTTTTAAAAAGGTCGTCAATCTCATTAAAAAAGTCTTTTGCTTCGAAGACATCATCTACTTTTATCTCTTTAGCGTTTTTTAGCACATTTCCGAGACTTTTATAACCTTTGTGGGTCAAGTATTCGTTTGCGTCTTTGTATTGCTCAAAAGAGCATAAAACACACCTCTCTTGCCCTAAGCGACGCACCAACTCATCTCGCAACTGCAAACCTTTCTCATCAATATCCGTAGCGATGTAGAATTTTTCAATCTGTTCGAGGTCATCCAAACTGCTTTCCAGATAAGGCATATTCACAGCATTTGCACCATTCGGAACACTAATCACATTATCAAACCCCTCTTGGATAAAACTCAAAGCATCAATCTCCCCCTCTACGATGATAATTTCCTTGTGATTGAGAATGGCATTATAATTCCACCAGATGAGTTCTGCACCACTTTCCATTTTGAAATTCTTTTGCCCATCGCGGTACTTCACATTTACCAACTGCCCATTTCGATAGTATGGAAAAGCGATGCAAGTGCGTTCTTTTTCTACCTGCGGAAACCATTGCTTTGATGTCGAAACCTGCATTTTGTTAAGTGCATCTTGACCTATCATTCGGTTGGTAAACCACCTCACGGCATTGTCCGAAAGTTGCGTAAGATTTACCTGTGTTGGGATTTTGTATTGCTTATCCGATGCCTTTTTTAGTGGTCTGTATTCTACAAATCGGCTATCACAGTGATTGCAATGCCCAATACCTTCTTTCGCGTTAAAACCTAAGCATTTCAACTTATTCTTCTTGCGAGTATGCGAACACTCTGGGCAGAGCAAAAGGTTCTCTCCGCTGTTTTTTAGTTCCACCTCGTGAACTTTTGATGTGTTGATGCAATAGATTTTCGTTAGCATTGCTGTTTAGTTTTAAAATACACTTCGTCTGTTTCCTGTTTGGGTTTTTATACCAAACTTCTCCTCGTTCTGTTTCCAAGTCCTCAATCTTCTTGCAGTGTCCCAAGTTTTCTCCAATTGGAATTTTGGCTTGTTCCTGCTGTTGGGTTCTGTCCAGTAGTCGTAAAACTGCCTAATCATTGTTTGTCCGTATTCCTCAACATAGGGCTTCAACTGCTCTGCAAAATCCTGTAATGAAAATGATTTAAAAGATTTGTGGGTGTCGCCGATAGGCGAACTTTCTTTTTTTACTTTTTCTTTTTTATTATCATTTACATTTACATTATCATTTACATTTTTATTAGGTTTTGGTTTGGTTACACTTTGGTTATCGTTTGGTTTCTGTTCGGTTATTGTTTGGTTATCGTTTGGTTTCTGTTCGGTTATTGTTTGGTTATCGTTTGGTTTCTGTTCGGTTTTAGATTTAGGCGGTCTTCCACCTTTTTTACCGTTATCAAATCTTTTATTATTAGCGTCTATTTGCGGTTTTATTAGAGTAACAATAGCCCTTGCTACTGGCTTTAGATTTTCAGTTGTTGCTCCGTCTAAGCCATACTCCATTATGGCTGTGAGTACTTCTCCCTGAATATCTCTCGGCAATTCTCTAATCGCTTCGTAGAAACTTCTATAAAAGATAAAACTATCTCTTTGCATTGGTTTTGGTTTTAAAAATATTGCTCTACATTGTCAATTATATCTTGCTTATCGAAGTGGAAGTATTGGACGATTACATCGATCACTCGGTTGTATAGGTCGCTAAATTCTTCTTCATTCATTTGTGCAAAACTGATGCTCTTTGCTTCTCGCTGTACTACTCCGTTTAGGTCTGCCCACTCATCGTAATACCCTGCTTCAATAATTAAATCCTTTCGTAGCCTTTCAATGTTCTTGTATTGCTCTTGGTTGTCAAATAACATATTGATAAGAGCGAAAAACTTTCTGTGAAACTTGATATTTCGCGGTTGCTTTATCTCAACCAAATACTCATTATTAGGTTTCAGTTTCTTTGCTTTTTCCCAATCGGAATTATGACAAGGAATCAAAGAGCCATTCAGTTGTTTTTGCACATATAATTTCATCTTAAAAAATTGTTTCGTCAAATCCAGCAATCCAGCGTGGTTTGTGGAGAATGTTTTTACTTTTGAAATAATCAAACGACTTGTAAAACCCTCGCTCATCTACCATCTTGTTCAATCGCTTGATATAATGCTCAACCTTGCGTCTGCCGTAGTGCATATAATCTTCGCCTACCTCTGCAATTGAATAGTTGAATTTATCGTCAAACAGAATGTATTTGAATTTTGGATTTTCTGCCATTCCTAAAAGTTCTAATCCTATGCTGTATAGCCCAAATTGGATTTCATATCCAAACTTCTCTATGCTTCTTGCAAAGTTGTCTGGATTACAGTCAGAAGTATATTTCATATCGTGGAACAGAGTAGATGAATAAGTGTCCAATATTCCTCTAAATTGCCAACCCTCTAGTTCAAATTCTATAAATTTCTGAAAGGCTTCGCATTGTTCTAACTCTGCACATACATCATCGGTTCTTTTAAGGTTCTCTGCGATTTTAGCAGCCTTTTCGTAAACTTCTGTACTTACGGCTTCCTTACCACTTTCTATAGCTCTTAGGTAAGAAAAAAGCGATTCTACATTCTTTACCGTTCCTCGCTTGTAAGCCTTGCTAAAAGCGTATTCTACACGCTCCTCAAAAGTTCCCAATGGGGACACATAATCACAAAAAATCCTTACAAATTCTTTCTGATTTTCTGTTGTTGGCTCATCTTCTACGATAGCAAAACGCTTTTCAAACTTGTGTTCTTCAAGTACCAAGCAATCCACCAGACTCCCGAAAGTCATCGATGCGTTTTTTTCTTTTGGCTTTAGCAAATTGTTTATGAAGTTTACAGGACTATCCAGATACTTTAATTTTGAGTAAGACATTGGCAGTTCCTTATTGATAAGTCTTTGAATAATCAAATCCCTTGGCGACAATCCTGCATCTCTCAAAACTTCTGATATATGCTTTGTTTCTGTGCTTCTTGCTTCTTGTTCTGCGATATCAATCGCTAATGCTTTAGTTGCTCCCATTGTTGTTGTGTTTTAAAATTTCTATTGCTTTGATAATTCCTTTCAAATCCTTTTTCAATCGCTTCTCTTTCTCTTTGTATTGAGAATTTTCAGGATAGCATTTGATTATTTTTTCTAAATGCTCTTGGTCTTGCTTTAGTAGTTGTATGGCTCTTTCCATTATTTCGCTAAGTTTTCAAGGGTTGATTTGTACTCTTTTTTCATCGCGTAAACCTTTCCGTCTTTGTAAGGCTTACCGTTATATTTTTTAAGTACATTTTGGATTTGTGCTTTTGTCGCTACTTTTGCCTTCTCAAAGGCTTCTTCACTTAGCCACTCATCAACTTTTTGTCTGTTGTTTTGATTGGTTGTAGAGGTATTTGCAGTAGCAGGTTTCGCAGGCTTGTCCTCACTTACTTTCTTTCTAAGGTCGTTATCTATATCGTCTTCATCTGTTGGAATATGGAAGTATTTTAGTAGGAAATAACGCTCTGCATAGGTAAGTGCTGAACCTAAACCTTTTTCCCAATCATTTTGCCCATTGGCACCAAAAAGGTTTTCGTCCTTTTCGGCCGTTTCCGTGTCTATCCAAGTAAATTTCATCATTACTTTAGATAAAATTTCGGATTTAGAGCCATTCCGTGTAGTGTAGTCTTGGCGGTCGTTCTCTATGCTCAAAATCTCTTGTTTTAGAATAAGTCCCAAGTCATTCATCAATGGTTTTACAAACTCTAAAACTTTCGTACCAGATACATATTGGTAGCCATAGTTTCCACTTCCAGAAGAAGCGTCTTTACCTAAACCGTTTACTTTGGCCTGGATTTGCAATAGTTTTTGGTAGATATTCATTTTAACAGTCATTTAGGATTAATGTGTTCTCTAAGTAGTCTTCAATTTCTTTCTTCTCGGTTTGAGAAAGTTTGTAATCAATGTGTTCCTCTTTTTCCTCATCCCATTTCTGCACCCAAAGAACATTGACTTCTGGTCTTATCTCTGTGATGTCTAATTCTTTTTCCTCTGGGTATTCCAGAGTGGCTCTCCTGTGTATTGCTGTCGCATCAAAACCAACTTCTATATCAAGCCCAAAATAGAATTCGTCCCAGTCCACAAAGTGGTCTTTAATCGTAATGATATGGTCTGTAAATTTTACTGAATTGTAACCATAGATTTGTGAATCTTCGACATGGTCGCTAATAAATATACCTATTGACATCTTCTCTTCTTTTAGAAATTGTATGGCGGTGTCGTGGGTGGTGACTGTAAGTGTCATAATTCGTTTTGGTTTTTGATAAGTTCTAATGCCTTTGGTCCGTCGATGATTAATTTTCTTCCATTTTGGATAATCGCATCGTCGATTACTCCCGAGTTTTTAACCTGTTGGGCTTTGGTTTTTCCGCACCCCATTAACCTCGCTAATCCTGCTAACCCGTAAACCAGATTTTCGCTTGTAAAATCTAATCTTGTGGTTTCTTGTTCAAAGACTACCGAAAACAATTCTAAAACTTCTTCGCCAGTCATTGTGAGTAATGGTTTTTCAAGTAGATGTTGTGGTACGGTTTTCATTGCTTTGGAATTTTGAATGATACAATTGCTCTATTTGGGCATAGTTTGGAACTTTTTTCGCATAGGCAACCAGCATAAGGTCATCTGCCGTATGGATATTATCGCACTCTTGCAGGGTTTTGTGAATCATATTTCCTAATCCTGCTTTACCTTTCTGAGAGGTATTGATGTTTGGTTTTGCTAATACTTGGATGTGTGACATTGTTTTGGTTTTTGGTTTTATATAGTATCGTAAATGGCTTGTTTGTCTTCTTCGGGTTCAAAGATTTGCTCTTGGGTTAAGCCTGTAATCTCTTGTAAAATTTTTATATTTTCTAATTGAGTCAATTTTTTACTATCATTATCAATCCAGTCTTTAACTGTGAAGTATGACATCTCTGTTTTACTTATTAAAAGCCCTAATTGCTTTGGCTTTAATAAAAATTCTTTTACATTTTCTTTTATTTTCATTTTTAATTAGTATTTTTACTGAGTGATTTTAATAATGCAAATATAGAGCAATGTTCTAATATATCAAAATAAAAATAGAACAATTTTCTATTTTATTATTTAAAATACTGATAATCAGAAACAAAAATTTAATATGAGTTTAGGTGATAGTTTTAATCATGATGAATTTCAAAGGCTAAAAAAGTTTGATTTTGATAAGTATATTGCTGAAAACTATAAAGATGAAGAACTTACAGAGATTTGTTTTGGTAGTTTAGATGCGATTCAGTTTAAAAAAGTCTTGAATAGGGTGATATCTTGGTTTGATGAAATTATTAAATCCGAGATGTTTTATTTGCTCCCTGAAAATTATATGAATGATAATGAATCTTTTAATATAATTAATGAATTAGAGGATCTTATATATAATTTAGATAATGACGATAGGTATAGTGCTTATGAAAGTATTAAAAACATAATCGCCTATACACTCTTATTCGGAGGGTCGAATAGTAATACCAAAATAACCATTAATCATCAGCATGTTTCTGACTTAGAATCCAAGCAAACTCTTATTCAAACGAAATTGGAGGCTAATTTAGTGGCTTTAGAAAAATTGAAAGAAGAAATAGCTAATCAATCTGTAGCAAGTGAAAAGCTTAATAAAAAAGCAGATAGTCTTTATAATAAGCTTTTAAATAATAAAGAAACAATCCAAAATGATAAATCAGAAATAGACACAATACTTGCACTTGCTAAGCAAAACTCTAAAGATATTGAAACTACCAAAACTACCATAAACAATCATGAAACCCAAATAGCTAAAAATATAAATAAATATGAAAAGGACTTCTCTGAGATAAAATCTCAAAACGAAGATTCTTTAACCAATATGAAGGAAGCAATTAGATTGCAAAAAGAAATTTTAGACAAAAAACAAGAAGTAGAGAATTTACTTGGTGCAGCAGCAGATGGTTCATTGGGGACTAAATTTGAAGAAAGAAGAAAATTAATTAGCCATAGTTCTATTGCTTTTCTTGTTTTTGTTCCTATTGTTTTTTGCTTTGCAATATGGTGGACTTTTAAAGTTTACACTACATTCAGTGTTAATCCACAGGATAGTGGTTTACCTGTTTGGGCTGGAGTATTACTTAATTTTATAAAAGTAGCTCCTGCATGGTGGTTTTTTGTTTGGATGATTGGTCGTTACAATAATGAACGAAAACTGGAAGAGATTTACGCTTTTAAATCTGCCGTTGCAATGACGATGAGAAACCACGCTGACTTATTAAAAGACGATGACAATGGAGATGTTTCTCAAAGAGCTTCTAGACAAATAATGCTTTTAAAATCAGTAGAAAGCATTTACAAAGAACCTTCTATTGATAGTAAAAAAGATAAAGAACTTAATATGAAAAAAATGACCAATCTCATAAAACAATTAAAAGAAACCGTGAAAGAGATAAAAAATTAAAAATCATTATTTTCAATTTTTCTGTGAATTAGTTTTGCAAGAAAATATAAACAACCAGACACTATGACAGAGGTAAGTATCATAAGTGATAAATTTACCCATATGTAAAATACATAGTCATAAAATTCATATATAGAAACTGTTATATAGAGGTCTTGTTTCTCCGGTGACATAATTGATAAATTTAGATTGAAATAATTTTTATAATACAAAGATATGAAAAAAATAGAACAAAACTCGGTAAAAACAAGATTAAAAGAGTTTTTGAAATATAAAAAGCTTTCACAAAAAAAGTTTGAGGAAATTTGTGGATTTTCTAATGGATATGTCAATAGTATGAGAAAATCTATTAAATCTGAAACTTATGATGAGCAAGTAGCCCCTAATTTTCCTGAATTAAATAAAGTTTGGTTATTACTTGGCGAAGGCGAAATGCTTAAATCTTCTAATGAAGACGATATGAATGAAGAAAATAATACTAATATTTCTAAGCAAAATAAATTAAAAGAAATTTTTAAGATTATAGAAAAGTATAATGTTAGCAATTATGAAATCTCTAAGAATACAGGAATTTCTGAGGCTGGATTGGGAAGTATAACTAATGGTGAAACTAAAAATCCAAGAGAAATTACTGTTAATTCAATATATAACTACTTAGTTGAAAAGTATGAAAGTTTACCACAAGGCGAAATGCTTAAATCTTCGGAAGAAAGCCCTGTAAAAGGTGATGAAGTAAAGGCAGTGCCTTTTGATAATTATATGATGGTAGAGTATGCAGACTTATCAACCGCAGCAGGATTGCTTGGAGGAGATAACCCTTATGAACTTCCAGAGACTAAAACAAGGCTTGTCCCTAAAGAATTTGACAGTGGAAAATATCTTGTGGTAACAGTCTATGGGGATTCTATGGACGATGGGACAAGTATATCAATTCCACATGGAACAGAAATATTAATTAAGCAAGTTTTTCTATCTCAAAATGAGAAACTGCCTATCAGAAATAATTTATTTGTAATAGTAACCAGTGAGGGGAATACATTTAAGCAAATTATAGAGCATAATTCAGAAGAGGGATATATTATATGTAGGGCTTATAATAAAAATTATAGTGATTTTAAATTAAGTCTTGAAAATGTATTGCAAATATTTGTCTTTAGAAAAATAGTGTCATTTAGACCATTTATACCAGAAATAAATTAAAAATTTAAAAATATGAAAACAAAATTATTTTTATTAATGATGTTTATTATTCCATTATTGGGATTTTCACAGAAAAAAATTGAAACAGTAAAACTATCTAATGGCAATACTGTTACATTATTTGATGATAATACTTGGAAGTATGAAACAACAGATGTACAAGTCTATGGTTTTTCGTCTTCTATATCAAAGTCAAATAGTGGTTATACTAATAAGAGTTATAGTAACAACAAAAGTTTACCTGCAAAAACTAAGAATAGAAAATATAAGACAAATAGTCGTTTAAAGTCTTATTCTTCATCTTCATACTCAGGATACTGTGGCACACCAACTAAAAAAGGGGGAGCGTGTTCTCGGAGAGTTTCGGGAGGAGGTAGATGTTGGCAACATAGATAACAAGCACTGGAATAGAGCAAAAGATTTTTTATAAATAAACTTAAAATCTACCAATGGCAAAAACAAACAAAATAGAAGTTAGTGATAAAATTATAGCAATAACTTCGCATAATAATGATGATTATATTTGTCTAACAGATATGGTTCGTGGAGAAGAAGGCAATGACCATATAAGGAACTGGATGAGAAATCGGAATACAGTCGAATTTCTTGGTATATGGGAACAGTTGTATAATCCAAATTTTAAAGGTGTCGAATTCGACACCTTTAAAAAAGAAGCAGGGCTGAACTCTTTTAATTTGACACCACGAAAGTGGATAGAAGCCACTAATGCTATAGGAATTATCTCAAAAAGTGGTAGAAACGGAGGAACTTATGCTCATAAAGATATTGCATTTGAATTTGGTGCTTGGATTAGTCCCATGTTTAAACTTCTTTTAATAAAAGAATTTCAAAGATTAAAAGAAATAGAATCTAATGAGTATAATCTGGAATGGAATGTCAAAAGAATATTAAGCAAAATAAACTACCATATTCAGACAGACGCCGTAAAAAAACATCTCATCCCTAAGTCAAAATTTACAGTAAATAAACAATGGATTGAGTATGCAGAGGAAGCCGATTTGTTAAATATGGCATTGTTCGGTTGTACAGCAAAACAATGGAAAGAGGTAAATCCTCAGCTTACCTTAGAAGGGAAAAATATGAGAGACTTTGCAAGTATCAATGAGCTTGCCGTATTATCGAATCTTGAGTCCTTAAACTCCGAACTAATAAAAGCAAACATAGACAAGGAAACAAGGTTTAATAAATTGAAAGAAACCGCTAAACAACAGTTAGCCATATTAGATAAAACAGATATACTTAAATCCGTAAAAAAAATATCAGATACAACTTATTTAAATGAAAAATAAAAACGAGTTATAAGAAAAATAGTATAAAGCTATTAAAAATTAAAATTATGAAAAAATTATTATTAACGATTATGCTTTCCATAATACCAATCTTATGTTTTTCGCAAAAAAAGAAATTGGCATCTAACAATGTAAAAGAATACAGAGAATATCTAGCAAAATCTGAAGGTTTAGGAAAGGCTCTTTATGATGTTATTTCTAAATTCAAAATGGGAAGTATATTTGATAAATCAGCTATTGACGAAGAACCATCCGTAGATTATAATAAAAAAATGGATGCTTATAAATATGTATATAAACTTGATGAATGTAATATAATTTTCTATGTAAAAAATGGAAAAATTATTGAAAAAATAATGATAGTTTTTGACCTAACAAATTATCAAGAACTGGTAAACTATTTAGATCTTAGAAATAAAGAATTTACTACTGAAAAAGGATTTAAAATTAACGACGATGAATATTTAATCATTTCTAAATCTCGTAAAAATGATTACGACAGTTATTCATTTGATTTTACTGGTCTGGAATATCACAACCTATTAGATTATCTTATAAGCAAAGAAAAATAACTACAATGCCTAAAAAAGATTATCCTATCGTCCGTCGTTTTTTTGTGGCTATAGAGCATTACCTCCTCACTAGCGAGATTAACGAGTTTAAAGCCTTTTGTCTTAAATATGATTTGCCAAGAGCAAATATTTTAAGAATTAGAAAAGAACCATACAGAAAATTTCACCCAGAGTGGCTAGCGGTAATGGCTAAACTCGGCTATTCAGCACATTGGCTACTTACAGGCGAGGGAGAAATGAAGCCAAAAAAGCAAACAGTAATAAAAAAGAAAAAATTAGAGCAAAAAGAAAATGCTTAAATATTCTGTAAAATTTTCTATTAAAAACAATGAAACTGATGAACCGACACCTTTAAGACTTAGGGTATCGTTTAATTCTTTACGTATAGAACTTTACCCAAGGATAATGATAAAACCCTCGCAATTTGATAATACTAAGCAAGTAATAAAAGGGGATATAATTGCTAAAAAGAAAATGTCTAAAGTTGTATCTCATATTGATTCTGTTTTTGAAAAGTACGATTACGAAAAGAATAGATATCCTACATCCAAAGAACTTAAAGCAGAGTTTAAAGCACTATTTAGTGATAGTGATATTACAAACAAGGATTTAGTTTTAGATATCTTTGATCTATTTATAGAAAATGCTTCAATTCTAAAACAATGGGCTGATGGTACTCGGAAAAGTTATATCTCTATAAAAAACCATTGGTCTTACTACCTGCCTAATAGGAAGATAAATGAATTGACAGAAAAGGACTTAATGGGTTTTATTCAATATTTCCAAAAAGCACCTATAGACCACAGAACAAAGAAAACTAGAAAACCACACCGAAATACAACAGTAGAGAAAAATATTGCAGACTTTAAAACTATGCTACAATGGGCGTCTGATAAAAAGTATTATGAAGGAGATTTACATAATACTTTCAAACCTGTTTTCAAAGGAACAAGCGGAGATTTGAAAGAAATAGTCTACTTAGAATGGGACGAATTGATGAAACTTTTTAACCACGACTTTGGGATAGATAGACTAAATAATGTTAGAGATGTATTTTGTTTCTGCTGTTTCACTGGTGTCAGATTTTCTGATGCGAAAAAATTGAGGAGAGAAGATATTAGAAATGATTACATGTTAGTAACAACCGAAAAGACTATTGACCCATTGAAAGTTGATTTGAACAATTATGCATTAAGTATCTTGAATGATTATAAAGATAATGATATGCCTTTGCCTATAATTTCTCAAGATAAGACCAATGAATACATAAAAGAAATCGCGGAGATTTTAGAATTTAATGATCCAGTCACAGAGGTTTTTTTTGTTGGCGAAAAAAGATATAAAAACACTTCATTGAAAAAAGAAGTGTTATCTACCCATGCAGGAAGAAGAACTTTTGTTGTTAACTCTTTAAAACTTGGAATTCCAACAGTTGTTATAAGAAGTTGGACAGGTCACAAAGATGATAGAGCAATGAAACCATATATTAAAATTGTTGATGAGTTAAAATCTAAGGAAATGAATAAGTTTAATAGTGACTTTACCCCCAGAAATATCCCCAGAAAAAACGATACTTAATGAAGTAAAATAAAACTTAATGAAGTAAAGCCTTATAAATAAAGAAAAATCAAACTTCAATAAAATATAATAAATCGCAACTCAATTCCCGTCCTCGCTACAAACCGCCCTATATATAGGGCGGTTTTTTTCGTTTTCTACGAAAAATATTCTCAGTTTTTTTGATAATCAGCCCCTTATTTTTAATTTTAAATCGTCCTATAAAAAATTAAACTCATGAATGTTAAATTCATCTAGAATAAACAATATTAATAGGATTAAAAGCTACTTTAGTTTTTGAAATGAAAAAAATACATTTTTACTATCTTAAATCGTTTTCAGTTATTTTATTTAGGATGTAATTATAAAAAAATGAATTTTCATAATACTTATGGCATTAATTATAGAATTGAGATTCGTATCAATAACCAATCTAATCATATAAAAAAAATCGTTACCTTTGCAGGGAATATTAAAAATGAATATTAACCCAAATCTGCCTAAAGAAGTTACGCAGATGTCGCCGTAGGTGAACGATGCCTCGGTATTTTAAAACCAATTTATTTTATGAATGCACCACAAGCAATTACAGAAACTATTCTGCTCAAAGACGGCAGAGAAATTACTATTGAAACAGGAAAACTTGCCAAGCAAGCCGATGGTGCTGTAGTGGTAAAAATGGGTGGCACAATGTTATTAGCCACCGTAGTAGCTGCCAAAGAAGCAAATCCTGGCGTAGACTTTCTACCTCTTACGGTAGATTATAGAGAAAAATTTGGTTCGGCAGGAAAGATTCCTGGGAACTTTTTTAGAAGAGAAGCAAGACCATCTGATGATGAGATCCTTACGATGCGATTGGTGGATAGAGTGATTCGTCCATTATTTCCAAGTGATTTCCATGCGGAAGTTCAAGTGATGATTTCTTTAATCTCTTATGACGGTAAAGTAATGCCAGATTCATTAGCTGGCTTAGCAGCATCTGCAGCAATAGCCATTACCGATATTCCATTTAACGGACCTTTTTCTGAGGTAAGAGTCATTAAAAAAGATGGTGTTTTAAGCATCAACCCTAGTTGGGAAACGCTTCAAGAAGGCGTAGAGCTGGACATTATGGTAGGAGCAACTAAAGACTCTGTGGTGATGGTAGAAGGTGAGATGGACGAAATTACAGAACAAGAAATGCTAGAGGCGATTGCTTTTGCTCACGATGAAATTAAAACTCAAGTAGCGGCTCAAGAAGCGTTAGCCCAAAAAGTAGGGAAATCATTACCAAAAAGAGAGTATTGCCACGAAACACACGATGAAGACCTTAAAAAAGAAATTTGGGACTACGCGTACCAAAAATATTACGATATAGCCAAAACACCAAGTGCTAAAGAGGAACGAGGGGATAAGTTTTTAGCAGTGGTAGAAGAATTTTTAACACGCTATACAGAAGAAGAATTAGAAGAGAAGCAAGACTTAGCAAAAGTATATTTCCACGATGTACAAAAAGAAGCCGTGCGTCAATTAATCTTGAATGAAAATGTAAGGTTAGACGGTAGAAATAATCAACAAATTCGCCCTATTTGGTGCGAGGTAGATTATTTGCCATCTGCACATGGTTCTTCTGTATTTACTAGAGGAGAAACCCAGTCATTAACTACAGTGACATTAGGCTCTTTGATGGATGCCAACAGAATTGATAGCGTTGTTACACAACACGAGGAAAGATTTTACCTTCATTATAACTTCCCACCATTCTCAACAGGTGAAGCAAGGCCATTAAGAGGAACTTCTAGAAGGGAGGTAGGACATGGAAACTTAGCACAGAGAGCGCTTAAAATTATGATTCCAGAGGAAACACCATATACGATCCGTGTAGTTTCTGATATTTTAGAGTCTAATGGGTCATCTTCTATGGCAACTGTGTGTGCAGGAACATTAGCTTTAATGGATGCAGGTATTCCTATGAGAAAGCCAGTATCGGGTATTGCCATGGGCTTGATTACCGATAAAGAATCTGGAAAATTTACCGTATTATCTGATATTTTAGGGGATGAAGACCACCTTGGAGATATGGACTTTAAAGTAACGGGGACGGAAAATGGAATTACGGCTTGCCAGATGGATATTAAAATTCAAGGTTTAACAATGGACATTATGGAACAAGCGTTAATGCAGGCCAGAGAGGGGAGACTTCATATCTTAGGCGAAATGCTGAAAACGATTTCTGAACCTAGACAAGATGTGAAACCTCATGCACCAAAAATGTTGATGATGGAGATCCCAAAAGACTTCATTGGGGCTGTGATTGGACCTGGTGGAAAAGTAATTCAGCAGTTACAAAAAGATACAGAAACTGTAATTACTATTGAAGAAAAAGGTGATATCGGACATATTGAAATTTCTGGAATGGATAGAAATAAAATTAACGAAGCAGTTAGACAAATCAATGAAATCACCTTTGTGCCAGTAGTGGGCGAGGTGTATAATGGTAAAGTGGTAAAAGTAGTAGACTTTGGTGCTTTTATCCAATTGGCTAAAGGAACGGAAGGACTTCTTCATATCTCAGAAATCGACTGGAAGCGTACTGAAAAAGTACCTTATAATGAAGGCGATAGGGTAGAAGTGAAATTTATGGGTTATGATGACCGTAAGAAAATGAAACTTTCAAGAAAAGTTTTATTACCAAAACCACCGAGAGATAACAAACCTAAGGATAACCAAAATAATGGTTAATACTTAGAAAATAATTTTTTGATAAAGAGGCTATTTAATAGCCTCTTTTTTATTTATGCTCTAAAGTGCCGATGTAGAACAGACCTAAGCATTTCTCGTTATCATTTAGATTAAGGAATTCGGATAGATAAGCAGCCAATTTAGGAGTGCTCCAGTAGCACCCTAACTGGTAAGTGCTACACAATAAATACATATTTTGAACGCCCATAGAAACTGCGGCAATTTCCTCCCATTCTGGAACAGTATCGCTAATGGCAACGCTTGTACTGATAATGGCAGAAGCACCTTTGATTTTATCTATAATACTCAGGTATTTCTTTTCCAAGAATTTATCTTCTGGCGTATAAGTTTTATAGAGTTTTGCCATTTCTTTGGCTAAAGCATCTTTTTGTTTACCTAGAAATAATTGATAGCGCCAAGGTGCTGTTTTTTTATGATTAGGCGTAAGGCATCCGACATTTAATAATTCGTTGAGGATATCTTTAGTAATATCTACTCCTGTGTAATCTTTAGGATAAGTACTTTTTCTTTGTTCAATAATCGCTTTAAGGATTTGGGATTCATTCATAGATTGATGTTTTTTACAAATATAACTTTTTTAAAATGAAGTTTAAGATTTTATTTTGGTATCCACACAAACTTCTATTCATTCAAAGAGCGTTATTGTAAGTCTCAAATAAAAACATTAAATTTACCACCCTACAACAAATTTTAATAGACTATGGATTTTAATCTAACAGAAGAGCAGTTAATGATTCAACAAGCTGCTAGAGATTTTGCACAAAACGAATTATTACCTGGTGTTATAGAACGAGATAGAGACCAGAAATTCCCTACCGAACAAGTGAAGAAAATGGGAGAAATGGGCTTTTTGGGTATGATGGTAGACCCTAAGTATGGCGGTGCAGGTTTAGATAGTGTTTCTTATGTATTGGCTATGGAAGAGATTTCCAAAGTGGATGCTTCTGCGGCGGTAGTGATGTCAGTAAATAACTCATTGGTATGTGCAGGGTTGGAAAAATATGCAAGTGAAGAACAAAAGCAAAAATATTTAGTTCCCTTAGCCAGCGGTGAAGTGCTTGGGGCGTTCGCCTTATCTGAACCAGAAGCAGGATCAGATGCCACTTCTCAAAAAACCATTGCCGAAGACAAAGGCGATTATTATTTATTAAACGGTACCAAAAACTGGATTACCAATGGCGGTACTGCGAGTTATTATATCGTGATTGCCCAAACCCATCCTGAAAAAGGGCATAAGGGGATTAATGCCTTTATCGTAGAACGCGATTGGGAAGGCTTTGATATTGGACCAAAAGAAGACAAAATGGGGATTCGTGGGAGTGATACGCATTCTTTGTTATTTACCGATGTAAAGGTACCAAAAGAAAATCGTATTGGCGAAGAGGGTTTTGGGTTTAATTTTGCAATGGCGGTGTTAAATGGTGGTCGTATTGGGATTGCTTCTCAGGCGTTAGGGATTGCGAGTGGTGCTTATGAGTTGGCGCTTAAATATGCTAAGGAGCGTAAGGCTTTTGGTAAGGAAATTATCCATCATCAAGCCGTAGCGTTTAAATTGGCCGATATGGCAACCCAAATCACGGCGGCAAGAATGCTGTGCTATAAGGCAGCGGCAGAAAAAGACCAAGGCAAAGACATTTCCGAGAGTGGTGCGATGGCGAAGTTGTTTGCCTCTAAAACCGCTATGGATACGACTATTGAAGCGGTTCAGATTCACGGTGGCTATGGTTATGTGAAAGAATACCATGTAGAGCGAATGATGCGCGATGCCAAGATTACACAAATCTACGAAGGTACTTCTGAAATTCAGAAAATTGTAATTTCTAGAAGTATTGCCAAAAAATAAATCCAATGCCTTGCTCACTTAGAGTGGTGCAATTTTTATTTAGGCGTGCCCCTCTGCCTTTTTTTAGGAAAAGGCAGAGCGTCGGTCTACGGGCAGTCGCTTTGTGGGCTTTTTTAGGAAAGCCCACAAGAGCTCCAACAATGCCCTCCGCCCTCACGCGGTATTTCGTCAACTACAAAATTACGATGTTCAAAATAAGAGTTATCATATAATGATAGTTAAACAATACCTCTATTGATAAAAAAATGGTATTAGGATAAAAGAGACTAACTAATTTTAATCATAATTTCTAATAAAAAATACCATCTTTCTATGGAGGTGGTGTTTTTTTATTATATTTGTCTTATGAATTATAAGAAACTCATCATTCGAGGGATTTCCCCTAGTCAGACACAGACGGGTGCCTATGCCTTGTTATTAGAAGAGGAAGAAAGCGGTATAAAATTACCAATTGTCATAGACTATTATGGTGCCCAAGCCATTTCTTTAGGACTGGAACGCGAAGCGGCTAAGCAACTGTCTAGACCCATGACCCACGATTTATTTAAAAATTTTATTGATGCCTCTCAGTTTGTTTTTGAATATGTGGTGATTTATCAGATTATAGATGGGGTATTCTTTTCAAATATACATCTTAAACATAAAATTACGGAGGATTCCATCATCCTAGATGCACGCACTTCTGATGCGGTATCTCTAGCCGTGCGCTATAATGCGGATATCTTTTCCACAAAAGAAGTCTTGGAAGAAGCAGGTATTTTGCTCGAAATCCAAGCCATAGATTCTGAAGAAGATATTGTAGAAATGCTGATGGAAGAAGAAAGTTTGGACGAGCTCAAAGCACAGCTAGAGGAAGCAGTAGCAAAAGAAGACTTTGACCTTGCTGTTATTATTCAAGAAAAAATAAAGCAAAGACAAAAGAAAATAGACTAATAATACAAAATATGGACAATATAAAACTACGATTGGTAATACTGAACTTTTTGCAGTATTTTGTTTGGGGGGCTTGGCTGATTACTATGGCTAATTTTTGGTTTGGAACCAAGCATTGGGATGGGACTCAATTTGGTGCCGTATTTGGTACTATGGGAATCGCTTCCATATTTATGCCAACTCTGGCGGGGATTGTTGCCGACCGATGGATTAATGCAGAGAAACTTTATGGCTTTTTTCATATTGCCTATGCTGGGGTGCTGTTTTATTTACCTCATGCTGAGAGTCCCACTGCTTTTTTCTGGTTGATGCTTTTGGCAATGGTATTTTATATGCCCACAATCGCCCTTTCTAATTCTATTAACTACCATATTTTAAATGAACGAAATTACGATGTGGTAAAGGTGTTTCCAAGCCTAAGGGTTTGGGGAACCGTAGGGTTTATTGTTGCTATGTGGATTACTAATCTTACGGGGAATAAAGCCTCGGAAGGTCAGTTTTATATTGCGGGTACTGTGGCTATTGTATTAGGGATTTATGCCTTTACCTTACCACCATCACCACCACAAAAAAATATTGATAAAAATGCACCATTGAGTGAGCAATTAGGGCTTAATGCATTCCAATTATTCGCAAAATATAAAATGGCCTTGTTCTTTTTATTTTCAATGTTATTGGGCGCGGCTTTACAACTAACCAATGCTTATGGTGATGTTTACCTTAGTGAATTTGAATTTTATCCTCAATATGCTCAGTCTTTGGTAGTGGAAAAATCTACAATTATCATGTCGATTTCACAGATTTCTGAAACACTATTTATTTTAGCCATACCATTTTTTTTAAAGAAATTTGGAATTAAAAAAGTAATGTTGCTAAGTATGTTGGCTTGGGTACTTCGTTTTGGATTGTTTGCTTTTGGTGACCCTGGTACAGGGCTATGGATGATTATCCTATCTTGTATTGTATACGGAATGGCGTTTGACTTCTTCAATATCTCTGGGTCGTTATTCGTGGAAACCACAACGGATAAAAAGATTCGTTCTTCAGCACAAGGTTTATTTATGATGATGACCAATGGTTTCGGTGCCATTATCGGAAGTTATGTGGCGGGTTGGGTCATCGACCATTTCTTTACTAAATCCTTTACTTCTGCTTCGCAATTAGCAGAATATTTACAGACGAGTACCGATAATTCTTCGTTTATAGAAATATTGAAAAATTCTTTTAATGCTACAATTATGTCCGATGGTTCACTTTCTCAAGTGGTAGCACTTAGGGATTGGTATCAGATATGGTTGGCGTTTGCCATCTACGCCTTGGTTGTAGCGGTATTATTTGCCATCATGTTTAAACATAAACACGATCCGAAGGCGGTAGAAAATATTAAACATTAATAAAACTATTTTAAAGAAAATAACAATGATGCTGTTCAGATTTTGAGCAGCATTTTTTTATTCTGAGGATAAATACTACTATAAGGTGTTTACGATTAGCGTTAAAAAAATCTCAATAAAAATGTGTATTTTTGTCGAAAATAAAAAATGATTATAATGCCAAAAATATCTCAACGCGCGGCGGGAATGCCGGCATCTCCGATTAGAAAGTTAGTACCTTATGCTTTAGAGGCAAAGCAAAGAGGGGTGAAAGTTTATCATCTTAATATTGGTCAGCCCGATATCGCAACACCAGAAACGGCGTTGGAAGAGTTAAAAAATATCCACCTTAAAGTTTTGGAATATTCTCTTTCAGAAGGGAATTTGGAATATCGTAAAGCGCTTGAAACTTACTATCAAGGATTAGGATTTAAAGATATTACCGTGGATAATTTTATCGTTACCAATGGGGGTTCGGAAGCGCTAAATTTTGCCCTTTCTACTTTATGTGATGAAGGCGATGAAATCATTATTCCTGAGCCTTATTATGCGAATTACAATGGGTTTTCTAATCATATTAAAGTCAATGTAGTGGCAGTGCCGTCTTCTATTGAGAATGGTTTTGCATTGCCAAGTATGGAGGCATTTGAAGAAAAAATTACTGATAAAACCAAAGCGATTGTTATCTGTAATCCAGGAAATCCAACGGGCTATTTGTACACCAAAGAAGAATTACAAAAGTTAGCAAACATTGCTTTAAAACACGATATTGTTATTATTTCGGATGAAGTATACCGCGAGTATGTGTATGATGGAGAACAACAAACTTCTATGTTAGCATTTCCAGAATTAGCAGAGCATTGCATCGTGATTGATTCGGAGTCTAAGCGTTATTCTATGTGTGGTGTGCGCATTGGCTGTATGGTAACGCGTTCTAAAATGATAAAAGAGGCAGCCATGAAATTTGCACAAGCGAGATTGAGTCCCGTATTAATTGGTCAAATTATCGCGGCTAAAGCCCATCAAAATGACGAGGCGTACATTAATAGCGTAAGAGCAGAATATACCAAGCGTAGAAATTTATTAGTAGAACTTCTAAATGAAATTCCAGGTGTAAAATGTCCTATGCCAAAAGGGGCGTTCTATTGTATGGCAGAACTTCCAGTAGATGATGCCGAAACTTTTGCACAGTGGCTATTAGAGTCTTATAACAATAATAAGGAAACCATTATGGTAGCACCAGCAGGCGGATTTTATTCTAATCCAGAACTAGGAAAAAAACAAGTGCGTATGGCGTATGTCCTTAATGAAAACGACTTAAAGCGTAGTGCCGAAATTTTAAAAGACGCACTAGAACAATACAACAAAAAATAAAACTTAATATTAACTAAAAACATAATTTTGTGAAAAGTTATACATTTTTAAAAGTTGCTCCTGCTTTTCTCTTGGCAGGTGCAATGTTACAGGCTCAAACTAAAGATTCCACAAAAGTCAAAAATATTGAAGAAGTGGTGTTAATTGGTTACGGGAGCAAAAAGAAATCAGATCTTACAGGATCGGTAACTGCCATTTCTGCTAAAGATTTTAATGGTGGTGCGGTATCTTCACCAGAGCAATTGATACAAGGTAAAGCGGCAGGGGTTCAAATCACGACCAATGGTGGTGCGCCAGGTAGCGGTTCTACCATTAGAATTCGTGGAGCAGCTTCGCTTAATGCGTCTAACGACCCATTAATTGTAATCGATGGAATGCCTTTGGATAATGGTGGTATCAATGGAGCGGCTAATCCGTTAGCCTTAATCAACCCTAACGATATTGAGTCGTTTAATGTATTGAAAGATGCATCTGCTGCGGCTATTTATGGTAACAGAGCAACAAACGGGGTCATCATCATTACGACTAGAAAAGGAACCAGAGGAAGATTAAAAGTAGGTTACAATGCGACGACTTCAGTTTCTGAAAAATTTGGAACGGTAAATGTATTGAATGCTAAGCAGTTTCACGATGTTGTCAATGAAGTTCAGCCAGCTGTAGCCCACCTTTTAGGCAAAAGTAATACTAATTGGCAAGAGGCTATTTATCAATTAGCCACAGGTTTTGATAATAATTTGACTTTTTCAGGTGGTCTAGGTAAAGTGCCTTTTAGATTATCATTGGGCTATTTAAATCAAGATGGTATTTTAAAAACTAACTCTATTGAAAGAAGTACAGCAGGGTTAAATCTCAATCCTAGTTTTTTTAATAATCATTTAAAGATTAACCTTAATGTAAAAGGAACTTATGTAGAAAACCGTTTTGCAGATGCTGGAGCTATTGGAGAAGCGGTAGCTTTTGATCCAACGCAATCTATTTATGACACTAATGTTCCACAGTTTGGTGGATATTGGGAATGGGTAGACCCTGCAACAGGAAAACCAAGCAACTTGGCAACTAAAAACCCAGTGTCTATGTTGTACCAAAGAAATGATGTATCCTATGTGAGAAGAGTATTGGGAAATGTTCAGTTTGATTATAAATTCCATTTTTTACCTGCCCTAAGAGCTAATCTTAATTTAGGTTTAGATTATGCAGACTCTAATGGTAGTGAAACGAAAGATCCAAGCTTAGCATCTGTCTTTAATGAAAATGGAACTACAAGACACTACACCCAAGAAAAGAAAAATAGATTATTAGAATTTTATCTTAACTATAGCAAAAAGTTACCTTCTTTAGATTCAGATTTAGATGTAATGGCAGGGTATTCTTACCAAAAATGGAATGAAAGTGCGCCATTTGCCCCAACGATTAATGGTTTGGGTGTTTCTAACCCTTCTAGCGGTGTAGATTTCTTCACACAGAATCTATTGATTTCTTACTATGGGCGTCTAAATTATACCTTTAAAAATAGATATTTATTAACCGCTTCTTTGCGTAGAGATGGTTCTTCAAGGTTTAGTGAAGAAAATAGATGGGGCTATTTCCCTTCTGTATCTTTGGCGTGGAGAATAGATCAAGAGAGCTTCCTAAAAGGTAGTCCAACAGTTTCTACTTTAAAATTAAGAGGCGGTTGGGGGATCACAGGTCAGCAAGATTTAGGAACTAGTAACTACCCTTATTTAGCGGTATACGGCTATTCAGATGGAGGTGCTAGATACCAGTTAGGGAACTCCTTTTATACACTGATTCGTCCTAATGGTTATGACAAAAATATTCGTTGGGAAACTACAGAAACCTCTAATATTGGTTTAGATTTTGGATTGTTTAAAGATAGACTATTGTTTGCAATAGATGCATATAGTAGAAAAACATCTGATTTGTTAAGCGTAGTACCTGTTCCTGCAGGATCTAATTTTACCAATTTACTTATGACCAATGTAGGGGATATGGAATCTAAAGGAGTGGAGATAGCTGCAACTGTAAAAGCGATTAAAAATGAGAATTTTACATGGGATTTTACAGCGAATGCTACTTGGCAAGAGGCTAAAATTACCTCACTATCAGTTACAGAAAATCCTAACCAAATTGTATTAACAGGTGGCATCAGAGGGGTTACAGGGACTAATGTACAAGTACAATCTGTAGGATATACCCCAAACTCTTTTTATGTATTAGAACAAAAGTATGATGCTAATGGCAAGCCTATTGAAGGAGAATATGTAGACCGAAATAATGATGGTGTAATAAATGAACAAGATTTATATCAATACCACTCACCAATGCCAAAGGCTCTGTTTGGCTTTTCATCTACTATGAATTACAAAAATTGGGATTTTGGCTTTACACTTAGAGCTAGTATAGGAAACTATGTTTATAATAATATGAACTCCCAGTTTGGAGCATCTGCTAGAATTTCAGGTAACGGAGGATATATTACAAATCTTACAACAGATTACTTAAATACTAAATTTAAAGAAAATCAATATCTTTCAAATTATTATGTAGAAGATGCATCTTTTCTTAGAATGGATAACATTAGCCTAGGATACAATTTCCCAAGCTTTATAGGTAAATCTAGATTAAGACTTAATGCTACAGTAAACAATGTATTTGTAATTACTAAATATAGTGGTATAGACCCGGAAGTTTTCAATGGTATTGATAATAATTTCTATCAAAGACCACGCGTGTACTCTCTAGGCTTTAATGTACAATTCTAATCCATAAAAAAATAAAAAATGAATTCAAAATATATAAAAATCGCCATAGCAGCCTTAGCTATTAATTTTAGCTTTATATCCTGCGAAAGAGATCTTAATGAATTTAATAGCAGTGATGTTACCTCTGAAACTATTTATCAAGATTTTAATAATTACAAAGGAGTATTAGCCAAATGTTATGCAGGGCTATCTTTGTCAGGACAAGGTGGCGGTGATGATAGGGCAGATGTAGGAGGTATTGACGGAGGAATGTCAAACTATTTAAGACAGTATTTCCAACTTCAAGAATTGCCAACAGATGAAGCAGTAATCGGTTGGGGAGATGCCAACTTGCCAGATTTGCATAATATGAACTGGGGGGCAGATAACCAGTTTACTACAGCAATGTACTATAGAATTATGTATCAAGTAACTCTAACAAATGAGTTTATTCGTGAAACATCAGATGAAAAATTATCTTCTCGTGGGATTTCTGGTACTCAAGCAGAAGAAGCCAGACTATTCCGCAATGAAGCAAGATTTTTAAGAGCATTAAGCTATTACCACGCCATAGATTTATTTGGTAATGTTCCATTCGTAGATGAAAACTCACCAGTAGGAGTAACGCCACCGCCAAGAATTGAAAGAAAGGATCTATTTAGCTATGTAGAAAAAGAATTAAAAGATTTAGAATCTAAGCTAAAAGCACCGCGTACCAATGAGTATGGTAGAGCAGACCAAGCTGCAGTGTGGATGTTATTATCCAAATTATATCTAAATGCAGAGGTATATACTGGACAAGCCCATTATAATGAAGCTGCAGATTATGCAAAAAAAGTCATCAATTCTGGTTTTTCCCTAAAACCTAAATATGAAGAGTTATTTTTAGCCGATAATGATATTAATAATAATGAAGTAATTTTCTCGATCAATTATGATGGTGCCCAGTCTAGAACTTGGGGCGGTACTACTTACATTATCCATGCAGGTATAGGCGGTAAAATGGATCCCTCTAAATATGGTGTAAATGGTGGATGGTGGGGACTTAGAACTACTAAAAACCTAGTTCAAAAATTCCCAGACGCTAATGGCTCAAAAGACATCAGAGGAAGATTCTTTACCAATGGACAAAATGATGAAATCAATAATATTGGAGATTTTGCAGATGGCTATCCATTAATTAAATTTAAAAATGTAACAAAGGCAGGTGTGGCAGGTAAAGATTCTTCTGGAAACTTTGTAGATACGGACTTCCCAATGTTTAGATTGGCAGATGCGTATTTGATGTACGCCGAAGCAGTGCTAAGAGGTGCCAATGGCAGTACAGCAGAAGCCCTTTCTTATGTTAACCAATTGAGAGAGAGAGCTTATGGAAATACATCGGGGAATATTAACCTCTCACAACTAACCTTAGATTTTATTTTAGATGAAAGAGCCAGAGAGCTAGCATGGGAAGCTTCTCGTAGAACAGATCTCATCAGATTCGGAAAATTTACCAGTGCAGCTTACTTATGGGCATGGAAAGGAGGTGTGAAGGAAGGAAAAGCAGTGGACGGATTTAGAACTCTTTATCCAATACCGTCTAAAGACTTAATAGCAAATCCAAACCTTAAGCAAAACCAAGGTTATTAAACAAAATTGCTAAAATTATAAAACAAAAGTGTTGTTTTTTAGCAACACTTTTATTATTTTTAACCCATAAAAATATTAATTTTATGATAACTAAAAAAAATATAGCAGCGGCATTGTTCACATTATCAATAGGTTACTTGTCTGCACAAACTTTAAAATCTCCAGATGGTAATTTTGAAATGAATTTTTCTCTAGAAAATGGAGTGCCTTATTATAATTTAAGCTATAAAGGACAACCAGTTTTAGAAAACTCAAAATTAGGACTTCAGATTTATAAAGAAACCACTTATAACCTTAAAGATATTACTAATCAGCCGAGTGTGGATTTAAGTTCAGGGTTTGTAAAAGTAGGGGAGACCAGAGCTTCTAAAAATGAAAACTGGCAGCCTGTTTTAGGTGAAAAGAAATTTTACAATAACCACTATAATGAACTAGCAGTTACTTTAAATAATAAAGAACAAAACAGAAATATCGTAGTAAAATTCCGTTTGTTTAACGATGGGCTAGGCTTTAGATATGAATTTCCGCAACAAAAAAACTTAAATTATTTTATCATTAAAGAGGAATTAACTGAGTTTGATTTTCCTACAGATATGAAAGCATGGTGGATTGCAGGAGATTATGATACAGAAGAATATCTATACCAAACAACTAAAGTTTCAGAAATTCCTGCTAAATGGGAACAATCGGTAGAGCAGAATGTATCTCAAACGCCAATTAAAAACGCGGTACAATCTCCAGTAATGCTAAAGCGTGAAGGTAAATCTCCTCTCTATATTAATGTAGCAGAAGCTGCTGTAATAGATTATCCAGCCTCCAATCTAGATGTAGATGCTAAAGACTATAAATTTACCATTCACCTAACTCCAGATGCACAAGGAGCTAAAGGGTATATCCAGACATCGGCGGTATCGCCATGGAGAACAATTATTGTATCCCCAAGAGCAGAAGAGGTTTTAGATTCTAAAATGCTATTTAGCCTTAATGAACCTACAAAATATAAAGATACCTCTTGGATTAAACCTACAAAATACATGGGAGTATGGTGGGAAATGATTATTGGAAAATCTTCTTGGGCATATTCAGATGCAGATAATGTAAAAATTGGTGAAACAGATTTTTCTAAACTAAAGCCAACAGGAAAACACGCTGCTAATAATGAGAAGGTTAAAGAATACATAGATTTTGCCGCAGAAAATGGTTTCAATGGGTTATTAATTGAAGGCTGGAATGTAGGTTGGGAAGATTGGTTTGGAAAATCTAAAGAATTTGTATTTGACTTTATAACGCCTTATCCAGATTTTGATATTAAAATACTCAACGACTATGCTCACAAAAAAGGTATTAAGTTAATGATGCACCACGAAACTTCGGGGTCGGCAGCAAACTACGAACTTTGGGCAGATAAAGCCTATCAGTTGATGAATCAATATGACTATCCTTCCGTAAAAACGGGGTATGTAGGTAATATTATTCCAAGGGGCGAGCATCATTACAGCCAATGGATGATTAATCATTATAATAGAATTGCAGAAAAAGCAGCTAAATATAAGGTAATGGTAAATTCTCATGAATCTGTTCGTCCATCTGGTTTAAGTAGAACTTATCCAAACTGGATAGCAGCAGAAGCAGCAAGAGGAACAGAATATGAAGTGTTTGGCGGTAATACCCCAGAACACCAGACAATACTGCCATTTACCAGATTTATGGGTGGTCCTATGGACTATACGCCAGGAATTTTCCAGACGAAAATGGATTATTATTTCCCTAATGATACACGCTTTGTTAAAACTACTTTAGCAAAGCAATTAGCACTTTATGTGGTGATGTATTCTCCGCTACAAATGGCAGCAGATTTACCAGAAAATTATAAAAAACACATGGACGCATTTCAGTTTATAAAAGATGTTCCTGCAGATTGGGACGATACTAAAATTTTATCAGCTGAGCCAGGTGACTATATCCATACGGCGAGAAAAGCCAAAGGCAAAGACGAATGGTATGTAGGTGGTATTACCGATGAAAATAAGCGTTCTTATACCGTAGATTTATCATTTTTAGATAAAGGTAAAAAATATGAAGCCACGATTTATGAAGATGCTAAAGACGCTGATTATATAGATAACCCACAGGCGTATCATATTTATAAAAAAGTAGTAACAAGTAAAACTAAACTGCCAGTCAATATGGCAAGAAGTGGAGGGTATGCTATTTCTATTAAGCCAATTAATTAGATTACTATTTATAACAAAAACCTCCGTTAATTGAATTTTAACGGAGGTTTTTATTTAAGAATCTATTTGATTTAAACCTCAAAACTTTCGCCTAATTTTAGCAATATTAATTCTATATTTCTATTATTAAAAGCTTGTTGGGCTTTATCGTGGTCTATACTGATAGGAGGGAAAGTATCAAAGTGACAACCGATAACCTTTGGACATTCTAATAATTCTGCGGCAGCAAAACTCGCTTTATCTGGGCACATAGTATAGTGTGAACCAATGGGGAGAATGCTTAAATCAATTTTACCATAAATTTTAGGGAACAAAGACATATCGTGCATCACCCCAGTATCCCCTGCAAAATAAATAGTTTTATCATCAAAATTAAAAATATAGCCTGCTGGCTCACCACCGTACGCACCATCTGGAAAAGAGCTGGTATGGAGTGCAGGCACCATAGAAATTTTTAAACCTTTAATATCGGTAGAACCTCCAAAGTTAATATCAATATTATTTTCATGCCCATAGTAGCCACAGATCTCTGGCTGGGCAATAACCGTAGCATTTGGGTGATGTTTTAACACTTCTTTTACATCCGCGGTATGGTCTTCGTGAGCATGGGTAATCAAGATATAGTCAATAGTTTGTGCTGAAATATCAAACCCAGATTGATCTTTCTGGAAGTTGTAAAAAGGATCAGAAATAATGGTCTTACCTTTATAAGTGAACAAAAAACAGTTTTGTCCTAGAAATTGTATCGTCATAAATATAGTTTAATGTGGTTAATGCCTTTATTAATAGTCAAAATAATTAAGTCCAAAGGCTAATAAAATTGCCATAACTAAAGTTAAAATACCTACTTGTTTTAAAAAAGGGTCTAATAATTTTGGTTCTTGCACTTGCATAATTTTTCTGCGTAGAGCCATCATTGGGAATAATAAAACCATTACGATAAAGGCATAATAATTCCCTGAGTGAAAGAAATCTTTAACACCTAAAAATATTAAAATTAAAATCAATGGCAATTGCAGTAATACCATTTGGTAAATCATGGCATATTTAAAACCTAGCCTTAGTGCTAAAGTTTTTTTACCAGTCATTCGGTCGCTTTCAATATCTCGCATATTATTAAGGTTAAGGACGGCAGTACTCATCATACCAACTGCTGAGGCGGGCAACAAAATACTCCAATCCCAAGATTTTGTAAATAAAAAATAGCTACCCCCCACCGAAATAAGTCCAAAGAAAATAAACACCATGATATCGCCTAAGCCTAAATAACCATAAGGCTTTTTGCCCACAGTATAGCCTATTGCCGCTAAAATACAAGCGACACCTATACCAATAAATATCCAAAATTTCTTAATATAATTGGGAAAGAATGCCAAATAGAGTAGAGCAACTGTCGCTATGAGTGATAATACGGCAGTCACGATAATTGCCGTTTTCATTTGCTGAGCCGTTACTTTACCAGATGCCACTGCACGGCTTTCGGCTTCACTAATTCTTTGTTGGTCTGTGCCTTTTACACCATCGCCATAGTCGTTAGCAAAATTAGATAATATTTGGTACAGCAAAGTCACCACTAGAGCCAAAATAAAAATACTAATATCCCAAGGTTCGCCTTGTTGTTTTAGTTGCCATCTTGCGATAAACGACCCCATAATGATACCACTTAGGGATAGCGGTAGTGTTCTTAGCCTTGCGGCTTGAATCCAAGTTTTCATTGATTTAGATTTGGAAATGTTAGACTTTAGAGATGAGAATTTAGACCTTGATATCCATTATGAAATCCATTGGTCTTTTCCAAAGTCTGGTTTTCTCTTTTCCAAAAACGCATTGCGTCCTTCTTTGGCTTCATCTGTCATATAGGCAAGTCTTGTGGCTTCCCCTGCAAATACTTGCTGACCAACCATACCATCGTCGGTTAGGTTCATTGCAAATTTCAGCATACGGATAGAAGTCGGCGATTTGGCAAGAATTTCCTGCGCCCATTCGTAGGCGGTATCTTCTAACTCTGCATGAGGTACCACTTTGTTTACCATTCCCATTTCGTAGGCTTCTTGAGCAGAATAGTTTCTACCCAAAAAGAAAATTTCTCTGGCTCTTTTTTGCCCCACCATTTTAGCTAAATAAGCAGAGCCATAGCCACCATCAAAACTGGTTACATCGGCATCGGTTTGTTTAAAAATAGCGTGTTCCTCACTCGCTAAAGTCAAATCACAAGTTACATGTAACGAGTGTCCACCACCTACTGCCCAACCTGGTACTACGGCAATCACCACCTTCGGCATAAAGCGAATTAAGCGTTGAACTTCTAAAATATTTAATCGATGTCTGCCATCTTCACCTACATAACCTTGATGTCCTCTGGCTTTTTGGTCGCCACCGCTGCAAAATGCCCAACCGCCATCTTTAGGGCTTGGACCTTCACCTGATAACAATACCACACCTATGGAAGCATCTTCGTAAGCATCGTAAAAAGCATCGTAAAGTTCAGAAGTGGTTTTAGGGCGAAAGGCGTTTCTTACCTCAGGTCTATTAAAGGCAATTCTGGCAACACCATTACATTTTTTATAAGTGATATCTTCGTATTCTTTTGCTGTTTTCCAGTCTATCATAATGTTTAATTTGGCGTAAAGTTAAGGATATTTTGCCTTTATCGCAACTGTATAAAGGCTTTTCAATCGCCTTATTTAATATTATCTATCACTTTTTCCAGCCCAATGCCTCTAGAACCTTTTAATAAGATATTTTTAGTGTTAATCGGATGTTGCTGTAAATAAATGGATAAATCTTGAGTGTTTTCAAAGGCTAAGCTTGATTGATTAACTTGCTTAAAACATGGACCGACCGTAATTATTTGTTCAAAGGCTAAATTGTTGGCTAAGTTTAAAATTTGCTCGTGTTCTTGTTTTGAAAACTCCCCTAACTCTAGCATATCGCCAATAATAATGGTTTTAGTGCCATCAAATTTTGAAAAATTTTCTAAAGATAATGCCATACTGCTAGGATTAGCATTGTAAGTATCTAGGACTAAAGTTTTACCATGTTTTTGCATGATTTGAGAACGCATATTGGTAGGCTCATAAGTTTCAATCGCTTCTTTAATTTGCTCAAAATCAATATTAAAATAAAGTCCTAAAGCCACAGCCACCGAAATATTGGTAAAGTTATAAGCACCTGTCAACTGGGTTAAGGCAGTTTGATTATGATATTTAATACCCACCTGATTATGCTGGTAAAACAACTCAAAATTAAACTCTGAGGTGGGCGAACCAAAAGTAATAGTTTTTGGGTAATCTTTAGTTTTTTCTACTTGTATGGCATCATTTTCATTGACGATAATGGTTTTATGTTCCGACTTTAGATAATCATACAATTCTGATTTTCCCTTGATGACCCCTTCAAATCCACCAAACCCTTCGAGATGGGCTTTTCCAAAATTGGTAATATACCCCAAAGTAGGCTGGGTAATACTACAAAGTAATTCTATTTCTTTTTGATGATTAGCACCCATTTCTACCACTGCTATTTCGTGTTCTGGTCGTATGGATAGTAGGGTAAGCGGCACACCGATATGATTGTTAAGATTCCCTTTGGTAAACTGAACAGAAAATTTCTTAGACAATACTGTTGCTATTAATTCTTTAGTAGTAGTTTTGCCGTTACTGCCGGTCAATCCAATAATAGGAATATCCAACTGCTGACGATGGTATTTAGCTAATGCTTGCAAAAACTCTAGGGTAGAGGGTACATAATAGATATTTTTCTCTGGATTTTCGTAGGTTGGATTTTCTACGATGACGGCTAATGCCCCATCTTCTATCGCTTGATTGGCGCGTGTAGCAGCATCAAAATTTTCACCAGAGAAGGCAAAGAAAATATCATCTTTCTTTAGGTTTCGGTTGTCTATAACAACGCTTTTGCATTGTTGATATATAGGGTAAAATTGAGTAACATTCATAAGTCAAAAATATAAAAATCCTTCCCAATTCGGAAAGGATTTTATTGTTTTATTTTGATAAAAATTATCTTTTGCTTCTTTTGTTGGCTACATCTTTAGCATCTTGTGCTACTCTAAAGCCAATCCAACCGTAGGCACGGCTTTCGTCTCGGTATCTTCTTTGTCCTGGGTCTAGCCAGTAAGCGGTATCTTTCCAAGAGCCACCTTTTACGACACGAGATTCGTTGGATACATTGGTGGTACGCATTTTTTTATCTTTTTCAAGAATCACGCGTCCTTTAGCATCTACATAAAACCTCTTTTTAGCCGAGTTATACATATTAAAATCTTTAGCTGCTGCACTGTCCAACTCTCTACCATAACCTGCATCTAGCGAAGACATAAAATCACCATCGCGGAAGTTTTTATCATCGCCCACCACTTCTCTTTTGAATTGTCCAGGCATACCTCTGTATATTCTTCTGCCATCTGCTAAAGTATCAAATGCGATATTAGAACCATTAACTTTAGTATAAGTACCATCTGCATTTTTTACTACTTCCTTGGTTACATTGCCACGATAGTAGTTAAAGTCGCTGGCTTCTTCATCTATAATTGGTCGATATACATCGGCTGTCCATTCTGCCACATTGCCATACATTCCATAAATTCCTAAATCATTAGAAGGATATTGTCTTACATCCGAAGTAGTGGCAGAACCATCATTATTCCAACCCGCCGTTCCAGAGTAGTCCCCTCTACCGTATTTAAAGTTTTCTAGGAACATCCCTCTATTTCTACCTTTTCTACCTCTTAATCTATCGATTTCTGGAGTTTTTCCTTCATAAAGATTATACTCTCTATTTTTTTGAAGTCCTAGAGCAGCAAATTCCCATTCTACCTCAGTAGGCAATCTAAATTTAGTCACTACGCCAGAAGTGGCATTTCTGTTTACCGCAACGACTCTAGCATTAGGATTTTTGATACCCGTTTGCTTTTTTAATCGTTGTTCATTGATATAGGCTTGCATTTCAGGGTCGTTACTTTTATATTTATCTAAAGTAAAAGAAGCCTGACCTTGGTTGTTACTATCGTTTACATAGAGGTCTTTAGAAATTACCCCTTGGTCCATCAATGCTTTTTCATTCGCTCTATCAGTTAGCCATTCACAATATTTGGTTGCTTGTAACCAAGACACCCCAACCACTGGATAATAGTCGAAACTTGGGTTTCTAAAATAGGTTTCGGCATAGTCGTTTCTAGATAGTTTATTGTTCCACACCAAAGTATCGGGTAATGCGCCTGTATAAATATCCTTGAATTGCGGGTCAGACGGTGGAAATACATACTTTAGCCAAGTGACATAAGAGCGGTAGTCATAATTTGTAGTTTCCGCTTCACCAATAAAAAATGAACTGACTTGCATTCTTCTTGGTGTGTTGTTCCAATCGTGCATTACATCATCTTTTACTAAGCCCATGGTAAAGGTTCCACCTTCTACATACACCATACCTGGCGATGCTTTAGGCTTTTCTTTTTTGCCAGAAAAAAACCAACCTTTGGCATCGTTGGGTTTCCATCCTGTTTGACTTATAAAGCGCTTAGTGCCGCCACCTTTTTTGGTATTATTACCACCGCAACTTACTAAAAGTAGGGTAGAGCCTAATAGACTTAATGAAAATAACTTTAGTTTTTTCATCCTTATTGTTTATATTGTTTATATTAAACTATTGTTAATCATTACTTTAAGTATATTATAATAATAAAGCAATAGTTTTTTATGGGTTAAAATTTAAGACCTACAAAGTAAATCAAATTATTCTATTTTACAAAATTTAGAACCTTAATATTCTTCAAAACGATATTGTAAGTATTTTATTGTTTTAGTTTAAAATTTTCTTTCAATAACATAATCCAGCATTAACCTTAAAGATTGCTTGGCTTTAGATTCTGGAAATTCTTCTAAAATCTGCTGGGCTTTATGTTGAAAATCTTTCATCACTCCAATAGCATAATCCAAGCCACCTGATTGTTTTACAAATTGAATTAATTCTTTTACTCTTTTAGAATCATTATTATAGCGTTTGATGGTATTAAAGTAATACTTTCGGTCTTTTTCGTTGGCATTTTTTAGGGTATAGATTAACGGTAAAGTCATTTTCTGTTCTTTAATATCAATCCCAATGGGTTTACCAATCACATTGTTAGATAAGTAGTCGAATAAATCATCTTTGATTTGAAATGCCATCCCTGTGAGTGTTCCAAAAGTTTTCATTTTTTCTACTGTTTCGGCATCGGCATTATTGGATAAAACGCCTATCTGGCAACAAGCGGCAATTAGTGTGGCTGTTTTTTGTCGGATGATTTCATAATAAACTTCCTCAGTAATGTCTAATTTTCTGGCTTTTTCCAGTTGTAACAATTCGCCTTCGGACATTTCCCTTATGGTATTAGAAATTACCGCAAGCAAATCAAAGTCCTGATGGTCTGTGGATAGCAATACCGATTTAGAAAGCAGATAATCCCCTACTAAAACAGCAATTTTATTTTTCCAAAGGGCATTGATAGAGAAGAAATTTCGTCGTTTAAAACTTTCGTCCACCACATCATCATGCACCAAAGTAGCGGTATGGATCAGTTCAATCATAGAGGCGCCACGGTAGGTTTTTTCATTTACACTTCCAATCAACTGGGCACAAAGGAATACGAACATTGGTCGCATTTGCTTTCCTTTAGTCGTTACGATAAAGCGGGTCACTTTATCCAATAACGGGACTTTGCTTTGCATGGATTCATAAAACTTTTGCTCGAAAAGTTTCATTTCTTCGTTAATCGGTTTTCTTATCTCTTCTACAATATTTGCCACAGATTACAGATTCTTATGTTTTAGAATTACAAATATACACTATTTAAGTTTATCGTAAGGCAGAAAATATAAGGGTTGTTTTACATCACTGATGCGGGTTTTAAATCGTTCCCCAGAAATATACAGTCCATTTTCTGTCGCAGTGATACCTTCAATTTGCCCTAATTTGAAACTCATTCCCAAATAGTATTTTTCAGGTTTAAGTTCAAAAAATCGGTTGGGTTGGCTCTCTGTAAAGACTGTTAAAAACACTTCTGCCTTTTTGGTATAGCCAATGATATAAAGCTTGCCATTTCTATAAGTAGCATCTGTAGCAAGGTAGCCCAGATGATATTCCTCAATTGGTGCTAAGCTTTGTTTGTCCGCTTCATTTAATTTTAATTCGTAGTGTTTAGTATCGTAGGACGCCCATTCTTTAGAAAAGATTTGAAGATTTTGATGATGATAAATCATGGCTTCTGCATCAAAATTGTGTTTTACATTGCGTGGGGTAAAATCTTTTTGTTGTGCGTATTGAAATTCATATACTTTATCGAAAGTCCAATGGTCATCATTAGAATAGGGGAAACGGTAGATTTTCAAGTCTTTTCTATTACCTCTATTGTTTCCAAAATCCCCAATGTATATATTGTGTTCGTCGGTTGCCATCGCTTCCCAGTCGTAGTTTTTAGCATTGGTTTTTATGGTTTTAATCTTGCCATTTTCAGGGTTGATTTTGTGAAGGTAAGGTTGATTTCCGCTATCATTAAAGGATATTAAAGTGTTATCCACATAAGCCAATCCAGAAGTTTCCTCTAAGGCTTTATCCAAAATACAAGTGCGGTATTTTTTCTTTAATTTTAAAAACTTTAAATCTTGTGCTGTGGTGGTGCTAAAAAATGATAAGGTAATAATAGCGGCGAAAATTTGTTTTTTAAACATAAAAGTAAGTTACTTTGTCATGCAAAAATAAGAAAAGATTTTAGAAATGATAGACAAAATTAATGTAAGAGTCTATGGAATTGCATTAAACTCTAAGCGGGAAATTTTAGTTTTGGAAGAACAATATATTGACGAAGATTTAGTGAAACTACCTGGTGGTGGCTTAGAGTTTGGCGAAGGACTTACCGATTGCTTGATAAGGGAATTTGAAGAGGAACTTAACTTAAAAGTAACCGTAGACAAACATTTCTATACCCAAGAGGACTTTTTAGTGTCTAAGTTTAGAGCTAACGAACAACTATTAACGGTCTATTACTTGGTTAATATCCTGAATATTGAAGAATTAGAAATAAAAGAACCAAGCATTGATGCTGTAAAATGGGTGCCTTTAGCCTCTGAAAATCCATTAAAACTCCCTATCGATCACAGGGTTTTCGATAGGTTGAAGGAAGCCAATGGTTTATAAAGTCGTTTCAAACGGATTGAGTAAAGTTACAAAGACTAGAACCTTAGTCTGGAACACCGATTCTATATCTTGCTGAATATAGGCTAGTTCGTTTTCTAAAAATAGTTGTCGCTGATGGTCATCAGAAAAAATTAGTAGAAGATTGGTGTTTTTTCCTTCTTGAAGCATTGCCGTTTCCACATCGGATAATATATAGTGTTTGACTTGTGGAATTTTTGATGCCACTTTTTTAAGCGATTGATTTTTATATTGTTCCCAATCATTTAGTGCATCAAATTCACAATGAAAGGTAATACTTAGTAGACTCATGTTTAGTTGGCTTTAAAATAATTTGGCAAATTTAAGCATTTTTTCAGCTAGATTTTAGATTATAAATTAAGTTGAGAACTTTGAGTGATGAGGGTTAAGTAAATTATAAATGCTAAGTTATATATTATAAATTAAAAGTGAAGAGTTAAAAGTTTTCCGTGGTGAGTGGCTTAGTGCCTATTGCCTACTGCTTATTGCCGATGGCTATTCATTGTCTAAATTCTAAATTCTAAGTTCTAACCTCTAACCTCTAAACCATTAGTACATTAAAAATAATTATTATCTTTACGAAAAATTACATTATGAATATATTATTTATTAGCGGGTCTATAGGACTAATTGTACTATTTGGATTTATTTTCCTAAGTTTCTTTGGATTATGGTTTATCGTAAAACAGCAAACGGCAGTAGTTGTTGAGCGATTAGGGAGATTCCATAGCGTAAGAAATTCTGGATTTAATTTAAAAATTCCATTTATCGACCAAATTGCAGGGCGTATTTCATTAAAAATTCAGCAATTAGATGTAGTGGTAGAAACTAAAACTAAAGATGATGTTTTTGTAAAACTTAAAGTCTCTACACAATACTTGGTTATTAAAGAAAAAGTTTATGATGCCTTCTATAAATTAGATAATCCCCAAGCACAAATTACCTCTTATATTTTCGATGTCGTGCGTGCGGAAGTTCCAAAACTTAGATTAGACGATGTCTTTGAAAAGAAAGACGATATCGCTATTGCCGTAAAATCTGAACTTCAAGAAGCGATGAACGATTACGGTTATGATATCATTAAAACCCTAGTTACAGACATTGATCCAGATGAGCAAGTAAAACACGCCATGAATCGTATTAACGCTTCCGAAAGAGAGAAAATTGCTGCTCAATATGAAGGGGATGCTCAGCGTATTCTAATCGTGGAAAAAGCAAAAGCCGAAGCCGAAAGTAAAAGATTACAAGGTCAAGGTATTGCCGACCAAAGACGAGAAATTGCCAAAGGATTGGAAGAATCTGTAAATGTACTCAATAGGGTGGGGATTAACTCCCAAGAGGCATCCGCATTAATAGTTGTGACTCAACATTACGACACATTATCTTCTATCGGAGGTACTAACAAATCTAATTTAATTTTACTGCCTAACTCGCCAAGTGCGGCTGGGGATATGCTGAATAACATGATTGCTTCCTTCTCTACGGCGAACATCATTGGTGAGGAAATGAAAAAGAAAAATAATTTTACCGAATAAATCAATAGCTAAAATAAACTAATTAATAATCTTATGATTTCAAAACAGTATTTAGAACACTTACAAAACGAACTTCAAAATATTAAAAACGAAGGTCTTTACAAAAACGAACGCATTATTACCTCGCAGCAGTCAGCGGAGATTGTTGCTAATGGTAAAAAATTACTGAACTTTTGTGCCAATAATTATTTGGGACTTTCCAACCATCCAGAAGTGATGAAAGCCTCTCAGGAAGCCATCGCCTCACACGGATATGGGATGTCTTCAGTGCGGTTTATTTGTGGCACACAGGACATTCACAAGCAGTTGGAAGCCAAGATTTCCGAGTTTTTAGGAATGGAAGATACCATTCTCTATGCCGCTTGTTTTGATGCTAATGGCGGCGTTTTTGAACCACTTTTTACCGACCAAGATGCCATTATTTCCGATGAACTGAATCACGCTTCTATTATTGATGGGGTAAGGCTTTGTAAAGCAGCAAGATACCGATACAAAAATAATGATATGGCAGATTTGGAAGCCCAGCTCCAAGCCGCCAGTGAAAAAGATCACCGCTTTAAAATCATCGTTACCGATGGTGTATTTTCTATGGATGGCATTGTGGCAGATTTAAAAGGGGTTTGTGATTTAGCCGAAAAATATAATGCTTTGGTCATGGTGGATGACTCCCACGCCACGGGTTTCATCGGAAAAACGGGTAGAGGAACTCACGAAGCCAACGAAGTGATGGGGCGTGTGGATATTATCACTTCCACTTTGGGTAAGGCTTTAGGTGGTGCTTTGGGCGGATTTACTTCTGGAAAAAAGGAGATTATAGATATGCTTAGACAGCGCTCTCGCCCTTATTTATTCTCTAATTCATTGGCTCCAGGGATTGTAGGTGCTGCTTTAAAAGTTTTAGAAATGATTTCCGAGAATACTAGCCTTAGAGACAAAGTTATGGAAAATGCGCAATATTTTCGTACGGAGATGAAAATCCGAGGTTTTGATATTCCAGATGGAGATGCCGCAATTGTCCCTGTGATGTTATACGATGCGCCACTTTCCCAAAAAATGGCAGAAAAGCTAATGGATGAAGGCATTTATGTCATTGGATTTTTCTATCCTGTGGTGCCGAAAGGCAAGGCGAGGATTAGAGTGCAACTGTCTGCTGCCCATACGCGTGAGCATTTGGATAAAGCCATTGCTGCTTTTGAGAAAGTCGGTAAAGAACTAGGCGTTATTTAATTCAACTCACAATCCCTTAACTACTATCTGTTAAGGGATTTTTATTGATATTATGACTCAACTACTATAGTGCTTTATCAACTATTCAGCCATTTACTTTTTTTGATGGGTCTTCCTTTTCGGATAAGATACGCATGGTAGACACTTGGAATATCATTCTGCCATTTAGGGAGTAAAAGTATAATTAAAATGACATCCAACTGTGAAATTATTCCCCAAATAATCGTTATTTTTAAAAGAATTCCTCCATACGAAAACACAATCATCCCAACAAAAGTGCTGAACAATAAGAGTCCCCAGATTTTGGATAAAAATGCATGGGTGCAAGTCTCTTTTCCAAATTTTATAAAACTCACCGCATAGCACAATCCCTCTAGAATAAATACCGAAATAATACCCCAGCGGTGGGCTTTAATGATTTCTGGATGTAAAATATAGCACGACACTGCAATGGCAATCCAAAATACCAAGTCCATCTGACTATCCCATCGGCGGAGCTGTACGGTACTAATGTTTTGATGCCTCGCAATAATTCCGTCAAAAATATCGGATACAATACCCCAAACTATAATACCGAATAGTATTAAATTCGCACTTTGTCCATAGCGATAGGCTATCCATACGGCTACAGGTGCCAAAAATAATCGACTAAACACAAGAAGATAAGGTATGTTCATTAGTATATGAATTTTTAATGTGTCTAAATTAGTGTTTTTTTAGAAATCTATTTTGCAAAAGTATATAGCTATATTATGATATTTTGGGCGTGCCCCTTGCCAATGCTTTTTCCTATGCTCGGGTCGGGCTTTCGCCTTTATCTTTTTATCGTCGTTCCTCCTCAAAAAAGGATATCGGCTCTATCCCTCACGCAATAGCAACACCTGCTCTAATAGTCCATGAACTGTTCTGTTATATCCTATTTTCAATCGCTTCTAAAACCCATTTCGAAACCTCGTCAGGTTGATTCATCGTCATAAAATGTCCACCGCCGAGAATTTTGACAGGATTTTCTATATTTCTAAAAGGTAGTATTCGGTCGCGGGTTCCGTGAACATGAATTATATTCTTCATATCCGTATCGGGGTGCCAAGTAAGAATTTTTCGTATTGCCCATTTCAGAAATCGCGGATTGGTTTCACGAATAATTTTTGCAAGTAATCGTTTGTTGTATTTTGTTTTTACTCCAAATGCCCAATTGAGAATAGTATTAGGTGTGGTTAAAAGTTTTGCAGGAATGAAAGTGTCTATTTTCAATTTCCCTAATACTCTATAATAGAGCGGTATTTCGCTTTTTTCTTTTGCTGACGCAATGAGAATTACTTTTTCTACTACTATATGTTTCGCCACTTCTACCGCTATCATACCACCAAAAGACAACCCAATTAAGATAGGTTTTTCACTTGTGATTTGAGAAGTAAGTCGCAGGGCGTAATCAGATATTGACTCGTTGGTTTCAGGGGCTATCCACTCAATAAAAGTTACCTTATGATTAGAAAAATTCATTTTCTCAAATACACAATGGTCGGCACCCAATCCGCTAAAAATATAGAGGTCTTTCATGGTTTTTGTATGCAATTCTATCCTACAATCAGTATCTCCTAATGCACATCAATTCCGTCAAAATAGATTTCCGTAATGGCGGTATCGTTGTATTTTTTACCTTTATAGACTTCTACAATTTCAAATTTTAACACCAAATCGGAACTATCGGCGTTATGCCCTAAGATACCCACTTCAAAGACCTGATTTGTTCTACTGTCTTCTAAATTCAAATAGCCCGCAACCTCTCCATTAACGCTTAATTTGAGTTTCTTTACACGATTGTTCTCCAACCACGATTTTTGTGTTTTTACATATCCATTCGTAATGATAATTTTGGTAATCCTGGGACTTTCATTTTGAAAATAATATTCTAAATATTCGCCAATCCCTTCATCTTTTTTACCTTCTACCCATGCGGTTTTATAACTTAAATCATTGGCACTTTTTGCATCGTAATGAATGGTGTTAGTAGTGCTTAAATGAGATGATACAAAAACCTTATAACTACCTCCACCGCAATACCAACTACAACCTCCCTCTATTATATCCCAAATACTCTCGACGACTTCTCCATATTTTTCTAAGAGTTGATTGAGTTCTTTTTGTTTTTCTACATTCAAATTTTCACGCGCTAACAATTGATTTTGCCTTTCAATTTCACGCGCGATCTTTTCACTTAAATCTAATTTTAAAATTTTGGTAGGATAATAATTGGGTAATTTATTATTCTGCCCAATTGCCCAGTTAAAAGAGTACAGAATCATCATGAGGTTGAAAAGAGTTTTCATAAAAGTAATTATAAATATACAATAATAACAAACTTACAAAAAAATCATAAAAATAATTCCACTTTTTTTTATAAAAATTTAGTCTAAAAACTATATCTTTTTATACATTTGCACCAAACTAACAAAGAACATATAAAATGAAATTTAATTCTACCCCCCCCGTTATAAATGTCTGAAAATCAGTATGTTAGCCTTGTTTGTGTCCACAGCAACTTTTGCCCAAGTGGGCATCAATGCAGATGAAAATACCATCGAAAAAGATGCTGTATTACATATCAATAGCGCTGCAAATACCAAACAAGGAATAGTAATACCTAAAGTAGCTCTGACCGGCAAAAAAGAAATCATCAAACCCAACGCTACAACCAACACTACAAGTCTATTGGTATGGAACGACGGAACCGGTGGACTAACTCCGGCAGGATTTTATTATTGGCACAATGACGAGTGGAATCTGCTCAACACCTCTTCCTCCTCTACTTCACAAGAGGGTACATTTACACGTAACTTCCGAAAGGATAACCGAGCAACGGTAAAAGTAGATAAATTGCAAGACGGTGCTACCCCAACAAAAGATTATTTTGTATATATGGATAGTGTACAGGATTTAATTCTTCCACCTCCCATTCCAGATAACATCGGTAGAATGTTATGTTTTTACGCTCCTTACACAACCGCAAATATAAGTCCGCACCCCATCGGTCAATGGCAAACATTACAAGCAGGATATACCTCATGTTATATTTCTACCGGAGATAAATGGCTAAACTCAACAGGATTATAATCATTTGATAATTCAAAACATAGTATGAAAAAATTGATTATCATAGCAAGTATTGCCATCAGCACATCGTCGTTTGCACAGATAAAGACAAACCTCGAAATATCTCAAAATAGTATCCCAAATCAAACTCCTTTTTTAGATGCTTCATCCTCCATTAATTGGAATTCTTCTACCAATATAGGAAAAGGATTGGTGTTCCCAAGAACTGATTTGGTTCAGCTTTCAAATCTCATTGCTATTCCCAATGGAGTGGCTGTTGCTTACCCTAACCGACTGAATGGTATGGTGGTTTATAACACGGCTTCGGGAAAAGCCGGTATTGGTAATACCGATGTTTCTCAAGGATTTTATTATTACGAAAATAAATCCAACTTGCTTAATGGAGGAACATGGAAACGTATTGGCAACGAAAACTTGGCAAGCATTACGACTCTCTACACCGGTGATGGCACTTTGAAAGAAAACCGAACGGTAACGATGGACGGGAAAAACTTAGCTTTTAACGGAACAGGAAATATAGGGATAGGCACTACAAACCCCACAGAAAAATTAGAAGTAAACGGCAATGTAAAAATTAATAATTTATACGAAACAGAAGCCACTGCTCCCACTAAAACTGTTGCTGTAGGAGCTGATGGTGTTTTAAAAGTTAAACCGAAAACCCCAGGCAATACTATAGATGATTTTCTTCTTGCCAATCAACTTTATACCACCAATGTAAACTCAAAAGAATTTTATCCCGTTATTATCTATTTCAAGCATTATGGTGGCATTATGGGGTATAAATTTAGCATTGTAGATGATATATGGCATATAGAGATAGTTCCAACAGAGAGTTTGAACTTTGGTGAACAAGGTGCAGCTATAGAGATTATGTGGCTCAACCGATAACTTACTATTTCATTTTATAAATGAATTTTAAAAGCACTTTAATCAACGTTAAAGTGTTTTTTTATTTCATATAGAGCTATATAATCCACCTAATACCATTGCAAAATTTTAAAAAAAAAGAAGATGGAGGTTTTTGACACTATCCCCCGCGTGAGGGCGGAGGGCATTGTTGGAGTTCCTTTTGTTGTCATGCTGAGCGTAGTCGAAGCGTGACAAAAAAAAGAACGACTGCCCGTAGACTGACGCTCTGCCTTTTTCCTAAAAAAAAAGGCAGAGGGGCACGCCCAAAAAAAATGATTTAAAGCTTGGACAATTCGTCTAATAAAGCTCTACGATTCGAGTACTTGGTTTTGAAAAATGTAACGAGTTTTTCCACTTGTTCTTCGCCTCCTAATTTTTTCATCCGCCGTAGATACTGACACGCTTTTTGGTAGTGTTCTCTGCCCATAAAACCATCTACATAGGGTAGGAGTTGTTTTTTGTAAAGTTGTATCAATTCTTGAGCGTAATCTTCGGCAAGGTATTCTTCGTAGTTTTTTATACGCTCCAATGATATACACTGTTTAAGTAGTACGAATAGTCTATCCCACCATTGTTCGTTGATGTATATTTTTTCTATCAGTTGTGCAGAACGCCATCTGTCTTTTGTCGTGGATACCTCTTGAATGATTTCTTCTAAAAAGGTTTTCCAGTTTTCGGGAGCGATTGTATTTTTAAGTAGTTGATAATAGTCGTATTTGGCTCTGAAATTATCTATCAAACGATAACGAGCGTATTGTATGATTTTTGGGGTGTCTTCTTGAGCAAGGGCAATAGCCAATCATACCATTGTATGGCGTGTCCGGGTCTGTCTTTTTCGTCGTAAGCAATGCCGTCTTTTGCTAGTTGTTTGGCTTTGTCAAATTCTTTATCTTCGATGGCTTTTTGTATCTCTTGTATTCTAATATCTGGATTGGTAATATTCTTTTGGATAAAAGTATCTACTTCTTTTTGGGATTTGTATTTTCTTAGCAATTCTAATTGATAAAGCTGAACTTGTTTTCTTTCATAGTCTCCTTCAACTCTCTCTAAAGACTCTAAAACGGTTTCTACTTCTGTTTCATTATTGGCTAAATCGGCTGCCACTTTCAATATTTCTATGTGCCAATCCCATCCCTTGAAAAGTCCCTGCTGAAAGGTGGAAATACCATAGTTATAGAGTTCTTGCCGTAGTGTGGGGGACATAGGCTCTTCTATAAGATTGAAAATAAATCCCATAGATGTATTTATAAGATAGCCCAATTCTCCATTGCTATCATCTGTGTATTGGATGGCTTTGGTCATTTCTTCCACTATGGATGTGGCAATATAAAATACAGTTTCATAATCTTTTTGTTCTAATGATTTTTCAGCATTATCTATAAAGGGTTGTACGGTTTTAGATACTTGTTTTATACCTACCCAATCAATCCAGCCATCTCTGCCTTTAGCCATTTTTAAGATAGATTGTATTTGTTTTTGATAAAAATCTTTAGACTTATTCTCTTCTATAAGATGACTAAATGAAGCCATAAAAAAGTTTCTAAAATTTTTATCTTTTTTACTATATTCCACGATAAATGCCGATAAGTCCTCGGGGGATATTTTACCCAACAGTGAATGAACCGATGGGCTTTTTTTGTTTCTTTTTGATTTTGGCGATGAGATAGTATCCAATGATAGTTCATCTTGTAGCAAATAAAAAATGGCAGCTACAATATGCTTACAAACTGCTCCCATATCATAGGGGCAATCACATTGATGTTCTGTAATAACGCCATTTTTTATTTTCAGACAAACCGTATAATTTTCCGTTCCAGAGACTATGGCCTCGTATTCTCCGTTTGAAATTTCACTAAGATTGGTTACAGCATTGTTTTTAAAGTAAGACAAGCCTCTTTTGAGAATCGTTTCGTCTATAAGTTGCTCAAATTGATTTAATGGGATTTGCATTTTCTGTATTTATAACTTATTGATTTAATGACTTGGATACAGGTGTTTTTTCAAAATCAAATATATCGGGAACAATCGTTATTTCAAACCATTCTTTGAACATTTTATAGTTTCGTTTTTGGGGCCATTCTTTTTTGTTGAGGTGATAAATTTCTAATTCAAATTGGAAGATTTGATCGAATTTCTTTTTTAGCCAAGTGTCTATATCTTTATCATCTTTTAATAGATAAATATTGGTGTCTGGCTCGAAATCGGTATCTTCTGGGTAGAGGTTTTGGTACCAATCTACCAAGGGTTTTAGTGGTTTGATGATAATGGCTATACGGTTGATATAATTTTGATCATAATCATCGTCTTCATAAGAATCACTCGGCTCCATTTGGTCTAACATTTCAACAAGAAATTGATCTTTAGGCTCAGCGATTACCGTAAGAACAGGGTCTGCGTTTTCTATTGTTGTTATTTCATAATCTCTTATAAAATTGGTGTATTTACTAAAATACTTCAATTTATACTCTATCATTTTTTTAATGACTTTTGAATTGATATGAGGCAAATTATCTAGTCCTTTTTTGATGTCTTCTATTGCATCTTTCGGCAGAATTTCCTGCATATTGGCAATGTTCCATGCGTTTACTGCCATATCTATGGCGTCTTCTAATTCTGTGTCACCAAATTCTTTTTCGAAGGGATTCATCATTTGCATAAGCATATCAGAATATTTTACTCCTTCGTTTTGTACTATTCTAGTATTTCCAAATAGATTGATTTTTTTACTCATAACATTATTTTTATTTTTTTTAAAACACAATTTTCACTTCTTCTTTATAGTGTTGCATAGTGCCGTTGAGGGTGGCAGTCCAGCCGTCTATAAACACGCTACCACTTTTTATCACATTAGAAAAATCCTCTTTGCTTACTCTTTCGCTATTGGTAATGTAGTAGTGATTACCGATTTTATAAACACTGTCCGTTACTACCTCTTCGGGTATTTGGGTAGGAGCGTCTAAACCTACGGTAAGGATCATATTATAAATACGGCTCATAGTGTCTTTGCTTATTTCTGGGAAGATAATTTGCCCGTCTTGTACTTCTAACTGCGGCGCATCTACGCTATCAAACCCTTTATAGCCGATATCGGGGATTTGCTGTTTGCCTTCTTCATTGATTTCTTGGATGATTTTCTCCCCTGCACGGTTCAGGCGTTCTATGGTAATACTTGAGATAATAGGCTCTAAACCATTATCCTTACAAAACTGAAAGGCAGGTTTACTCTTATCAATAGGTTCATCGATTTGACAGAGGATAAATTTTCGGTTACCGCCATCTTCTGCATTGAGTTGCATCACGGCGTGTCCTGTGGTTCCTGAACCTGCAAAAAAGTCGAGGATGATGTCGTTTGGATTTGTTGATAATTCTAAAATACGTTTTATAGTAAATATTGACTTTGGATAACTAAAATAACCGTCATTAAATAATTCTTTTATTACTTCTGTGCCTCTTTCATTTACAAATGTTTTTTCATCCCAAACACTTCTTTGCATTTTTTGGGTTTTACGGTACTTTTGAACTATCATGTACCCTCCATTCTTATTAGCTTTCCCGAAGATTTCTTTGTTTAATGCCTGTCTTGATTTCTCTTCTTTTCCCCATCTCCAAACCGTTTGTATTCCTTGTGATACAGCAGGCACAACTTTAACAAAACCTTCTTTTTGCTCAAGAGATATTTCAAGTAGTCCATTTTTATCTGGATTATTTGGATTGACAAAAAAGGATAGCATAAATTAGGACGATTTTTATCATTAAATTTTACATTACGATTTCTTAACTCCATCAAGTTAAAACCTCCAATATTATCAATGTACCGAAATTTTTTATTTACATCTTCAATCAAATTTAACTCATAGTTATTACTTTTGGAATACATTAATAAATATTCATGTTGTTTAGCTATTCCACCATAATCACGACCTCCACGATTGTTAATAATAATTGAGTTACTAACAAAATTCTCTTCCCCAAAAACATCATCACAAAGTAATTTTAAGTTCGCTTGTTCGTTATCGTCTATACTGATAAAGATTACCCCATCATCGCTAAGCAAATCTTTGGCAAGTAACAGCCGTGGGTACATAAAACTGAGCCAACCGTTATGGCTTTTTTTGCTTTTAAAACTAAAGTCCATGCGGTCAAAGTCTTCTTCACTCAAATTGGCAAAGCCCAATACTTCGGCTTCTTCTTTATCAAATTTATCAGGATAGACAAACTCATCGCTGGTGGTGTTGTAGGGTGGGTCTATGTAGATACATTTTATTTTTCCGCTGTAATGGCTTTTCAGGAGTTTTAGGCTGTCTAAGTTATCGCCTTTGAGTACCAAATTTTCGGTGGTATCGATATGTTTGCTTAGTGTAGGGTTGAGTTTTACTTCTTTTTGCGTTTTTTGGGTGTATTTTGCCCTGTCAAAATTTCTACCTATAAAGTTGAGTCCATAGCCGTTTACTTTGTCATCAATCGGTAAGCCTGCAATGGCTTTAAGCTCATTGAGGTCTATTTCGTTGTCTTTTAGTACGCTTGGGTAATGTTCTTTTAGAAATTGTACTAATTTATTTTCCTTTTCTTCTGTGCCTATTACAGAAAATCCTTGATTTATAAATTCTTGTTTGTTCATGGTTTGCTAATTCTTGTTTTAATAAAAGGCAGTTGTAAAGAAATTCTTTACAACTGAATTAGGGTTTTAGTTGTCGGTCTTAAATCCTTTGTTTTCTTTTAATGATTTAGTCTCTTCAGACTTTAGTTTTCTCTCTATCTTTTTTATATCTTCTTCAGGTTTTAAGTTTTCAGGAACTATACCACGAGAAAGCAATGTGTTTCTAACAGATTTGTTATTAGTGATATGTTCATCAGAAATTTGTTTTTCTGTATTCATACGCTTTTCTTTGGCATTGAAGATAGTGATTTCAGTAGCAAAGTCCTTAGCCTTTAACAAAATAGTGGGCATAAAATCTGCTAATGGCTTATTTTTTATTCCCCACTTATTTTTCATTTGTTGTGTGGTTTTATTAAATAAGGCTTTATCTCCTTTGCTTCGAATAAGCGCAAAATTGTTGTTCCCTCCTGTTTGTTCAAAAATAATATGAGAGAGTTCCTTTTCCGTTTCTGCTAATTTGTTTCTGGCTTGAATACGCTCAACTTCTAATATTTTTTGCTCTATTAACTCTGCTTTTCTTGTCTTAATGGCAAAATAAGTTTGTGCAAAAGCAATCTGCTCTTTACGAGAATCTCCATTTTGTGCTATTAGGTAACAGGCAAAGCGTGTGAGCATCATATCATCTATTTCTTTTTTTGCCCCAGAACCAATTTCGACCATCTTCCTGACGTCGGCAAAATGGTCTGATATTGCTTGCCCTGAAATCTCGCAGGCTGTTTTGGCTTTACTTATCACATTTTGAAAATTGTCCCACTTTCCGTATCCTAATAAATGTTGCAAATCTCTGGCTAACCAAAACTCCACACCATCTTGAGTGGTATGAACGAAATCTTCAAAATTTTGTGTTAATGTATATATGATATCTTTTTTCATAGTTTACTATTCTTTATCTTCTATCAAACTTGCCAATTGCGTTCGGTTGATGCGTTCTTTAAAAGATACTTTGATGGGCTGATCTTTGTAATGCTCACTTAAGGCTTCAAAATATTTCTTGGCAAAGTCTATTTTGGCTTTTTCCTTTTCGGGCACCTCTTGCAAGGTTTTATAGCCTTTAGTCTCTACCACTAAAAATACTTTTTTCCCCTCACTGTCTTTGATGGCATAACAAAAGTCGGGATTGTACTCTCCCATAGGTGTTTTTATTTTGAGTCGAGGCAATTTCCCAAAAATTTCTATACTATCCATATTGAGGTCTTGCTCCACTATATTCAGTTCAAAATCACTGTCGTATTCTATCACTTCCTCAAATACCCATTTGGACTTCAATGAAAAATCATCCGTAATTTCTTTTTGGAATTTACCTACGCTACCTGTATCCAAATAGGTTTTCCCTGCTTTGGTTTTAAACACATTGGGCAAGCCTATACCATTGATGCCATCATATCTGATATTGGCTTTGAGTATGGCTACCAAATTTCGATTGATGATTTCTGTGATTTCTTTTTGGGCTTGTTCTGGGTTGTTGCAAAGTATTTTATTTTTAAAATCATCACTCAACGCATTGAATATTTTTACAACAAATGATAGCGGTGTTTTGGTATTATTCGCCAAGGTACGCACCAACTCCAAATAATCTACTTTGCTTCGGTAAGAAATGGTATTGGATAGTTTTTCACTAATCGCTCCTTGTTGACCCATTTTGTTGATATTCAGCTCACTTCGAACCGTTTGTAATAATATTTTATCGATTTCGATGGCTTCAATAAGGGTTTTTATGTTCTCAATCAACTGTTTTTCTTTTTCGTCATCTAGCGTTTCCAATACATAAGACGCATTTCTGCTGATGGTGTTCCAAAGTTCTTGAAACTCTTTTAAATGAGTTGATTTGATATAGACTTTTTTCTTCTCCTTCTTCTTTTTAGCATCTTGGATATAGGCTTGTGCATCGGTTGCAAACAAGTTTTCTAAGGCTTTGATTTGTATTTCGGGCAAGTCCAGTGTTTTGAAAATGGCAGAGAATTTATCTGATTTTTCAAATACATCAATGCCGTCCACCGTGGCTTTGTAAACAATCAATTCTTCGTCTTCCATGGTGCGGTAGAGTTTACGAACGCTTACATCATCTAAACCGCCTTTTTCTTTAAGGATGATTTTAAGTTCTTGTTCTGTAAATACTTCTGCTATTAGGAAAGAGTTGCTTAAAATTTCATTTTGAATTCCCTCTACAAAACCCTGCTCTTTGCTGGACACCACTACATCTAGGTTATTGATTTTCCAAAACGCCTCTTGGTCGTTATCCAAATTTTTTAGCGTATAACGCTCTAAATTCTGATTGACACAAATACGCAACCCACACCTTATCTGCTGTAATTTAGATATTTCACTTCCTTGGTTAGATAGTTTACAAATGGTAAAAACATTCGGATTGTCCCACCCTTCTTGTAATGCCCAAATAGAGAAAATAAAGCGAGTAGGGCTTGCAAACGATAGCAATTTCTTTTTATCTTTTAGAATTTCATCCACTCCTATTCTTATTTTTTCATCTTTATTCCCTTTATCTCCTGAAAAATAACCTTTGTGAACTTTCAAGTTGTGTTCGCTATCAAAATCGTTTTGTAGATACTGATAATAATCGCTCGCTGGGTCTAGTTTTTTGATGATGTCTTCATATTGCTTTTTATATTCCTCTTCAAAAATTGTTTTTACCTTCGGATGATTCCCTCTGTATAGGCTGGTATCACTTTCCATAAAGAATAAGGTAAGTGCTTTTACCCTTTTTTCAAAGAGGGCTTGCTCTTTTTCAAAATGTATTTTGATGGTTTCCTTAATCATCATACGCAACGATTCATCCGAAAGAGAATAATCTACCTTTTCTATGGAGTTATCTGACAATACTATTTTATCTTTCAGAATTTTTTTGATATTTTTACCATTATAGACACTTCCCACACTTAGTTTTCGTTTGGCAAGTATCCCATTGGTAAGTGTATTGACATGGGCGATATTTTTAGACTTTATTTTCTCAATGCCCATCAGGGTGTCTGTGTTTTCTACCACATCTTGGGTATAAACCACAATTTTCTTTACCAAATTTTGTCTAAACGAAGAAATACTATCCAATACATACGCCACATTAGAGAGCATCAAACTGTCTTTTTTCTTAGGGAAAGTTGCTCCAAATCGTAAAAAATAATTGTTAAAACCTTCAAAGTAAGTTTTAAAGGCATTCCCCTCAAAGCGATGTGGCTCATCTATGATCACAATAGGGTCTAAGCGTTTCAGACACTCTAAATAAGACTTTGGAGATGTTTGTGTTGTCGCAAATAATTCAGGCGTGTAGATTTCCCTTTCTAATGAACGGTTCAAGATATTATCCTTGCTATTAAATGAACTGGGCGTCATTATTAAAACGGATAAATGAGTCGTGCCGATAAATTGTTTAACGGCAGAGATATTTCCGCCTTCATAAACAAAGGTTTCTATTTCCTTTTCTCTTTCGTTGGCATAGTAACTTTTAAAATAATCTTTGGTGTCTGCCAAATTGGTTTTTATTCCCTCGCGAATAGGTACAGTAGGGATGAGAATAATAAATTTTTTATATCCAAAATTTTTATTTAGTTCAAAAATAGTTTTGATAAAAGTAAATGTTTTCCCAGTACCGGTTTCCATCATGATATCGATGTTTTTAGAATCCTGAATAGGGAAATTATAATTATTCTTTTGATAATGTGCTTTTAGCACCTGCTCAAAAGGCTCTTTTTGGTGCAATTTTTCAAAAATACTTACTATGTTGTTTACACCATCTTCTTGATAGGTTTGCACCTCATATTGAAATTGTTTGCTCTCTGTCTTGGTCGTCATTTATTTTTTAATTCTATTTTTAGTGATTTTTTTATAACAAATCCTTATCTACTTCATTAGGTAGGTTAATTCTGAAAAGGCTAAGTTTTGTATAAAAATATTGAAAAAAACCTTGCGTTTTACTCAACTTTCAATTGTATATTATCCTTAAAGAAATTAAGAATATTAGCAATAAAATTTTCTTCCCTTTTTTCAATATCAAGTTTTAACCAATCTTCTTTTGGATAATTACTTAAATCTTTGACAATAGCAATAGCAGAATGGCTATATTTTTCCTTTTTCACACCAAAATAACCATTTCCTGCCTGAATATTTAACTTTTTCTCTAGAACAATTTTGTTCCCAAACTTATCTAAATACTCCGTAGCATCTTTTTTATTCCAACCATTATAATTTGTGTTTTGCCATTTTTTAGGAAAAATATGTTCGATATCAAAGGTTTCTGGAATTTTACTTTTCTGTGCTGGATTTAGGTACGCCTCTAAAAGAAGTAAATCACGGGAAAGCCTTGACGATGCTAATTCTTTAATCTTATTTTTTAGGGAATTTTCATTAAAGTTAATTTTAAATTGGAGTTCTTTTTTTTGATTTAAGGAAATACAAGTTGCATAAATATCATCTTTAATGGCATTGACCGTTGGGGCATCTATAAATTTAGCAAATAAAAATGATATGAGTTTTTTCAGCATCAATTCAAAATCTTGCTCAAAGGTTTCACTCTCTTTATTTCTTAAAAAGAAAACATTCGTTGCATATTTCCAATATTCATTTGGATAACACTTCAAACAATGTAGGTATTTTTTCGCGTTAGTAGATAGAGTATATGTATTTTCCTCATCAGGTTCTATTTCCATATTCACTAGCCTCCAAAACTTAGCCAACTGAGTTATTTCAGACATTAAATTCTCATCTTTTAACCGCTCGTATGAATCAGAAGCATAAAACTTTCTCAAACCTACCTCTTTTGACTTATCTTCTTTTCTTGCCCTCAAAATATGTGTATAATATCTAAAGACATCATCAATAGTTAAATCCCCTTGTTTACAGATCTGGGTTAATTCTTTCCATTCAGCCGTGAACTTTTTCTTATCTTCATCTGTATTTTTATTTCTGTAGATTTGAGCCTTAAAGATATCAGAATCCGTTAGTGGCATTCCTCTATCATTGAGGGTTGAAAAAATAGTCAGCGCTGTGTCTTGTGCATCACATTCGATAGGTAATATGATACATTTTTGTAGAATAGTAACGCACAATTCTTTCTACTGCATAGGATTATGGGTTGCATAATCGTCACACTTTTTCTTAAAGTATATAAAGTTCTTAGAATAGTTATCTTTTGCTGACTCGCTGGCAACACCTGTTTCTAATATTTTGTGAAAAGTTTCATTATCTTCTTCCGTGGCTACAAGTGACTGTATATGGATTTTACTTTTGTCAGAAACTTTTTGCGATATTGGATTGATATCCCAAATACAAGGAACAATTTGATTTTTTAGCCCCACTACATCTTCATCTTCCGTCATATCTTCCAGTTTTTTATAAAAGGCTCTTAGCATCAACATAAAAGAAGTGATTCTTTGCTGTCCATCAATAATTTCTTGATTACCGTTGTCATTTTTATAAGAAACGATCGTTCCTAGAAAATAATCTGCTCCAAGCCTTGCGTCTGTTTGTGAAAAATTTTCGATATCCACCCACAATGTTTCACATTTTTCAATATCCCACTTATAAGGTCTTTGATAATCTGGAATTATGAATTTCTTATTCTGCATTTCGCCAAACAATTTCCCAATTGTTTTTTTACTTACATGTAATTCAGCCATTATTTATCTAATTTTCATACTTTATTTATTCCTCCAAAGGTACAAAAAATCCTTTACAAAAGTATCTAACCCAAAATTTAAGAACTATCTCCCCGCGTGAGGGTGGAGGGCATTGTCGGAGTTCCTTTTTTGGCTTTTCTGAAAAAGCCAAAAAAGAACGACTGCTCGTAGACCGACCTTTTGCCTTTTCCTAAAAAAAGGCAAAAGGGCACGCCCTAATAATAATGGACAATGAATAATGGAGAATTGACAATTAAAAAAGAGGATACAAACACTCGGCTTGTATCCTCTTTTTAATGTGTAAATTTGATAATTCGTTAATGAGCCAATTTATTAGTAATGAGTTCATTGGCACATTTTCGAATCAACTCATTGGCTCATTACAACAACCCTTCATCCACTTCGTTTGGCAAAGTAACTTTAAGTAAAGGTTCGGCTTCCATAGCGCGTTTGATAGCGAATACGGCTCCTTCGTTTCTTGCCCAGCTGCGGCGTGATATTCCGTTGTTGACATCCCAAAATAGCATTGATTTTAGGCGTTGTTCGGCTTCTGGTGTGCCATCTAAAAGCATTCCGAAACCACCATTCATCACTTCGCCCCAACCTACGCCACCACCGTTGTGGATACTTACCCAAGTAGCACCGCGGAAACTGTCGCCAATCACATTGTGTATCGCCATATCGGCAGTAAAGCGCGAACCATCGTAAATGTTAGAAGTCTCACGATACGGCGAATCCGTACCTGACACATCGTGGTGGTCGCGACCCAATACCACAGGTCCGATTTTGCCCGCCTTGATGGCATCGTTAAAGGCTTTCGCGATTTTGATACGCCCCTCAGCATCAGCGTATAAGATACGGGCTTGCGAACCTACAACCAATTTATTTTCTTGTGCTCCTTTAATCCATTGGATGTTATCCGCCATTTGCTGTTTGATTTCATCAGGTGCGGTTTGCATTAGTTTTTCTAAGACTTCGCAAGCGATATCATCGGTTTTTTGCAAATCCTCTGGGTTGTTGCTCGCACACACCCAACGGAACGGTCCGAATCCGTAATCGAAACACATCGGTCCCATAATATCCTGCACATAACTCGGATATTTGAACTCCCTGCCCAAAGTTGGGTGTTCTGCCATCACATCGGCACCTGCACGGCTGGCTTCTAACAAAAAGGCATTTCCGTAATCGAAGAAATAAGTGCCTTTGGCAGTGTGTTGGTTGATGGCTTTGGCGTGTCGGCGTAAACTCTCTTGTACTTTTTCTTTGAACAATTCGGGTTGGTTTGCCATCATCTCGTTGGACTCCTCAAAGGTCATTCCTACGGGATAATAACCACCAGCCCACGGATTGTGAAGCGAAGTTTGGTCAGAACCCAAATCAATGGTAATTCCTTCTTTATCAAAGGTTTCCCAAACTTCTACGACATTTCCTAAATATCCAATCGAAACCACTTCTTTGTCGGCTAAGGCTTTACGAACGCGTTGTACCAATTCATCGGTATTGTCAATCACTTCGTGAATCCACCCTTGTTCGTGGCGAATTTTCGTGATTTTCGGATTGACCTCCGCACACACAGTTACGCAGCCTGCAATCGTTCCCGCTTTCGGCTGAGCCCCACTCATTCCTCCTAAGCCTGAAGTTACGAATAAGTGTCCTTTTGGGTCTTTGTTGATTTTTCTAAATCCATTCAGTACCGTAATCGTTGTCCCGTGAACAATTCCCTGCGGCCCGATATACATATAACTTCCTGCGGTCATTTGTCCGTATTGGGTAACGCCCAACGCATTGAATTTCTCCCAATCATCTGGTTTTGAATAGTTAGGAATCATCATTCCGTTGGTTACCACTACGCGCGGTGCATTTTTATGTGACGGAAACAAGCCCATCGGATGTCCCGAATACATCACCAAAGTTTGCTCATCGGTCATCTCGGCAAGGTACTGCATCGTGAGTAAATACTGCGCCCAATTCTGAAAAACCGCCCCATTTCCTCCGTAAGTGATAAGTTCGTGAGGGTGCTGCGCCACCGCATAATCCAAATTGTTTTGAATCATCATCTGAATGGCTTTTGCCTGCAATGATTTGCCTGGGTAGTCGTTGATATCCCTTGCATACATCTTATAATCAGGGCGAAAACGGTACATATAGATACGCCCATAAGTTTCCAATTCCTCACGAAATTCGGGTAACAAAGTGGCGTGATGTTTTTTATCGAAATAACGTAACGCATTTCGCAAGGCTAAGGTTTTCTCCTCTTCATTGAGGATTTCCTTACGCTTCGGCGCGTGGTTGATATGCGTTTCGTAGGTTTTTTTGGCAGGTAATTCACTTGGAATCCCTTGTAAAATCTGTTCTTTGAAAGTCATATATTGAGTCTATTTTTTAATAAATGTATTGGCATAAAAATACGGCTTTTTGAGCGATTGGCAAAATTGAATGTGAATCTGACCCTTCATTACTTTACTCCTCTACTACGCTTAAAATAATACTCTAATTGATAATGAACAGTTTACAATTCTCAATTATTCATTATTTTTGAGCATTCCTCTCTGCCTTTTTTTGGAAAGGTAGAGGATCGGCTATGGAATCGGCAGGAAAGGATTTGGAAGACGAAAATCAACAACAATTACTCAAAGGGACAGGGAACTCCTGCTACTAGAGCGGCAACAATGGAAGCTTTGCTTAAACAAAACTATATCAAACGCCAAAAGAAAAGCATAGTTCCTACCGAAAAAGGTTTGAAAGTATTTGAATGGGTCAAGACCGAAAAATCACTGATGTAGCATTAATGGGTAAATGAGAAGTCTCTTTCAATAGAAATGTCTATGGAAAACAGGTAAGCGATCAAGCGGTAATGGCATTATTAGAAAATAGAAAACCAATGCTCTTAAAAGGATTAAAGACAAGGCTGGAAGCAGTTTTGATGCTTATTTAGCACTACAAAAAGATGGTTCTACTTCATTTGAGTTTCTACCTTGCTCTAAAAATAAAAAAGGAAGACGAAAACGGAAGTAATCTTATAATATGGTTTAAGTAATGAGTGTTTAACGGCGAAAAATGCCGTCAATAGATAATCATCTAAACTTATTATTTGAAATGTTTGCATTAATACCCAAAAAGTGAGTATCAATGCAAATGAATAGAAATTCGATAAAATTGTAATTTTTTTTCATTTGGTTCATATATCTTTGAATTAACGGCGAAAAACACTGTTGTTAAATGTAAATTAATTAAAAAAGAGCTTAAATATACGAAGTCAATAAGAGGCATGAAATTAGAGGGACTTATAGTGACACGAAGTTGGTTACAAGATACTATGGATTTTTTATCTTTTTAAGCGTTAAAAGTTATTTTTAATCCTTACCTATAACTATTGATTTATTATCGACTGTTATAATATAATAATTTTAAAAAAATATTGTCCCAAATAACTTTGAAATGGAAGAAATGGACACTATCCCTTAAAGTGTGTAAGTTAAAAAGAGATGCTTAGGTTTTTAGAGTCTGAGTCTTTGGTCAAAAATAAGCATAAATTGGTTCAAAACCAACCCCCAATTCTTAATAGGCATCGACCATTTCTTAGTGGCTTCTCTTATAGAGAGATATACCGACTTCATAACTGCCTCATCGGTAGGGAAAGACATCTTATTTTTGGTGTATTTACGGATTTTTCCATTAAGATTTTCGATTAAATTAGTGGTATATATAATTTTACGGATTTCTAAAGGAAAGTCGAAAAATACGGTCAATTCTTCCCAATTATCTCTCCAAGACTTCAC
>NZ_KB894220.1 GCF_000374405.1 Riemerella columbina DSM 16469
GTAGGATTAGGGTCTGCTACCATTACCACACCTAAAACGGAATATGTGGTCTCTTTAACCTATAATGGTACCAATATTCAAGGTAAGATCAATAATACCTCCAATAAACTCATTGTAAAAATTCCTTACACCAATGGTAGTGGTTCTTATACCAAGGTAACCTCTCAAGCAGTAACCACCGCCGTGGGGCAGAATAATGATACCAATACTCTTACGCTAAATATTCCTCAGGGTAATTTTGGGGTGAATGGTTATTTAGATGCTACCATTACCGTGAGTGGTAGAGATCAAGAATATTTAGTAAAACAGATGGCACCAGGCAAGTCTTACACCATTGCCACTATTCCTTATCAGCTTAATGGAAAAAGTTATCAGTTGGTGTTGAAAGGCATTGGTGGTATACCAGATAAGAAGTTTGGGGTGCAGACCAATGGCAAATTAGAGCATCAGTTTGTTTATATTCCTATTATGGGTAGTGATGGTAAATTATGGTTAAATAACAATTTAGGAGCGGATTATTCGAATCTCAATTCTTCTGCTTTTAATCCGTTACAACAAGCCACCAGTTTATCTGATAAAAATGCTTATGGTTCTCACTTCCAGTGGGGTCGTGATGCTGATGGCCATGAGTTGATTACTTATCCAACTTCGACTTCAGGGCAGAGGGTACATCAAAATATCCCATTATATCGTTACGACCAGTTACAGACTTATACTAATCCATGTCCAGCTGGTTATCATGTGCCGACTAAAGATGAATGGCAGGCTTACTTGAATTTGCTTTCTTCTAAGAATGCGGCGGGTTGGTTTGCAGATCCGTTAAAATTAACTTATGCTGGAGACCTTAACCAACAAGGCAGTTGGCATCCTGCTCCAGGTGCTAATAGCGGCTGGTTCTGGTCGTCTTCTCCTAATAGTAGTGGCTACGCTTGGTACTTGACCTTCAATGGTAGCGATAGCTACACGAGCAGCAACAACTACGGCAACCGCAATCGCTACTGGGGTCGCCCGCTCCGCTGTCGTCAGGATTAAGCGTGCGTTCACATCTGTTTTCCGCCAGCCCGCCGTAGGCAAGCTGGCGGGGATATCTCGGCAAGCTTTATTTATAAGCGTTGCCCTATCTCTAAAATAAAGAGATACTTGTAAACTTTAGTTTGCAGAGCAGAGTTCTTTAAAAGTGCAAAAAATAGAAAGGTCTTGTTCGCAGACATACGAATTCCGTAGTAGCCACATCTGAGTATGTAACACAAAGTTTTGGAAAGAGTAAATACCTATCGGCTATGTTTACACAAGTACAAAGTGGAGGGGTTATGTTGGGAGCTTGTCTGTAGTATGTTTTGTAAAAAACACACAAGAATAGGTTTGGCTAATCCAAGTTTACCCCTATGTCCCGTTTGTGGATAAGGGATAAGGTATGGGGCAGTACCCATTTTATCTATAGGCATAGGTAAGATTAAAAGTAAACTTATTTTGGTTGTTGGGTTGCCGCCCGTTCCCGTTAGGCTTCGCCTTTTCGGGCTTGGGCTTTTGGTTCTTCGGGCAGTTGGAATCCTGCTCCAGGTGCTAATAGCGGCTGGTTCTGGTCGTCTTCTCCTAATAGTAGTAACAACGCTTGGAACTTGAACTTCAATGATAGCAATAGCAACACGAACAACAACAACAACAACAACAATCGCAACTGGGGTCGCCCGCTCCGCTGTCGTCAGGAATAGCTCCACAGAGTGTTTATTATAACGCAAGTAGGCTTTAGTTTCCCTTTGTTTTTGGGAAACGGTTTTTGCACTTTTTAGAACTTATGTTATAAAGTTAATTTAAATAAAAAATATATAACCTATGACTATTCATGATATACTAAATATAGTAGGAGTTCATCAGCAAGCTGGCTTGTGTTTCTTTAAGGAAGGTGGCTTTAGAAAGTGCTATAATCAGCACGCGATGTACTTTACAGAACACATTAAACCTATGAAAGTGCATACCCGTTTCTATAAAAATGCCAATACCCATGTGCATAGTATGGGGTTCCCAGAGATGGCACTGCCCCGCTATATAGACTATTGCCAAAACCACTACCAAGCTCAAATTGCAACAGAAACACCAGAATATGTTCTGCTAAAAACCCAACCGTGGCACACCACCACACCCTACGAAATATGGAGTAGCCTAAAAATACAAAAACACCACCAGCTGAAGGACTTACAAAACCAACAGGACTTACTTATCCAAGAAATAGAGCAAAATACCCTGCCCTACGAAAAATTAACGAAAATGATACAGCAGTTTAGAATAGAATCTGCCACCCCTATAGATGCTTTTAACCTAGTACAAAAACTAAAAAAATTACTGCCTTATGAGTAAGCTCCTCTATCAGCAATTGTACAAAGCGTACTTCGCCGCCCGAAGAAACAAACGCACGAAGCCTGAGCAACTTCGTTTTGAGGTAAATTACGAAACGGAAATTACCCAACTCTACCAAGACATTATCCAGAGAAACTATACCCCGCTACCTTCTAAAGTCTTTGTTACACGCAAACCTGTGGACAGGGAAATCTTTGCCCCAAGGTTTCGGGATAGGGTAGTACACCATCTGATTTATCAATACATTTATAAACACTTAGACCAAAAATTCATCTACGATAGTTATAGCTGTAGAGTGGGGAAAGGTACATTGTTTGGGATAGAAAGAGCCAAAGGTTTCCTAAGAAAAGCCACGGCTAATTATACTCAAGATGCTTATGTGCTAAAGCTGGACATTAACGGCTATTTTATGAACATCAACCGAAACCTGCTCTGGCAGAAGATAGAACAATATTTGGATTATTCTGCGCTCAACATTACCCAGACCGAGCAAGATGTACTCCACTATCTTATCCGCCAGGTGGTATTGCACGATGTCTCTACTAGTGCCAGACGCTGCTCGCCACTATCCTACTGGGCGCGTATCCCTGCTAGTAAAAGCCTATTCTGTACCGCAGAGACTTGTGGGCTGCCCATCGGCTCCCTTACCAGTCAGCTGTTTAGTAATGTGTATCTTAATGATATAGACCACAAAATAAAAGCCCATTTTAAATATTACGGTCGCTATGTGGACGACCTCCTTCTGGTGGATAGAGATAGAGAAAAACTACTGGACATCATCCCTCAAATCAATACTTGGTTGGCAGAAATGCAACTAAAACTCCACCCGAAAAAAATCTATTTTCAGCACTATACCAAAGGGTTTTATTTCCTCGGACAGTATATCAAACCGTATAGAGCCTACATCAGTAAGCGTATAAAAAAACATATCTACCAATTTATAAAAGAAATAGAAGCGTATAGCACCGCTATAAAACAAGGGCAGGTATGGCTAACCGTAGCGGATTTGGAGCGTATAGAAAACCGTTTAAACTCCTACTTCGGAATCCTTTGTAAAGCCCATACTTATCGGTATGTTCATCATATTGTTTCTTGTGTACCGCAACAAATTGCCCAATATATGAGTTTTACATTTATCCCTAGTCAAAACCAAATGAAAGCAACCCTACACCCAGAACTTAAAATGATGTATTCCCAATTACAAATCCAATGATAGAATTAGCTAAAATTCCTGTATACCGTCTGGTGTTTCGGTTTCATATCTATTTAGATCGAGTGGTTCATACTTACCCTAAAAAATATTATTATATGATAGGAGAACGCATCAGAAAAGTGAATTTAGCCCTAGTAGAAAAAATACATGCCATTGCCAGTAGCAAAGGTAAAAGCCAACAAAAGCATTTTGAAAGTCTCAAAAAAATAATAGAAAAACTAAAGTTCTATATGCGATTAAGTTTTGAATACCAACTGTTGAAAGAAAAACAAATGATTTATATTTTTAGCGAAATCATCAGAATAGAAAAACAACTTTATCTATGGCAGGAAGCAGGAAAAGCGAAAGAAAAAAGGCAAACTTAAAGGGTAGAGAGAAGAGCGGTGTTTTATATGGCTATTGCCCTATGGAAGAAGAAAATTAGTATTGCAACAATAAATAGAAAATAAAGTTTAATAAAAAATAAACAAATTATGAGTATCAAGTACAATGTAATAGAAAAAGGACAGCCAGGTGTAGCTGGCGGTGGAGAGAAAAAGTGGTATGCCCAAGTGGCTAACAATGGGGAGCTAACCATAGACGATTTGGTAAAGCAAATAGAGAAGTTTTCTGCCCTAAGTGAGGCGGATATCAAAGGGGTGCTAATCGCTTTGGAAAATGTAGCCCAAGAAGCTTTATCAGAAGGTAAAAAAGTAAGGTTAGAAAAGTTGGGGACACTCTACCCAACACTCAGCAGTAGTGGTGCTGCTACGGAAAAGGATTTTAACCAAAGTCTAATCCGTTCGGTAGGGGTTAATTATAGAGCAGGGAAACGCATATTAGACGCGATGAAAGCGGCAGGCTTTGAGCGTATAAAAAAAGCTAATCCATAACCTCTTGTAAAACCTTTGCAATAGGGCGGTAAAAAATCAGGCGTGGTTTCGTAAGAAACCACGCCTGATTTTATATAAAACCTGCGGTGATTTGGGGTAAAACCTAAGCAGGTTTTAAGGGGATTCAAATCGTTCATTGCTTTAACTTAAATTTTTGTAAATTTGCCATTAACTAAAACAGATTGATAATGTCAAAAAACACGAACACTAAGAATTCTCAGTATTTCATTGATTTAGAAGACCGCCACGGCGCTCATAACTACCACCCGCTACCCGTAGTATTAGACAAAGGCGAAGGAGTACATGTATGGGATGTGGAAGGTAAACAATATTACGATTTCCTATCGGCTTATTCTGCCGTTAACCAAGGGCATTCGCACCCAAAAATTGTAAAGGCCTTAGTAGACCAAGCGCAGCAACTCGCCTTGACTTCCAGAGCGTTTTATAACTCAAAATTAGGACTTTACGAAGAAAAAATTACAAAGTTACTAGATTTTGATAAGGTATTACCAATGAACTCTGGGGCAGAAGCCGTAGAAACAGCCATTAAATTGGCCAGAAAATGGTCTTACGAAGTAAAAGGCATCAAAGGAAATAATGCGAAAATCATTGTTTGTGAAAATAATTTCCACGGAAGGACTACAACTATTGTGTCTTTCTCTAATGATCCCGATGCGCATAATAATTATGGACCTTTTACTCCAGGTTTTGTGCGTATTCCTTATGACGATATTGATGCTTTGGAAAAAGTATTACAAGAAGAAGGCGACCAAATCGCAGGATTTTTAGTAGAGCCTATCCAAGGGGAAGCAGGTGTTTATGTACCAACCGAAGGCTTTTTGAAAAAAGCACAAGAATTATGTAAACAACATAATGTATTATTCATTGCTGATGAGGTGCAAACAGGAATTGCCAGAACAGGAAGATTGATCGCTTGTCATCATGAAGAGGTTCAACCCGATATTTTAGTACTTGGTAAAGCTTTATCTGGTGGTATGTATCCTGTGTCTGCTGTTTTAGCAAATGATGATATTATGAAAGTGATCCACCCAGGGCAACATGGTTCTACTTTTGGAGGCAATCCATTGGCTTGCGCTGTGGCTATAGCAGCACTAGATGTAGTAGAAGAGGAAAAACTATCCGAAAGAGCAGAGCGTTTAGGACAGATGTTCCGTGAGGAAATGAAGAAAATTATCACAAAAACCGATTTAGTCTACCAAGTGCGTGGTAAAGGATTGTTGAATGCCATTTTAATTAACGATTCACAAGATAGCCCTACCGCTTGGAATTTGTGTTTAGATTTAGCCAAAAATGGATTGTTAGCCAAACCAACGCATGGGAATATTATCCGTTTAGCCCCACCATTGGTAATTACAGAAGAACAATTGATGGACTGCGTGGCAATTATTGAAAAAACGATAATGGAGTTTAAGAAATCATAAAATGGTTACTATTATCATACCCATCTATAAGGAAAATCCTACACCTTTAGAAGAAATTTCGATATTGCAAACTTTTAAAGTTCTGGGTGGGTATGATATTGTTTTTATTTATCCCGAAGGGCTTAATCTTACTTACTACGAGACACAATTTCCAACGGCTCAATTTAAAGTTAAGGCCTTTGAACCATTTTATTTTAAAGGGATTTATGGATATAATAGATTAATGCTTAGTATGGTATTTTATCAATCATTTACAACCCCTTACCTATTGATATGCCAAACAGATGCTTTTATCTTTAAGAATACCTTAGATGATTGGATGAGGAAAGATTATGATTATGTAGGTGCACCTTGGCTAAGGCGCAAAAATCGTATTCCTCTTTTTAAACAACTATGGGATAATACCCTATGTTTTTTTAAAACTCAGTTGAACTATCGTGGTAATCAATTGGCTCAAAAAAACAAATCTTTACTTTATAATGAAGTGGGAAACGGGGGACTTTCGCTAAGAAAACGAGAGACTTTTATTAAGATACTTAATGAATTACCCGAAGTTGTAAAGATATATCTAAAACCTGAGAATAAACAAGCATTTTATGCTGAAGATGTTTTTTTTAGTATAGAGCCCCAAAGACATTCGCTTAATTTTAAGAAACCTAGTTATCGTGAAGCATGTTTGTTTGCGATAGAAAATAAGCAAGAGAAAGCATTTGCTTTTAATAAAGGTGTGTTACCAATGGGTTGCCACCGTTGGGATAAGGAGTTAGATTTTTGGCTGCCTTATATTGAAGCACAAGGCTATAATATTCGTAATATATGATTCTGCCATTTGAAGGGAAAAGTATCATTTTGGGGGTGCCTAATCATTTTGGGTTACCAGAATGTTTTAGGAAAAACCTAGAGTATTTAGGATTTACTGTATACCTCATTCCTCATGATGAAAATGTGAAAAGACAACTTTCTTGGCAAGATACTGTTGTGCATGGAGTAAAAAAAATATGTTTTAATAATCGGTTATATAAACCTGAAAAAATTGCAATTTTCCAAGAGTTAATGCAATTACCACTTATAGAAACATGGGGAAATGTAGACTATGCCTTAATTATTCGTCCAGATTTGTTCTCGGAGACTGTTCTCAAAATGGTAAAAGATAAGTCGAACTTCCTTATTGGTTATCAGTGGGACGGTATGCGGAGGTTTCCATTAGCAGAAAAACGAATACCTTATTTTGATAAATTTTATGTTTTTGATAAACAGGATGTTCATCGTTTTTCTAATATATTTCATACTACTAATTTTTATTTTGATTATCTATCAATGCCAAATGCTACTCAGCAAGATGTTTTTTTTATCGGTACTTTTATGAAGGATAGGATGGCAATTTTAGCAAAATTATCTCAAACCTTCGAAGCATTGGGTATATCTCAAAATATGACTGTTGTTTGCCATAATAAGAAAAAAATAAAGCCTTATGAAAGTTTGTTAATCCACTTTGAAAAGTCAGGTCAAGCATTTGAGCAAAGTATAAAAACAAGTATGGCGTCTAATATTTTAATAGATGTAGAGAATACAAAACATCAAGGTTTATCGTTTCGTTGCTTTGAGGCCATAGGATATTCAAAAAAACTTATTACGAATAATCCTCTGGTTAAGAAATATGACTTTTACAATGAAAACAATGTTTTGGTATTAGATGATAATTGGCAATCTTCTGATGTAGCACAATTTATCAAAAAGCCTTATATTGCACACCCAGATATAGAATCATATTATAGTTTTAGCAACTGGATTTACCGTATAATTGATAAGAGATGAAAAAGCTTCTTTTTATTTCACCTGATTACTATGGATTTAATGAAGTGGTTTATGACGGATTGAAAAAATACTCGGGTATGAAGGTTACTCATGTTATAAGTGCCTATACGCAGAGGTATAAATATAAAAATGCCGGTGAGCGTATTCAGAACTTTTTTATGAAAACTTTTTTGAACAGAAACTTAAAAGACGAAAAACAATATACCGAGTTAAATAAGATAATTCATAATAACTATAGCTATGACCAGATTATTGTAAATCGACCTGATGTGCTGTCTAAAGAGAATCTGTCTAAGTTGAGGCTAAAAACTGAATGTTTAAAAGCTTTTTTTTGGGATAGTATTGATAAGATTCCAAAACAGATAGACACTATTTCTTATTTTGATCAATGTTTCAGCTTTGATGCTTCAGATTGCAATACTTATGGCTTTATAAAGAATCAAAATTTTTTCTTTGCAGAGCAACTTGGAAACTCTGAGCGTGATATTATTTATGATGCTTTATTCTGGGGAACAGAGGATAAACGGATAGATAAACTAATCTTTCTATTAGATTATCTTAATTCCAACGGTATCTCTGCAAGAGCTATTTTGTACAATCATTTGAGTGGAGCAGAAAAAATTCATGAACAGTCTAGATATATTACTACTACTAACGCTTTAGTGCCTTTTTCAGAATCATATAAGATAAGTAATAGGTCTAAAATATTGATAGATTTGGCGCATGATAATCAAAGAGGGCTTTCTTTTAGACCCTTTGAGGCGTTAGGATTGCAAAAGAAACTCATTACAGATAATCCAAACATAAAACATTATGATTTTTATAACCAAAATAATATTTGTGTAATTGATTCAAACCATATTTTAATACCAAAAGAGTTTTTTACTACTCCTTATGAACCAGTTGATCCCAAAATTGTTGAACAATACACTTTAAAACAATGGGTTCATACTTTAATAAATAACTAATGAAATCAATCTATTTTTTTTGTCCATCTAATGATAAGCCAACAGGCGGTGTAAAACAAATATACCGTCAAGTACAGATGTTAAACCAAATGAAATACAGAGCTTTTCTCTTGCTCAAAAAGAAGGAGAAGAGAAAAAATAGTTGGTATTCAAGTGGACATACTATATATAATTATAATATTTTCTTTAGTGTTTTAGAAAGTTTGGGGGCTAAGAAAAAAACTATTTTTAATACAATTAAAAAAGTATTTAATAAAAGTAATGATACCATGATAGAGCCAGACGCTATTATAGTAATGCCAGAAATTTATGGTAAAAATATGCATAAAGCATTAGGGAGTAGGAAGTATGTGATTTTTAATCAGAATTGCTTTTATACATTTCAACATTATGGATTTGAATATGATAAAGATAATCCATATTTGAATACTAATTGCTTAGGTGTAATAGTGGCATCTGATGTAGCTTATGAATACTTAAAATATACTTTCCCCAATATTAATATTCAAAAAATTACATTAGGTATTGATGATAAGGTTTTTCATTATAGCTGTGATAAAAAAAAGAAAATTTGCTATATGCCTAGAAAATTGTCAGAGGATTCTGAGCAAATTATATGTATTTTAAAGGCAAAATCTATTACCGAAGGTTGGGAGTTGTGTGCCTTGGATAACCTAGCGGAAGATGAAATCGCAAAACACATGAAAGAATCGGCTATCTTTTTATCTTTTAATCATAGAGAAGGTTTTGGATTACCTCCTGTAGAAGCTATGGCTTGTGGATGTTGTGTAATTGGTTATGCTGGGCAGGCAGGAATAGAATATTTAGATTCTGAGTTTTCTTATCCTATACCAGACGGTGATGTCATTGCTTTTGTAAAAACAATAAAACAGGTGATTAGTTTATTTAATGAAAATGCAACATCCATTTTAGCAAAAGGGAAAAAAGCGTCAGAGTTCGTATTAGAGAAATATAGTTTAGATAATGAATTTGCAACGACTAAAAAGGCGTGGGAAAATCTTCTTAAAAATTAATTGATAGTTAATTCAAAATATTTTCTCAGTACTTTTAAACTACATAAATCTTCAATATCAGTATTCCAAAACTGTTGACAATATGTGTTTGCATTTTTAATAATTTCTAAGCAAGCTTCAGGGTGGTTGATGTAAAAATCTAGTTGAGTTTCTAAATCAGAATAATCGGGTTTTATTTCGATATAATGTTTGCCACCTTCCAAAGTTCCTTCCATAAACCAAGTTTCAATAGTGGGTTTGGGCATTACCGCAATGGAATTAGAAGACATAATCCATTTAAGATTGCTAGCGACATCATTTCCTTGCAAACTTAGGATAAACTTATAATCTAAGTGTTTTTCAATAGATATTTTAGGCTTTACCCATTCAGGATTCCCCCCTTCGGTGTTGGTTTGTCCCAAATCGCATAAGGGATGCCCAAAATATTGATTATAGAATTTAATACGATGATTTTGTACTATGGCACCACGCCCAATTAACAAATTTTTCTTTTGTTCAAAAGGTATATCATTTTTTATCCATACAAAATGACGAGCTTTATCAAGATTTAATAGAATGCTATTTTGATTATTATTAGAAATAGGTCTACTCTTTACAATGCTGGGAGTATTTGGAATATGCGTTACATCACCAAATTCAAAATCGAGAAACAAATTTTCATCAAAAAATCTAGCATATTCATAAGTATCAAAATAATAGGATTTAGGAGTTATGGGGTGTCTTAAATCTTTTACTTTTATTTGGGCGTTTATTTTTGTAACTTCTTGTAAATTATTATAGTAATTAATTCGTTGGTCTAAAATTTTTTTTTCATATTCCAAAATTGAGGCTTCTAATCGTGCTATCTCTTTATCCAAAATAGGTTTTGGTAACAGAAACCTCATATAGCTTCTTAGATAGTATAGGGGTTTTAATACTTTAATGACTTTCATTTATCCAGATTATTGTCTTGAATAGTCGTCTTGTAGACGGATGATATCGTCTTCCCCAAAATAAGTACCCATTTGTACCTCAATGAAAATAAGCACATCCTCACCCACATTTTTTATTCTATGTTTGGCGCCTAGAGGAATCAATACGGTATCGCCATATTCATAAATTGTATCAATGCCATCTAACGTCACTTGGGCAGTTCCTTGGATAATGGTCCAAGTTTCTTGTCTTTTATGATGGTATTGATAGGAAAGTCGATGTCCTGGTAGAACCTCTATTCTTTTTAGCTTGTAGTGTGGTTCATCTGCCAAAACATAATATTTGCCCCATGGTCTTTCGCCTATTTCCATAATTGTCTTAAATTTATTGACAGCAAAATTATAAATTTTTAACCATTAAAAAACCTTTATTTTCTGTAAATTTGCGTTTTTAAAAGATTTTAACATCAAAAAACCAATTCTGTTATGGATAAAGTTCGTGTTCGTTTTGCCCCAAGTCCTACGGGGGCTTTGCATTTAGGCGGTGTAAGGACGGCGTTATATGATTATTTATTTGCTAAAAATCAAGGCGGCGATTTTGTGCTAAGGATTGAAGATACCGATACAGCACGATATGTGGAAGGTGCAGAAGATTATATTATGGAAGCGCTAGAATGGTGCGGCATTATCCCAGATGAAAGTCCAAAGCACGGCGGAAATTATGGACCTTATCGCCAATCAGAGCGTAGAGCCATTTATGACCAATATACTCAAGATATTCTAAAGACAGATTATGCGTATTTGGCTTTTGATACCCCTGAAGAGCTAGACGCCATACGAAAAGAATACGAAGCCAGAGGCGAGGTTTTTGCCTATAACCATATTACAAGAAATCAACTTAAAAACAGCATCAGCTTATCAAAAGAAGAGGTAGAGGAATTACTATCTAAGCAAACTCCTTATGTGGTAAGATTTAAGATGCCTATGGATAGAGTCATTAGCCTAGAGGATATTATTCGCGGGAATTTCAGTGTAAACACAAATGATTTAGACGATAAAGTCTTGGTGAAAAATGATGGTATGCCGACTTATCACTTTGCTAATATTATTGATGACCACGAAATGAAAATTACCCATGTGATTCGTGGGGAAGAGTGGTTGCCGTCTATGGCACTACATACTTTGCTTTATGAAGCCATGGGTTGGGAAGCACCGCAATTTGCACATTTATCATTAATTCTAAAACCAGAAGGCAAGGGTAAACTAAGCAAAAGAGATGGGGCTAAGTTTGGCTTTCCCGTATTTCCATTAGATTTTAAAGACCCAGAAAGCGGCGAGGTTTGGAAAGGTTATCGCGAATCGGGGTATTTTTCTGATGCATTTATCAATATGGTGGCGCTATTGGGGTGGACACCTTCCGAAGATAAGGAAATTTTATCTATGCAAGACATGATTAACGAGTTTGATTTGCATAAAGTCCATAAAGCAGGGGCGAGATTTAGTTTAGATAAAGCCAGATGGTTCAATCATCAATACTTACAGAAAAAATCTAATGAGGAGCTGTTATCAGACTTAAAAGCTTTAGAAAGCGTTAACTTAGAAGGTGTTTCTGATGAAACTTTACTTAAAGTAATTGGCTTAATGAAAGAGCGTGCTACTTTTGTAAAAGATATTTATGAGGAAGGGCGTTTCTTCTTTGAAGCGCCTACGAGCTATGATGAAAAAGGAGTAAAAAAAGCATGGAAAGGCGATGTAAAACTGACTATGACTCAACTGGCAACGGCTTTAGAAACAACAGAGTTTACACCAGCGCATATTAAAGAAAGCCTTCATTCCTTTGCGGAAGCTAACGGTTTAGGTATGGGTAAAGTGATGATGCCGCTAAGGTTGACTTTAGTTGGTGAACTAAAAGGTCCCGATGTTCCAGATTTAATGGCGATTATCGGTAAACAAGAAAGTTTAAATAGAATTCATAAGGCATTAGAAGTTTTGGATTAATATTTAATCTGAATCATCAATTTGAAAAAAATTACTAAATTTGAAACTTTAACAGACCTTTAAACTATGGAATATTTAGAATTTGAAACCCCGATAAAAGAGCTGATGGAGCAATACGAAAAGTGTTCGTTAGTAGGAGAAGAAAGCGGTGTAGATATGAAAATGGCGTGTAGCCAGATAGAAGATAAGATCATCGAAAAGAAAAAAGAAATTTATGGTAATCTAACCCCGTGGCAAAGGGTGCAGTTATCTCGTCATCCAGACCGTCCTTATACTTTAGATTATATCAAAGGGGTTGCCGATGAGGGGAGTTTTGTAGAACTTCACGGCGATAGAAACTTTGCCGATGATGCCGCTATGGTGGGAGGATTAGCCAAAATAGATGGTCAATCTGTGATGCTGATTGGCACCCAAAAAGGAAGAACCACTAAGGAAAGACAATTCCGAAGATTTGGAATGAGTAACCCCGAAGGTTATAGAAAAGCACTAAGGCTAATGAAATTGGCAGAGAAATTTAATATTCCTGTGGTCACTTTTATTGATACCCCAGGGGCTTATCCAGGATTAGAAGCGGAAGAGCGTGGACAAGGCGAGGCTATTGCAAGAAATATTTTCGAGATGTGCCAACTCAAAACGCCTATTTTCTGCTATATCATTGGCGAAGGTGCGAGTGGTGGCGCGTTGGGTATTGGCGTGGGTAATAAAGTGTATATGATGGAAAACTCTTGGTATTCAGTGATTTCGCCAGAAAACTGTTCGGCAATTCTTTGGAGAAATTGGGAACACAAAGAGGAAGCCGCTTCAACCATGAAACTAACTGCACAAGATTCATTAAAAGAAAAAATCATAGACGGTATTATAGAAGAGCCGCTAGGAGGCGCACACTACGACCCAAGTGTGGCATTTAATAATGTAAAATCTTCTATTCTTAATAATATTAAAGCCTTTAGAAAATTCTCTGGTAAAGAACTGGAAGAACAGCGACAAGAGAAATTTATTGCGATGGGGCAGTACAAAGGATAATTATACAATAAACACTAAAACAAAAATATAATGAAATTAACAAAAGTTTTCACATTAGGAGCGGTGGCACTAGCGCTGACTTCGTGTGTGAGTAAAAAACAATTCGATGCACTGAATCTAAATTATAAAAGTTGTTTAGAAAGTGCAGCTGAGCGTCAAAGAGAAATTCAAGATTTAAAATCGGCTAACGCAGGACTTACCAGCCAAAACGATTTATTAAATCGTCAAAACGATGCGTTAAAATCTTCTCTAGATGCGTGTTTATCTAATAGTGGTAAATCTTCGGCGAATATTGATAAATTGGTTGGCGAAATTAACGCCTCTAATGCTTATATCAAACAATTGATTTCTACCAACGCCAAAAACGATAGTTTAAATTTAGCTTTGTCTAATAAACTCAAGCGTTCTTTGGATAATGTAGCCGACCAAGATGTTCAGGTTAAAGTGTTAAAAGGTGTGGTTATGATTTCTCTATCGGATAAAATGTTATACAAGACGGGAGATTATAATGTACAGCCTTCTGCACAGGAAGTCTTAGGAAAAGTAGCAAAAGTCATCAACGATTATGATAAATATTCAGTGTTGATTGAAGGAAACACAGATAATGTGCCTTTAAACTCCAGCAACTTACCGAAAGACAACTGGGATTTATCAGCACTTAGAGCAACGGCAGTTGCCAAAATATTACAAAATCAGTTTGGTGTAGACCCGTCTAGAATTACGGCAGGTGGGCGTAGCGAATACAACCCTAAAACGACCAATATGAGCGTATCGGGTAGAGCAGAGAACCGTAGAACGGAAATTATCATTATGCCAAAACTAGATGAGTTTATGAAACTAATGAACATTGCACCCGTTAAAAAATAAGCTTTTTTAGCAAAAGATAGATAAGCCTCACAGCCATATTGGGTTTGTGAGGTTTTTTCTTTCTGAAATTTATTTATCTTTGTACTATGTTAGTCCAAGAGTTTCAAAGTACCACATTAAACGACTTATGTAGAATACATAAGGTTAAGGATTTGTTTGTATTTGGCTCGGTGCTTACGCCAGATTTTAACGAGAGTAGTGATATAGACTTTTTGGTGAAGTTTCAGGACATGGATTTACATCAGTATTTTGATAATTTTCTTTCTTTAAAGGAGAGCTTAGAGCAATTATTTAAAAGGAAAGTAGATTTAGTAGAGCAACAAACTTTAAAGAATCCCATTTTAATCCAATCGATTAACCAAACAAAACAGCCTGTCTATGTCTCATAAAGTAGAAAAATATCTTTACGATATATCCAACTCTATTGAAGAGATAGAGTCTTTTTTTAATACGATACCTAAAGATTTTTTTTCGTATATACAAAATGTAATGCTCAAAAGAGCGGTTGAACGGAATTTAGAGATTATAGGTGAAGCGGTTAATAAGATAATTAAATTAGACCCTACTTATTTAGAAAATATTTCAGAGGCACGCTCTATCATTGGGTTAAGAAACTTGATTATTCATGCTTACGATAATATTTCCGATGAAAATATATGGGCGATTTTAATTAATCATTTACCAAAACTAAAATCAGAAGTAGAACAACTATTGAAAGAAAATTTATGAGTTTTTTTGAAGAACAATGCCCAGAAATGGATCGCTATTTGGAAGATCATGTGTCCCAAGAGCCAGCGCTTTTAAAACGGTTAAGGAAAGAAACCTACCAAAAAACTACTCAGCCACATATGATTTCTGGCTATCAGCAGGGGCGTTTGTTAAGTATCATTTCTAAACTTTTACGCCCAAAATCTATTTTAGAAATAGGAACATTTACGGGTTATGCTACGCTTTGTATGGCAGAAGGTTTAGCCACGGGTGGCACTATTACCACATTAGATATTAATGAAGATTTAGCCTATTTACCGAAAAAATATTTTACCGAAAGCGAATATGCTTCTCAAATAAAATTTAAGTTAGAAAATGCCGTAGAGTTTTTAGAACATACTACCGAGACCTACGATTTAGTTTTTATAGACGCCGATAAAGAAAACTATGTACAGTATTTTGAACTAGTGAAGCCTAAACTCAATTCTGGCGGCGTGCTGATGTTTGATAATGTATTGTGGTATGGTAAAGTTTTAGATGAAAATCCTAAGAAAAAATCTACGCTCAACATCAAACAACTCAATCAACGATTAGCAGAAGATCCCGATTTTGAAAACCTTATCTTACCATTGCGAGATGGTTTAAATTTAGCCCTTAAAAAATAATCTACCTTATGAAAAAAGCCATTGCCCAAGTTTCTGTTGTTCCCGTGCGTTCGGATAAATCGGATAAAGCCGAAATGGTCACGCAAATGTTGTATGGAGAATCTGCGGATGTTCTGGAAGTTCAAGCCAATTGGACAAAAATTAAAATGCACTTCGATGACTACGAAGGTTGGGTAGATACCAAGCAACTCAAAGTTGTTTCTGATGAATTTTTGGAACAACGCAAGATAACTTTAGTGGCTCAACCTTATAAAGTGGTAACTACAGGTAGCGGGACGATACTTTTATCTATAGGGGCTGAGGTGGAGTCGGATAAAGCTTTTGATGGAACGGAAACGAAAAGGGAAACACTTGGGCTGTTGGCAAGGCAATTTGAAAATGTTCCTTACTTATGGGGTGGTCGCAGTTTTTTCGGAATTGATTGCAGCGGATTTACCCAATTGGTATATAAAGTCAATGGTGTTTCTATTCCTCGAGATGCCTATCAACAAGCAGAACAAGGTGTGGTATTAGATTTTATAGAAGAAGCCCAATTGGGCGATTTAGCCTTTTTTGAAAATGAAGAGGGGTACATTCATCATGTAGGAATGATGCTGGAAGACAACAAAATCATCCATGCCCATGGCAAAGTTAGAATAGATGTTTTAGATTCTATCGGAATTTTTAATCAAGAGCAAAATAAACATACGCATAAACTTAGGTTTATTAAAACCCTATTATAATGTTGTTGTTTTTTGATATACTGAATGGACTTATATTAGCTTTTCTTTTTGTAAAAGCCGTTTTGATATACCCTAAATTGCCAAATAAAATTCCTGTTCATTTTGATATAACTTTAACGCCAGATGCTTGGGGAACAAAAAAGATGATTTTCTTTTTACCTACTGTTGCGTTAGTACTTTTTGTTATATTCTATCTTACTTCTTCAACACCAGAAAACACCAATTTTATCGTACCTATCACGCTAGAAAATCAAGCGTGGCAATTTTGGTTAAGTGAATTGACTTCAAAGATCTTATTATTGGACATTTTATTCTTGCTTTTTGTTTTAATGAAAATGATGATAGTAGAACATCGTAAAAAATATAAGCCTTATGCCGTGGGGTTATTCATTATGGTATTTGTTATATTAATGGTATATGGTATAGTCTCTTACCTTTATAGATGATGGCATTTTTTTATAACATATTGATTTCATTATTGACCTTTGGATTTCGCTTGGGGCAATATTTCAATCCAAAAATCCAAAAAGGGTGGTTGGGTCGCCGTGAAAGTTTGTCTAAAGTGAAACAAACTTTTCGCAAAGACGATAAAGTCCTATGGATGCACGCTGCCAGTTTGGGAGAATACGAACAAGGTCTACCAGTGTTGCAAGCATTAAAGGAAAAACATCCCGATTATAAAATATTAATCACCTTTTTTTCGCCATCGGGATACGAGCAGGTGGTAAAGAAAAATAATATTGCCGATGTCATTTGCTATTTACCGTTTGATAATAAAAATAGTGTTCAAGAATTTGTCAATGCGTTTGATACCAAAATATTTTTTACCGTTAAATACGACTATTGGTATCATTTATTAAAGGCTTTAAAGCAGGCTCAGGCTAAAGTCTTTGTGGTGTCGGCATTATTTTATCCGTCGCAGGTATTTTTTAGACCTTATGGAAAATGGTTTGTGAGGCAATTGCAACCGTCTGTGGATTGGTTTTTTCATCAGACCCAAACCTCTATGGACTTAGCCACCTCTATTGGCTTAAGGCAATCATCCGTTTCTGGGGATACGCGTTTTGATAGGGTAAAAGCCATCAAACATCAAGCCCAGAAAGTTCCTTTTATTAAAGTGTTTAAACAAGATAATCCGCTGGTTATTTTTGGAAGTGTTTGGGAAGCAGAAGAAAATATAGCACAAGGGATCAACACCATGGAACATATTAAAATAATCATTGCACCTCATGATTTAAAACGGGTATCACATATTAAAACGCTATTTCCTGATGCTTTGCTTTACTCCAATATTGAGCAGAAGACCGAGCAATTAAAAGAGGCTAAAGTGTTAATTATAGATAGTATAGGTTGGTTATCTAAGTTGTATGCTTATGCCGATATCGCGGTGGTAGGCGGTGGCTTTCATTCGGCGGGACTGCACAATATTTTGGAAGCGGCAACTTATGGGGTACCTGTATTGTTTGGAAATCATTATCGAAAAAATCCCGAAGCAGATGCGTTGATTAAAGCCAACGGTGGACAATCATTTTCCGAGCCTAAAGACTGTATCCATTTTATCAAAACTTTATTACAAAACAAAGATATGGTAATACGAATGGGTAAAAATGCCGAATTTTATATACACCAACAGCCTAACGCCACCCAAACGGTGGTAGAGAAAATTAGTAATATCACTACCAAAAGGTAAGTCTGTCTCATACTATCGTATGATACCCTATCATATTACCGTATGAGGTACCGTCCTATTGTAATGGGGAGAGAGAGCGGTAGTAAATAAAAAAGCCTCTTTACTATCAGGTAAAAAGGCGTTATATAGTTAAGCAATGGTAACTGTTGTAGATAGGGCTTCGGTTCGTGGCTCTTTTAGTAGCGTACCGCTTCTGCTAAACTGCGTGGTTACGCTCACCTCATAGTTGCCATTAGCTAAATCTGCTGGGACGAGGATGAGCAAACGCGAAGGTTCGTTGAGGACGATATTTTCCATTGGGAGCTTAGTTTCTTGGTTGTTGTCTAAGTTTTTAAAGACAATACCATTTTTAGGGTCTTCGCCTGAAACTTTAATATAAGTCCCTTTGATTTCTGCGTTTTTACCTTTGGTAAGCGTGCCGTCTGTATTGCCTGTGGCTTTATCGGTAATATTGAACAAGCTCATAGGGCTGGCTTGTTCGCCAAGGATTTCTACTTTGGTTTCTGCCGAGGCTTTTCTTAGCTCTGTCCCTTGGTTCATCGCCACATATACGGAGTGCTTCTCTTTATCCCAAGTTTTGTCATAAAAAACGCCTTTAATGGCGGGGCGCATATAGACCAAACCGGTATTAACGCTATAACCATTCAGTACCAGTTCTGAGGTTTTACGGTTAAACCTTGAGATAATATCCAATGCCGTTTCCGTTTGGATTTCCATGCCCTCTTTCTTTAGGGCTTCTATCACTTCGGTAATGCCAATGCTACCGCTGGAAAGCGGAATGGCCACAAAATCATTAGGGTCATCTTTGGTGAGGAGGTTGGGACGCAACCAGGCTTTTAGTGTATTCATTGTTTACTTTTTATGGGTTAAACTTTATTTTTTGTAGGGATAATCCCCTATTTTAGTAGGATGGCAGGCGATGGCTAACGGGTTGTGATGGCTTACTGCACTCATATCACAAACCTTTCGCTTTTTGTAAGAGGAGGATATTTATAACTTTCTGTAATGCTGAATTCGTTCTAGTATCGCATACATTTTTATTTATATTAATTATTTTTAATTAAATGTTTTTATTACATCGGCAGTGATTCTGTAACATTTGGTTAGAGTTGCTGGTGTACATCTTGTTCCGGAACTATTGGGAATTCCAGAATTCCATTGGTAGAACTCAATATTTGAACCTTTAATTCTATATTTTTTATTATAAGGCATATAATTATCTTGAGTTCCTACATACCATATCCCAAAAAATTCATTTGGGTCTTGACAATCGTCATATGCATAAAAGGTGTGTTCAAAATTTATTATTTTGGTTATAGTCCCTCCAAAAATGATATTTACTGGCGTTGAAATGGGTATGTCATAGTTATTATCTTCTTCAGGATTACTAGGGTAAGTAAAACAGTCATTTCTTGTTACTCTTTCTGTTACTTGTTTTGCTTTGTTAAGGACTCCGTCGTTATCAGCATATACATATCCCATATTACTATTAGATTCTGGAACCGGCGTATTAATATTTGGACCTTTATATAGAGTACCATTATTATCCGCTAAAACAAATTTATTACCACTACCAGCCAATGAACTTATTCTAACTTTTCCTGCTACATCTAACTTTTCTGTAGGACTTTCATGCCCTATGCCAACATTTCCTTCTGAGTTAATGGATAAGCCTCCTTTCCAAGCATTGCTCGTATTATTTGAAATAAGGAATACCCCATTAGCTCTTTTTACTATATCTGTAAAATCTGAACTTCCATTTTTTTGTATTCTTAATAAATGGTCTCCTTCTGATCCTACAATTCTTGCACTTCCCAAAATATCCAACTTTCTTTGTGGGGTGGATGTGCCTATACCTAAATTTCCTGTACTTCTATTAAGATAAACTTTATCTCCTCCATTTGTCCAGATACGAAAATCACCATCCTTTGTTGCACTGAGCTCTACCCTTTTGCTAAAATCATTAGGATGTATGGCCACACCTCCACCGCCTGAATTGGTACTATTTACAATTAATGGAAACCAAGAACCGTCAGAAATATTTGTAATCCCATTATCTAAATGTAATTTTTGGTGGTTTAGGTTCACATATCTTTCTGAGGTGAGGGTTCCATTAGCATTGTAAATATTGGTAGTCGCTTCTGTAGCTGGAGCCCAGGCAGTACCGTTCCATTTTAATACTTGGTTATTATTGCTTCCTGCTGGTAAGGCTACCGTTTTACTCTGAGCATCGTAAGTAATCCCTCTAGCTCCCGCTACTACACCTGAAGGTCCCTGTGGTCCTCTAGCACCAGCCGGTCCTGTTGCTCCAGCATCTCCTTTATCTCCTTTGGGGCCTGCAACACCCTGCGGTCCTCTAGCACCAGCTGGTCCTGTTGCTCCAGTGTCTCCTTTATCTCCTTTGGGACCTGCAACACCCTGTGGTCCTCTAGCACCAGCTGGTCCTGCTGCTCCAGTGTCTCCTTTATCTCCTTTGGGACCTGCAACACCCTGCGGTCCTCTAGCACCAGCTGGCCCTGTTGCTCCAGTATCTCCTTTATCTCCTTTGGGGCCTGCAACACCCTGCGGTCCTCTAGCACCAGCCGGCCCTGCTGCTCCAGTGTCTCCTTTATCTCCTTTGGGACCTGCAACACCCTGCGGTCCTCTAGCACCAGCTGGTCCTGTTGCTCCAGTGTCTCCTTTATCTCCTTTGGGGCCCGTTGCTCCTGGTAACCCTTTTAAACCTACCCATTTAGTACCATTAAAATAGTAGTAGCCATCAGCTATAACTTCAGATACTCTCGCATCGCTACCACTATAACTCGTCCCTTTTACAAAAATTAAGGTAGATACCTCAGGATTTGCCATATTCGCTACCCTATCTTTACTTAGATTTGGGATAATAAGTCCCTCGTTAGTAGAGGATTTTGAGTTAGTATTGGCTACCCCAATCTCTAAAGTGGCTTTCGGTGTAGAGGTGTTGATCCCTACTCTACCTTGTTCTTGCTGTGCATAGAGGCTACCCCCTATAGTGAGCATAGATAAAAGTAAAATACTTTTTTTCATAGTGTTATTTTTTTTAAAGTGAATATTATTTGATATTTTAAGACATAAAAAAGCCTCTCTCGAGCCTTTTCGAGAGAGGTATTTATTGAGTTTAAAACTAAATTTAATGCAAAAATTATTGCTTTAACTATATAAGAAAAAGCTACAAGACTTGCATATTTAAAAGATTTTCTAAATATTACGCGCGTGATAAGAACGCTCGCACTGGTGTGTGTGTGTGTGTGTGTGTGTGTGTGTGTGTGTGTGTGTGTGTGTGTGTGTGTGTGTGTGTGTGTGTGTTTACACAATTTTCTGAAACTACCAAATTATTGGAGTAGTTTTTTTGAGAAAATTTTATATCTGTGAAAATGTGTAACATAACGGAGGCAAATTTACAATTAATTTTTAACCCTACAAAGGGGTAATGTAAAATGTATCATTGTACAGTTGTATTTGCTATACTGGTATATTCATACATCAGTAATACTTTTTACATTAGTATATTGGTACACTAGCTACAAAAAACCTTATCTTTGCACAAAATTAGCAGGGATTATATTTGATGAATACTGAAGAACAACAATTACTTAACCAAGGCAAGATGCTCCCCGTAATGGAGCATTTTTATACCATACAAGGCGAGGGTGCTCATACGGGAAAAGCGGCTTATTTTATTAGATTAGGTGGTTGTGATGTAGGGTGCCATTGGTGCGATGTAAAGGAAAGTTGGGATCCAAATCTTCATCCATTAATGGATGCTGAAGAAGTGGCAACCATTGCCGCCAGTTATTGCAAAACCATCGTGCTTACTGGTGGAGAACCATTAATGTGGAATCTGGAAATTTTAACCCGAAAATTAAAAGGTTTGGGTTGCACGATCCATATTGAAACTTCAGGCGCTTATGAAATGACAGGGCATATCGATTGGGTGTGTCTATCACCAAAGAAGACTGGTCTGCCGAAAGAAAGCATCTATCCAAAAGTAAATGAACTGAAATGTATTATTTTCAATCAGCATGATTTTATATTTGCAGAACAGCAGGCGACTAAAGTAGGGCAGCAGTGTAAACTTTACCTCCAAAGTGAATGGAGTAAGCGGGATAAAATGTACCCTAAGATTACGGATTATATTTTAGAACATCCACAGTGGCAAGCTTCAGTTCAAACCCACAAATATCTTAATATTCCATAATTTTTGATATGCAGAAAACCCGATATTCAAGATATATAAGGCCATTGTTTATCACAGCAGATTTGCTAATGCTGATGATTTATTTTTATGGCTTTATCAAGAAACCATTGGGAAATCTAGGGCTAAATTGGGAAAATTACCTTTTGTTTATGCTGGTGGCAGCGGCAATATGGATTTTGGTAAGTGGCTATTCTAAAGTCTATCATGTGCCACGAACGCTTACCTATACCCGACATATGGAACGGGTGTTCAAGCAATTGATTTTCTTTGCGATTCTAATGTTGGTATTAGAAAAACTCTCATCAAAAATTAATTTTGAAGAGCGGCGTTATATTACGGTTGGTGCTTTAATGATGTTGTTTGTAGTCTTTAAAACTATCACTTATTCATCGCTAAAGTACTATCGTTCGCTAGGGAAAAATCATAGGAATGTGATGTTTTTATTTGAGGATGAGATGACTTCCATTCTTAAACAAACGATAAAAGAAAGAACGGACTACGGATACAAAATTTTTGAATACCATCACCCATTAGAAGATATAGAGAAGCTCGCTACATTTTGGCGTCAACAAGGTATAGATGTGGTATTTCTCCCCTCTGAAGCTAAGAAAAATGAAGACCTTATAAAGTGTATTAGTCAAGTAGCCGAAAAATATAGAGTAGAGCTTAATTTTGTTCCTAATGTACTATATCGCCATTTTTCGCAATATGAATTGAGGTATTTTGAGGCGATTCCCGTATTGGTGCCAACCCGCTATCCACTGGATTTCTTTAGTCAAAGACTATTAAAGCGTGGATTTGATATTCTATTTTCCATATTGTTTTTAATATTGATAGGGACATGGTTGTTTCCGATATTAGCTCTTTTAATTTGGTGGGATAGTGGAAAACCTATACTCTTTGTTCAAGAACGGTACGGACAGAAATTAAAAGTATTCCCATGTATAAAGTTTAGAACGATGAGTTCCGATGAACAATTACCTTCTGAAAAAAGAGTTACTAAAATCGGAAGATGGCTTCGTAAAACAAGTCTAGATGAGACCCCTCAATTTATTAATGTATTGCTTGGTCAAATGAGTGTGGTAGGGCCTCGTCCCCATATGCTGTCCGTAGATAATTTCTATGAGCCCAAAATAGAGCACTATAAAATGAGAAGTCTAGTAAAACCAGGGATTACAGGCTTAGCCCAAGTAAATGGACTAAGAGGAGATGGTGATAATGTAGATTTGCGAATGGAAAAACGAGCGTTGATGGATATGTTTTATATCAAAAATTGGAGTGTTGGGTTAGATATGGTCATTATTTTAAAAACTTTAATTTTGATGACTAAAGGTGACGAAAATGCTCAATAATAAGTAAATATTCAATTTAAAATACTATTTTCGCAGTATGTTAAAGTTAATTAGAAAAATGTTGGTCTCCGTAGGAGAATATATTTTGATGCTGGGCAAGGTCATGAAACGCCCGCAGAAGCATAATATTTTTTTCAAATTGTTGATGAGGGAAATTAATGATTTGGGAGTAAATTCTTTTGGTTTAGTGTTGTTTACCTCCGTATTCGTGGGAGCCGTAGTTGCCATTCAGATGTATAATAACTTTAGTGCTTCTAGAATTCCTATCCCATTAGAATTTATTGGTTATGCTACTAAAGTAGTCTTAATATTAGAGTTTTCACCTACCATTATCAGTTTAATTTTAGCAGGTAAGGTAGGGTCTTATATTGCCTCTAGTATTGGAACCATGAGGGTTACAGAGCAAATAGATGCACTAGATATTATGGGGGTGAATTCACCTAATTTTTTAATTTTGCCCAAAATCGTTGCCAATGTGATATTCAATCCGTTACTAATTGCCATTAGTATTGTATTTGGTATTTATGGTGGCTATTTAGCAGGGATTGCTACGGGCAATTGGACGACGGCAGATTATATTACGGGGTTACAGAACTATATGCCCAATTATTTTATATGGTATGCGTTTTTTAAAACGGTAGTTTTTGCCTTTTTAATCGCCACCATTCCAGCCTATTTTGGGTATAATGTAAAAGGGGGATCTCTAGAAGTAGGGCGTGCCAGTACTCAGGCGGTGGTGTGGACAATGGTAACGATAATCATCGCGGAACTTGTAGCAACCCAATTATTTTTAAGCTAATGATTGAAGTAAAAGATTTAAGAAAAAGTTTTGATGGGGTAGAAGTCCTTAAGGGAATTACCACAACTTTTCAAACTGGGAAAATCAATTTGGTAATAGGACAATCGGGTTCTGGTAAAACGGTATTTTTAAAATGCCTACTCAATGTTTTTGAGCCTACCTCGGGAAGTATTTTGTTCGATGGTAGAAACTTGGTGACCATGGGTAGAGAGGAAAAAGAACAAATCCGTTCCGAAATTGGTACCGTATTCCAAGGCAGTGCCTTGTTCGATTCTATGACGGTGGAAGAAAACATCTCTTTCCCGCTGGATATGTTTACAAACCTGACCTTTACAGAAAAGAATAAACGCGTAAAAGAAGTGATTGGAAGAGTACATCTAGAAAATGCCAATACGAAATACCCCTCTGAAATTTCTGGTGGAATGCAGAAAAGGGTAGCCATTGCAAGAGCTATTGTAAATAATCCAAAATATTTATTTTGTGATGAGCCAAACTCTGGACTTGACCCTAATACGGCGATAGTAATAGATGAGCTGATTGCCGAAATTACAGAAGAATATAAAACCACCACCATCATCAACACCCATGATATGAACTCGGTACTGACGATAGGGGAAAATATTGTTTACCTCAGAAATGGAGTGAAAGAGTGGGAAGGGAATAAAGATATTATCGTAAGAGCCACCAATCAACATTTGATAGACTTTGTCTACTCTTCTGCGTTGTTTAAGCAAGTAAGAGAAACCATGCTGAAAAACAATCAAACGAGTCTAGAAGATTAATTATTAATAAAAATATTAAAAAATGAAAAAGTTATTTATGACCTTGGCAATCGCCTCATCATCATTAATGATGGCACAAGTCAGTTTTGGATTTAGAACCAATGTATTGTTCAATGCAAGCTCACCAAAATGGGAAGATTTAAAGGGCAATATAGCTTCTGCTGTAGATAATAAAGGTAAGAACCTTACAGGCTTTAATGTTGGATTTTCTGCCAAAGTAGATTTGCCTGCTACGGCGATGTTTGTAATGCCAGAAATCTACTACACTCACTTTGCGAGTAAAACAAATGTTGGGTCTGATGTAGAGCTGAAAGCAGTAAGCAATAGAATTGATGTGCCCGTGCTTTTAGGGTATAATGTAGGGGTGAGCAACATCAATGTATTTTTAGGACCTGTGGCATCTTATAATTTAGCAAAGGAAAATACATATCACGATTTTAAGGAAAATGCGACTAAAAACTTTACTGTTGGTTACCAGTTAGGGGCTAATGTAAGAGTTTCAAAATTGGTAATCAATGCGCGTTACGAAGGCGCTTTTTCTAAGGATGAGAGAAAATTTATTAAAACTGTAACCGCCGGAGCAACACAAGAAGTGAAATATGACAACCGTCCAAGTTTCTTCCTAGTTGGTTTAGGATATGAATTTTAAATATAATCGCCGCATTCAGAATGGAGTGCGGCGATTTTAGTTTTAATCTACTTCTTTGGAAAGGATAGTGTATACTGGGAAGTGGTCACTATAGCCACCCGTAAACTGGTCGCCATTCCAAGAGCGGAATGGATAGCCTTTAAAACTACCTTCTTTATTGATGAGATAAGGCGGTGCATAGACTTCGGTTTTGTATACAGTATAAGATTTTGGATTATTGTTATTAACTAAGTTTTCAGATACGATAATTTGGTCAAATAAATTTGGTGCATCTCTATAAGCGAGTGAGGCTACCCCTTTTTTATAAAGTGGATACATCAAGTTTAAAAATGGATGCTCTGGACTTAAATCTTTACGCTTACCCACAGCTTTTACATAATCACGAAGACTGGTACTGATGGGGTCATCATTAAAGTCGCCCATAGCGATAATTTTAGTATTGGGATCCAATGCTTTTACACTATCCATTTGGCTTCTTAGGAGTTGTGCAGCCGCATTTCTTTTAGGTAGAGAAATTGCCTCACCCCCTCTTCTAGAAGGCCAGTGGTTAACAAAAATTGTAACCTTTTCCCCGTCTAAGTAACCTGAAACTACGAGTAAGTCTCTGGTATACTCTCGGCGCCCCTCTTGGTTGTAGAGTTTAAGCTCTTTTTTGGTGATATAAGTGGGGCTAAATCTTCTTTTTTGATAAATCATAGCCGCATCAATTCCTCTATAATCGTAAGAGTTAAAGTGAGCAATACCATAATCAAAACGCTTAAGTGCAGGTTGGTTGATGAGGTCTTGTACTACTTGTCTGTTTTCTACCTCTAAAAGCCCTACAATAACTGGAGCAGTTTTGGTAACTGATACTCCTAATTCTGAAATCACTTGGGCAGAATTGGCTAATTTTTGATTATAAATTTTGGTGCCATAATTTTTACCACTTAGTGGGGTAAAGTCTTCATTAGAACCTTGGTAACGCACTACTTTTTTTCCGATGAGTTTAGCGTCAGACCATTCGCCTCTGTAGTCTTCGTGTGGTAGAACCTGTACAGAATCTACGGGGATACTTCTGTGGAAATTAGGGTTGCTTGGGGATAGCGTACCGTCGATATAGTCGGCAGAAGGGATAGTGTCCCAAAGGTTTTCTACATTATAAAATCCTACGGCAGCCATTTTTCTAAGTTTTCCTCTTTGGGAAAAGCCCATTACAAAAATACTTAGGGCTAATAGTGAGATTATTTTTTTCATTACAATATGTTTATTGTTTTTTAATGCAACAAAGTTAATTAATTTCTGAGTAAAAAAGGAAAATATATTCGCATAAATAAAGGAACTTAGGCGTATCGCCTTTGGTAAAAGACTTCTGATGGGCTTGATAAATATCAACCAAAAAAATCCTAAAATTCTGATTCCTTTTCATAAAAATAGGTTAATTTTGTAGATGAATAATTGATTTATTCAAGTTAATCAAGGTAAAAAAGAATGTTATGATTAAAAAATTGTCATTAATCTCTATGTTCTCTCTATTGCCCGCATCATTTTACTACGCACAAACTACGGTGTATGCCTATGTGAAAGATGCCGATGGGAAACCCATCGAAAATGCAATGGTGGATTTAAGAGAGTCTGATGAAGATGTGAAAGCCGATAAAATCGGTTATTTCCAACTAGTGGATTTGATGCCAGGACACTACCAGTTGATGGTAACCCAGCCTAATTACGAAAAAAAGGTGTTAGAATTTGATGTTGCTGAGCACGAAAAAAAGAAAAATCTGGGGGTTATTACTCTTTACTCTAATCTTTCTAACGCAGATCAAGGTATTGTTGTTCTTAATGATGTGAACGATGCTGATGGCGTAGAGTCTCAACCTACATTAGGGCTGTTGCAATCTTCCAGAGATGTGTTCAGTAATATTGCAGCCTTTGATTTAGGTGCTTATTGGTTCCGTCCAAGGGGAATTGATGGAAGAACCAATGGCGTGATGATGAATGGGGTTTCTATGGCAAATGCAGATAATGGGAATGTAGACTACGGAAATTGGGGTGGATTGAATGAAGTTCTACGCTATCCAGAAATTGCTGTAAACCATTCCCCATCTGAATATGCTTTTGGAGGTGTAGGCTCAGTAATTTATAAAAATATTAAACCTAGTGAGCATCGTAAAGGTTTCCAATTGACACAATCGCTTGTTAATAGGAACTATCGATACCGTACAGCTTTAAGATATTCATCAGGAATGAATAAAAATGGCTGGGCTTTTACAGTAATGGGGGCTAGAAGATGGGCACAAGAAGGGATTCAAGAAGGAACTTTCTATGATGCTTATGGTACTTACTTAGGTGTGGAAAAAAAGGTAAACGATAAACATACCATAATATTCAATTATATAGGTTCGCCATATAGAAGAAGTACTGCTAGCCCGAATACCCAAGAAGTAGTAGATTATAGAGGAGTACACTATAATGCCTACTGGGGTTGGCAAGATGGTGAAAAACGAAGCGAAAGAGTGAAAACGGGCTTTCAACCGATATTCCAATTGACTGATTATTGGAAAATAAATAGAAATACTCAATTGTGGACCACGGTATCTTACCAATTCGGTAAGGACAAGGCTTCTAGGTTAGATTGGTACAATGCACAGAACCCATCACCTTTATATTACAGAAATCTTCCAAGTTTTATTTTAGGGCTAGACAACCCTAATAATGGTGATCTGGAACAATTAGAAGTAGTTAAAAATAGATGGATTAATAACGATCAAAATTATACGCAAATTAATTGGAAAAGACTTTATAGAGCGAATCAAAATAGAAAACAAGCCGTTTATTATCTCGTGAATGATGTTAATGATGACAAAGTTTGGAATGCCTCTACACATCTATCCCACAATTTTTCGGATAATACACAGTTTTTCCTTAATGTATCTTACCTGAATTACGCGTCCGATCAATATAGAGAAGTTAAAGATTTATTAGGTGCAGAATACGCTCTCAATGCAGACCCATTTGCAAGTTCTAATCAACCTAAACTTTCGGGATATTTTAATGATGGTGAAGCTAATCCGAATAAAAAAGTTGGGGATAAGATTGGATATGATTATACCTACCGTAAACAACAAGTGGATATTAATCCATCATTAAAATTTGGTGCAGGTAAGTTTGATGTCTTTGTTTCAGCAATGGCGTCTTACGCGTCCAATTCTAGAGAAGGTAAATTCAATCATTATTTGTATCCTGATACATTAGGTAAATCTCAAGATTATAATTTTTGGAATTTTGGTTTGAAAGGACAAATAATCTACAAAATTGATGGAAGAAACTTCTTAGTATATAATGGGGCATATTATTCTCAAGCTCCTATTCTTAATGATTTGTTTATCAATCCAAGAGTTAATAATACTACGGCGCCGTTTATTAAGAATATGTTGGTCAATGCAAATGATTTAAGTTATGTGGTTAATGCCCCTTCACTTAAGCTGAGAGCAACAGCGTATTTAATAGATACCCAAAACGGAACTAATGTACAGCGTTTCTTTGCCGATGGAATTAAACTAAGCGATGTAGACGCTAGCGGAAACACTACCAATACGCGTAGCGCCTTTGTAACCCAAGTGATGTCTAATGTAGAACGAAGAAACCTTGGTGGAGAGCTTGGAGTAGAAGTTAAGATAACCCCTACTCTTACTACAAGTGGTGTTGCCAGCTATGGACAGTTTACATATAGAAATAACCCGAATGTCTATTTCGTGTCAGACGCCGTAGGGAAGTTCTCTAATGGCTTGTCATATAAAGACTATGGAAAATCGTATATTAAAAACTTTAGACAAGGAGGTACGCCGCAAGAGGCTTATTCATTAGGGCTTAAATACAGCTCACCAAAATATTGGTGGATTGGAGCAACTTGGAACTATTTAGGTGAAAATTACTTAGATCCATCACCATTATTGCGTTCAGATTTCTTTGTTAACAATCCTAATACAGGTACTCCTTATGCTGGGCTAGATGAGGCAGAATACAAACGAATTACCAAACAAGTGGCATTGGCACCAGCATATTTCCTTAATGTAAATGCAGGGAAATCTTGGTTATTTGGAAGGTATTATCTAATGATTACAGCTACGGTAAACAATCTTTTAGATAATAAAAGCTATGCTACAGGTGGCTTTGAACAAACTAGAAATGTAAATTACGCGGACTTTAAAAAAGATTTTGATAGAGAATATCCAAATTTTGCTCCTAAATATTTCTATACTCAAGGGAGAAGTTACTTTATCAATTTACAACTTAGATTTTAATCTTAATTATTAAAACAATGAAAACAACAACATATTTAAAAATTTCGTTAATGGCTTTGGCGAGTTTCGGAGCCTTAACCTCTTGTGTGAAAAATGATGAATTCGATGTGCCGAAATTTAAGTGCGACAATCAGTTCGAAGCTGCAAACTCTAGTATTACTGCGGTTAAACAATTAGCCCCTACACCAGCACCTCCAACTTATGAAAGTAATCATGTAATTACAGACGATGTAATTTTCGATGGTTATGTTATCTCTAGTGACGAAGGTGGGAATTTTTATAAACAATTAACCATTCAAGACAATCCCGAAAACCCAACTGCCGGAATTCAGATTGCAATTAACAAAAGTAATTTGTATACCGACTATCCTGTAGGTGCACACATTAGAGTTAGAGCTAAAGGACTTTCTGTAGGGGAGGATAGAGGCGTCGTAAAACTTGGTTACGAAAAACCGACTGGGCAAATTCAAGAGGCCAAAATGATAGATTTTATTTCTGGAGTCTGTGGTGGTGATAAAATGGATATTGCTGCTATAAAGCCTATGGTTTATGATAACCTTACAGATGTCCTTAAAGATGAAAATATTAATACTCTTGTAACTATCAAAAATGTACAGTTTGCAGAAGCAGATGGAAAGTTAACCTACGCCGATGTGGTGAACAATTTAAACTCTGATAGAACTTTAGTAGATAAAGATGGAAACAAAGCCGTATTAAGGAATAGTGGCTATGCTAGATTTGCAGGTAAAATAATGCCTCAAGAAAGTGGAGATATTACTGTAGTAGTTTCTAAATATACTTCTGGTAAAAATGTAACCTGGCAGTTATATATTAGAGATTTAAATGATGTAAAGTTTGATCAGCCGAGATTCTTGGATAGTTCTAAAGTCTATGGTGGCACGAATATCGTCTATGAATCATCATTTACAGAAAATTTTGAAAAGCTGTCTAACAAAGGTCCAAAATACTACGATATAGACGACGCACGATTTATAAATTATAGTGCATCTGGAAATAGATTTTGGGGGCAAGGTTATTACAAAACAGATAATAATAGATATTTGAAAGCACAAGCATATGGACATAAAGGTGATGAACCTGTTAGTACTTACTTTATGATGCCAGCAGCTTTTACAGGAACCTCAAAACTATCATTTAAGACACAAGATAGATTCTATAAGGGAGATGTGTTAAAAGTATACTATACTACAAAATATAAACCTGGCACAGAGCTAAATCCAAATGATTTGGTGGATATTACTTCCAAATTTACTATTTCAAAGGGAAACACTTCTAGTAACGGTTCCCAGTGGATAGATAGTGGAGAAGTTACAATACCTGCCACGGGGAATGGCTTTATCATTTTCCAATATTTAGGAGATAAGGATATTACAACTACGATGCAAGTAGATGATGTTACGCTAAAATAAACCCTATGTGAGTTAATAAACAACCGCTTATAGCCGCCTCAAAAATACTTTTGAGGCGGTTTTTTATAAGAGTATTGGTCTGAAGTTATAGTAATTCTTTATCTTATTCATAAAGATGTTATAAACTATGTAGTATACTATAATTTATTGTAGGTATAGCGTAGAAATAGATTTTTAATAAGTATCCATAGAATAAAATCCTTAAGGGTTTTATATTTTTCCCTCAAGGGTTTTTGAATAAACCTATGAGGGTTTTTAGAAATACCCTTAAGGGTATTTTATACTGCTACGGTAGAAAATAGTTAAACGATGCTTATAGCGTATGGTCTTTTTCAAGATAAATATTTTATTATTTTTTGATGTTAAAAATCAAAAAGCCCTTCGGAAATCGTTTCTTCCAAAGGGCTTTTGTTTATTACTATTATCAATGGCTAAAAATTGACTCTGAATTTTCTATCTTTAATAAGCTCGGCGATGGCGTGCATATCTTTACCAATGAGTCTATCTTCCTCTAGCTTTGGCACTGCGGAGCGCAAAATACTAAAGTTTTCTTCTATAATATCCGAACATATCGATGGCCTTCTAAATTCTAATCCTTGGGCAGCATACATTAGTTCTACCGCTAAGATATTTACCAGATTATCCAATACTTGGTTGAATTTCCTACCCGAAATACTGCCCATAGACACATGGTCTTCCTGACCTAAGCTTGTAGGAATAGAGTCCGCCGATGCAGGGAAGCATAAAGTTTTATTTTCGGTAACCAACGCCGCTGAGGTATATTGCGGAATCATAAAGCCAGAGTTAAGTCCCGCCTCGCTGTCTGTTAATAATCTTGGTAGACCGTATTTTCCTTCTATCAACAAGTAACTTCTTCTATCCGAAATATTCCCCAATTCTGCCGCCGCCAATGTAGCATAATCTAAAGGCAACGCCATTGGTTGCCCATGGAAATTTCCGCCCGAAATTGCCTCCTCTGCACTAATTACGATGGGATTGTCCGTTACAGAGTTCAATTCTGTTTCTGCCATTTGTTTTAAATGAAGGTAAGCATTTCTACTTGCCCCATGCACCTGTGGTACACATCTAATGGAATAGGGGTCTTGCACTCTACCACAATTTTCATGGCAACTAAGATTCTCCGAACCTTCTAAAAATTGGCGCATACGCTCGGCTACCATTTGCGTGCCTTCATATGGTCTAATACTATGCAACTCCTTTTTGAAAGGACTTGCCGAACCTCTATAAGCTTCTAGCGACATGGCAGCGGTCATATCTGCTAAGTCTAAAAGATACGCCATTTTTTCTATGCCATAGATAGCATGAGCCAAAATAAACTGCGTTCCGTTGATTAACCCTAAGCCTTCTTTAGCTTTTAACTTTAAAGGGGCCATGCCATGTTGTTTTAATACTTCTCCTGCAGGTTGGGGATTACCATTTACCCAAATTTCGCCTAATCCGATGAGCGGTAATACTAAATGAGATAATGGCGCCAAATCCCCAGACGCCCCTACCGAACCTTGTTCTGGCACAACTGGGATTAAATCTTTTTCCAGCATAAATATCAACCGTTCTATCATTTCCAACGATACTCCAGAACAGCCTTTAGAAAGGGCGTGTACTTTGGCAATCATCATCAGTTTTGATATTTTTTTGTCGATAGGTTTGCCTACCCCTACGGCATGGCTGATGAGTAAGTTGTGCTGCAATTGTGTCGTTTGCTCTTCGGAAATTTTAGTGTCGCATAGCGGACCAAAGCCTGTGTTGATGCCATAAACAGTACGGTCTGAGGCTACAATTTTCTGAACATTTTCTTCAGATTTAAGGATTTGCTGTTTAGATTGTTCGCTGAGTTGCGCTTTATGAGGATGGTTTAAAATATCTAAAACATTTTCTATACTTAGAAAATCTACACCATAGGTATACATATTATCGTAATTTTAATGATTAAAAAAAGCCTTACATATCGTAAGGCTTACAAAATTACAAATAATTTTTTATTATTAGGCTTCGCTTTCTGCTTGAAATGTGCGCTGTGCTAACTCCTGGTCGAATAAATAGAGTGCAGAGTTATTATCTTGTACCATTTTAATTTTAGCAACTAATTGAGAAGCGGAAGCTTCTTCCTCTACCTGCTCATTGATAAACCATTGCATAAAAGATGCTGTGGCATAGTTGCCTTCGTCAGTGGCAGTTTTATAAATATTAAAAATACTTTTGGTTACTTCTTTTTCGTGAGCTAAAGCTTTTTCGAAGATGTCTTGTACGTTTTTAAAATCCTGAGCCGGTGCTTCTATAGCCCCCATTTTGATTCTTCCGCCCAAATCGTTTAGGAAATCAAAAATTTTATCTGCGTGCATCAATTCTTCTTTGGCTTGTACTCTAAAATAATTGGCAATACCATCTAAATCTTCGTTGTAAAACCAAGCCGACATCGACATATAATATTGAGCTGCATATTGCTCCTTAGTAATTTGATCGTTAAGTAATTGTTCTATTTTTTCGCTTATCATAATTGTTTTAATTTGGTTGCAAAGGTAGTTAATTTTTAGGGAGTTACCCAATTTTACTTATAGGAACAGAATCTCCTTTTATCCCTTACTAGTAAAGCCAATAGCGATAAAACCTCTATTTTAGAGAATTAATTTGTATTTAATCTATTTTAATGAGTTGTGTGCTATATAAAAAGTTATTAACATTTATAAAGTGTTGATATACCTCTCATAATCAACACTAAAAAAAACATATCCACTAGTTTCTAACATTAGTTTTCTTTAACCTATAAAAGATTTATCTTTGCCCTATGGTACAAAAGGATACAATTTCGTCATTAAATAATGAAAATTTAGCCAAAGAATTGTCTATTTCTCAGGGTAAAATGCCACCTAATGCGATTGATTTAGAGCGTTTGGTGATTGGTGCTTTTATGATTGATAAAAAAGCCCTAGACGATACTTATGACCTATTGCTACCAGAGGTGTTCTACGATCCTAGGCATCAGGAAATCTATAAAGCCATTATGAAATTATTTGGGGATAATAAACCCATTGATATCATGACGGTAATCCAAGAGCTGAAAAGGCAAGAAAAACTACAAATGGCAGGTGGCGATGGCTATATCATCGACTTAACAACTGCCGTGGGTTCTTCTGCTCATATTGAGTACCATGCCAGAGTAATTTTAGAAAAGTATATCCTTAGGCGGCTCATCAATGTTTCGGCTGGGGTAATAGATAATTCCTACAAGGAATCTACCGATGTATTTGAACTACTCGACCGTGCCGAGCAAGAATTTTTTGATATTACTAATGGTACCATTAAAAAAGGATTCGACACCGCCAGCACCTTAGTGAGCGAAGCCATTGAAAAAATTAAAGCCTTAAAAGACAAAGAAGGGCTTTCAGGGATTCCCTCTGGATTTAAAATGCTGGATAAAGAAACGGGTGGATGGCAAAATTCGGATTTAATTATCATCGCCGCGCGTCCAGGTATGGGTAAGACGGCATTTATCCTATCCATGGCGAGAAATATTGCTGTGGAACACCAAGTGCCTATTGCGGTATTCTCTTTAGAAATGGCTTCGGTGCAGTTGATTACGAGGATGATTTCTTCGGAAACGGGGATTTCGTCAGAGAAATTGCGTAAAGGTCAAATGTCCGATGAAGAATGGCAACGCCTCTTTAATAATGTAGCGGCTTTGGAAAACGCCCCTTTATTCATTGACGAAACCCCAGCGTTATCCATTTTTGACTTTAGAGCTAAAGCCAGACGACTCGTCATGCAGCACGGCGTAAAAATCATCATGGTAGATTACCTTCAATTAATGACTGCAAATGTAGGCAAAGGCGGTAACAGAGAACAAGAGATTTCCACTATTTCCCGTTCCTTAAAAGCGATTGCAAAGGAGTTGAATATTCCAATCATTGCCCTTTCTCAGTTATCTAGATCCGTGGAAGCTAGAACTAATAAACGCCCACAATTGTCCGACCTAAGGGAATCGGGGGCGATAGAGCAAGATGCGGATATTGTATCGTTTATCTTCCGTCCAGAATATTACAAAATAGACCTTTGGGATAATGATGAGGAAGGTGCACAGACCAGCACTACCAATCAGGCAGAAATCATCCTCGCTAAGCATAGAAATGGAGCCACGGGGGAAGTAAGGCTTTCATTTATTAAAGAAATTGCAAAGTTTGGCGATTTAGACCTTTATGGCAGTTACCAAGATTCTAATTTTGGACAATTTGAAACTCCGAGCGGTTTTGAAACCATTAGAACAACCGTACAACCCAGTGCGGCTTTTGATATTCCAGATCACCCAAATCTTTCGGGTTCTTCTATGAACAATCTTGAAGATGATGACACAATGCCATTCTAATGACGATAGAAATTTATACAGACGGAGCGTGTAGTGGAAACCCTGGCAAAGGAGGCTATGGCATCGTGATGCGAGTGCCTGAAAAAAATTACGAAAAAACATTTTCCCAAGGTTATAGAAAAACCACAAATAACCGTATGGAGCTACTCGCTGTTATTGTCGCATTAGAAAAAATCAACAGTCTCAATCACAACATTCATATCTATACCGATAGTAAATATGTAGCCGATGCGGTCAATAAAAACTGGATTTATGGTTGGGTAAAAAAAGGCTATAAAAAAGTAAAAAATCCAGATTTATGGCAACGCTTTATACCTTTATATAAAACTTACCAACCTCAGTTCCATTGGATAAAAGGACACAACGGACACCCAGAGAATGAACACTGTGACCAATTGGCCGTTGCTGCCACCAATTCTAACAACTTATTGATTGACGAAGGCTACGAGCAATCAAATATTTCGGGGTTATTTGATTGATTTTATCCATTCTACAATGGTATTAAGCACTGTGGGTGCCATGGTTTCTTTAATTTGTGCATACTCCATAGGCGAGCCTGTAGTGGCTGTTTGAAAGAGATGATTCAGTTGGTCAAAGGCGATGATTTTAAATGATTTGTGGTGATTTTTTTCTAAAATCGCACGAATGCCTTCCAAATTTTCTTTTGAAGCAACTTGCTTGTCCAATCGACCATTGAGCGCCAAAACAGGACATTGCACTTTGGATAAATACGCTTCTGGATTGAATTGGATGAAATACTGAAACCAAGCCGATTGAAGCATTTTGACTAATGAAGTGTATTGTATTTCTAATTGTTGTTCGTTTAATTGATTGTACATCGCATAGAAATCACTTTTAAAATGTTTATCCAAATCCACAGCAAGGTCTGTTCCTTTATAATTAATGATAAAATCGTATAGTTTTTCATTAAACTTGCTACTTTGGAGTTGCATTTCTTTAGATAAACCACTATCTGCCAATATAGCTTGATTTTGTTGTAACATCAATTGTTTGATAGGAATTCCAGGTGCTGCCATAAGTACTATGAAATGAATTTCTGGCATTTTAGATGCCACCATTGGGGCAACCATTCCGCCTTCGGAATGTCCGATAAGTCCAATGTTTTCGAAGCCATTTTGTTGTAAATAATTTACTGCCGAAGCAATATCGCCAGCGAAGTCTTCGGTTGTTGGGTCGTCTTTCCCTTTTTCTGAGCCTCCAATACCTCTATCGTCCATACGAAGTGAAGCAATGCCCTTTTTGGCCAAAGCATCGGCAATCACTAAAAAGGGTTGATGCCCAAAAAGTTCTTCATCACGATTTTGAGAGCCACTTCCCGTAATAGATACGACAATGGGTTGTTTTTTATCGAAATTTTTGGGTGTGGTGAGTGTTCCCGCCAAAGTGTTTCCTTCGATGATGTTTTTGATGATTACCTCTTTGTTGTCATAAGGAAAAGGTGGTTGTGGCGTTTGCGGTCGGTTTAATGCACTTTCGTTGGCTTTTAAGCGTTTTAATTTTAATGGTAAGTGCATACCATTTTGAATAAATGTTCCTTCGATGATTTCATCTGTGATTTTTGCTTTGTATTGAATCCCAATATTCGAGGCGTCGAAAATAATCGAATCGTTGCGAACAATGGTGTTTTGAATAGGAATATCTTTTGCTCCTTGCATTGGGCTATCCATAGTGCTTCGGTACTGATTTTCTTGATTTTTAACATGAAAAATCAAAGGTAATTTGGTACCCATAACTTGTAGTTCTCCTTTCCAATCGCCAATAGGGTTTTGTGCAAATAGGAATTGAAAACTAACGATTAAACTGATAATAAGACTGACTTTTTTCATGATAATATAAAGGTTTGAGTGAGTGAATTCATAATAAATAGGATCACAAAAAACAAAACGATATGAAACCATTTTTTAGTATTGGTAGCGGTGCGAAATCCGTTGAATAGCAAGGCTATATTCCAAACAAGCAAAGGCAACATCGCTAAACTAAAAATGGTAACGAGTAGTAAATCGGTGGTGTTTTTCATTATTTCGGCTGGGTTTTGTGCTGTGTCAGCAATGGTTTTTATTGCTTCGTCAATAGCCGGAATACTTGTAATCAACACCATCAAAATTGTTGGGATTAGGGAAATGGCTATGGTCTGAAAAATATCAATCCAGCGGGTTTTGGAATTGAAAAGTTTGCCGAGTGTATAGAATATTACTATAGTGGTAGCAATGACCAACGAATTGTTGATAAAAACTTCTTTCCAACTATTGGCATAAGTCAAATGAAGGATTCCGTCCATTTTGATAGAACCTATCAGGCATGCAGCATAAAATAATATCAAGGCACTTATCGACCAAAGGGTGAGTTTTTGGTCGGATAGACTTGCGAAAGAATTCCATAGTGTTTTGATTTTCATGATTTTTTATTTTTGAGTTGTTGAATTTTTTCTATTAAATCGTCCATTTTGTTTCGCATGGTGGGATAGGATAATTCGGCTTGTTTTGCCATTTCTTTGATGCTACCAAGTTGAGTATAAAGGCTTGCTCATCTCTCGAAAGTTGTAAATACAAGGGCAAATCGTAATTGCCACGAATGATGGTTTCGCAATGGGTGCAAGTTAATTCGCTTACGCGAAGGGCAGCATCGCAACTGGGACATTGTATGGGTAGTTTCATTATATCAAAAATTATTTTTCATAAAGTTAAAAATAATTTTAATTATGTTAAAATTTATTTTTGTTTTTATAATTTAAAATTTTTAATGATTTGATTATTAAATGATTGTAATGTCACATTAAAACAAAGAGAAAGTAGAAAAAATTTAAAACGGCATTTAAAACACTTTCTTATATATCAGTTTTTAATAAAAATTTAATTAACTTTGAAAAAATATTTATCATATGAACACTTCAATAATCAGTGCTGAAATCAACAACTCGGATATTCAATTATTAGAAGAGTTATTGAAAAAATTTAAAGCAAAAGACATTAAAATAGAAGATAAGAATATCGAGGTTCATCAATCGGTTTTAACCGAATTAAATAAAAGATGCGAAGATGTTGATAATATGGTGGATGATACCGCTGTACAGGAAAAGGCTATGAAAATATATATCAAATAAAATGGCATCCTTTAGCAGAAAAAGAATATTATGATATTTTAAAATATTGGATTGAACACAATCAGTCTATACTTATGCTTTAAAAATAGCTTCAGAATTAGTTAAAAATTTAGAAATACTAAGGGTGAATCCTTATTCGGGAGTAATATTATTGGAACTAAGAATAACATTAAAAGAATACTTATACTTAAAAACTTCAGTATTTATTATTTAATATCGGTTAAAACTATCAAAATTATCATGTTTTCAGATAATAGAGATAATCCAGATAAACTCAATACATCTTTTCGAGGGTCAAGAAATTTCTAATAAATAATAGAGTATACCCAAATTTAAGAAATTAGAACCTATATATTAGACCTTAGAAGTGAGAGATTAGAAATTAGTGGGGATTATAAAAAATAGGCAATAAGTTCCATAGCGTAAACATTTGCTTTTCTATAAAAATATCCTCAAGTTTGCAAAAGGATTTAAGGTTTAGCCGATGTATGCCATTTTAGATATCGAAAGTAACGGCGGTGCGTACCGCAAAGAAAGCATTATAGAAATTGCCATCTATCAGTTTGATGGTCATAAAATTACCGACCAATTTAGCTCCATGGTAAATCCCGAAGCCGAGATTTCACCTTTTGTACAAAAACTAACGGGCATCACTCCAAAAATGGTAAAAACCGCACCTAAATTCCATGAATTAGCCAAAAGAATCATTGAGATTACCGAGGATACGACCTTGGTGGGGCATAATGTGGATTTTGATTATCGAATGTTAAAACAATCCTTTAAGCAGTTGGGTTACGACTTTCAACGCAATACCATAGACACCATTCCTCTAGCCCAAAAATTGATTCCTAATGAAGGAAGTTACTCCTTGGGAAAGTTGTCTAAATCTCTAGGATTTCCCATTGCCGACCGGCACCGTGCCGCGGGTGATGCTAGAGCAACATTGGATTTGTTTAAACTTTTGTTGAGTAAAGACGAGTCCCAAGAAATTATCCAGCAACATCAGCAGGAAAATAAGTCTAAAAGTTATATCAATAAAATTAAATCCCTAACGGAAGACTTGCCCGCTACAAAAGGCATCGTTTATTTTCAAAATAGAAAAGGGGATATTTTGCACACCGAGTATGCCGATGATATGTTTAAGTTCGCAAAAAAAATATTTCACTCGCCATCTAAAAAATGGGTAAAAGTCCAAAATCAAACCGAGCATATCTCTTATGATTTAGTGGCTACGGAATTGCTGGCGGCGCTTATCATCAACACTAAACAACTTTCTTCTGATGTACATTTTCCTTATGGTTTGACTTTTGAGCAGGGACATTGGGCGGTTCGTAAGCATATCAAATACCCTATTCTTCGTTTTAAAACGATTTCCCAAGCCAAAAAAGCCTTAAACTACATCGAAAACAAACCGTTTTCGGAATTAGAATTATACGACTTAGTGAATGTTAAAGATAAAAATATCTTACTGACAGGCACGGGACGCACCAGAGGCGAAAAATCTTTTATCTTCATTGAACATGGCACTATTACGGGCTATGGCTTTTATGATTGGTTTTCGCAAATCAGCACTCGAGAAAATATTATGAAACGCTGTATTATTGTATCCGAAGTTCCCAAAAGTTTATGGTACGAATTCCAGCTTTCTTTATTAAAACAAGAGTTTAAAATCCAAGCAATACCCGATTAGTTTTCTTTGCGCTTTTTGGTTTTAGAGCCTTTTACTTCATCTTTTATAAATGGATATTTTTGTAGCATGTCTTGCGCTAACTGAGGTTCCATAGTTAAGGCAATGGCTAAATTTTCCCGAGCTTCCAAACGCTTACCTAAATTAAAATAGGCATTGCTTAGTTGATAAAATAATTCAGCTCTGTTATGAATTTTTAAGGCGTCATTTAGCGCGGTTACTGCCTCTTGATAATGTTCTACCAGCATCAGTACTTCCGAATACGCATACCAATTATAAAACCTATTGGGTTCTCCTTCCACTAATTTTTTAAGGCATTCTAAACTTTCCTCAAATTGCTGAGCATCAATATATAAAAATGCCAATCGCTTTTGGTAATCTAAATTGTCTTCATTAAGAGAAGTCGCTTCCTTAGCAAAATGCAATGCCTCGTGCATCCTTCCCATCTCTTCGTAGAGATAAGATTGTTCCATCATCGAAAGATAAAACTGTGGGTCTTCTCTAAGCGACTGTTGGAATGCCTTCATCGCTAAAATCGGTTGCTGATTTTCCTTGTGACAAAGTCCAATACGATAATAGGTATAAGCCTTAGTGTATTCCATTTCCAACATTTCAAAATAGACCAAGATAGCATTATCCCAATCTTTCAAGGCTTCATAGCAAGCAGCTTTGTTAGCATACACCCCTACCGATTCTGAATTGATAGCTAATAAATAATCAAAGGCACGAATGGCTTCTTCATAATTTTTTCTATTGAAATGAAATTGCCCCAACTCAAACCAAGCGGTTTCAGAAAAAGGAAATTCTTCAATATAATGTGTGATAAATTCTAACGCCTCTTCGTTTTTGTTAAGTTTATTAAAACAGAGTATTGTATTTTCCAAAGCATAATCATCCTGAGGGTCGTTTTTAAGTGCCAGTTGATAATGCTTTAGCGCGTTAAAAGGGTCGTCTAAATTTACATATTCATCTGCGATAAAATTATGCAAAAAGTTTTCTTCTTCGTTAAAAGATAAGGCTTTTTCACAATACTCAATGGCGCGTTTGGAGTTTCCATGTACGGAATAATATTTCGCACAACATACTAATAAATCCGTAGTCTCCAGACCTATACTTTGTAATTCTTTGATTAATTTTTTAGCATCAGTATAGCGTTGAAGTTCTAACAGAACCTCTAATTTTTTTGTTTTAATATCGATAGAATGCGGGTGCAGTTGCAAGCCATAATTAACCGCCATTTCTGCAAAAGAAATATCTCCTAGCTCTAGATAATGGATGATGATTTCCTCCAAATCTCCCGTATCAAAATAACGCTCCTCGTTATTTTCTATCATTTCCTCGAATTGTCGAGCCAACTCGTTTTCAAAAAATTCTTCCATATTATAACTCACTAATTGGCTATCAACAATTTCTAAGCCAATATAGATTTTATTTCTGCTATTATTTTATCCGCCAATACCTCTGCTTCCTCTTGAGATTTGGCTTCGGTATAGATACGAATGATAGGTTCTGTATTAGATTTTCTAAGGTGTACCCAATTATTTTCAAAGTCGATTTTCACCCCATCTATGGTAGAAACTTTCTCATTTTGGTATCTGGATTTCATTTGTTCTAGTAGGGCGTCTACATCAATATCTGGAGTTAATTCTATTTTCTTTTTGCCCATAAAGTACGCTGGATAAGTCGCTCTTAATTCCGAAACGGTTTTGTTTTCTTTTGCTAAATGGGTTAAAAACAAAGCGATTCCCACTAAAGAATCTCTGCCATAGTGCAAATCTGGGTAGATGATGCCACCATTGCCTTCCCCACCAATTACGGCATTTTCAGCTTTCATCAAACTGACTACATTCACTTCCCCAACGGCGCTGGCTTTATAATCAGAATCTAATCCTTTGGCAACATCTCTTAGCGCACGGCTCGAAGATAAGTTAGATACGGCCACCCCTTTTTTATGTCTTAAAAGATAATCTGCTACGGCGACTAAAGTATATTCTTCGCCAAACATTTCCCCTTTTTCATCAATGAGGGCTAATCGGTCTACATCTGGGTCTACAACAACACCTAAATCAGCATGTTCTTTTTTTACCAACTCACAAATATCAGTAAGATGTTCTTTTAATGGTTCTGGATTGTGTGGGAAATGACCATTAGGTTCACAGTACAATTTCACAACTTCACAGCCTAATTTCTCTAGTAACTGAGGAATAGCCAAACCACCCGTAGAATTTACCGCATCTAATACTACTTTAAATTTTTTCTCTTTTATAGCCTCGGCATCTACCATGGGTAAGTCCAAAATTTGCTTAATATGAATATCAAAGGCGTCATCACGCGTAGTATAGGCGCCTAAATCATCTACTTCGGCATAATTAAAATCTTCACTTTCGGCAAGGGCTAAAACTTTAGCGCCATCATCACCGCTGATAAACTCCCCTTTTTCGTTAAGAAGTTTTAGTGCGTTCCACTGTTTTGGGTTGTGAGAGGCAGTTAAAATAATCCCGCCATCTGCATTTAATTCTGGCACCATAATTTCTACCGTTGGTGTAGTGGAGAGTCCCAAATCAATGACATCTATTCCCAAACCTTGTAAAGTGGCTACCACTAAAGATGATACCATAGCTCCAGAAATACGGGCATCTCTACCAATAACTAAAGTCAAATCCTTTTTGTTTTTGGTATTTTGTAACCAAGTTCCAAAGGCTGAGGTAAACTTAACCACATCTAGCGGAGTTAAATTATCGTCTACCTTTCCTCCAATGGTTCCTCTAATTCCTGAAATTGATTTAATTAATGCCATAGTGTTGATGTATTACAGTGTTTAATTTTAATTAAATTCTTTATGCAAAGGTAATGATTTTTGTTTTACCAAAAGGGATGAAATTTGAGGTTTTAATGACCTTATTATTCCGATAACTCATAAAATTTTGTATCTTTGTTATCTCAACTTTTATAATAAAATACAATGAAAAAAGAAGATATCATCAAAAAAATTATTGAAGAGCAACAAAAAGTCATAGATAATTTTCAGAACTCTGTGAATCGTTTTCGTACCGCTTCGGATATGGATGAGGAAGCGACCCACGACCCAGAGGACTTTTCGCATCAAACTGAAGCTAAGGATATGCAATTGCGGTATGAACAATTAGTGAAAAATGCAGAACAAAACCTCGCGTTTTTAGAACAATCTATTAATGAAACACACGGAGGTATAGAGTCTGGTGCTTTAATAGAAACCGATAAAAACTATATTTTCGTAGGTATTTCTGTATCGCCGTTTAGATTTAATGATAAAGATGTGATTTGCATTTCCGAAAGCGCCCCTATTTTCTCAAAAATTAAAGAGGCTAAAGTAGGCGACCAAATTGATTTTGGCACACATACTATCGAAGTTCTTAATATTTCATAAACTTTATTCATGGAATTCTTAGGCTATTGTTCTGCAATTATTATTGGACTCGTTCTTGGGCTAATAGGTGGTGGTGGGAGTATCTTAAGTGTTCCTGTTTTTGCTTATTTATTTGGATTAGATGCTGTAACCGCAACGGCGTATTCTTTATTTGTAGTGGGGTGTACCAGTTTGGTCGGCTCGGTCGGTTATTTTAAGTCTAAACAAGTTCAGCTTAATGTAGCATTGTTATTTGGATTACCATCTCTACTTGGTGTTATTTTTTCGAGAAGATTGGTTGTGCCACATTTACCAGAATACATTATCCACCGTTGGGGAATTACCTTAACCAAAGATATGTTCCTGCTGTTGCTATTTGCCATACTCATGTTATTGGCATCGTATAAAATGATTTCTAAAACTCATGCAAATGACACTCCTCCAAAACCATCATCGCATAGAAATATATTGCTGGTTTCTCAAGGACTACTCGTGGGGATAGCCACGGGACTCATTGGTGCGGGAGGCGGATTTTTAATTGTTCCTGCACTAGTGATGTTGTTGGGCTTAAAAATGAAAGAAGCCATTGGTACCTCATTATTTATCATTTCCATTAATTCCTTAATGGGCTTTCTCAGTTCATTAGACAAAATGACCATTGATTGGCTGTTTTTATTAACATTCGTCAGTTTATCCATTGTAGGCATTGTTATTGGATTAGTATTATCGAAAAGAATAGATGGTAAAAAACTAAAGCCTATTTTTGGCTGGTTTGTCCTGATGATGAGCATTTATATTATTATTAAAGAAATTTTATTAAAATAAAAAAAACGATGAACATAGAACAAATATACACTGGTTGTCTTGCACAAGGGGCTTATTATATAACTGATGGCAAAGAAGCCGCTATTATAGATCCTTTAAGAGAAGTACAACCTTATTTAGACCGATTGGAAAAAGATGGGGTTACTTTAAAATATATTTTTGAAACCCATTTCCACGCCGATTTTGTTTCGGGGCATTTGGATTTAAGTAAAAAAACGGGAGCACCAATTATCTATGGACCCACGGCACAACCAGCATTTGAAGCTACTATTGCAGAAGATGGACAAATATTTCCTTTAGGTAATGTTAAAATTAAAGCCATACATACGCCTGGGCATACTATGGAAAGCACCTGCTATCTTTTAATTGATGAAAACGGAAATAATACCGCATTGTTTAGTGGGGATACCCTATTCCTTGGCGATGTGGGGCGTCCTGACTTGGCTCAAAAAGCCACTAATCTTACCCAAGAAGAATTGGCAGGTATGCTCTACGAGAGTTTGTATAATAAAATCTTACCATTGAACGACGACTTAACCGTTTATCCAGCCCATGGTGCGGGTTCAGCGTGTGGTAAAAATATGATGAAGGAAACCGTAGATAGTCTTGGTAACCAAAAAAACATCAATTATGCACTCAACCAGCCTAATAAAGAAGCCTTTATCAAAGCGGTTTTAGATGGATTATCGGCAGCGCCAAAATATTTTGGGATGAATGTCGCGATGAACAAAGGAGGCTATCGTAGTTTTGACGAAGTGATGCAACACGCCAACACACCACTTTCCGTAGAAGATTTTGAGGCTGTCGCAGAACAAAATCATGCTCTAATTTTAGATACGCGTAGTGCCGCAGATTTTCACAAAGGCTTCATTCCCAATGCCATTAATATCGGTATTAAAGGAGGGTTTGCACCTTGGGTCGGAGCCATGATTGTAGATGTACAGCAGCCTATCGTTTTGGTTTGTGATGAAGGCACTCAAGAGGAAGTCATTACGAGATTATCTCGTGTAGGGTTTGATAATGTCTTAGGCTATCTAAAAGGTGGATTCGAGGCTTGGAAAAATGCAGGAAAAGAAATGGATACCATTAAAAGAATTTCCGCTCAAGAGTTTGAAAATCAATACACCGAAGAGGCTAAAGTGGTAGATGTAAGAAATTTAGGAGAGTATACCTCGGAACATATTGTAGACGCTTATAATTACCCTTTAAGCGAAATTAACGATTGGGCAAGCAAACTTGACGACCAGCCGTTTTTTCTCCATTGTGCAGGCGGCTATAGAAGTATGATTGCCGCGAGTATTCTTAATTCTAGAGGTATCCGAAACTTTGTAGAAATTGATGGTGGTTATAATAAAATAAAGGACACCAACATCCCAAAAACAGATTTTGTATGTCCTTCTAAATTAAATTAATAATGAAAAGTACAAAATTATTTTTCACGCTACTTTGCTGTTTTGGACTAATGACAATAAAGGCTCAACACACCGCTTTGGGTAGCATCATCAATGGCAAAAACACTTTGCTTATTGATGTAAGAGCACCCGAAGAATTTTCCGAGGGCAGTGCTAAAGGAGCGATTAACATTCCTTTAGACCAAATAGAACAACACTTAGGCGATTTGCCAAAAGATAAAAATCTGGTGCTTTTTTGCCGAAGTGGAAGGCGTGCAGAAAAGGCACAAAATGTATTAAATCAACATAATTATAAACTATTGTATAATGGGGGCTCTTGGAGCACCGTAAAATCTTTACAAAAAATGAATATCTTAGAACAACTTCAGTTCAACGCTGACAAACCTAGCGTTGCAATCATCAAAAAAAATGACCACATTAAATACTTTGCAGTGGGATTGGGTAAAAATACTCTGATGAAGAAACACATCACGGCGGTACCTGCCACTCTTGTGATGGTAAAAGGTGAGGTAGAGTTTCATATCAACGGGGAAACACTTCATTTAAAAGTAGGGGACACTTATGAAATCCCTGTAAATGTAGAACATGAAGTAGTAGGTGTAACCAACGAAAATGTATTTTTAATCACCCAAGAATTATAACACGCCTTTACGCGGATGTGGTGTACGACTATACACCCCCTCGTTGTCTTATAATACAACAGAGGGTTGTCTTATAAGACGCCACCTAAACACGGAAAAAGCCACGCTTAAGTTTTAATGGGCGTGGCTTTAGCCATCTTAGCAAATGATAAACTAAGATATAACTACTGTTATAGATAGAACCTCTTTCCTTGGCTCTTTCAGTTTGGTATTACCTTTACTAAACTGCGTAGTTACACTCACTTCATAATTACCATTAGGTAAATCCGCTGGCACCAAAATAAGCAAGCGCGAAGGTTCGTTAAGGACGATGTTTTCCATAGGGAGTTTGGTTTCTTGGTTGTTGTCTAAGTTTTTAAAGACAATACCATTTTTAGGGTCGCTGCCCTCTACCTTAATATAAGTTCCTTTAATTTCGGCGTTTTTCCCTTTGGTGAGGGTACCGTCGGTTTTGCCTGTTGCCTTGTCGGTAATGCTAAATAGGCTCATCGGGCTGGCTTGCTCGCCGAGTATTTCCACCTTGGTATCTTCGCTGGCTTTTCTTAATTCTAAGCCTTGGTTTACATTCACATACACCGAGTGCTTTTCTTTGTCAAAAGATTTATCATAGAACACGCCCTTTATGGCAGGACGCATATAGACCAAACCCGTGTTTACGCTATACCCATTGAGTACCAGCTCCGAGGCTTTACGGTTAAAGCGGGTGATGATATCTATGGCNGTTTCGGTTTGGATTTCCATGCCNTCTTTTTGTAGGGCTTCTATTACTTCTTTAATGCCGATGCTACCGTTGGAAAGTGGTACAGCAATAAAATCATTTTTATCATCTTTGGTGAGGAGGTTGGGGCGAAGCCAGGCTTTTAGATTGTTCATAGTTTACTTTTTATGGGTTAAATTTTATTTTTTATATGGTTGTTTCTACAGTGTTAATTCCATTTTGCTAAAGTGGTAAGCGTATGATATTGGATTACATAAGTTCTATGAATCGGTTAATAAGAAACCGTTGGAGGTGCATATGCTTTTGAACATAGAAAATGTAAAAATGCTTAAAATTTCTAAAGTCGTTAGGAGCATTATGGTGATCACTTCAGCATTACTCATTTTAAGTTTCTTTTTGGGAGGCTAGTGAATTTTTCAAAATCATTATAAAATTGGCTACGCCAAACCTTCGTTTTCATCTACAACACAAAAAATATTCGTAATTCTGTTGTAATTAATTATGAGATATAGTTGTTAAATATTTGAATTTTAGGAACTTAAAAACACAACTATTTCTCTTTTTATACAACTTATTTCTCTTAAAAATATTAATCGAACTTAGGTTTATATAATTTAAAATTCCTTATTATTTAACATAATTCAAATAGGTTAGCCTCTACTCTAGATCCGCTCGTGACTACTGCATTTTTGCCTTAATCGACCTTAGCTCATCATAAGCCGTCAATCTTTTACACAACGTGCTCCACCATAAACACTCCAATCAGAACTTGTTCTAAATTTACACAATATATATCTAATATAACAATGCTGTTCCGATAACCTGCAGTTTTGATTTACATAATATATAAAAGAAATATCATATTCAGAAGGGTTTGGGGTGAATATATGTTCATTTAAACTCCACCCACATCCTCCTCCAGGACAAAAAGGTGTACCTGACACACTACAAGAAGTGGTAGCGTTGTTTGCAATATTCATTTTTCCATTCAAATAATCAGGATGAGTAGCGGGAAGATCTTCTTTTGATAAGACACGAAATCCTGTAGGACAAACATTACCCATGTAAGAATGTCTATCACCAAAAGCATGACGATCATCTATAGTAGGATTATAATACGGATGAAACAATGGTGAATGTATATTAGAATAATCAGCTCCTAAGTTTTGGTCTAACCATATCTTACCATGATTGTCTACCACAGGATAATACAAGTAATCGTGAACACCGTCGCCAAACTGTTTGTCCGGTATTCCAGGAATAACTCTTAATGTAAAAACACTCTCATTACCATTAGTATTTTTTGGATAATGGAATTGAACTAATTCTACGCCTTTTCCGTCATTACCAATTCCTGCATTAATATCTAATTTTTTTACATTCAATGTTCCTCCTATGGACTTAATAGTCGCTATAATTTTAGTTGTGCTACTGGTATAAGAGGTCGCTTGCCAAGATAATACTAAAGTCCTTGATATGTTGTCTTGTGTTTTATAAGCGGGTACATTTGCTGTAAAATACCCCGCAGGAATTGATCCCGAGCCAGTTGCCGAAAAAGGAATTTCTACAATAGTTCCACTAGTAGTTATGGTTCCCTGATAGTCTACAGATGGCTCTGTAGTATTATCAGGATTAACATTAACATCCCAAGTCGCATTAGTAGTAGGTTGTATATAAGGCATGTAATTATTGTCATAAAAAGATGGAATAAACTTTTCAACACTCTGTAATCTGGCATTACTTGGAAGCGTAAATGTTACCCCTTCTAAGGCCTCTAAAACAACCTGAGCATTGACAAAGCCAAAACAACTAAGTAGACTTAATAACGTTAATTGAAATTGTTTCATTTGTTAGTTCGTTTAAGTTTATTGTCTCATTTATTATTTTATAGCATCTCCCGTAATGGTAGCCTCATTATTCGTTCTTTTAATCACACCAATAGCTGAGTGCTGCGTTCTGGTTTTAGTACCTCTAGCGGTGAGTAAGCTTACCCCACTACCTACTACCGTTACTTGTCCCGTACCTTGCTGTACAACTACGCAACTAAAGCCTGCAGGTAAACCAGAAGGAATGGTAACCGTAGAAGCACCTGATGTATTGATATAAACATAGCCTCCGTTATCAGTAGTAGCTAAGGTATAATTGCTTGTTTTTGTACTTACTGGTGACTTGGTAGATATGACATTGCTATTACTTATTTCTATACCTGTTCCTGCACTGTAAGTTTTGCCCAGGCTGCTAGCGTCCCCTGTTTTAAGGATACCATTAGCATCTGCCATCACCACACGGTTTCCATTACCAGCCAATGAGCTTACTCTAACATTTCCTTGTACATGTAATTTTTCTGAAGGATCCGATGTACCTATCCCTACATTCCCTGTAGTTCTGTCAATAGTCATACGGTCTCCATTTGCCCATAGTCTGAAGTTACCGTCTTGCTTTACACTTAATTCTACTCGCTTTGTGGCATCTCCATTGGTAACAAGGGCTAAGCCACCACCATTCGCGTTGGTAGAGTTTATAGTTAATGGGTAATATGAGTTAGCTTCGAAAGTGGTAAGTCCGCCTGTAAATTTTAAAGTTTTATTCCCCATTGTTACCGTACGATTAGAAGCTAGTGTACCATCATTAGTGTAAATATTAGTATTACTATTATCATCACTAGCTGGTGCCCAAGCGGTGCCGTTCCATTTTAATACTTGTCCATTAGCACCTGCGGGTAAAGAAACTGTTTTACTGTTTGCGTCATAGGTTATCCCTCGTGTTGCGTTAACCACGCCAGAAGGCCCTTGTGCTCCAGTAGCACCGGTATTTCCTTTTGGGCCTTGAGGTCCTGCTGGACCTACAGCACCAGTATCGCCCTTGTCACCTTTTGGGCCTATTATAGATACACCGGTACCCCAACCAGAATTGGTTTTGGGCCCATATAGTTTTTGAGATTGTGTATCTATATAAAAATCATCAATATTTCCCAAAGTATTAGATGGTGCTCCAGTACCATGGCGTAGAGTTTTACCATCCTTACCTACAACATTATTGGCTAGAGGCTTCCAAGTCCCCCCATTAAGGTTATTGGTTTTATTTTCATAATAATAAAACCCAGGATTTACTTCTACATTACCTATTCCAGAAATTCCTTGTTCCGTGTTATATACAATCATCCCATCCATACGCGTTGGGAAATTATTAGCTACATTGGGTCCTGATTGCACCAAAGTGGTTAGGGTAACCAAATTGGTTCTTGGAAAAACTAAGCCTTTACCAATATTTATACTGCCATTCCATGTTGTAGATGAAGAAGCATCTAGAAATGCCGTAGAATTTGGAACTAAATTCTCGCCTACTTTTTGGTTAGTTCTAATTTGTGCTTGAGTTAATTGAGTTATAAGCAATGATCCTGCTAGTATGTATATTTTTTTCATATCTAAATTATTTTAATTGATTAATATGCACTTATTGACACCCAGTTTACGCCATCTGAAATAAAACATGCTGATAAACCCGCTTGAACGCCAGAAACACCAACTTCATCATCTGGACCCATAACAAAACCACCTGAACCTTCATTATAGAAACATAAGTGCCGTCCTCTACTTGTAACAACATTAGGCATAATGATGTTTCCACCAGCATCATTTGTCATACGAATTAGATCATCATTTGGTCCAACCGTAATGGTTGTCCCATTATCTGTTCTGGTATTCCATACATAGCGCGTATTAGTAGAGGCTACCGCATTTGCACCTAGTTTATGCCATTTATTCTCTTTAAAATAATAAAAGCCCGTAGCGTCTACATTGGCGGTAGTGCCCGTAGCGGTGCCTGTAATATCATCAATATAAATCAATGTAGATTCTTCTAATCCAATGCCCATATCGGATGCTCTTTTTCTACTAACCCTTGGAATCAAAACGCCCTCTTTGGTCGTAGCATTTTTATTAATATTAGCTACATTTATTTCTAGTGTGGCTTTAGGCGTCTGTGTATTGATGCCGACTTTACCTTCATATTGTCCGTAAACAAGCCCCGTAGCTGTTTTTAGAAATACTACCAGCCCAATTAATTTTGTAATGTTTTTTTTCATAAGACTAAATTTTTAAGTTATAAATTGTAAGTTTTGAGTGATGAGAGATCTGCACTCAAAAAACTAAGTTCTAAGTTCTCACCTCTAAGCTCTAAACTATTGCCTACTGCCTTCGGCTTACTGCCTACGGCAGGGTAAAAGCGATGAGTTATAAGTGATAAGTGGCTTATCGCTTTCTGCTTACTGCCTAAAGCGAATATTGAGTGATTGCCTGAAGCCTTTAGCCTACGGCATATAGCTGTAAAAAAACTAAGTTCTAAGCTCTCGCCTCTAATCTCTTTTTTCGAAAAAAAGTTGTATAATACGCGCGCTACGCGGGTTTTAACTTGTGTGTGTGTGTGTGTGTGTGTGTGTGTGTGTGTGTGTGTGTGTGTGTGTGTGTGTGTGTGTGTGTTTACACAATTTTCTGAAACCACCAAATTATTTGGGTAGTTTTTTTGAGAAATTTTTATGTTATTGATGTGGCGTGTCATAACGACGACAAAGGTACAATAATTTTTTTATTGTGCAAGAGAATGTTAGAAATTAGATTTTAGAAGGTGAGAGTTTTGTGTTATATACTGCCTATGGCTTATTGCCTACTGCTAAAATCTAAAATCTAAGAAATTATTTCTCTATCTTTGCATCATTAATCGATCTATTATGAACTTCTTTAAAAAATTATTTGGTAAAAACGGTCCCGACTTTCGTCAATTGGTGGAAGACGGGGCTCAAATTGTAGATGTACGCACCGCTGAGGAATTTTCTGGAGGACATATTTTTAAAGCCATCAACATTCCATTGCAAGACCTCAATGAGAAAGCCCATCAACTCGATAAAAACCATCCCGTAATTACTTGTTGTGCCAGTGGTGTGAGAAGTGCTTCTGCGGTATCGGTATTGAAAAACAATGGATTTATCGTCTATGATGGCGGTGGATGGCAATCGCTACAAAAAGAAATTTCAAACTAAACACAAATTATGTCACAAAAATTTCAAGAATTAATCCAATCGGAGCAGCCTGTTCTTATTGATTTTTTTGCCACTTGGTGTCAGCCTTGTAAGGTGCAATCTTCAGTTTTGGAACCCGTAAAGAAAACCATAGGCGATGCGGCGAGGATTGTAAAAATAGATATCGACCGCTATCCGCAAATCGCAGCCGACCAAAGTGTAAGGTCTGTGCCGACCCTCATCTTATTTAAAAATGGGGAAGAACTTTGGCGTGGCAATGGTGTCCACGATGTGAATACTTTAATCCAACTTTTGCAACAATATACCTCATGAAACGATTGTTAATCTTCGTCGCATTATCTTTATCCGCCTTATTTTTTGCCCAAGAGAAAGATATTATTTCCGTAATGCATACCCAACAGGACAGCTGGAACCAAGGGGATTTGGAAGGTTTTATGCAAGGCTATTGGAACAGTCCCGAGTTGGTATTTATAGGCTCTAAAGGTAAAACTTATGGCTGGGAACAAACCTTAGCGAATTATAAAAAGGCTTATCGTACCAAAGCAGAAATGGGAACGCTTAGCTTCTCTAATATCGAAGTGAAAATGCTGGGCGAAAATTACGCCCTAGTAACGGGCAATTGGGCATTAAAAAGACAGCCTAAAGATATTGGTGGTATCTATTCTTTAATTTTCCAAAAGTTTGAAGACGGTTGGAAGATTATTTTAGACCATACCAACTAATTATTTCAACTCAAAGAGGTCTGCGTCTTTTAAAAACGGATATTTCGCTCTAAATTGTTGGAGGTCGGCGGTATCTAAATCAAGCATTACCAAGTTATCCTCTTGTTGAGAAATTAACGCTCCCGATGGATGGTAAGCATAGGTGCTTTCGGGATAGGATAGCCCATTGCCGTCTTTTCCCGTTCTATTAACACCAAATACAATGGCTTGATTTTCTATGGCTCTCGCTTTCAGCAAATGTTGCCAAGCCTCTATTCTCTGCTGTGGCCAATTGGCTAAATATAAAACCACATCATAATCTCCTTTATTCCTACTAAATACTGGAAATCTTAAATCATAACAGATTTGCAATAAAAATCTTACTCCTTTATAAGACATTATCACGCGTTGGCTACCTGGCGTATAAATTTTATCCTCACCAGAGTAAGAGAATAAATGACGCTTATTATAATAATAGGAAGAACCATCGGGCATTACAAAGTAGCATCGGTTATAAAAATGTTCATTTTCCTTTACAGATACTGTCCCGCAAATTGCTGCTTGCTTTTGATAAGCAAAACTTTTCATCCAATTTAAGGTGGTATCTTCTCTATCCGCAATGTCGTTAGCCTCCATACAAAATCCTGTGGTAAACATTTCTGGCAACAGGAAAAGGTCGGCTTCTATATTCTCAAACTGTACCTCAATAATTTTAAAATTTTCTTGGGGATTTTTCCATTGAATATCAAGGTTTAGAGCAACTATTTTCATGTTTTTATAATAATTTTAATGGTGACACCGTTAGATAGACGATATAAAAACCGTATCTTTGATGATGAATAAAACAAAAATATAAAAAGATTATGAAAAAAGGTGTGTTAATTTTAATGATGCTTGTGTTAGGACAAATGACTTTTGCACAAGCGTGGAACGGACAAGGCGACAAAAAAGTTCAAGTGGGACTTTCTGCATGGGGCTATGGCTCTGGGCTTTCTGGTACTTTCGATTATGGGGTGTCTGATGCCATTTCACTAGGTGGCGGAGCGAATTTTTACTTTAATAAAAACCAAAACGAAGGCTTTTTCCTTTATGGTAGAGCCAACTATCATCTACAAGACGCTTTAAACCTTCCTGATGAATTGGATATTTATCCTGGTTTAGATGTTGGGGTTTTAGGTAAAACTTTTGGATTGGGTGCCCATATTGGGGCTCGCTATTTTTTCTCACCTAAATTTGGTGTTTTCGCAGAAATAGGAAATAATGGGGGATTAGGAGTTTCCATTAATCTTTAAAATGATCAAAATCTATCATTAATTTGAAAAACTTTAATTTGAAAATAATGAAAGAAGTACTTGAATCTTTGTTTGAAAACCATGAAATAGAAATAGAAGATTTGTATAACATTATTAAAACTGCAAAAAGCAATCTTAAAAATAGAGAATATAAGGAGTTTAACAATTTTTTAAATTTATTACTTTTAAAACAAGGTTTAAATGTAAACGAAATACATCAAATAAGTATATTTGAAAGAAAATGTAGTATAATAAATAACAATTTTAAAAATAAACCTGTTAAGGCTACAACAAAAATTCCAAAGACTATGAGTTTTAATGAGTTTTGTGAATGTTATTTTAGAAAAATGGAATTTAAATCTATAAAAACCTTAGTTAAAGAATTAAAAATAGAAGAAAAAGAGTTTTGTCAAATTTGTAATAATAAAAATATTAATATAAACACTAAAAGTTATTTAGAATATAATGAATTTGTAAAGATTAAAAAAAACATTATAAAATTACTTAGACAAAAATATGCAAAGTATAGATCTGATCATGAGATAGAAAAGGTTATTAGTAGAACTAAGTCTAGAAAAACTAAGCTTCTCACTGGAAAAGATAAAAAATATATTGAAAAAAGAATTAATGGTAAATCATCAAGTGCTTTACTTGTTCCCAAAGGATTTCATATGTGATGTTTATTTTTGTGTTGTCATATTATTATTCAGCTAAATGATTCCAATTTTCTTTCTTACCTTTGCACGATAATTTAATTTAAAACTGAAAATGGCTTTATTTAATCAGATATTACAATTTATACTTAGTATTTCATTCCTTGTTATTTTACACGAGTTAGGGCATTTTATCCCGGCTAAATTATTTAAAACTAAGGTGGAAAAATTTTATTTGTTTTTCGACCCATGGTTTTCTTTAGTAAAAAAGAAAATTGGCGAAACCGAATATGGTATTGGGTGGTTGCCTTTCGGAGGCTATGTAAAAATTGCAGGTATGGTGGACGAAAGTATGGACACCGAACAACTTAAAAAGCCTGCTGAACCCTGGGAATTTAGAGCCAAACCCGCGTGGCAAAGATTGATTATTATGCTGGGTGGGGTAATCGTCAACTTTTTCTTAGCATGGATTATTTATGGTTGTTTAAGTTTTTTCAATGGGGAAACTTACCATGATAATGCCAAGTTCCAAGATGGAATATATGCAAGTGAAGCCGCTCAAAAAATGGGACTTAGAACGGGGGACTACATCATAAGCATTGATGGTAAGCCTACCGAAAGAATGGAAAACACAATGATTAACTTACTACTCGCTAATGAAGCCACCGTGCTAAGAGATGGTAAGGAAGTAACCATTCCAATAAACGAAGATGGTGTGGCAGAAGTATTAAAAGCCGACGAGGCTAGAATGTATTTCTCACCAAGATTTGAAGTTATAGTAGATTCCATAATGCCTAAATCGCTTGCACAAGAAGCAGGACTACAAAAAGGCGATAAAATTGTTGGCGTTAATCAAAAAAGTATCAAATATTTTGATGAATTAAGCAGTATTTTAGATGCCCACAAAGGTAAATCGGTAGAATTAAAAGTGCTACGCCAAGGTAGCCCGATAAATCTCTCTACAACTGTTGGGAAAGACGGAAAGCTAGGGTTTTTATTTTCTAGTAAAGAAATAGCTAATGCCATAAATCACACGGAAGTTACCAAACATTACACACTATTGCAGGCGATCCCTAGAGGATTTGAGCGCACCATTGATGCTTTGGTGATGCAAGTAAAACAGTTTAAAATTATTTTTAATCAAAAAACACAAGGATATAAGAAAGTATCTGGGCCTATCGGTATTGTTAAAATGATGCCTACGAGTATCAACTGGGAAGCTTTTTGGAGTTTTACGGCTATGTTTTCAATTTGGCTAGCTTTCCTTAATCTATTACCGATTCCAGGGCTAGATGGTGGGCATGTGATGTTTACACTTTGGGAAATGATTACTGGTAAGCCAGTGCCACAAAAAGTATTAGAAAATGCCCAAATGATCGGCGTTATTTTCCTTATGGGATTGATGCTGCTGATTATTGGTGGAGATATTTTTAAACTTTTTAAATAATTTTTTTAGAAAAAATTTGGTTGGTATTAGAAAAAGTTTCTATATTTGCACCACGAAAAATGAACAAAACATTCCTCCTTAGCTCAGTTGGTTAGAGCATCTGACTGTTAATCAGAGGGTCGCTGGTTCGAGCCCAGCAGGAGGAGCCAAAAAGACTTACAGCAATGTAAGTCTTTTTTTATGTCTTATGTTTTCGTATATGGTTTTTTGGATTAAACTTTCCCAAACCTCATCATATTAAAAAATGAGAGGCGGATTCTGGCCGAACGATATAGAAAACTTATTAAGATAATTCTAAAATTTGATTCGCATTTTTAGCACTAGAAGGTCTATGGGTGATGATGATTTGTGTTCCCTTTCGTGGTAAGACTTTTAGATTTTCTAAAATATTTTCTTCGGTTTCGGTATCTAATGCCGATAAACTATCATCAAAAATTAAGATACTCGGTTGCTTAATTAACGCTCTTGCAATACAAATTCTTTGTTTTTGTCCACCTGAGAGCATTACGCCACGCTCACCGACCATCGTGTTGTATTGGTTTTTAAATCCGATAATATTTTTATGGATATCCGCCATTTTAGCATAGTATGCTATTGTTTCTGGCTTAGGCTGGTCTATCGCAAAGCCTATATTTTCTGCTATGGTATCGGAAAACAAATAACTTTCCTGAGGAATATAGCCAATAGCCGCTCGGTAGTTTTCTAGATTATGGTCTTTCAAGTTTTTGCCATCGATTAAAATTTCGCCTTCGTCAGGATCTATTAATCGGCAAAGTAACAAGGCAATAGTAGACTTTCCGCTACCTGTTTTTCCCATAATGGCAAGGGATTCGCCAGCCTTTACTTTAAAACTTAAATCATCCAACGCTTTAATGCCCGTATTAGGATAGGTATAACTAACATTTCTAAATTCTATATCCCCGCGGATAGGATAGACCTCATGATTGGTATTTTTAATTTCGGATTGGGCGTCTAGAAATTCATTCACCCTTTGCATAGAAGCTGCCGCTCTTTGATTCACCGAAGTTACCCAGCCCACCATAGAAAACGGCCAAATCAAAATATTGATGTACATAAAGAAATCGGCAATGGCACCAATGGTCATCTCGTTATGGATGTATTTTTGTCCACCCGTATAAAGAATCACCACATTTAACAAGCCAATTACAAATAATACAATGGTAAAAAAATAAGCTTCTGTTTTAGCCAAATCTAAGGCTTTGTCTTGGTAATCTTTTACCTTAATGCCATAATTCTTTTCAATATATTGCTCTTTATTAAAGAATTTTATCACTCTAATACCAGAAAAACTATCTTGGACAAAAGTAGAAATGGCGGACTGGCTTTTTTGCATGATTTTGGACTTCCGATTGATAATCGTACTGACCTTATAAATCACAAATGATAATATCGGCAATGGTAGTAGCGTCCAGAGCGTCATATGAATATCGGTATTGAGCATATAAATACTCGTAATGATCAGTAGAATAATGAGATTGACCACATACATTACCCCAGGTCCCAGATACATTCTAATAGCCACCACATCTTCGCTAAGGCGATTGAGCAAATCCCCAACCGTAGTATTTTTATATTGGGTAAGAGAAAGCGATTCGTAGTGTTTAAAGATTTTATTTTTGAGTTCGTATTCTATTTTTCTGGACGCCACAATAATGGTTTGGCGCATCATAAATCTAAAAAATCCAGAAAGCACCGAAGAGCCTACAATAATTCCCCCATTCATCAGCAAGATTCTGAACAAATCTTCTTTTACAATATTTTGATCCGACAGCACCTGATGAATCACATCCACCGTTTTGCCTACAAATTGAATTTGAAAAATAGCAAAAAAGTTACTGGCAATAATGAATAACACGCCTAAAGCCAAAAGCTTTCGATGTTTCCAAAAATAAGGGTTAAGTGTTTTAAGTGATTTCATGAGACTGCAAAATTAGTGATTTTTTTAGTAGGAAAATGGAGTTTCAGTTGGTGCTATGCGTTGTAGTTTTTATTTTTGAGCAAAAACATCCTCTATCTTAAAAAGGATAGGGATTCGTAAAACAATGTTAAAGTTTAATAAAAGGCTGAGGTTTACTAAAAAAGTTTTATTTTTGCAATTCTATTAAGATTTTAAAATGAAAAAATATATTCTCATCATCGCTGTGGCTTGTTTCGCTTACTCTTGCAACAAACAATACAATACAGCCATGAAAAGTGCTGATAAGGAAGTCATTCTAAAGGCAGCAAATGATATGTATGCTAAGAAAAAATGGAAAGAAGCCTTAGCATTATTCGAGCGTGTACAAAACTTAGTTTCTGGTACGGAAGAAGCCTCAGATGTGTTGTTTAAATCGGCTTATGCTAATTATTATGATAAACAATACCGTTTGGCAGGACACCAGTTCAAAAAGTTCTCAGTGAATAGTACCTTAGCCAACGACCCAAGAAAGGAAGAAGCGGCTTATATGTCTGCCATCTGCTATTATCAGGGGTCTATGGATTACAATTTAGACCAAAGCAGTACAGAATTGGCGATTAATGAATTACAAAATTTCCTTAACAATTATCCTAATTCTGAAAGGTCTGCCAATATCAATCAGCTGATAGACGAATTATCTTATAAACTAGAATACAAGGCTTATGAGAACGCGCGCCAATATTATAAAATGCTAGAATATAAGGCGGCCATCATCAGTTTTGAAAATGTTTTAAATGATTTTCCATCGACTAAACTTAGACCGAAAATTGAAAATTATCTTTTAAAGGCTAAAGCGAGAATTGCAATTGACTCTAAGTTTGATTTGAAAAGAGAGCGTTTAGAAAGCGCCATTGCTTATACTTACCAAATAGAAAAAGACTATCCTAATTCTGATATGTCCAAAGAAGCCCTTAAGCTAAGAAACGATTTGGAGCAAGAATTGGCTCAGTTTGAAAAGTTGGAAGCACAAGTAGAAAAGCATAAAAAAGAACTAGAAGTTAAGCAAAAGGCACAAGAGGAAGAGAACGCCACCAAAAAATAAATTTTTAAATTTACAAAGATTTAATTATCTTTGCAGACTTAACGAACAAATACCCCACTGAAAATGAGTGTTAAAGACGATATCAAAGCAGAAGTAAATACCATAACTTACAATAGAGATAAAATAGAAGAACGCGTAGGTTCTATCTACGAAGCAATTGTTATTATGGGGAAAAGAGCAGAGCAAATCAATGCTGAAATTCGTACCGAGTTGCATAATAAACTAGACGAGTTTGCTATTTACAATGCTACTTTGGAAGAAGTTTTTGAAAATAGAGAGCAAATCGAAATCTCTAAACTCTACGAAAAACTGCCAAAACCAACTTCTATTGCTATACAAGAATGGTTGGATAACGAGATTTACTTTAGAAAAAAAGAAGACAACGCTTAATCATAACAAGAACCGCCAAATTTGAGCGGTTTTTTTGTGACTATGCCGATTCCTAAAAAATATTTATCTTCGTAATCTAATCATTTTAACTATGACAGAGTCTTTAAATGGTAAACATATCCTTATCGCCATTTCAGGAGGGATTGCCGCCTATAAAATCAATAACCTGATTAGAACATTGGTCAAAGCCAAAGCCCATGTTAAAGTCATTATGACTCCTACGGCTACTGCTTTTGTGTCCCCGCTTACCTTGTCTACACTTTCTAAAAACGAAGTGCTTGTAGATTTAGTGGACGACCAGCACAATTGGAATAATCATGTAGAACTTGGGCTTTGGGCAGATGTTATGCTGGTAGCACCGTGTACGGCGAATACATTGGCCAAAATGGTTCATGGGGTTTGTGATAATCTTGTGGTTGCCACTTACCTATCGGCTAAATGTCCCGTTTATATTGCACCAGCCATGGATTTGGATATGTACCAGCATCCATCTACTAAAAAGAATCTAGAACTGGCAAAATCTTATGGTAATAAAATTATTCCCGCAGAAAGCGGCGAATTGGCGAGTGGGCTTGTGGGCGAGGGACGCTTGGCAGAACCTGAAACTATATATCATATCATTGCCCAGCATTTTGAACCTCAATCGCAACCACTCAAGGGGAAAGTGGTACTCATTACCGCTGGACCGACCCACGAAGCCATAGACCCTGTCCGTTTTATCGGTAACCATTCCTCTGGAAAAATGGGTTTTGAATTGGCAAAAATAGCCGCCCAATACGGCGCTCAAGTGATTTTAATTTCTGGACCATCAGCACAGCAAATCACTCATCCTCTTGTCACTTTGCATCGTGTCACTTCGGCACAGGATATGTTTGATAAAGTCTTTGAGTTTTATGAGAGTGTAGATATTGCTATTGCAAGTGCTGCGGTAGCGGATTATCGACCAAAATTTAAAGCCGATGAAAAAATTAAAAAGCAAGAAGACACCCTACAAATAGAACTGGTAAAGAATCCTGATATTTTAAAAACAATGGGCGAACAGAAGACCCATCAGTGTTTAGTAGGCTTTGCATTGGAAACCGAACATGAAATTCAACACGCTAAGGCTAAGTTAGAGAAGAAAAACCTCGATATGATTGTCCTTAATTCTTTAAAAGACGCTGGAGCAGGTTTCAAAGGCGATACCAATAAAATCAAGATTATTACCAAAGAAGAAATTTACCCTTTTGATTTAAAATCCAAATCGGAAGTGGCTCGAGACATTATAGAATTTATCATCAAATCTCAACGCGTATGAAAGCCATGATTTTTGCAGCAGGGAAAGGGACACGCCTAAAACCGTTTACCAACCATCATCCTAAAGCCCTTGCCGTAGTTAATGGGGTGACTTTATTAGAGCGAAACATTAAATACCTACAATCTTATGGTGTGCAAGATTTTGTGATTAATGTCCATCATTTTGGGAATCAAATCATAGAATTTTTAAGAGATAATGATAATTTTGGGGCACGTATCGAAATTTCTGATGAGCACGAAGCCTTATTAGAAACTGGGGGGGGACTATTATTTGCTAAACCCTATTTAGAAAAAGAACCCTATTTTTTGGTGATGAATGCCGATATCCTTACCGATTTAAACCTCACTGAATTAATTTCAAAACATAAGGCATCTAAGTCTTTAGCCACTTTAGCGGTATCGGATAGAGAAAGCTCTCGGAAATTATTGTTTGATGATGAAATGGCATTGCAAGGTTGGGTGAATAAAAAGACGGGCGAACAAAAACTAGCCTGTGAAAATAAAAGGCTAAGAGAATTGGCATTCAGCGGTATTCACTGTATGTCTAGCGAGATTTTCTCTAAAATGACCAGAAGTGGCAAGTTTTCAATTATTGATGAATACTTGGATTTAATGAAAGAAAAACATATTATAGGCTTTGAGCATAGCGCTACATTAATTGATGTCGGCAAACCTGAAGCCATAGCACAGGCAGAAAAAAAATTTATATAATGATAAACGACGATAATAATAATTTAGACAACCGATTAACCGATAGTTTCCGACCGAAAACTTGGGACGAAAGCATCACACGAGACAGTTGGATGGTATTCAAAGTGATGGCAGAGTTAGTGAACGGTTATGAAAATATGGTAAAATCTGGACCTTGCGTATCCATATTTGGTTCGGCAAGGCTAAAACCAGAAGACTATTACTACCAAATGGCAGTAGATATTGCTAAAAAAATTACCGATTTAGGATTTGGTGTCATCACGGGAGGCGGTCCTGGAATTATGGAAGCAGGAAACAAAGGTGCATTTGAAAATGGTGGCAAGTCCATTGGACTTAATATAGAACTGCCTTTTGAACAACACCTCAACCCTTATATTTCGAGACATTTTAATATGACTTTTGATTATTTCTTTGTCAGAAAAGTGATGTTTGTAAAATATTCGCAAGGTTTTATTGTTATGCCGGGTGGCTTTGGTACTTTAGATGAATTGATGGAAGCCTTAACCTTGATTCAAACACACAAAATAGGACGATTCCCAATCGTATTGGTGGGCTCTAAATTTTGGGGTGGACTGTTGGATTGGTTTAAAAATACCTTATTGGAAAATAAACTCATTGCAGAGGAAGACCTTAACCTATTCCGTGTAGTAGATTCTGCCGACGAGGCGGTTGCTCACATCAAAGCATTCTATGATAAATACGCTATAAGTGTTAATTTTTAACCCTTGGCATACTTATTGACGCATTAACAATAATAAAAAATAAATAAAATGAAAAAGTTTTTAAGCATATTTGGGATACTATCGTTATTAGCGCTATTTAGTTTTGGGGTTCAAGACTTTTATTCTACCATGACTAAGGTGGATTATGTAGATGGCAGTAACACTTTGAAGTTTACAACTAAAATGAATGCCAGCCATATTTCAAAAGCGGTTAAGATAGACCCTAGAACGGCAGCCTTTGAAGCAGAAGTTAAGAAATATGTTAATTCTAAAGTATCTGTAAGTATCAACGGCAAACCTCAAAATATTACTTTTACGGGAAGCCAAGTGAATGGCGAAAGCGTTTGGGTTTATTATGAAATTAATGATATTCCTTCTATTAGTACACTAAAAATCAGAAATGCAATATTGATGGAAATATTTCCTAAGCAATTAAATTTAGTGAATATCTCTTACAAAGGAAATCAGCAGAATATGAATTTTACTAAAGGCAATGATACGAGCGAAGTTTCATTTTAGTAAAACAAACAATTAAAATTACAATACTGTACAAAATAAAAATGTATAGGATTTTTTTTATATTTGTGACGAACCTCTAAAGATATTTTTATGAAAACTTTAAAGTTTATTCTATTCACTTGTATTTCTATTTTATTTATCAGATGTAGTGTTGTTCAAGAAACCATTTTCAGTGAAGATGGCAGTGGATTATTTTCTACAACAGTCGATTTTAGCACTATCGGCAAAGGGCTAATGCGTAAAAGTAGCTCAAATGAAACTATTCAAAAAGATACGACCATAGTATTTGCAGATATGCTAGAAAAAAATAAAGATAGTATTTCAAAATTACCTAAAGAACAGAGAGAAGCCTTGTATGCCCTAAGAAAACTAACCGTACAAATGAAAATGGATACGGTTTCGGAGCAAGCCTATATCAAGATGGATTTCCCTTTTCAAAACATTAATGAGCTGAATGGATTTTATAATAACATCCAATATGTATCTGCGAAAAACAACCCTCAGAATATTGTAAAAGACTCTACCATGCGTGCTTTTTTAGGAAATTCTTATTTAGTGAATTTTAATTCTAAACGCTTTACTTTAACCCAAAATAAAAGTGAAGCTTTCAAAAAAATGAAGGACTCTTTACAAAAAGAGCATACCGACGAAGCGCTGGGAAACCTTCTAAATATTAAGATAAAATACACTTTTCCGTATCGAATCAAAAAGATTTCAAATGATAAAGCATTACTCTCCAGTGATTTTAAATCTTTTGTTATCTCTGCTCCTATTACCGATTTTATAAAAAATGATATAGTAGACACTGAAGTAGAGTTTGAGAAATAAGCTATTAATCTTCATTACTTTTTTAAGCATCGAATAGTTTCGGTGCTTTTTTATTTTTAAAACATTGATATTCAATGGTTGTTTAATCTATTGATTTTTTTCATAAAATAAATATTTGTAATAAACTAATCTTTTTGTTAGTTTTGCCTAACTTTTAAATAATACTAAATTAAGATATATGAATAAACGAATTTTTATTTTAGGTGCATTAGTGGGATTTGGTTCGCTAGTGCATGCACAAGTGGACTCCACAAAGACCAATAAAAACATTGAAGAAGTGGTAATGACAGGGACGCTAAAAGCAGTGAGTAGATATAAAAGTCCCGTGCCTGTAGAGGTATTTTCAGCTAAATTTTTTGAGAAAAACCCTACTTCGTGTCTTTTGGAATCCGTAGAAATGGTTAATGGCGTAAGACCTCAGCTCAACTGCTCGGTGTGTAACACGGGGGATATCCACATCAATGGTTTGGAAGGACCATATACCATGGTGCTTATTGATGGAATGCCTATCGTAAGTTCACTTTCTACGGTCTATGGACTGAGTGGAATTCCTAACAGTATGATAGAGCGCGTGGAAGTAGTAAAAGGGCCTGCCTCTTCTATTTATGGGTCTGAGGCTATGGGAGGTATCATCAATGTTATCACAAAAAATGCACTAAAAGCCCCAAAACTATCCGCTAATTTTACCACCTCATCTTGGGGAGAGTACAATTCCGATTTGGGTACAGCGTTTAAAGTTGGAGATAAAGCGGCTTCATTATTAAGCATCAATTATTACAACTTTGAAACAAGGATAGATAAAAATAAAGATAATTTTATGGATGCCGCACTTCAAAATAGAATTTCGGTATTCAATAAATGGAACTTCGACCGTCCACAACACAAAACGGCTAGTTTCGCCATGCGTTATTTATATGAAGACCGCGCAGGAGGTGTAATGAATTGGGATAAGCATAAAGACCGTGGTAGCGACCAAGTCTATGGGGAAAGTATTTTTACTAATAGGGCCGAAGTGATCGCAGCGTATGAACTTCCTATTGAGGAAAAGGTAATGACGCAACTTTCCTATAACTACCACGACCAAGATTCCTACTATGGAGACACTGCCTATATGGCAAAACAATCCACTTTCTTTGGGCAGATGTTTTGGGATAAAACTTTTGGAAAGTCTAATTTACTGTTAGGGGCTACCATTAAGAACACCTATTATGATGATAATACGGTAGGAACTTTGGCTTCGGATGGCGTAACCAACCAGCCACAAAATGATTGGTTGCCAGGAGTTTTTGCACAAAATCAATGGCAAATTAACGACAGTAATATTTTATTATTAGGTTACCGTGTAGATTTCTCTAAAATACATGGAGTAGTACACTCTCCAAGAGTTGCCTATAAATTAGATGTAGACCCACAAACTAATCTAAGAGCAAGTTTTGGAACTGGATTTAGAGTAGTTAATCTCTTTACCGAAGACCATGCTGCCCTTACGGGTTCTAGAGAAGTAGTCATCAGCGAAGCATTGAATCCAGAGCGTTCATATAATGCTAACCTTAACTTAACACATAAGACTTATTTAGGTTCCGGTGGACATATTAATATGGACTTGATTGGGTTTTATTCTTACTTTACCAATAAAATCATTGGCGACTTTGATACCGACCCGAATAAAATTTATTTTCATAACCTAGCAGGTCATTCTATCAGTGCGGGGGCTTCTCTTAATACCCAAATTAAATTTGGATTTCCTTTAACCGCCCAGTTAGGATTAACCTATATGGAGGTTTATGAGAAAGAAAAAGATGATAAAGGCATAGAGACAAAAACCAGACAAATGTTCGCCCCTAAATGGTCGGGAACTTATGCACTAACTTATGAGTTTCCAAGACAATGGTCTGTTGATTTTACAGGGACTTTTTATGGACCTATGCGTTTGCCAGTATTACCTGATGACTTTAGACCAGAATATTCCCCTTGGTATTCTTTAGCGAATGTACAGCTTAAAAAGGAATTCACTCAACTAGGATTAGAAGTCTTTGGTGGGGTTAAAAACATTTTCAACTTTACACCAGACAATCCATTGATGAGACCATTCGACCCGTTTGACCAAAATGTAAATGACCCAATTAATAACCCTCACGGCTATACTTTTGATACTACTTATGGCTATGCACCGATGACGGCAATAAGAGGATTTTTAGGAGTAAAATATACCATCAAATAATTTTTTCATGACATAAAAAAGCACACTTGGTAATTCAAAATAAATGATGTTAATGCTTTTTTGAGGTATAGTAATTTTTGCTACACCTTTTTTTTTATTTAATGATAATCAGTCATTTAGGTTAATATTTTAAAAAATATATCAATTTAGTTGCATAGATAACCATTGTTTTTATAACTTTGCACGGAATTTGTAAGACAAAGACACATGGAACAATCGATTTTATCTAATGAAAATAAATACAACCTTTTGGCAGGGAGAGTACCAATGTTGGTTAATCGTTTTTTATCTCAACAATTAAAAAATGAAGGCATTCCTCTTACTCGAGAGCAATGGTCAGTTTTAGCCGTGCTTTGGAAATCTGATGGATGTTCTCAGCAACATATTGCCGATGCCACTTATAGAGATAAGCCTGGCATTACGCGTTTAATAGATAATTTAGAAAAAGACAACCTAGTAGAACGCCGAAATGATAAAAATGACAGAAGGCTTAACCTTATTTTCCTAACCCCCAAAGGTAAGGCTATGGAAGAAAAAGTTATGAAAGTGGCTAACGAGACTTTAGAAAAGGCTACAGAAAATTTATCCGAACAAGAAATTTTAACCATAAAAAACGGATTTGAAAAAATCTATGAAAATATTAAAAAATATGAATAAATATTATAGAAACGCCATCCTTAGTAAATGGTGGTTGGCGTTGGTCGCTTGGCATACCTTTACGCTAGGGCAAAGCCAAATTGTAGTAACAGAAGGGGTGCAGAATGCCATAGCCAAAGCCATGCATAAAGATGTACAACTTAGAAATCAGGATTTAGAGCAACACAAACTCGAGTTGGAACGCCAAAATGTACTTAATAAGCGCTTGCCAAAATTAGAGGCAAATGCCATCTATGGCTACTTGAACAACCAAACGAATATTGATATCCCTACTAAGACACTTCCAATTACGGGGATTCAATTATTTGACGGAAGTACGGATATTGCTACTGAAGGACAAGCCTTTAATGGTAGACTGACTGCTAAAGCTGTTCTGTATAGTGGTGGACAGATTGAAAATGGAGCGAAAGCCTTGCAAGAAAAAAATAAGGGTACCGCCTATATGATGGCACTTAGAAAGAACGAAGTGATAGAAGACCTCTTAACGAGCTTCGACCAATTAGAAATGCTGAGAACTGCTGAAGCATTAATTCAAGATAGTGATAAACGCTTAAAAAAAGAGAACGATCGCGTAGAAAAAGCCATTGCTTTAGGTTTGGCAATTCCTTATGATAGAGATAAAATTAAATTAGCGCGTCTAGAACTGGAAACCAAGCGTACAGATGTACAAAATAAAAAAGAATTGTTAGCTCTAAAAATCAATCAGTTAACCGATTTAAGTCCAGAGGATATTTTAGCGATTGAACATAAAGTAGAACCTATCGTTATTCTTCAAAATTTAGATACTGAAAATAGAAACGAGATTAAAGCCTTAGAAGCCTTTAAACAAGCCTCAGAATATGCTATTAAAAAAGAAAAAGGTGCTTTGTTACCGACTTTAGGCGCGTTTGGAGGCTATAGTTATACTTCTATTTTCAATACCAATACTGAGATTCCATTACATAAAATCAACCATACCATTCAGCTGAATACCAACCATATTACTGCACATCCTACCTTTATGGTTGGCGTAGCGATGAAATGGAAATTGTTTAATGGTTTTGAATCTAAAAATAATATAGAAACGGCTAAACTCAACGCGATGCAAATTGAAAATAAATTGCAGGATACCAAAGAAAAACTGAATTTGCAACTAAGAAAAAATCAATTGGAATATGAAACGATGCTTCGCCAAATTGATATTGCCGAACAAAGAGAAAAAATAGCAGAAAACAATAATGTGATGGCAGAAAAACAATACCGCAATGGTTTAATTGGTATCACAGAAAGAATTACCGCCGAAAACGACATCTACAAAGAAGCATTGAACAAAGTAGAAACCGTAATTAAAGAGCGTAAAGCTGCAATAGAAACTTATAAATCCGCAGGAACTTTAGATCAATACATTATTACCACTTTATAAATTATAACTTATGAAGCTTAATTCATTAAAAATCATATTACTAAGCATAGTCACTATTTCGTGCCAAACCAAAGAAAAGCAAACCGACCTACAAGGTAAAGTAGAACGCGAGGATATTGCTGTGGTAAGTAAAATCCCAGGTAGAATACAGAAAGTTTTAGTTCAGGAAGGAGATTTTGTAAAAAAAGGTGATACACTCGCCATCTTAGATATCCCAGAAGTAGAGGCAAAAAAAGCCCAAGCCCAAGGTGCAGTCACTTCCGCTCAAGCCCAATACAGCATGGCACATAAAGGGGCTACGGCAAACCAGCTAAGACAGCTAAGAGCGAAAAAAGCCACCCTTACAGAGCAATATAATTTCGCTAAAAAATCGCTTAACAGAATGAAGGCGATGGTAGATGATTCTCTAGTGCCTCAGCAAAAATACGATGAGGCGTTTGCCAAATACCAAGGCGCCCAAGCCCAACTTTTAGCAGTAGATGCAGAAATAGCCGATGTAGAACATGGGGTGCGTATAGAGCAACAAACGATGGCTTTGGGACAGCAGGATAGAGCCTTAGGAGCCTTACAAGAGGTAAGCGTAGCAGAAAAAGAACGCTATATATTGGCACCACAAGATATGCGAGTAAATGCTGTGACTCTAAAGCTAGGGGAGTTGGCATTGCCAGGGTACACTTTATTTAAAGGGAGTTTAGGACAAACCACTTATTTTAGATTTACCATTCCCGAGAGTGAACTTAAAAATTATAAATTAGGCCAGCAGGTAGAAGTGTTTAGTCCGTATAGTAACAAAACGATAAAAGGAAATATTAAAAATATTAAAATCATCGGGGCTTATGCGGATATTTCCAATGCCTATCCCGACTATAAAATTGAAGACCAACTTTATGAACTTACCATCAGTCCTAACCAACCTAAAGATGTAGAACAATGGTTTTCTAAATCTACCGTTATCTTAAAGCAAAAATAATGAAGACTTTTATAAAACTCTTAAAAAGAGAATTCCTAATTTTTTGGAAAAACGATGTTCTTAAAATGTTATTTTTTGGAGCACCACTCGCGTATGGACTTTTAATTGGCTATATTTATAGTAAAGGGAAAGTAACGGATCTGCCCATCATTGTGGTAGATGAAGACCAAAGTTCCATGAGCCAAAAAGTAGTGGAAATGATTAACGATAATGAGGTGCTTAATATCGCAAAAATTAAATTTGATAGACAAGACCTAGACCGTAATTTGATAGAAACCGATGCCGCTTGTGTAGTATTAATACCAAAAGATTTTGAAAAAAATATCTTAACTAAAAAATACCCTGAGGTAACCACGGTAGTCAATACAGCTAATTTCGTGACGGCAAACTATGCTTCTAAAGCGTTGCAGATGGTATTGGGAACGCTAAAAGCAGGGGTTCAAATTGAAACTTTAAGAAAGCAAGGAACGCCAGAAGAATTATTGCTAAGCCAATACGAACCCTTTAAAACCACTTTTATAAAAAAGAACAACCGTAGTTCCAACTATATGTATTTCCTTTGGCCAGGGGTTTTAGCAACTGTACTTCAGCAGGTATTGTTACTCGCCTTAGCGCTATCTTTTGCCTCGGAGTTTGAAAATGGAACTTTTAAAGATTTGGTAGCCCAGTGCAGCCATACTTTTGAGCTAATGGTGGTAAAAATTCTACCTTACCTATTGATGAGTTTCCTTATTTGGTTGATGTATTGGGGCTTTACTTATTGGTTTCATATCCCTTTTGACCGCAACTTAGGTGCTTTGACTTTTATTGCTGGGGTATTTGTACTATCGGTCAGTTTTATTGGTATTTTGGTAAGTATTTTAATTCCGAGCCAACTAAAAGCTACCGAGGTTCTAATGGTAGTCGCAACACCCAGCTTTATGATTTCAGGGTTTACATGGCCACTGAGCCAAATGCCAGAGTGGATCCAATTTATATCTAAACTCATTCCATTAACCCATTTCTTACCGTCGTTTAGAATTTTAATCGTAGAAAATGGAGATTTTGCAATGACGATCCCTTACATCAAAAACTTGATGCTGATTGGAGCCGTATGTGCTGTGCTAAGTTATATCGCATTGTCTATAAAAATAAGAAAGGTAAAACGCCAAACATTAAAGTCCGAAATAGTAGAATAATTAATTGCAAGTGTTTGCCTAATTGCGAAAAAAACTTGAAATTTGCATAAAACAAATATTATGCTGACGATACTTTCTCAACACAATTCCCTCGTTACTGAATGGATTAATGATTTAAGAAATACCAAAGTTCAAAACGATCGTATGAAGTTCAGACGAAATCTTGAGCGGATAGGAGAAATTGCAGCATACGAGATTAGCAAACATTTGGATTATCAACCCGTAGAGATTACTACGCCTTTAGATACGATTGACTCTAATGAAATTGTTACGCAACCCGTGATTACCACCATTCTTAGAGCGGGTGTTCCTCTATTTCAAGGGGTGTTAAATTATTTTGACAAAGCCGACTGTGGTTTTGTAGCGGCGTATCGAAAGCATGATGCGAATGACTATTTTAGTATTAAACAAGATTATCTCACTTGTCCCAATATTGAAGGTAGACCATTGATTGTTGCAGACCCTATGTTGGCGACTGGAGCATCTTTAGTAGAAGCTATCAAAGATTTATTGACTAATGGTACACCATCTCAGTTGCATATTGTCGCTGCAATAGCTAGCCAAGAAGGAGTCGATTGTATTAAATCCACTTATCCAGAGGCTTATGTTTGGGTAGGCGCTTTAGATGCTCAATTGACTTCAAAAGGCTACATCACACCAGGCTTAGGCGACGCAGGCGATTTAAGCTATGGTGAGAAGTTGCAGCGGTAAGGATAATTTAAGTTTTATTAATGAACTGATTTAAACTTTTTTTTGGAAAACAAAAAAGGGTTGACGAAATTTGTATTGCAAAACATAATCATTTCAAAGTCAACCCTATGATGTATAAAATACTCNACAAAGATACAATAAAAGATGAAATAATCCCACATTTGCCACGAGCAAAAAGAGGATTTCAAGTAACAGTTCCTTTAGAAGAAGTGGTAGATGCTATTATTTTCAAATTAAAAACAGGAATTCAGTGGCATTTATTACCCGTAGAATCTTTTTTCAAAGAAAAAACACTTTCGTGGCAATCGGTATATTATCATTATCGAAAATGGTGTAAAACCGACACCTTAAAGAATTTATGGTGTAAAATATTAGAAAAATACAAGTCAAAATTAG
>NZ_KB894221.1 GCF_000374405.1 Riemerella columbina DSM 16469
AGTTTTACCCTAGGCAGCTCCTTTTACGGTCACCGACTTCAGGTACCCCCAGCTTCCATGGCTTGACGGGCGGTGTGTACAAGGCCCGGGAACGTATTCACCGCGCCATGGCTGATGCGCGATTACTAGCGATTCCAGCTTCATAGAGTCGAGTTGCAGACTCCAATCCGAACTGAGACCGGCTTTCGAGATTNGCATCACTTCGCAGTGTAGCTGCCCTCTGTACCGGCCATTGTATCACGTGTGTGGCCCAAGGCGTAAGGGCCGTGATGATTTGACGTCATCCCCACCTTCCTCTCTACTTGCGTAGGCAGTCTCACTAGAGTCCCCAACTGAATGATGGCAACTAGTGACAGGGGTTGCGCTCGTTGCAGGACTTAACCTAACACCTCACGGCACGAGCTGACGACAACCATGCAGCACCTTGAAAATTGTCCGAAGAAAGATCTATTTCTAAACCTGTCAATTCCCATTTAAGCCTTGGTAAGGTTCCTCGCGTATCATCGAATTAAACCACATGATCCACCGCTTGTGCGGGCCCCCGTCAATTCCTTTGAGTTTCAACCTTGCGGTCGTACTCCCCAGGTGGCTAACTTATCACTTTCGCTTGGTCTCTGAATCCGAAAATCCAAAAACGAGTTAGCATCGTTTACGGCGTGGACTACCAGGGTATCTAATCCTGTTCGCTCCCCACGCTTTCGTCCCTCAGCGTCAGTTATAACTTGGTAACCTGCCTTCGCAATTGGTGTTCTGAGTAATATCTATGCATTTCACCGCTACACTACTCATTCCAGCTACCTCAACTATACTCAAGACTCGCAGTATCAATGGCAGTTCTACAGTTAAGCTGTAGGCTTTCACCACTGACTTACAAGCCCGCCTGCGGACCCTTTAAACCCAATAAATCCGGATAACGCTCGCACCCTCCGTATTACCGCGGCTGCTGGCACGGAGTTAGCCGGTGCTTATTCGTACAATACCTTCAGCCAAATACACGTATCTGGGTTTATTCTTGCACAAAAGAAGTTTACAAACCATAGGTCCGTCGTCCTTCACGCGGGATGGCTGGATCAGGCTCTCACCCATTGTCCAATATTCCTCACTGCTGCCTCCCGTAGGAGTCTGGTCCGTGTCTCAGTACCAGTGTGGGGGATCACCCTCTCAGGCCCCCTAAAGATCATTGACTTGGTGAGCCGTTACCTCACCAACTATCTAATCTTGCGCGTGCCCATCTTTATCCACCGGAGTTTTCAATATTAATCGATGCCAATCAATATATTATGGGGTATTAATCTTCCTTTCGAAAGGCTATCCCCCAGATAAAGGCAGGTTGCACACGTGTTCCGCACCCGTGCGCCGCTCTCTCTTCTCTTTAGCAAGCTAAAGAAAAAATACCGCTCGGCTTGCATGTGTTAGGCCTCCCGCTAGCGTTCATCCTGAGCCAGGATCAAACTCTCCATTGTATGTTCTTCCTGTCTCACTCAAAGTTTTTTTTACGCTTTGGTTTTTATCCTTACTTGGTTGTTATATGTATTTCAATGTTCTCTATTTCTTTTCGCTTCCTCTAATCTCGCCTGTCAGACTTCGTTAGATTTGCGAGTGCAAAAGTAAAATTTATTTTTGAATTACCAAAATATTTTTCGATATTTTTTTAATCCCTAAAAAGTAAATTTTTAATCTCCTGCGCCCCGTGTTTGAATTCGGACTGCAAAGATACAACTTATTTTTTATTATCAAAATATTTTTAAATATTTTTTTTGATTCAATCTTAAAAATTTCAACTTCGCTGCTTATCTCCCGATTTTCGAGCGCAAAAGTAAAAACTATTTTTTATATGACCAAATTTTTAAGGTCTTTTTTTACAAAATGTTTTTTCTAATCTCCTGCGCTGCTCATCTCCCGATTTGCGACTGCAAAAGTAGAAACTTTTTTTATAACTCACAAATTATTATATCAAAAAATATAATAACAAAATTTAATCCACTGGTTCTCAAATGAAAAAGTTTATATAACTATCAAATATTAGACTATTAAATTAATCCACTATAAAATCTTGCATTCTTTTTAGCCTTATTATATATAGATAAAATTGTATATTTGTTGTTTAAGAATACAATATGAAACTATACCGTCTTTTATTTTTAGCCTTATCTATTTACTTTTTGAACCTAAATGCTCAATATCAACCTAAAGAGAATATCGAGCAATTAAATCAAGAAGCAGAGACCTATGCAGAACAAACCTATCAAAAGCTTTCATTAGAGGATAAAATTGGGCAACTGTTTATTGTAGCACTCTATAATAATAAAGGGAATGATTTCATCCAAAATGTAAGAAACCTAGTGGAGCACGAGCATATCGGTGGGCTTATTCTAATGCAAGATGATGCTAGAAAGCATATTGAGCTTATTAATGAATTTCAAGCACAGTCTAAAATCCCCCTAATGATAGGTATGGATGCCGAGTGGGGACTCTACCAAAGACTTCCAATTGCACATAAATTTCCTTGGGCAATGACACTCGGGGCCATTCAAGACCCTCAACTGATTTATGAAATGTCCAGCCAAATAGCTCAAGACTGTAAACGAATGGGAATTTATTGGGATTTTGCCCCCGTAGTAGATGTGAATACCAATCCTAAAAACCCGATTATTGGCAATCGTTCTTTTGGCTCTAATGTTAATAATGTAATTTCGAAAGCATTGGCATATAGTCAAGGGTTGCAAGACCACGGCGTTCTGGCAAGTATCAAGCATTTTCCAGGTCATGGTGATACCGATACCGATTCGCATTTAGATTTACCTGTAGTTGCCCATTCTAAGGAGCGATTGGAGCAAATGGAATTAGCTCCTTTCAAAGCGTTAATGAATAAAAATATTGGTGGGGTTATGATTGCTCATCTATATATTCCCGCATTAGAACCGCAAAAGAGCATTCCTGGGTCGCTATCTCATCATATCATAACTGATTTATTAAAACATCAATACCAATATAATGGACTAATCATTACCGATGCACTTAATATGAATGCTGTAGCTAAAAAATTCAGTCCTGGAGTTTTGGACTTAATGGCTTTTAAAGCAGGAAATGATATTATGCTGTTTTCTCAAGATGTGCCTTCTGGAAGACGCCTGATAAAACAGGCCTTAATGTCTGGGGATATTTCGGAACAACGATTAAAGGAAAGTGTAATTAAAATTTTAAAAACAAAATATCTTTTAGGCTTAACCCATCAGCAACCTATTGAGACTTCTGGCATAGAACATGACCTTAATAATGACACGCATCGTCAGTTAAGTGAAAAACTTTATGCTAATGCATTGACGGCTCTTAAAGATAACAATAATGCTTTACCTTTAAGAAATCGCGAGACTTATTATTATTTACCTTTAGAAGAAGCTCCTTACCAAGATTTTATCAATGAACTTAACAATGATAGTAAGCGTGTTACCTTAATTAAAGAGAGTGATGTTGCCCAATTATCTAAAGGTGCTAAAGTAATCGTGGGATTCCATAAAGACAATAGCACCGCCTATAAGCCTTACAAAATATCGTATAAAAGTAAACAATTGCTAAAGCGATTAAGCCAGCAACAGCAAGTCATATTAGTAGTATTTGGTAGTCCTTATGCTTTAAAAGATATTGATATTAGCGCTATCCCGACTGTTCTTGTGGCATACGAAAACAATCCGCTTTCTATGAAAGCAACGGCTAAAGCCTTAAAAGGCATGACTAAAATCCATGGTCGACTGCCCGTAGTGGTGAACGAACATATAAAAGAAGGCATGGGGATTGATATTATTTGTCCAACAGAAAAAGATTTTTCTAATAAAATAATCGTGGAATAATAAAATAAAGCGTATGAAAATTGGCATATTATGTTACCCCACCTACGGCGGAAGCGGCATTGTAGCTACAGAGTTGGGTATGAGTTTGGCTCAAAAAGGCTATGAAGTTCATTTCATCAGTTCTAACCTGCCTGCACGATTGGATATGACCAACTCCAACATCTACTTTCATAAAGTGAATGTAGAAACTTATCCGCTATTTAAATATCAACCTTATGATATTGCGTTGTCTTCGGCGATTTATCAGGTGGTAAAGTTATACAAGTTAGATATTATCCACGCCCACTATGCCATTCCTTATGCCTATGCCGCTTATGTTGCCAAGCAAATGCTAAAAGATGAAGCTATTGAAATTCCTGTGGTAACCACATTACACGGCACCGATATTACTTTAGTAGGGCAACACCCAAGCTATAAAGCGGCAGTACAATTTTCCATTAACCATTCCGATGCCGTTACTTCTGTATCTGAAAGCCTAAAAGAGGATACCTTAAAAGCATTTAACATTCATAATGAAATACAAGTGATTCCTAACTTTATTGATAATACACTCTACCAAAAAGAGGAGCTATGTTGTAGGTCACAGTTTGCTGAGCCTTCGGAAAAACTTTTGATTCATGTTTCTAACTTAAGAAAAGTAAAGCGCATCCCAGATGTTTTAGCAGTGTTCAAAAAGGTACAATTGGAAATTCCTAGCAAACTCATTATCATTGGCGAAGGTCCCGAAATGGAATTTATTCATTATTTTTTAGAAGAAAACCCTCATTTAATAGACAAAATTAGATTGCTGGGAAAAACAGATAACCTATACGAAATTTTAAAATGTACCGATGTCTTTTTACTGCCTTCTGAACAGGAAAGTTTTGGTTTAGCCGCGTTAGAGGCCATGGCAGCAGGCAATGCTGTGGTGAGTAGCAATGCAGGAGGCATCCCTGAAGTGAACATCCAAGGTGAAACGGGGTTTCTTTCCAATGTAGGGGATACCGAAGATATGGCTAAAAATACCATCCATCTATTAAAAGATGATACTTTATTAAAAGACATGAAGCAAAATGCAGTACGAGTAGCCCAAAGCTTTGACCTTAAAATGATACTCCCAAAATACGAAGCGATGTACCAAAATACTTTAAATCATTATCTTAGCTAAATGAATGAACACCTCTTGCAATACCTTTGGAATTTTAAAATCTTTAAACGGCTAGATTTTAAAGATACAGAAGGACATGAGATAGAAATACTAGATTTTGGACAATGGAATAAAAATGCGGGTCCTGATTTCCTCTATGCCAAAATACGCTACCAAGGGTTAATTTTAGCAGGGCATATTGAACTGCACCTTAAGTCATCCGATTTTCGGAAGCATCAACATGAAGGGGATAAACATTATGACAATCTCATTCTACATGCTGTTTACGAACATGATGAAAATTTATCTTCACTCCAAGAAAAAAACATTCCAACCTTAGAGCTTAAACCTTATATTGATGAATTTACAATAGTAAAACATTTAGCATTGCAAAATACAAAGTCTAATTTTATCCCTTGTGATGCTATTTTTGACAAAGCTAAAACACCACTTTTATTTACCGAACAATTACTTTTAGAAAAACTAGAGCAACGCTCAAAGATCATCACTCAAGACCTTGAACATTTAAAATCAAACTATGAAGCTTTACTATTCCAAAACCTAGCCTATGCTTTTGGATTAAGAATTAATGCAGAAATTTTTAAGCAAATGGCTGGCTTAATAGATTTTTCTATCATCAACAAAGTGAGTCAGCATCGTGAGCAGCTAGAGGCTTTATTTTATGGATTGTGCGGTTGGCTAGACCAACCTTCCGATGCCACCACCACACATTGGAAAAGAGAGTTTTATTTTCTAAATGCCAAATATAATCTACCTCAGCAAAGGCTTTCTCCATTATTTTTAAGATTAAGACCTGCCAATTTTCCTACCATTAGGCTTTCTCAGTTGGCTCACCTTTATCATTTGCATCAGAATTTATTTTCAAAAATTGTGAAGGCAGAGCATTTGAGTGATATCATTTCATTATTCCAACCCGTCGTGGCATCTCATTATTGGGATACGCATTATAATTTTGGAAAAACTACCGCAAAATCTCAGTCCAAACGATTGACTACAAGTTTTATTCACTTAATTATAATTAATGCGGTACTCCCTTTAAAATATACTTATTATAAAAACCAGAAAGAGTCTACGGCAGAAGATATCCTCCGTTTTTATGAAGCCTTACCACCAGAGAAAAATAGCATTATTACCCAATGGAAGAAGCTAGGGGTAGACATCAATTCTGCAAAAGATACACAAGCGTATTTATTTCTCTACAAACAACTTTGTTCTGCGAAAAAATGTTTAAATTGCGGCATTGGTTATCAACTTTTAAAACCTTAATTATGCTTGAAAATATTCGACATCGTATGGAGTGTGAATGGTTTGGGGTACTCACAAGAATGGGTTCCAAAATTGGAATTCCTGTATCTAAACTAAGGGTCTTTTTTATCTATTCCACTTTTGCTACCGCAGGGATTTTTTTTCTATTGTATTTGGGTATGGCGTTTACACTTTGGGTAAAGGATATGTTTATCATTCGCCGTCCTAGTGTGTTTGATTTGTAATATGTCCATTTCCCTAAAGCAACTTTCAGTAGCACACGAGCAGGAATTGGCATCCATATACCGTTCCTATTGTACAACATTTCCCGAAGACGAAAGGCGAAGTGCTGTTTCCTTTTATCAATTGTTGCAAAAAACCGAAGTTAAACTTTATCAATTATTCTGGTTTAATGAATGGATTGGTTACGCTTTATTTTGGCAACTATCTGATTTTTATTTTTTAGAACATTTTGAAATATTTCCAGAATATCGAGGAAAGCAATTGGGTAGTTTGGTGCTAGATTATTTTAAAAACCAATTGGGTTGTATCGTTTTAGAGTCTGAACCATCTCACTTAAATGATACCGCAAAGAGAAGAATCGAGTTTTATAAAAGAAATAGATTTATGATTTTAACCCAAGACTATATCCAACCTGCCTATGATTGTTCAAAATCTTCGGTTCCGTTGTTTTTGCTTTCTAATCAATCTTTAGACCATTTACACGATAAAATTTCGGAAATTCATTCGGTAGTATATCAGGTTTAATTATTTAAAATTAGCCTTTACCTCTTCTGCTTTTATCATAAATCGGGTAACTTCATCGGGATTGATTCTTCCATACTTTAATATTTCTTTGGTCTCAAAATCCTTTAACACAAAAAATATAAATCGATCTTGATTCATTTTGGAAATGCCTAATGCTTGAAAATAGTCCTCACCTAAAATGTCTTGAAAAGCCTTTACCGCATCTATAAGTTCCCATCGGTTTTCTATTTTGCCTAGTGATATTCCATCAACTTTGGGTTGGGTAAAAGTAGGCAGATGTTCCAATCTATCTTTTGCCAAAGTAGCAGTACTTTTAGTTTTGTAATCTTGGTAAAGGTTTGTTTTTAGGGTTTTCAGTTTTTTATTTTCGGGAAATTGTTTTACATCGTGGACTAAATTCCCCGTAGCTTTTACCTTAATCTTTACCTCTTCGATTTCCCTAACTAAAGTTTGAAGTTTATAAATGTTATACTTAAAAGAAGTCACATGATATTCTATTCTCTCATATCCATTTTTAACTATTCTAATGCGATCGTTCAGTTGGGCATTGAGTGCAAACCCACCTTCAGCATTAGTGGTTGTGATTTTATTTTGAGTAATATTAACAACCGTAGCATTTTCAATAGGGTTTTGAGTGTCGTCGGTCACTTTACCTGATAATTGCTGTGCGGGACAGTACATCATTGATAATAGTCCTATACAAAAGAGTAAAAGTTTCTGCATATATTATAATTTGAAATCAAAAATAGACGATTCCCTTTTGACCTAAAAGCACTTTAACTTAGTTTAATAAAGATTATCAAATTTTTTAAACCATCTAACATTTTATAACATAAATTATGATAATATCTGATATAATCAACTTCTGATTTGTGTTTGGTACGGAAATTTCATTATCTTTGTGGTCTTATTTACATGGGGCTGACTGGTTTCGACAGCAAGGCCAATGGGTAAGTAAGCATGCAGAGAACCGTAGCGCGATCTCTTAAATCCCTTGCTACAATTTTTTAACTGGCAACGAAGAGTTTGCTCTTGCTGCATAATCCGAAGCATAGTAGGATTATCATTTTTCCCGAAGTATAGTACGGAAACAAGATGTCTCACGGCAGCTCTGTTCTGCGGCGTCCGAGTATGAGGCATAGAAAAAGCGGAAATAAGCCTTTAGAAACTTCGGCTAAAGGACGAAAATTTTAGAAGATAAGCGTAGTGTTGGCGGTTTATGGTCTGCCCTGCGACGAAAATTAAACATAAACTAAGCATGTAGAAAGCTTGCGTATTGCTTGTTTGGACGAGGGTTCGAATCCCTCCAGCTCCACAATTTAACCTAAATAGAATCTATTAATAATTTGATTTTCAATCATTTATAGATTCTATTTTTTTCTATTTGTACCCATAATTGTCCTTAAAAGTGATGACGGACATTATAAATTTACAGCTACTTCAATGGATACGAAAACACCAAAGTTAGATTTAAAAACTATTGATAATATTACCACTGAAAAAGCGTTTATAAATTGGAGCAATTATACAAAAGTCTATAAAAATGATATTAACAATTTAATAAAAGATAATTCTTGTAATTGTTCAACGACAGGAACTAACAAACTTAAAATTACTAAAATTGAAAAAATATATCCTAAACTTCACGACGAAGGTATTGTTTATTAGTTTTTTTGCCATCTATTTTATGGGAAAATCTCAAATAAAAGTAACTTATGAGGTTACTTACAAACCCGACTCTACTTCCCAAGATACTAATACAGAACAAATGGCGCTTAAAATACAAGACCAGACTTCCTATTTTTATAATGAAACAAAATTTCAACTGGACTCTATCTATGAAAAAGCAACAAGGGAATATAGTAGAACTGGCGTCCAACCCAACATACCCCTAAAATATGAATTGATTTTTGGTATTTATAAAGATTTAAAAAACAATGAAGTATGGGAAATTAAAAATGTAAATTCAAAACATTTTGCGTATCCCATAGATATACCTCATCTTAAATGGACTATATCTGATGAAACTCAACAAAAATATGGCTATACACTAAAGAAAGCCAACACTCATTTTGCGGGTAGAGATTGGGTAGCATGGTATGCGCCAGAATTACCTATCAATAATGGTCCTTATAAATTTCAGGGGTTACCAGGTTTAATTTTAGAATTATTCGACTCAAAAAACGATTATATTTTCAATACTATTAGTATTGTTAATTTTAAAGACCAAGTGAAACTTCCTAAAGGTTTCATCAAAACAACAAAAGAAAAATACAATGATTTTGTAGATAAATTAGTTGCTGACCCTGCCCTATCCATTCGAGAGTCTATCAGTAGAAGAAAAAATTTTAAAATGACCATCAATGGTCAATCTATCAGTAATAATGAATTCTATGATAAAATTACCAATGAATTTAATGAGTTTAAAAACAGCCATAACAACCCTATAGAGAAGCATGTGTTGTGGATTAGATAAAAAAAACTACCTAATAAAATAGGCAGCTTTTTAATTTTACCGTTTCCACTTGATATTACAACCTAAGCTAGGTTTTTGTAATTCTTCTTGTGGCTGTTCTGCTAGGAGGTTCTCAAAGGCTACAATTAAATCTTCGCCTGTCACTTCATGGCTATTGCCTGGTCTGGAGTCGTCCATTTGTCCGCGATATACCAAGTTCAAATTATCATCAAAAAAATAGAAATCTGGAGTACATGCGGCATCATAAGCTTTAGCAATGGCTTGACTTTCATCGTATAAGTATGGGAATTGCACATCATGTTCTTCTGCAAAATCCACCATAAATTCAGGAGCGTCCGCAGGGTAATTATCCACATCGTTAGAATTAATGGCGATAAATTCTATGCCTTTCCCTCTATAATCTTTATAAAGCTCCGCTAAAGTATCTATCACATGAATTACAAAAGGGCAATGGTTGCACATAAAAATCACTAATGTTCCTTTTTCCCCCTTTAAATCGTCTAAGTTTTGAAGTTTATTCTGTTGAGCGGGGTTTGGAAGTTCAAAAAAAGGCGCTTTAGTCCCTAGCTCTAACATATTGGATGGTGTTCTTGCCATTATTTTAAATTTAAGTTATGGAGCAAAGATACTAAATCTTCATCAGAATAATCATAAGGAATATGGCGCTGCCCCTCAATTTTTCTATTCCAAGTCAGTTGTCGTTTGGCATAGCGCCTAGAGTTCTTTTTTATTTCATCCACCGCAAAATCTAAAGTCCAATCTCCATTAAGGTAATGAAACAACTCTTTATAACCTACGGTTTGCAACGCTACTAAATTTTGATAAGGCCATAAAGCCTTTACCTCATCTAACAATCCCTCATCCATCATTTTATCTACCCGACGATTGATGCGCTCATAAATAATTTCCCTTGGGGCGTCTATCTGTAGACGAATAGTATCAAAATCGCGATGGGGTTGCTCCTCAGAAAGAATTTGAGTGTAAGTTTTATCGGTTTGCCAAATGATATCTATCGCTCTTATTAATCTTCTTGGGTTCTCTTTATCTACAATTTGATAATATGCTTTGTCTAAGGATTTAAGGATATTTTGCAACCCTTCAACACCTTCTGTATTCAGAATATGTTCTAGTTTTTTCTGATGCTCTGGGTGGGCTTTGGGAAGATTGTTCAAGCCTTCTACCACTGCTTTTTCGTACATCCCACTGCCGCCTACCATTACTACCACATGATGTTTTTTAAATAATGTTTTAAGCAATTTCAAAGCATCTTCTTCGTATTGACCAATGGAGTAATCCTCTGTAACCGAACGATGTCCAATAAAGTGGTGTGTAACCGCTGATAATTCATCCTCAGATGGCGCGGCTGTACCTATAGGAATTTCCTTAAAAAACTGTCTAGAATCGCAAGAGATAATTTCAGTATTAAAAAACTGAGCAACTTTAATCGCCAAACGGGTTTTTCCAATACCCGTAGCCCCAATGATAGAAATAAGCGTCGGTTTCATTTTTTAAAACTAAATGAAAAACTATCTACTAAATTCTTTCAATTTTTGCCCCTAAAGCTTTTAGTCTACCGTCTATATCTTCGTAACCTCTGTCGATTTGTTCAATATTATGGATGATAGATTTTCCTTCCGCAGAAAGAGCGGCAATCAACAAAGCATTCCCTGCACGAATATCGGGTGAGGTCATCACGGTTCCTCTAAGCGGAGTTTCTTGGTTTAGCCCAATGACAGTCGCTCTGTGTGGGTCACACAAAATAATCTGAGCGCCCATATCAATCAATTTATCTACAAAAAATAAGCGAGATTCAAACATCTTTTGATGAATCAACACACTACCTTTAGCCTGAGTCGCCACCACTAAAACAATCGATAATAAATCTGGCGTGAAGCCTGGCCATGGCGCGTCTGACACTGTAAGAATAGAACCATCTATAAACTTCTGAATGCGGTAATGCTCCTGAGCAGGAATGTAAATATCCTCCCCACTTTTCTCTAACTGGATTCCTAATTTTCTGAATACACTAGGTATCACTCCCAACTGATTCCAATGGACATCTTTAATGGTAATCTCGGATTTCGTCATTGCTGCTAAGCCAATCCATGAACCAATCTCTACCATATCAGGCAGCATGGTATGTTCTGTGCCGTGCAGCTGAGTAACCCCTTCAATCGTTAAAAGGTTAGAGCCAATACCAGAAATCTTAGCCCCCATACGATTCAGCATTTTACACAATTGCTGAAGGTAGGGCTCACATGCCGCATTATAAATCCTAGTTTTCCCATTAGCGAGAACGGCTGCCATAACAATATTGGCAGTTCCCGTTACCGATGCTTCTTCTAGTAGAATGAATTTACCTTGTAGAGACTTTGCACTTAGGCTGTAAAAACTTTCTTCTTCATTGTATTTAAACTCAGCCCCTAATTCTACAAATCCTTGAAAGTGCGTATCCAATCTTCTTCTGCCGATTTTATCGCCACCAGGGGTTGGCATATAGGCTTCCCCAAATCTTGCGAGCATTGGTCCTAACAACATAATAGACCCTCTCAGTTTGGTAGCGTCTTTTTTAAATTCTTTAGATTTTAGATAATCAAAGTTTAGCGTATCGGCTTTAAAAGTATAATCGCCTTTGCCGTTTTTAGTTACTTTAACGCCTAGGTCACCTAAAATATCTATCAGTTTATTAACATCCTGAATATTAGGAATATTTTTAATTCTTACTTCTTGATCGGTCAACAATACCGCACAAAAAATCTGAAGGGCTTCGTTTTTAGCACCTTGAGGGGTAATTTCCCCACTCAGTTGCTGCCCGCCCCTAATCTGAAATGAACCGCTCATGATTTATTTTCTATTTTTAGATTTGGTATTATATCTTCGTCTATTCTGAGGTTTGTTATTTTTAGAGTTTCTATTGGTATTATAATAGATTTTACTCTTCTCAAGCGAATCAATACTGGTTAAATCCAAACGGTTTTGGGATAATTCCTTTAAATGTCTAAAAATCACATCGTCCTGAACATGCTCTTTATTATAAACATTATAGGATTTTTTCATATTGTTGGCTATCACCTCGATAAGGGCTTCTTTTTCGTCTCCTTCCTCAAGTTCTAGTGCGCGTTCTATTAATTGCAAAATACTTTTCCCATAGAATTTGTAATCGCCTTGTAGCTTTGGATAATCCATTTTTTTAGGCTTTTGATTCAACTCTTCCACGGTTGGGAAAGGATATGGAGCATCTACATCTAAATCGTAGCCCGACATAATGTATAGATGGTCCCATAGTTTGTGTGCTACATTATCCTCATCTCGAAGGTGTGGGTTTTTAACTCCCATAAACTCGATGATTTGGTGCGCCATTTCGGTACGCTCTTTCTTGGTAGGTAAAGTCTTGCAGTGTTCTACGAGACTTTGGATAATTCTGCCATACTCTGGCATATGTAGAGGTGTTCTCTTAGTATTATATTCCATAGTTGCAAATATAAAAATTTTTAAACGAGATTTTGAGAAAAGATTGTGATATTTTGTTTAAGAATACATTAAAGCGCTTCCTGCTCTAGCGTCTCTAGAATTTGCTTTAGTTCTTGCTGTTGTTGTTCGGTAAGAGGTTTCCAGATGAATCCTTTTTTTAAATCCGAATCTATGAGTTGAGGAAATAATTTTGCCCTATGGTAATCGTATAAAAAACTTGGTGATATGGCTGGTAATGGTGTGGTGAAGGTAAAGGGATAATGCCGAGGCACATTAAATTTTAAATTCCCAATCTGATGTGTTGTATAGGGTACACCCTTGTAAACACTAGGTTTTAACCATTGTGACGACTCCACCTCACCAATATATTGGCCTACACTAAAACTGGGTATAGTTTCTTTAATTAAACTAGGTTTTACAAATAGAATTGTTAACGCAAAACTCATCAATAATGCTATTGAATAGATGAATTGCTTGGATAAGCGTTGTCCTAGCATTAAAAAAAGTCCAACAAAGAAAACTTCTAGAAAAAACCTATATTGTGCTGAAAACCATAATACTAAAATACTTTTAATAAGAATACTAATCATAATAATTGATAATATTCTATTGCGCTTTTTAAAAGCCAAGCCTATCAGTATTAATAATAAAATGACAAATAAACTATTAATCACTCCCTTTATCCCTTCTAAAGTAACCCAATTATAAAAATATTCCCATAGATTAAATTGCTGAATCGAGTCATAACTGTACTGAAAATCATAAGTTTTTAAAATGGCAACCCGAGAAGAGATGCCCATCAGTTCTGGGTTCGGCTTCCATGAAACCCCTAAATCTAATGCCTGAATAGGAAATATAGAATAGCCAAAACACCAAATATTTTTGATAATAACTAATCCCAACATAAAAACGCCAGCAAGATATTTCCAAGACCACAATCGGTGAACTAATACCATATAAAGCCCTACGGCTAAAGGCATCCATAATGCGATAGGTTTAATGGCAAAAATAAATACAGAAAATAGCCAAAGTCCTACCAAGTTTTTGGGTTTATGAACCAATTCATTTACCAGTATTAAGGCTCCTATTATCACAGGTAAATCTGGACTCGGTGAGGCAACAAATAGAAATAAAAACGGAATAAACAGCCAGTAAATCGGTACTCTTCTCTCAATGATATACATGACAAACCCTAAAAGTACCACCGCATTTATCCTTAAAGCCCCGTCTGTAAAATGAGAAAATCCCGCTTGGAATATATGCCATAGTGACATTTGCCCTAAAATTAATTCTAAGTTGGCAATCCCTTTAACCAAACCTGCCTTAGAAATCCAATCAATCGTACTGGTATAATAGCCATAATGGTCTAAAATAAAGGGATATATACTACCAAAAAACAGAATAAAAACAAGGCTAATGACAAACAGATATGGCTGTTGCTTTAGCAATGAAAATGCCTCGGTATAACCTTTAGAATAAATAAACAACCCTAAACCAACCATTCCAAAACTAAGCTCTATAACTTCATTAATTGAAATAAAAAATGATAAAATCGTCCAAGTGGTAGTCAGTAATAGTATTCCAGAAAAAAATTTTGAAGAGCCCCCTTCCCAAAGTGGCGAAAAATAGCGCTCCAACAAAGTACCCCATCCGATAAGTATAGGAGTTATAATCAGAATAGTAAAGAGCAGATACAGCATAGTTTAGCCTTAAATAATAGCCCTAAAATACAATTTTATAAATCCCTTTAGACGATGTGCTGGCGCGCTCGGCTTTTACATATTGTTTAACCCAAGCTATCGTGGTCTGTACCACACAAGGGTCGGCAATACCACCGCTTCTTCTTGCCGACACTACATTGCCTGCTTTATCTACCGTATAATCAATACTGATGCTTCCCGAAGCAGTACAATTATGCGCAGGCTGCTGACCACCTCGCCCCATAGTTCCTGGGATAAAACTTATCAATTTTCTATCTATCCCTATTTTACTATCGCCATTACCACTACCACCTAGAGGGTCTCCCGCATTACCGCGATTACCTTGGTCGCCTTGGCCACCTGCTTTAGTTCCTCTGCCTTTTATAAGGTTTCCAATAGCGGCATTGCCTCTATCATCACCTTGTTTTTTAGAAGTTTCAGCCTTTTTAGAAGTATTTTGTTTTTTAGGGGTGGCTTTTGGCTTAGTAGTCGATTGGGATGATGTCTTTTTTTCTATTTTTTCTGCTTTTGGGGTAGAGATTTTAGTATTAGTTCCCGTAATTGTGGGCTCCTGCTTAGGTTGCACCGTTGCCTCCGTAATCGTTTGGTTTTCAGTTTCAATATTTTGCTCTATTGCAGGACTACCCTCTTGTTGCTGCGGTTCTTCTGTGCCGTTACCATTTTCATTATCCCCAAAATTGATAAGCATTGTCGTCACCACTTCTTGGCGTGGCGTCTCTCTAGTAAAAGTATAAAAGTAAATCAACAATAGCACCAACAAACTGATTAAAAATGTCAAAACTGCACTTTTAATTCTGTCGTTTCTTTCAGAGTTGGATATGCTTTCTGTTGAATACATATTAATGTGAGTAATTTTATGGCTCTTGTACCGTAGCAATAGCGATATTGTATTTGTGTTTTTCTGCGATGCCCATCACATAGACTACGGCTTTATGTTTGGTATTTTCGTCCGCTCTTATGGTAAAAGAGGGTTGTTTGTCATTACTTAATTTAGCCACCAATTGGTTTTCTAGTTCTTCCTTTGCCACCGCTTGGTCATTAATATAATATGTTCCCTCTGGTGAAATACTTACCGTGGTAGGGTCTTGATTATTAACAGTATTTGTATTAGCTTGCGGTAATTTTACCTCTATTGAACTTTGACTAATTGCCGAAGAAGTAATCATAAAAAATATGAGCAATAGGAAAATAATATCCGTCATAGAAGCCATACTAAACTCCGCGCTGGCTTTATTTCTTCGTTTGAGTTCCATAAAGCTTTAATTAAATTGGTTTATTAATCGTATCTAAAAACTCACCTGCTTGCGTTTGGATTTTTAAGACCAACCTATCGACTTTAGTCACTAAAATATTATAAAAGAAATACGCTGGAATCCCAACAAACAAACCTACTGCCGTAGTTGCCATAGCGGTATAAATCCCGGAAGCCAACAACTTAGGACTAACCGCACCTGTAACATTAGAGATTTCAAAAAATGCCATAATCATTCCTATTACCGTTCCTAAAAAGCCTAACATCGGTGCAGCACCAGAGGCAGACGCCAATATATTAAGATTCTTTTCTAGCTTTGATACTTCTAAGTTGCCTTGGCTTTCCATTGCATTGCTGATGTCGCTGATGGGTCTACCCATTCGGCTCAAACCTTTCTCTATCATTCTGGCTTCTGGCGTATTGGTCGATTGGCAAAGGTCAATTGCCGCCTCTATCTTACCATCGTAGATAAAGTCCTTGATATCGTTTAAAAAATTCGGATCTGATTTTCCAGCCCTTTTGATAAAAAAGTAACGCTCTAAAAAGATATACAACGCCAAAATACCGAGTAAGAAAATGGCAATCATAATAATATTGGATACCAAGCCACCTCCAAAGATGATATTCCAAAGGGAAAACACCTGTTTTTGAGTTGCAGCATCAGTAGCCACTTGCAAACTATCATTCATATTTGAATTCTATTTTTTGTATTAAAAACGAAAAATTTAAGTAGATATTGTGGTGCTGCACTAATCTTCTACCTCTATACGGTCTTGTTTAAAATGGCATTTTAGTTTAAAAGGAATCGTGTCCTCGCTATGGGTATAGAAATCTGTAATTTTGCCCTGCCATAACAACTGTAATTCACCTTCGTCGCCTGTGGAAAAAGTCAGTTCATTATCAAAAGTTTCAGCATCTTCATCGTCAAACAAATTCACTTCGGTATATACCTCATCTTCATTAGTAATAGTAAAGGTTTTTCCTGCTAAATTTTTAGCATCAATAGGAAAGTCTATCACATGGAGTGCCAATTGTGGAAATTGGTATTGTAAAGAGTCGTCCTCTATATAGTCGGTATCTTCTGTCGTGGTAATCTCTACCTCTAAGAAAAATTCTTCATTATGAAACACTGATTTTCCATAAGTTCTACTTATTTGATATTTAAGCGTTTCCTCTGGATGGTAGATTTTTAAAATCCCTTTCATTTTAAATTGTAAAGTATAGTGTTTTATTTTATTCTAATAGTAGCAAAGATAATTTTTTTTATGATACTACAAAGACATCCAATGGTATTTTTTTGAAAATTAATGTGTTTTTCAATATTTTTAAGGTATGTTATAAAAAACCAAAGCAACCCACTAAAGGCTGCTTCAGCTCCGAAAAATATAAAATAAAATGAAAAAACTTATGATTAGAATTTATAATTCAGTTGTAAAGCAAAATTTCTCGGATCATTTCTATTCAAATACCCTCCTCTATAATACGCATTGTATCCAATAGCATCGGTTAGGTTATTGGCAAATAATTTAATACCTATATGTTTATAATTATAACCTATCTGTGCATTGAGTGTAGTATAAGCATCTAACATAAATGGTTTTGTAAGTGGTACGGTATTATGAATAATGGTTTTTTGAGTATAATCGTTTACTGGTCGCTCCCCTACATAATATACACCACCACCAAAACTTAATCCTTTTAGCACTCCCTCTCTCACAGTATAGTTTAGCCATGCATTTCCAGTATGCTGTGCTGCCATCATGGGTCTAGAACCGTTTACATAGGCGGGACTATCATGGTATTTGGCGTCTAAATAGGCATATCCAGCCATTACTTCTAGTTCTGGTAAAATTTTACCTATCAAGTCTATTTCTACTCCTTTTCTCGTTAAATCTCCAGCAAAGTCATAATAACCTGTCGGGTTACCACTAGCATCTAAAACACTATAAGATAGATTATTCATATCCATAGAGAATAGATTGATATTGAACCTTAGTTTTTCATCAAACCAATCTGATTTCAGACCTGCTTCCCACTGTCTAGTAACAGATGTTCCGATAGTTCCTCCATCTTTCAAAGGTCTATCATTGCCTCTAAGACTAGATACCGTAGCATAGGAAGCATATAAATTGATATGCTCTGCTGGTGCAACCATCAATCCTAAGGATGGATCCCAAGCATATTTTTTACCCGTTTGGTTATTCCCATTAAATTGGCTATACCTTACCCCCATTATGGCTTTCACATATTTACCTATGCTCATCACTTCCTGTGCCATGATTCCAATTTCTGGTGTTTTAGAAGAAACCACAGAAGTTACTTTTTGCAAAGGACTCCAGTCAAAATGGCTTGGTAAATGATTATTTATTTCTTTAGTGACATCAATCACATCTACATCAATAGCATTATTTCGTAAATTTCCATTAATGCCATAGCGATCATTAACTGTATAAGATTCTTTCCAGTCAAATCCTAATTGGAAAGTATGCATTATACCACCCGTTTTTATATCCTGCCCTACAATATCAGCTTGGAATACTTTACTATGGTCTTCGCCAGAACTAATTCCTACAGATCTCTGTCGATAGTTAAGTTCTTTATTTTTAACAGGTTTTAGTCTGCCCGAAGATTGACTATTGTTATAATTATCCGAGGACATATAAGCCAATCTTATTTTAAAATAATCATTTAATTTCCTATCAATAGAAGTAAAAAAATTCATAGATTTTGTTTTAGCTATATCGCTCGAAAAACCTAAAAATTTATTTTTGGGTAAATCATAAATTTTATTCACATCGTCTGGTCCTAAATTCACCGTCCCTCTATTAGGGGTTCTTTCATCATACATATAGTCCATTTGTACCACAATGTTGGTTTTATTGTCAATCCTATACGCTACAGACGGACTAGCATAAAAACGCTCGCCTTTTACAAAGTCCGTATAGGATTTATTATTTTGATACGCACCATTAAAACGAACCGCTACTTTACCCTCACTATCAATCACCCTTTGGAAGTCTACTGTTGGACGATACATATCCCAACTTCCATAACGGAAGCCTATATTCGTTTCATCTATAAAGCGCGGAGTTTTAGTAACCAAGTTTATAACCCCTCCAGCGGCACCTAGAGCATTTCCCACTCCTTGTGTAATAGCAGCAGCACCTCTTATCACTTGCACACTTTCTACCCCTTGCATATCAGAAAGCATAGAACTCGTACGGAAATCAGAATTCATAAGTACTCCATTTTTTAGCACTGGAGTCCCTCTGTACCCTCTTATTGACATACTTTCTGCACCACCACCGTAAGTACTAAATAAAACAACACCTGGGATGTTTTTTGCAGCATCGGTAACCGTTAGTGCCCCCATTTCCGCTATTGCTTTATCCGAAATAATAGAAATACTTTGGATCTGGTCTTTAGGTTTTAAAGGCAATCTGGTAATAATCTCTAAGCCTTTTGGTTGTTTTTTAGCCTCACCAAATAACTGAATTTCTTCAATCTCTTTTATAGAGTCTTGCTTCGTTTTTTGTCCGTTTAATTGAACAAAAGCCGATAGTACAATAGCCAATATAGCAGTCTTTTTCATCAGATAAAATTTTGAGTTAATTTATTTCACAAATATATTGTCTTTATTAATTCTAAATAATATAATTTATATGAGATTTGTCATTTTTATATATTGATGAATCAGGTTTATGCCTAAATCTCTACATTTGTACCAAAATACACGCTATGCTAAACATCCAAACATTTACCTTTAATCCCTTTGCAGAAAACACTTATATCCTATATAGCTCGGACAAAAATGCCTATCTTATAGACCCTGGCAATGCTCTAAAGCATGAAACCCAACAACTGTTTGATTTTATTGAAACACATGGATTAAACATTAAAAATATTTTACTCACCCACGCCCATATCGACCATGTATTGGGATTGCAAAAGGCTTACGACACCTATAAAGTCCCTGTGCTGATGCACGCCAAAGACCAAGTTATTCTAGATGCCAACCCTATGACGGCTCAGAAATATGGCTTTAGTTTCCATGCTTTTGAAGGTGAAATTACTTATTTAGAAGAAGGCGACCAACTAGAAATAGACCAAGAAACGCTGGATGTTCTTCATTTACCTGGACACTCCCCTGGCAGTATTGGGTTTTATAATGCCAAGCAAGACTGGATTATCTCTGGTGATGTACTCTTCCAAGGGAGTATTGGGCGTACAGATTTATTTATGGGCAGTCATTCTCAACTGATTGAAAGTATCAAAACTAAACTTTTAATTTTAGAGGATAATACCCAAGTATTTTCAGGGCATGGTGCGAGTACCAATATTGGTTTTGAAAAGCAATACAACCCTTTCTTGAATTAACATAAAAAAAGTCTATGATATTTGCAGCGTATCATAGACTTTATCTTTTTATCATGATAAGGATTCTAACCTTGGTCTTTAAAAATCTTTTCTAAAATTCTTAAGGTAATAAGGTAAGTTGGCTTTACTCCCGTTAAACCTAACCCGCCAGAAGATAGCGTACTTCCCGTTTCTAATGGATTATCCGAGGCATAGTAAGCATAGCAAACGAATAAATCTGGGCTGATGTGGTGTCTAATTTTAGACGCTACCTGAATGGCTTTTTGATAATGTGCCCCTTCCATTTCTAGCCCAATCGCTTTCCAAGAAGTGGTCATAAAATAGGATAGAATATCTTTATTCTGAAGCGAAGTCCCCAACACGGTAATCATCGCTCCTTCAAAAGCTTTTAAATCTTCATCTTGAAAATCTTCTAATTTTAAGGCATTTTCAAAAGGATAATTATCCGCCGTTCCTTCAAAAATATGCGATGTAGGAATCATAATATCGCCTTTTTTACCTTCTAAAATTCCCGCTTTTCCCATAATAGAAATAGAACGCACCAGCATATGGTACTCATCCTCACCTACGAAGAAAGGCTTTAGCAACTCGTCCATCACCTCAAAGGCTTGCTCCCCAAAAGCATAGTCGAATACGATAATCACGCTGTCTTTATCTACTTCGTAATGGCTAAATGGTGTTTCGGAAAGATCTATTTTTTTGAGGTCAAAAATTTGAACATCAATATTACTACCGCTTTGGTCATCAATATAAATCATGCCTTTAGAAACGGCATAATCTGAGACTTTTTTCCTGAGTGTAGCCTCGTTACTAATTTTCTCATATAGCGAATAATCCACTGATTTCTTAGTGGAAGCCCCTAAGGCTTTATTGGCAAACAACATATTTTTTACACTATGCATATTGGCACTGATGATATGCAACGGACGCTTATGAAGGTTATGCTGTACCAAAACTTCCTTCACTTTATTCGCCCATTTTTCTCCAAAAAAGTGATGCCCCACACGCTCCTGAAGAATCGCACTAAAGAAAATCTCTCTTTCGCGCTGTTTCTTCCAGTCCGCTAAACTCACTTCCCCCATATTATAAATAATCTTGAAGAGCCTATCGGGATTGCTATCATCCCCAAACTTATCATAAGCCGAAAGCGTTTCCTCAAATGTTCTACCTAAAAAGCCAGACAACTGAATGAGAGCGACTTCCTTTTCTTTGCGTGTAAATTTCTTTTCGCCTTTCGCTACCTCTTCTATTATATGCCAAATTCTGCGTGGCGTACCATCGTTATCCAAATCAAAGCCTAAGTTTCTCACTTTATCAGCTTCTAAGTAGAAAAATGTTAAGTGGGTTAGTATATCATAAATTTCAGAACGCCCTAGTAGCACTTCAATATTCATTTGGTGCTGGTCGATACGGTAGCAGTTTCTTCGGCGTTTTTTAGGAACTATTGGTTGAAAGCTGGCTTTATGAAAACCCTCATCGGAAGTCAAGTGGACAAATGCACATTCTTCAATCCCTTCTGGTAAGCGGTCTAGCACATACAATAACCCATCTAATTCTACCTTTTTAGAAAGTGCCATAGAGCCGTAAATTTCTGGCTGTATCACCAGTAATAAATTCCTGAGTGTTTCCCCCGAAACCCCAGCTGGCTTGAAGAACCCTCTATAAAACAAGTGTCTCATTGCCACATATAAACGCTCTATTGCTTCCGTTGTTTCTCTTGCTCTAGATTTTGCCATAAATAAAAGATTTCAGGCAAAGATAAGTGTTTTTGGCTTAAATTACCTCTAAGTAAAAATTATCTTTAGAGATAAATCTGTATCTTTGGTCTTCATTTTCTTTTTAAATGAAAAGAGATTTATATATTGATTTTGCTAAAGGGCTAGCAACTTTATCCATTATTTTTATCCACACCGCCTATTGGAGTGGACAGCTCTACCTACCCACCGAGGTAAGGATTCTATCGTTGCTATTTGATGTCCCCTTATTTTTTGCGTTGAGCGGTATTACTTCAGGAAATAGTATAGAGAAAACCTGCTTTAGACTACTAAAGTTACAAATTACCTATATGCTTTTTGTAACGCTTATTTTCTTTATCGATTATCTCTTTAAAGTTTTGGGGCTGTATTTTTTCGGTATCGAAGGGCTTCAACAATTCTATGCCATCTTCGGGGATAAATTTATCCCAAAACATATCGATAATATCCCGCAATGGGAAAACCTTGGCAATTGGTACTTACACCAATATACCCATTGTGATATATTCCCCGTTGTAATGGGTAGTTTTTGGTATCTAAAGGTTTACTTTATCCTCAGTTTTTTGGGCGTCCTTATTTTAAGGTTTTTTCCAAAGCATATTTTCTGGGCTATTGGGATTTGTTTCGGATTAACGGCAATTTTCAATCTATTTCCTGTATATTATCCCACAGGTCAGGTGGGCTATGTTGCATTCTACTTAGGCGTCTTTTTAGTTGCCCATCATCTTAGAGGTAAAAAAATTCCAAACTTGGCAATTCCTTTACTTTATTGGGTGTGGTTTATCGCCATGGGATTGCTATTCTGTAATTATGGAGCGGATATACTTTACAACATCAATAAATTTAAATTTCCACCGAGAACACCTTATATCTTGTGGTCGCTATTTTCTTTAATTACTCTATTCGTACTCTACAACAGACTAAAAATTACTAAGGATAATTTCATCAATTATATTGGAAGGAATGCCATTTTTTATTATTTTGCCCAAGGCATCAGCTCCACCATTATTTACTTTATGGTTTATCCTTTAAAAGAGCAAATGCACTGGAGTATTTTATTAATGATAGTTTACCCCGTGAATATAGCATTAGCCATACTCATCGCTGAACTCTTAAAACTATTTGATGCCATAGGCTGGAAAGTACTAAACGATATAAGAACTAAAACCTCAACAAATGAATAACAACAAAACCATGTTTAAACTAAAACTACCCACCGACCCAAGATGGGCAAATATTGCAGAAGGCAATATAGAAGAAATCTTAACCGACCACGCATGGTGCGAACAAAAAGCTGCTACCAACGCCATTATGCTCATCACCATGCTACCAGAGTATCCTGATATTGTAACGGAACTTTTGGAAATTGCACAGGAGGAATTAGAACATTTTCAGCAAGTGCATAATATCATAAAAGCCAGAGGCTACAAGCTAGGAAGGTCTAGAAAAGACGACTATGTGAATGATTTACTAAAATTTGTAGTCCAAGGCACACGAGATGAATTTATTGTAGACCGAATGCTCTTCGCAGCGATGATAGAAGCGAGAAGTTGCGAACGCTTCAAAGTATTAACCGAAAACATAAAAGACGAAGAACTCAAAACCTTCTACCGAAAATTAATGATTTCCGAAGCCAACCACTATACTACATTTATCGGTTTTGCTCGACAACTTGGCGACCCTGAAAAAGTCAATAAACGATGGGAAGAATGGCTAGAGTACGAAGCCAAAATCATCCAATCCTATGGTAAAAAAGAGACCATCCATGGGTAGGATTGAGGCACTCAACATCATTTCCTTCAATATACCCTACCCTCCCAACTATGGAGGCATTATAGATGTATTCTATAAGATAAAAGCCCTCCATAGCCAAGGGATAGCCATATATCTCCATTGCTTTTGCAACACACCATCTATTCCTGAGCCACTAGCCGCGATCACCCAAGCCGTATACCTCTACCCTAAGGTAACTTCGCTAAGCAAATTATTTAATAAGAAACCGCTGTCCGTAGCCTCTAGAGAGCATAGTAGTTTAGTCAATCACCTTAAAAAAAACAAAGCCCCTATTCTATTTGAAGGCTTGCAAACTACTGCAATGCTTGACGCATTATCCTCCTTAAACCGACCTCTATATCTGCGCCTGCACAATAACGAACATCTCTACTACAAAGGACTTGCAAAATCCGAAAAGCAACCTCTAAAAAAAGCCCTATACCTATTAGAAAGCTACAAATACGCTCTCTATCAGAAAGAAATACTCCCACGCTTTGATGCGGTGTTTTGCCTTTCTCATAAGGAATTAGACTTTGCTACAAAACACAATCCCAATGCCTTTATGCTACCTATTTTTCATGGTAACAAATGGCAGCCCACTATTCCCCCGCACGAGCCTTACTTCCTATTCCACAGCGATCTAAGCACTGCGGATAATAAAAAAGCCCTCTATGAAGTGCTTAGTGTTTTCAAAATGCTGCCTGATAAAACACTTATTATCGCTTCTGACCGAGCCAGTACTGGTATAAAAAAAGACCTAGCCCAATATCCGAATGTGGCACTAGTTCCTATAAAAACACATGAGAATTTATTACACCTCATCCAATCTGCCCATGCCAACATTCTATGGTCTATGCAGCCAACGGGAACTAAGGTAAAGCTATTCAATACCCTATACCACTCGAACCGTGTTATCATCAATCCTAATATTACAGACGATAAGGCTTTGATCCAGCTCTGCCATTTGGTGGAAAATAAAGAAACCTTAAAAACTTTGATTTCTAATTTTAATACAATCCCCCCAACTTCGATAGCCGAAAAGACCTCAATACTAGAAAAATTCTCTGATGCCCAGACAATACTCGCCTTTATCAATACGCTGCATCAGCTCTCTTAAGCCTTCTCCAGCTCTCCTGTGGTTTTAGCTAATGGATAGGCTTCTTTTAAACCTTCCCTCATTACCAAATAACAAAAACCCTCAAGGGTTTATAGAATAACCCTTAAGGGTAAACAATAAAACCCATAAGGGTAAATAGAAAAACCCATAAGGGTTTTAGTTGGTATATCAAGTGGAAACTTCTAAACCCTCATTAGGTTTACCCTTATCGAACACAAGGCAAAGTCTTAAATGATATTAGAAATATGAGAAACCCAAAGTTACCCCATTATTTTCTGAAGGATTTCATGCGTATTAATTTCATGTAAGCATGCCCAATCTCCACGATAGCAAGGCTTATCCCCAAAGACCGAACATGGGCGGCAAGTAAGGTCTCGCACTTGAACCACATCTTCCCAACTTTGTCCATAGCCCAAAAATCCAGCATACGGATGTGTAGCGCCCCACACTGAAATGCAGCGCGTCCCCACAAGACTCGCCAAGTGCATATTGGCAGAATCCATAGAAATCATCACTTTTAAGTGTTTAATGCGTTCTAATTCTTCTTTAAGCGACAATTTTCCTGCTAAACTCTCGGTATTCGGAATTTCTGCTTCCCATTGGTTTAAAATTTCTACTTCCCTTTTGCCGCCGCCAAAAAAATAGATTTTATGGGTTTTGGCTAAGGCTTTTGCTACCTCAAAAGAGGCTTCCAAAGGAAGCATTTTACCTTCGTGCTGGGCAAAGGGTGCGATGCCAATCCCTGATTTTTCAACCTCAAATTGTGGATACTGATGTGATAGGTGCAACTCCAACCCCATACTTCTAAAGACATCGGCATAGCGTTCGGTGGTGTATTTAAGCTGATGTTTCTGAAGGTTCCAAATATCGGTAAGGTGTTTTTTTTCCTCTTTACCTTTATCTAGTTTATAAACGGGGATTTGTTTAAATTTAAAAAAGTAGTTGAGAATTTTAGAACGGATTACATCGTGCAAATCTGCTACGGCATCTATCTTATAAGTGGTGGTGAGCTCTTTGTATAATTTTTTAAGACCTGAAAACCCATCGTAGGCTTTGATGTCTATCCCATGAAAGGTTAAGCGTTCTATCCCCTCAAATAAATCTGCAAAATTCTTCCTTGATACCATCACGAGGGTAGTTTCTTTATTTTGTTCTAAAAACGCTTTGATTACGGGAACCGTCATCGCAATATCCCCAAAAGCCGAAAAACGATAGGCTAAAATTTGCATTAGATTTGGGTTTGGAATGCTAGGGCGTAGAGTTTTATTTGCTTAGTCATTGCCATAAGTCCGTTGGCTCTGGAAGGGGATAGAAACTCCTTCAATCCGATTTGGGATATAAACTCGAAATCCGAATCTATAATTTCTTGGGGACTATGGTTGTTATAAATAGACAGCAACATGGCAACAATCCCTTTTGGCAAAATCCCATCAGAGTCCGCAAATAGATGAACTTTGCCCTCTTCCAGCTTGGCGTCTATCCAAACCTGAGACTGGCAGCCTTTAATGAGGTTATCCTCTGTTTTCTGTGCTGCATCCATGGGCTCAAGTCCTTTTCCTAAGTCGATAAGGTATTCGTATTTTTGTTCCCAATCTTCTAGAAATTCAAATTCCTCTATCAGTTCTTGTTGCAATTCTTTTATCGTCATGATGGTCTTTCCCTTTATTTTGCCGCAAAGATAAGAAGAATTTTAGTTATGCTTAGACGGTATGTGGTAGGCTATTTTTGCTAAAACTTATTTCACTGGGAATTGAGGACGGCTCATTTTGTATTTGGTATTGCTGATGGCTTTTAGGAAAGCCTCTAAAGCCTCTGCTTCGCCTACGGTAAGGTCAAGCGGTTGTAACAGCAGGTCTGTAGACGGAAATAGGGAGTCTTTTAGTTTTTCCTTCGCTGTAGGGTTCATCATTTGCATGCCACTATTGTACATACTGATAACCCCCTGCATATCATCAAAAAAGCCATTGTGCATCCATGGTGCTGTAATCATCACATCTCTAAGTGAAGGCGTTCTAAATTTACCCACATCTTCTTTCTTCTTGGTAATGTTGTAGCGTCCCAAGTCTTCGTATTCTCTTTTGTAGTAAGTTAAACCTATATTATGGAATTGCTCGTCGGTAAAGTATTTTCCAGAGTGGCAATTCATACATCGTGCTTTGGTTCTGAAAATATGCATGCCATAAATTTCCTCATCGGTTAAAGCTTTATAGTTACCCTCTAAAAACTCATCAAATCGGGAAGGGTTACTTTTAATGGTCTTTTGGAAAGAAGCTAGAGCTTTTAGCACTCTCTCATAAGTGACCTTTTTATCTCCAAAGGCATTAGCAAACAGAACTTGGTAACCTTTAATCCGTTTTAATTTTTTCACCATTGTTTTAGGTGTGGTATTCATTTCGTGTAAGGCAGTGATGGGTCCATTGGCTTGTTCTTCCAAACTAGAGGCTCTGCCATCCCAAAAAAACGATTTCCGTTCGCCTACATTGAATAAAGATAATGAATTACGATTTCCCAGCAAATGGTCGTTTCCAAGTGCGTGTTCTCTACCGTCTGACCAACCCATTTCTGGATCGTGGCAACTACTACACGAAATCTGATTGGAACCCGATAGTTTTGGATCAAAGAACAACATTTTCCCTAAAATATTGATGGGATTTTCCATATCCTTAGCATAAGCATCGTTATAGGCAATGGGTTGAAACTCCTGCCACACGACCCCACTATCAATATTTGGTTTGGGCCAATCCTTTATCGGCTGGCTGTATAATTTTCGGTATTCTTCAATAGGAATACCCTCCTGCTCAAAATTAAGCTGGTTTGTAAATGCATAAAGCACAAATAGCAAACACGCAATGGGGATTAATTTCTTCATTGTATTAAAACATAAAACCTACCACAAATTGATACCCTAAATTATTCTGATTGGTAAAATGCTGCCATACGGCATCCGAACTTATAAATGCATACCCAATATTCGATAGTTTAAAACTGTACTTAGCATCTAATTGAAAAAGTAAAAAGTCTGATTTTAAAAACTCTGCATTATGATGCATCATATCTTCTATCCCTTGAACGGGATACGCATAACCAAAATGATTGGTAAAGCTCATTACTTCAGACCATACAAACTGGGCATTTAATTGCAACAAACTTTGGCTAAATTTCAAAGGCAAATAACCTTTAACCCCTGAATTTAAACGCGTATAAGATTGTTTAACTACATTGGAGCGATAAGTTTCCTCTTGAAAATTGACCTCAGCAAATGGCGCTACTGACCAACGGATATTACCTTGCTTACTTTCTAAATTAGTTGAAAAATTGAGGCTTTGATATCGGTAATGATACCGCTGTGCGGCTCCCAAATTCGTATAATTCGTTGAAGTCTGATTATAGAAAATACCTTCGTATCCTTTGCGGTTTTGATAATTCCCTACCAACATAAAGGTTGTATTAAGTGAATTACCCAAAAGTCCGTAGTAAAGCTTTGCAGAAACACAATGATCATCAGTACTAGAAGCTACCAAATCCTGAAAAGAAGTCATAATTTTATCTAGTTTAAAATTTTTATAGCCAATGCTAGCCATTAGTCCATTAGTATTTTTATTAATTAAATCTAATGAGCTGCCATAACCATAGCCATCATAAAACGAAGACAATTTATTTCCTATAAATAGATTGTTATAAGTTCCTAATCCAGTCATATGGTAAATTGATGTTGAGCCTAAATTATTATAAAACTGAATATCATTAGACTGACTGTATTTTCTTGCAAACCCACTAAGCCCCATACTGTAATCTCGCCACTCCTTAGCTACTCCTATGCTAAGTTTAAAATCAGAAACCACATTTTTCGGTCTAGGATCTATATTCCGATACTCATTAGATGCACTATAAGCAGCTTCTACACCCAACTGAATAGAATTAAATCTTCGATTATATCCACCTAAAATATCATATAGTTCCTTATCCAAATTTCCACCAACATCATCAGCGGATACATATGGAAATATTGTATTATAATCAGAACTTTCGTTCCACACCACTTGTTTTCTTTTTAAAGAAGTGTAGCTAGCCTTACCCCAAACGATATGGTTATCATTTAGCTTCATATAAGATTGGGTTTGAATATTTAACCCTTGGCTTCCTTGGTCTTGCTGTACAAGGTAAACTTCTTTGTTTTGAGCCTGCCAACCTAAACTTAATTCAGATATAGCAGTATAATGTTTTAGATATTGTTGTGCAGGGTTATCTATTACATTATTATATAATTGCTGATGAGCTGAGGCACCTTCGTATAGCGTATCTAAAACAGCCTTTATTTCTTGTGCTGAAATCATATTAAAAGCTAGTAAAAACAGTAAAATGGAACGAAAGTTCATGATTATCTATTAATTTTTATCATACGATGGTTTAGATTCTGGTATAAAATCTACCGTGGAATTATTAGTATCCATTAATACTTTTTTTCCAGACTGGTTAAAACCTAGTGTTTTTCTGATCACGCTTTTACCATATCTCGTTTTATCCGAATTTTTAGTTCCACAATAAGTCCATCCCCTATCTATGGAAGGAGCGGTAACCAACCACTGAAACTCTGAAGCCACGCTTAAGTTTACGGCATCTTTAATCCATTCATTAGGTATAGAGTAAGCATCACCCGACATAGGATAAGTTACACCATTCCAAACAAAATCGTATTTATAATGGTATTTATAATCCTTTAGATATTGCTCTACCGTCATACCTTGTGGCAATCTAGAAATAGTATAAGCTGTAAAGCCACGATTGTGCATGACCATTCTCGAAAATACATTAATGGTATTAGGAACATTAGGGTTATCTATATCTGCCATACCTTCTTTATAGAATTCAAAATCTGCTGTTCTTAAATCATAAGATTTAGGGTTAAACTCTTTATGGTCAATCGCTGTATCAGCCACTAAGATATATTCCCCCGGTTTTACAGGATACTGTGTTCCATTTCCAGGAATCATAATAATTGCCGTTACGGCATGGGCTTTATCCATAATATTAGGTGTATAAACTTGCTTATCCGTAGTTAAAAACTCAGATTGGCTAATCATTAACCCATCCGCATAGAGGATTTTATCTGTATTATTATAAATTTTAAAATACTTATCGTCATTATATTGCTTACCTTCTGGCGTAAGAGTTCCTGTGAAAAAGACTTCTTCTATTACAAAATCTGTTTGTGTTGGACTTATAAATAAATCTAAATCCAAAGTTTTTGTATTACTTGTGATAGGGTAACTATCTTTGTAGCCGCTCACTTTTGACACCACAGTATTTCCGTTTAGGATAACTTCTGCTTCCCCAGTAGCACTAATTTCATAAGACCCTGTATCTAAAGTTAAATTAAAAGTATTAGTATCATTTAATTCTTTAGAAAAAGTCTTTCCCGTGTTTAATTCCTTAAAATTAATAGTTAAGGTTTTATACTTAATAGTAGCAGTCGTTGTTTCCTGCTTTATGGCGGCTGTCACCTTGACTTCAGTTGTAGTTTGCTCTACAACGCCCTCATCACGAGAGCAGTTGTAGAGCAATAGCAACATTAAAATCAGATAGCTATTTTTAATTAATAGTTTCATTTGTTATTATTTTAAAATGATTTTAAATGTTTTTTGTATTTGACCTTCTGCTAATCTTAACACATAAATACCTGCTGGCAATTTCGACAGTTTAAGTCTTTTGTTGAAAAATGACTGACTTTCATTAAATTGCTCTGTATAAACTTGCTGTCCTGACATATTATATAAAACTAAATTGAAAGTTCTATGTGCATTATTTTTATAATCGAATACTAAGTCAATAGTTTTATTGATGGTTGGATTTGTTGCCAAATACACTTTATTTTCATTTGTTGTGGCTCCAATTTGATCAACCCCTAAGCCGTTATCAGATAGTTTTTTATTTTTAAAAGTAGTTTTATGACCATTAAACATATCCTTTAATGCTAAAAACTCTAAACGATATACTCCGCTATTATTCTTGATAAAGAAATATCTGTCTTGGGTAATTTGAATATCCTCATCATAATTATTTGCATGCAATTTATTCCATTGGTCTCCAATAGTATTTGCTTCTGATTTATAACGACTATCCGCCACGTCATCAACTCCTTCAGACTCTGTAACTTTAGCCACTTTGATATTTGGATTTTGTAAAACTCCAAAATAGTTGTCAAACCCATCATAGCCACCAGGACCTTTACTAGTATTTGGAATTACCTTATAAGCTTGTAGCCAGATATCCCAATGTTGATTAGGTTCTACTGTAACTGTTTGTTGATTAGCTATACTATAATAAGTGTACATTTCAGAACCAGAAGTGTACGGAATATCTATTGTATTAACAGCTCCCCAAGCACTTCCATCATATTTTGCATAAGACACATTATACCCTGAATTATCTTTATAGTTGATTTTTATTTTATAATACTCCCCACGAGGGCTATTCAAAATAATCACTTTATTACCTTGGATGGTTCCATCCGCTTGCCTAGTTCCCCATCCATAATCCATAGCATCGCTAGCATTAGCATTTTGCTGAAACGCACCGCCTTCTCCCCACTGTTCCAAAATATTAATATACTGAGTCATGGAACCATCATAGATATTAGGTTCGTTAGTATAATTGTTAATATCGCTTTCCTCATGGTTAGGATAATAAAGCGTTACACCTCCCGTGTTATTCACACGGATATCTACTTTATTAGAATCTTTAGTGTAAAATGCAACATCCCAACTAAAATTTTCTACAAGCGTAGCATTGTTATTTTCAAAATTATAGAATCCAGATTTTCTATAGTCTCCATCTTCATTTCCAAAATCCAACGTTTTGGTGTACTCTTGGGCGCTCCATGGCATAGATAACGCCATACATGAAAGGGTAAAGATTTTTTTCATAATTTAATAATATTTAAAAGTTAAAATTCATTTCTATCCCAAAATAAGGATCAACTAACCCTCTTCTATTAATTGATTTACCATCCACTTCATAAGGTTTATAATAACTGAATAGTCTATTAACAAACATAGCGACATGGTAATTTTTATAAATAATTTTTGATACTTTGATATTAGTATGCATGGACATAGGTATCTCTTTTTTTCTAAAAAGAATGTCGTTGTATTCGTAATTTAGCCATTGCAATAGATAATCCGACTTATCCTTTTCTAAGTAGGGGTAGCGTTGCCCGTCAGGGTTGATATAAGCGATTGGTGTTCCATTTAACCTTAGATTTTGATTTACCTTCCACCATAAAAATTGTAATGATGCCGAAATTTCTAAATCTAAACTCGGTAAATAGGTATCTAAAATAAAATTAGTATTCAACTGCTCCGCTCTATAACCTTCTGCATTTTCATAAAGTCCAAGCGTATAAAATTCCTGACCACGAGCATCATAAATTGTTTTTTTAGGACGACGGTATAGGGCTATACTATTTCTATAAATCGTATTAAACCAAGAACCATTAACGGTAAATCTTGTGTTAATACTCTTAAATCGCTTGGTCATTAGTTGAAACTCTATCCCTCTTTTCCATGTTTCACTACCATTAGAAGTAACGCCATAAGTGGATAGTACACTCATATTCTTATATGGTAGAGTATTAATATCTGGTGGGCTTGTAATATGGTTATGATCAATACCGCTGGTATCATATTTTTTATAATCCATTACTCTATACAAAGAAGTAGAACGAAATCCCGTATCCATATTTTCATCAAAATAAGTTACAGAAAGTTGGTTTTTACCATAAGACAAATCCATACGAACCTCATTCTTTCGATTGATAGCCGGTTGTAAATCGTAGTTGGTAGGATTGATGATATGTGTTCTAAGGTTAATCCTTCTATACAATGGATTATCATGAAAATAATTGAGCTGTACAAAATCTATATACAGTGGCTCTGGATGCAATGAATTAAGCACAGGAAACTTCGTTTGCAATCCATGACCATATACTATACTCGCTATTAATTTCTTATGACCGATGGTAACTGCTGGTAGCATCCATTTAAAATTAAATCTAGGGTCTAAATAATACTTACCCGACATTTGATATCGTGCATCTAAGCCCACCAACGATGTCGCTCTTGTACCCGACGAAAATGAAAAACGATGGTTACCCACAGGAATTTCCGATCTATTTTCCACAAAATACGCTAAAGTTTGATACGCAGGAATCGAGCGATAAGTTCTTTGCCTAGTATCAATATCAGGTGAAGGTGGTTCTAGTGGATTAAAAACTTGTCCTTCTCCATTATTTTTAGAGTAACTCCACTCTGAGCCTACTTTTAAATCATTTTTAATCGCATCAAAACCCCAATCAAAATCTGCGGTTAGTTTAGTATAAATATCCAGCGGTTTTCCATCAACTTCTAGATAAGAGGTATAATTGGGCTTTAGAAACACACCATCTGACACGCCTTCTTTCATTGTATTGGGAACAGCCGTAGGGCGACTGACTTGTACAAATCGGGTTTGTTCAATTTTATCATAACCTTGAGATACTGATTGATCAAAGTTAATTTTCTTTAAAAATTTAGATTGTGAAAAATTCCACTCCAGTCGGTTAGATAAGATGATACTTTTAGTAGATGATTTATAATGGTCTATACTCTGGAAATCATTATCTGGATCTACCCTTTCGTCATCTATAGATTGTCCATAATCCAACATAGCATTCCAAACCAAATTAGATTGATTAAATTGCCATTCTTTTTCAGTTCTTATTGAAGCCGTCAATCGTTTATAGTTTTCAAAATCATTTCTAGGATCGGATTTGGCATCTAAATAATCTATTCCCACATTCATTTTCCAGCCTTTATCAAAGCCGAAGCCTTTACCCAGCGCAAATAACTTACTAAAACCATCGGCTTTAAAACGCGCCTCGTATTTGGTATGTCCTTTTTTTCTTATGATTTTCACTAGACCACTAGTCAAATCTCCATACTCCACTGAGGGTACACCTCTTACAATTTCCACACGCTCTATTTGATCCGTAGAAATTGCCCGCATATCTACACCTTTATTTATGGTATTTCTTCGTTTAGCGGCATAGCCTTTAGGATTGTTGCCTATCAGCATCTCGTGTCCCGTAATATATTGCATATTAGCATTTACATTTTTTCTAATCCCATCTACCACAAACAAAGTTCCTAGTGAAGAGGTGTCATAATTCTCATTACTCGTTCCTACTTCTCTTAAACGAATTTGATTTGTGGCATTAAACACAGGATCTTTCGCTCTTCCACCTGGCAAAAGCTCTAAAATATCTGTAAAACTAGACGGTTGCAAATGCTGTATGGCTCGCTTATCTATTACGGAAGTACTTGCCAACGAAGGTGATTCTTTAGCAGTAATAACCACTTGTTCTATATCGGTTACCAAGGGTGTAAGATAAAATACCTTAGATTGGTGATTATAATGACGGAATACTTTGGTATAATCTTTATAGTTGGGTTGGGTAGTTTTAATCTGATAAATCCCTTGTGGTAAATGCTCTAACTTAAGCTGTCCTTTATTACTGGTTGTATAGATAAAAGGCGTTTTATTGTTAGTATTTGTCAGTTGAATTTGGGCATACCCTGAGTACTCTACTCCTCGACTTGATTTTAACTGAATATCTAAACTAAAGTCTTGAGAGTAAACTACTGAATAAAAACACACTAGAATACAAAGTAAAAGTTTTCTTTTGCACATCATATAATATGCAAAACTATAGAAATTATTTATAATTAGAAAAAATAAAAATTATGACAATTCTCAGGTGTGCAGTCAATTACTTATTTTAAAACGATATTATATTCTTTTTTACAAAAATTTAAAAAATGCTCCAAATACTCCTTTGCTTTGTATTCAGTTTCAAAATTTTCTAACAAGTAATGTTTTGAAATCATCAATTTATTAGAGTCTTCATTTATATATAATTCTTTATCAAATATGAAGTCAAAATTATTCCATCTATTACTCCACTGACTAACCTCCCATATATTTTTACCTACTAAAAAAATAAGTTGACTCTTAGAATCTTCTACTGATTTAAAAGAATTCGTATCAAGCTTATCCACTGTATTATAATCGAAATAGCCAGAATCGGTCATGAGAAAAATAGCAAAGTGAATTTTATCCCCTTCAATTTCTTTATAACCAAAGTTGAACTCATAGAAATATAGGTTTAGCCAATCCCATGAAACATTCTCAAGTTTGCCTCCTCCATTATTAGGAGCTGCATTACTAAATTTTGGATACCCACCATTATACTTAAAGCCATAATATCTACCAATATAATTAATCAAATCTAATACACTTTTTTGGTAATTATATAATAACCTATAGGCTTTTCTAACTTGAACAAGAATCTCTTTTATATTTTTATCGTTTTGCATAACTAAACATATGATCTAATTTCTGTTGGGTTATATCTGTAAATTCCAAATCACAGAGCCATTCATTTTTGAAAAAATTATGTAACTCAAAGCCCTTGATAAGGTCATCAAGAATTCTTTTATATGAATTTGTAAAAGAATAATCTAAATTATCTAATTGCTTCCTTTCAAATATAATTTGATCTAATAATTTAGACCAATTTGTTTTATAGAGTTTGATTGTTTTATTTTTGATTTCTAAGTCTGATTCTTTATTTAAATTATGTAAACCACCTAATTGTATAAAATATAAATCTTTTTTATCACCTTCAAACTCATTAAAATAAGCCTTAATTTCATTTTCTATTTGCCAAAGGTTTTGTTGTTTCTCATTTCCTCTTTTCACTTCAATAATCATATCAAATGCTTCAAAACGAATAAATAAATCAGGTTCTACGAAATTTTTGTTATTTGTATATTCTGCTTTCCATTTAGCCCAATAACTCATTTCTAAAATTTTACCCGATTCAGGTAAATTTTGATGAAATAAAGAATTTTTTAAAATTCTCACAAAAATCTCATCTGGTAAATATTTTAATAAATCAAAAACAGTGGAAGTAAAACTATCTTCACAACTCCGAAATTCACCTTTATATAAAAAATAATTAATCATTCCAATTTATTTATAACTTTATTACGAACTACACGACAACATAGAACATCCTGCTACACCATCGTATTTTGAAGGTCTTTTGGTTGCCCATTGGGGGTATTTGTTGGTATATGGTTCTTTTATCGCATCTAGCAACTGATTAAACATTTGATTGTCGCCTTCGTTTAGAGCTTCTATACATTCGTAGAGCAGGTAGTTTCTAAGGATAAATTTTGGGTTATTCTTTTGCATTAATGCCAAGCGCTCATCGTCACTAAAGGTGTTTTTCTCTAATCTTGTTTTATAAGTCAATAGCCATTGGTTTAACGCTTCATAGTCTTCCGCAGTTAAAGATTTATAAGAAATATCAGACCATTCTATAGGTTGGTGTAAGTGTTCCAATGCATTAAAAAATAGAGTGTAATCTAACTCATATACCATCATGAGTTGTTGCCATTGTGTAAAAAACTCCACATCATCTTCTATAAATCTATCCAACCCAAACTTTTGACAAAGCATTGCATCAAAAGCGTTCCAAAATTCTTGAGCAAAATCCTCTAAAGTATCTTCAATAAATTGGGATTCCTTAATTAATGGAAATAACGCATTCCCCAGTTGCCATAAGTTCCATTGAGCAATCTCGGCTTGTTTTCCAAAAGCGTAGCGTCTGCCTGGCAAATCGGTGGTATTGGGGGTGAAGTTTAAGTCGTAAGCATCAAGCATGGAAAACGGACCATAATCTATGGTTAAGCCTAAAATACTCATGTTATCTGTATTCATCACACCATGGGTAAAGCCCACACGATACCACCCCACAATCATCTCAACAGTTTTCTGAGTAATTTGTTTAAATAATTGATGATAAGGTTGAGGCTCATCTACTTCAATCTCTGGAAAATAATGTGTTATAGTATCATCTGCTAATTGTTTTAGCGTATCAATTTCTTCTTGAGCAGTAAGTAATTGAAAATGTCCAAACCTCAAAAAAGTTGGGGCGGTTCGCATCACTACGGCGCCTTTTTCTGGCTTAGCATTACCATTATACAAAATATCTCGCACTACGGACTCGCCCGTTTCACATAATGACAAGGCTCTGGTGGTAGGAATACCCAAATGATGTATTGCTTCACTCATTAAATATTCCCTTACAGAAGACCTTAGCACGGCACGCCCATCAGCAAATCTGGAATAAGGCGTTGCCCCAGCCCCTTTCCATTGTAGTTCCGTAAGTTGTCTTCTATCATTAATGATTGTGCCTGCAAAAATAGCCCGACCATCGCCTAACTGCCCTGCCCAATTGCCAAACTGATGTCCTGCATAAGCGGTAGCATAAGATTTTATATTTTGAGGTAAATTTTGAGCCGCTAAAAAAGCTTTATCCTGAGCCGTTTCTAATTTTCCTAACCCTATCTCCTGACTTAAGTGTTCATTAAATGCAATAACTTTATACCCCTCAAACTCCACAGGGATTGTAGTGGCAAAGAGCATTTTAGGCGTTTGCCTTTGCATAGGGTCATTAGAGAAGTCGCCTGGAAATTTTTGGATATAGGGTTGTTGGATTTGGTTGAGGTTCATGTTGTAAATTTTAATCTTTAATATAAATCCGCTTAACGCGTCGGGAAATAGAAGTTAGGACTTCATACGGAATAGTTTGGCAAGCATGGGCAAAATCTTCAATAGAAGGTTGTTCATAAAAAATAATCACTTCGTCGCCTTCTTTGGCTGGAATGTTTTCTAAATTTACCATCATCATATCCATACATACACTACCTACTATTGGGCACAATGTTCCATTAATATTAACTTTTCCTACACCATTGCCTACCAATCTCGGCACTCCATCAGCATAGCCAACGGGAATTGTTGCAATACGCGTCGGTTGTAGAGCCTTAAAGCGTCTACCATAGCTCACACTATCATCGGCTTCAATTTCTGAAATTTGAGAAATCACCGATTTAAACGCAATAGCGGGTTGAAGCAAGGATTTAATCTTAGGATTGCTAGACACTCCGACCATACCAATGCCAATACGCACCATATCCATTTGGTAATCTGTATAATTAGTGATGCCTGCTGAATTTAAAATATGTCGCATAGGGGTATAGCCTAATCCTTCAATCAACTGATGAGATAATTGCTCAAAAGTTTGGCATTGCATCAAAGTATAGTCTTGCTCCTCAGGCATATCCGAACTAGACAAATGACTAAAAACACTGATGACTTTAAGTTTCATTTGACTTAAACGCTCGATGAGTTGAGGGATTTCATGAGGTTTAAAGCCTAGCCGATGCATTCCCGTTTCCAGTTTAATATGGATGGGATAATATCCTTCATAACCTTTAGATTTCACTTGTTCATAAAACAATTCCAGCACTCTAAAACTATAAATATTAGGCTCTAAATGGTAGTCGATAATGGTGTTATAACTGTGTTGTTCTGGGTTCATAACTACAATGGGTAGCGTGATGCCGTGTTTGCGAAGTTCTACCCCTTCATCTGCTACTGCAACGCCCAAATAATCCAAATGATGATGTTGAAGAAACTCTGCAATTTCGTAGCCTCCTAAGCCATACGAATGTGCTTTTACCATCGCCATCATTTTAGTTTCAGGCTTTAGTAGATTTTTATGAATGGTAATATTATGCAGAATATTATTGAGATTAACTTCTAAAACGGTGTCGTGTTTCTGAAGTTCCAAATAGGCTTTTATCTTTTCAATTTCAAACTTCCTTGCCCCTTTTAATAAAATTAATTGATGTTCGATTTGATTAAAAAAAGGACTTTTAAATAAGCCATCAATATCTTGGAAACTAAAAACTTCGGTTTCAAATTCATTTTGATATTGGGTGATTTCATTACCGATTAAAAAAACCTTATTAAATTGCTGTTCGTTAGTAAGGGTTACCACTTCTTTATAAAGTTGCTCCGCATTGGCTTTTTCTACAAAATCAGTAATAATTAAGGACTTTAAAGGCTTGTTATAAGTTTTTATAAACTCGAAAGCCATTCTTAGCGAATCTAAATCTAAGTTGTACGAATCGTTAATAATCAAATTATCACGAATCCCATTTACACTTTCCAAACGCATCTCAATACTCTTTAAGGCATTGATTTTTTCAATGATTTGCGCATCGGGATACCCTAAAAAATCTAGTACTGCTATAACGGCTAAGGCATTGATTAGCGTTACACTATCTCTTTGCTGGGCGGGCAGTTCAAATGTTCTGCCTCCACATTTAATCGAAAGGGGCAACGCTCTATTTTGGAAATCCGAAACGATACTTACCTCATTGCCTTGATTTAAGCCATAGGAAATCAGTTGTCTATCAGGATAAATCGAGGTGATGTAGTCTTTTACCAAAGGATTGTCCCCATTATAGATAATCGTTGGGGTATGTTTAAAAAGTTGTAATTTTTCTTTAATTAAGGTTTTTTCATCCTCAAAATTAGATAAATGAGCTGAGCCAACATGCGTCAACAATCCTATTTTCGGCGAAAAAATTTGTTCAAGCACCGCCATTTCTTTAGGTTGAGAAATTCCCACTTCAAAAATACCTAGTGCATCACCTTGGTCAATTTTTAGCAAGGACAATGGTAGTCCCAGTTGAGAATTAAAACTTTTAGGGCTTTTTACCGTTCGGTAGTCGTCGGCAAGGCATTGGTATAGCCATTCCTTAACCGTTGTTTTGCCATTGCTTCCCGTGATGCCAATTGTAGTGATAGGGTGTTGTTTCAAATGAAATTGGGCTAAGGTATGCAGAAAGGCATGGGCATTTTCAACAATCAGCCAAGACACCCCTTCGGCATCATGTGTTTTATGTTCGGAAATTATAGTTTTTATCCCCTTTTCTATTGCCCGTTCGATATATTTTTCGCCATTGTTTTTATGGGTTTTTATAGCGATAAACGCGGTATGCTGTACCGAATAAATCGTTCGCGTATCAAAAGCGATATGCCGAATAGTATGGCTACCCGTTCCAATAAGCGTTGCATTGGTTATATCAGCAATTTGTTGAAGGGTATACTGCATGGCTTTAGGATTTGGATTTTAAAAATTCATCAACAAACACTCGGCGACTTACCGCTTCATAGCTTTCGGTTTCGCCAAGCTCCACCAGATGATCACTTTCGGAAATACGCATAGAATAGTTAGCAAGATTTCCCGTACGACGGCAAATGGCGTGTACTTTAGTTACATATTCAGCCGTTGCCATCAAATTAGGCATAGGTCCAAATGGGCGCCCCCTAAAATCCATATCCAAACCTGCAATCACCACCCGAACACCATTATTGGCTAAGGTATTGGCAATTTCAACAATGCTTTCATCAAAAAACTGGGCTTCGTCTATGCCCACCACATCGCAATTAGCACCTAGAAGCAAAATCTCATCTGGTGTTTCGACCGCGGTACTTCTAATTTTGTTTCGATTGTGGGAAACTACATCCTCTTCGGAATAGCGGGTATCGAGTTTAGGTTTAAAAATTTCCACATTGAGCCCTGCCATTTCCGCTCTACGAAGTCGGCGTATCAATTCTTCGGTTTTTCCAGAAAACATAGAGCCGCAGATGACTTCCATCCAGCCACTTTGTTTCGCGTGATTTATTGTATTTTCTAAAAACATTTTATATTTTAGCAAAAAAATAAGAACCCCAAAATTAAGCAAAATAAATCAGAATTTATCCATCATGAATACTTTATCCCAAATTGAAAATAAAATTTTAGACGATTGTCAATCACTCTTCAAAGACTTGGATACAGTTCAAAGTATCGACGATTTAATTTCAAAAAAGCAAATCCTTTTATCCTTGTACGAAAAAATTAGTTTTGTAGAATCTCTTAGGTCTCAGCAGGACATATTATTCCCTAAATATGAAGATACAACAGCCCGTGAACCTATTGCTGAGGAACACAACGAGCCTATTGAAAACAAAAGTATAGATGAGCCTTTGGAAGAGGAAACCAAGCCTTTACCAGAAACAGAAATCGTCTTAACCGAAACCAAAGAAGAAATTGAGTTTGAATTTATCACCGATGATACCCCAATTAAAGAAGAACCCTTCGTTGAAAATACCAACCCAATAAACGAAGTGGAAGAACCTCAACCTTCAACCATATCGCCTAAAGAAGACTCACCCCAAACACCTACTGAAACTCCACAGCAAGCCGAAGCCCGAAAAATAAAACTCGCTCAAATAAAAAATATCAAAACCCAAAGTCTTTTTGATGAGGAACTACTCGCCGAAACAGAACAAACCAATCCCGAACCGCCTAAAAACACGCCAAAACCAACCCCAACCACCGATTTTAAATTAGACCTAAACGACCGATTGGCATTTACAAAAATGTTGTTTGGTGGTAGCCAAGTAGAACTCAATGACACCATTAATCGCCTGAACACCTTTGACGATTTGGATGCTGCTCGCGAATACCTCAGCGATGTTTACTACGAAAGAAATTGGGATAAGGTAGATGAATACGCCCAAAGGCTATGGACTTTAGTGGAAAGTAAATTTATATAACCATGAGGAGCACAGAACGAGAACTTTGGGACAAGGTAGAAGCATTTTTTATAGAACACTTTCAAGCCGAAACCCATCCGCCCATTGAAACTATGCTATTCCTTATTGGGGTACAAGAACTAGGCGGTGGCAAACAAAACTACACTAAAGACGACAAACTCAACTTGCTACACATTGCTGTTTGTAGGTTGCTAGAACCTTTTGGCTATTATAAATTTGAGCGTTATGACGACGATGGCTGGCCACACTACCAAGAATTAGAACCCTTACCAGAATTAAAACCTAATGAACAATCTCTGTTAATGAAAAAAGCCATTATTCAATACTTTATTGATGAAGCCTTAATAGAGTCTTAATTGATATTTTTTACAACTTCAACATAGTTACCCTTAATTTTTTAAGGGTATTTTTATTTTATATTGTTAATTTTTGTAAATTAGCCCCATAAAATACACCCTATTATGTCACTATTAAGATTTAAAGCTTTGTCTGCATTACCTTTTATGAATTTTAGAAAGGATAATGCCGTAGAAATCCCTAAAAAACTTTCCGAACTCTTTTGCGAAAATGTATTTTCGGAACAAACGATGAGAGCCTACCTAACTAAGGAAGCCTTCAGTTCCATTATGGATGCGGTAAAAAAAGGGTCTAAAATCCAACGCCATATTGCCGACCAAGTGGCAGTAGCCATGAAGGATTGGGCATTATCTAAAGGCGCTACCCATTATACGCACTGGTTTCAACCTTTAACGGGGTCTACCGCCGAAAAACACGATTCTTTTTTCTCGCCTATTGAAGGTGATAGAGCAATAGAACGCTTTAATGGAGGAATGCTCATACAGCAAGAGCCAGACGCCTCATCTTTCCCCAACGGAGGTATTAGAAATACTTTTGAAGCAAGAGGATACACCGCTTGGGACCCTACTTCACCGGCCTTTATTGTAGGCACTACGCTATGTATCCCTTCGATATTTATTTCTTATACTGGGGAAACCTTAGACTACAAAACCCCTTTACTAAAGGCACTCTATGCCGTAGATGAAGCCGCTACGAGTATCTGCAAAGCCTATTTTGATAAAAATGTAACTAAAGTTAGTGCTACCCTCGGTTGGGAACAGGAATATTTCTTAATTGATAGTGCCTTATACCAATCTCGCCCCGATTTAATTTTCACAGGGCGTACCCTTTTAGGACATTCCTCCGCGAAAGGACAGCAATTGGATGACCACTATTTCGGTTCTATTCCTACCAGAGTGATGAACTTTATGAAGGAACTGGAAGTAGAATGTATGAAACTGGGGATTCCTGCTACCACAAGGCATAATGAAGTGGCGCCCAACCAGTTTGAATTGGCTCCTATGTTTGAGGAAACCAATGTGGCGGTAGACCATAATTCATTGTTGATGGACATCATGGCAAGGGTAGCACACAAGCACCATTTCCATATTTTATTCCACGAAAAACCTTTTGCAGGCGTTAATGGTAGTGGTAAGCACAACAATTGGTCTCTAGCAACAGATACAGGAGAAAACTTATTAAGCCCAGGTAAAAACCCTAAAAAGAATTTACAGTTCTTAACCTTCTTTATTAATACCCTTAAGGCGGTACACGATTATTCCGATTTGCTGAGAGCCAGTATTGCTTCATCTAGTAACGACCATAGATTAGGTGCCAATGAAGCTCCACCCGCTATCATTTCTGCCTTTATAGGCTCGCAGTTATTTTCTGTATTAGAGGAATTAGAAAAAGTAACTGATGGCAAACTTTCCCCTGAGGAAAAAACCGATTTAAAACTGAATGTGGTTGGGAAAATCCCTGAAATCCTTTTAGATAATACCGATAGAAACCGTACTTCGCCATTTGCCTTTACAGGGAATAAATTTGAACTTAGAGCGGTAGGCTCTTCTGCCAATTGTGGTGAACCTATGACGGCTCTTAATGCTATGGTGGCTAAACAATTAAAACTATTTAAAGAAGAAGTAGACACATTAATTCAAAAGAAAAAACTTAAAAAAGATGAGGCAATTTTTAATGTACTGAGAGAGTATATAAAAGATTGTAAACGCATTATCTTTGAAGGAGATGGCTATTCAGACAACTGGGCTAAAGAAGCTAAAAAACGTGGACTTAATAATTTGAAGACCACACCAGAAGCTCTTAAGAAGGAATTAGACCAAAAATTCATTGATTTGTTTGAGGAATTGGGCATCTATAACCACAGAGAATTTGAGGCTCGAAATGAAATAAAATTAGAAAAGTATTGTGCCAATATAGATATAGAAGCCAAAGTCCTTTCTGATATTGCCCGAAACCATATTGTTCCTGCAGCATTGAAATATCAAAATCGATTGATTGATAATGTAAAAGGGCTAAAAGAAATTTTTGGAGATGAGGAGTTTAAAGCCTTAGGTAAGGAACAAATGGAACTCATCAAAGATATTTCTAAAAATGTCTCACAAATTAAAGTAGGGGTAGACGAACTTTTAGAAGCAAAATCTAAAGCACGAACCATTAAAAATCATCAAAAACAAGCGGAATTCTATTGTAAAGAAGTAAAACCTAAGTTTGATAAAATCCGTGAAGCCTCTGATACACTGGAAATGATGGTAGACGATGAGCTTTGGCCAATGACAAAATATAGAGAATTACTCTTCACAAAGTAAGATGTTAAAAACTCTTAAAAAAATAATCGCATCAACGCACTAAATAAAGCATTGATGCGATTATTTGTTTTAACAAACGGTCTAAATATGTTAAATTTTGTTAAAAATGATTATTCAACTTAGTATAAAGATAAATGGATAGCCTACATAATGTATTTTTGCTATCGTCATTAAAGAAAACAAAGATGAAAAATAAGATATTAATCTACATCGTTGCCACAATTACAACATTTTCTCTACAATCGTGTGTCAGTAATTATGTCGTATCCGCTACTCCATCATCTACTCAATTCCAGAGCAAACCTAATGCCAATCTTCCAAAAATAAGTAAAGCGAGTCTAAACTCTGCTAAACAATCCATCTACTCAGAAGCAGTTGAGTATGATAAAAATTTTGAAGCAGCAAAATTAGCCCTAGCGGAAGTAAACAAACTGGAAACCAAAGCAACAATTGAAAAAACAGTAAAACTAAACCAAACTATTGATAATATTTTAGAACATGCTAACTCTTATCTAGGTACTCCGTACCGCTATGGAGGTATGAGCAGAAGTGGTATCGACTGTTCTGCATTTGTATTGTCTGTATTTAATGAAGCTACAGGACTAAACTTACCACGAGTAGCGGCAGCACAAGCCCATGAAGGCGAACAAATCAGTCGCAGTGAGTTGCAAAAAGGCGACCTTTTATTTTTCTCTAACAGAAGTAGAATCTCTCATGTAGGGATTGTATACGATATCACGGAAGATGGCGATATCCTTTTTATACATGCAGCTACATCCAAAGGAGTATCTATTACCTCTCTAAATAAGTCCTCTTACTGGTCGCCAAGATTTAGATTTGCTAAAAGAATTATTACTGACGAGAATATATAACTAACTCATAATTAGAAATATATAAAACACTCCTTCATTTTGGAGTGTTTTTTGCTTTAATACAAGAAATCTAAAACAACAACAAATGAAAAAGACCATTATATTATTAGCATTAGGAAGTGCTTTAGTAGCGTGTAAAAGTAACAATACCGAAAGCCAATCTACAGAGCCTACTACCACAGAATCTGTAGCCAAAGAAAAAACAATTCATATCAGATTAGCGAATAAAAGTGCTTATAACTTTACGGACATTCAAGTATCCAACCCTACCGATAAGGTGTCTTATCGTAACTTAAACGCTGGAGCCACTTCGGATTATAAAGATTTTGAAACCGCCTATAGCTACGCTTCGGTAACTTTAAAAATTGATGGCAAGACTTATACCTTCCAACCGATTGATTATGTTAGTGAAACGCCATTAAAAGATGGTAACTACACTTATGAAATTAATGTAGAAGACCTTAATAATACCATGCTTGACCTTAAATTGGTAGAAGATAAGTAAATCTTAAATCCTTTTAAGGGAAATTTTAACCGCTCTGAAACCACGATTGTTTTAGAGCGTTTTTGTTTTAAATTAGCCCAAAATAGATTCTTTAATAGGCATTAAAAAATACTAATAGAACTTCCCCACAACCAACCTGAAAATATTTATTTTCGCATCCCCACGCACATATTACATTATTGTAAATCATCGTATATTTGTCGGCTTTTTATATAAGAACCGACAATGAAATTTACTAAAAACATCCCAATATACTGGTGGTTATTAGCAATCTATATGCTTTTGACGCTGGTATTGGCATTAGTTTTTGGTTCTCAAAATTTTGATTTTATCAGCATCTTAACCAATAGAGGAATTTTTGTAGGACTGTTTATTTCCCTTTTTTTTCTAAAAAAATATTTGAATAAAACCCACTTCGATTTTGCAAGCATTCTTATTTGTTATGCCTTTCTCGCCTCTGTTTACAAAGAAACGGCATTGCTCAACACCCTAATTTTCGAGAAAAAAGACGCATTATTGATGCAAATCGATCAACAGATGTTTGGCTATCAACCCTCATTGGTCTTTTCTCAAAAATTCAATCAAAAATGGTTCAGTGAGAGTATGTTTGCAGGCTATCTTTCCTATTATCTAATGCCCATTGCTGTATTGCTTGCGTTGTATAGAAATACGCTTTTGCCCGTTTTTTCTACCATTTTGATTGCCTCATTTAATGTCTATTATATATTGTTTATCCTTTTTCCTGCCGCAGGTCCACAGTTTTATTTCGAATATCCAGATAACTATATACAAGCACAAGGCGTTTTCGGCAAATTGATACAATTCATTCAATCGCAGGGAGAAGCACCCACCGCAGCATTTCCGAGTTCGCACATTGGTATCACCACCATTATACTCTTGTGGCTTTGGCATTATCAGCGTCCGTTATGGAAATATTTTCTTCCATTTGCCATACTATTATTTTTTGCAACCGTTTATATCAAAGCACATTACGCTATAGATGCCTTAACGGGTGTGGTATCTGGAATCCTCATTTACCATCTGATGCCCATCCGTTGGCTAATCTCTAAAATTAAAAATCATGAGTGAAATTACGATCAAAGAAGTTACCTCTCGTTCAGAGTGGAAGACTTTTATATATTTACCAGAAAAAATTCATCAAAACCATCCCAATTGGTTACATCCTCTGTATATAGATGAAGAGAAATTCTTTGATAAGAAAAAGAATCCCGCATTTAGTCACAACGATACGGTATTGTTCTTGGCTTATCAAAACAATCAGGCTGTCGGACGAATTATGGGAATCATTCCACATGAGTACAATCATAAGGAAAACACCCAAGTGGCAAGATTCTCTTATATGGAATGCTACGAAGACCAAAAAGTTTTCGATGCACTAATCCAAGCGGTAGAAGAATGGGCAAAGTCCAAAAAATGCACCCAACTTATCGGTCCGATGGGATTTTCAGATAAAGAACCACAAGGTTTCGTCACGCGTGGATTTGATGAACCCACCATGTTGGTAACCAATTGCACCTTTGCTTATATGAAAGCCTTTATAGAGCAAAGAGATTACCAACCATTTGTCGAACTCTATGAATACGAAGTCCTTATCGACGAGCAAGTGATTCATCGCTATGAGCGTTTTACAAAGCGAGTAGAAAGAAATTCCGACATCAAGGTGGTCGAATTCACGCGTACCAAAGATGTAAAACCCTATGTCAGCACCGTGTTTGACCTTATCAACGAGAGTTATCAAAACATCTACGGATTTACACAAGTGACCGAAGAAGAAAAACAGGAATTTGCCAACAGATTTCTACCCTTGCTCAATCCCCAACTCATCAAAATCATCACTAATTCAGAGGGCAAAGCCTTGGCATTTGTCGTTGCTATGGCAGATATGAGTCAAGGGATTCGCAAAGCCAAAGGGCGATTGTTTCCATTCGGTTGGTACCATATCTGGAGAGCCGCCAAAAAATCGAAGCGTTTGGTTTTACTCTTAGGCGGTGTCCATCCCGAGCGACAAAACAAAGGCTATGATGCCATTCTCGCCACCCGACTCTTCAAATCTGCCCTCAAATTAGGTTTCAAAACCATGGACAGCCATCTGATTATGAAAGACAACACCAAAATGCGGGCAGAAATCGAGCGATTAGAAGGCTATCGCCTCTACAAAGAATATACGATTTACAAGAAGGAAATAGTGTAGACTTACGAATTATGCACAATTATAGATAACATTGAGTATATCGTAAGTATAGGCATATACTTATTGATATTATCCTTTACAAGGATAGTTTATATAAATCATAAGAATCAACAAAATTCACTATCTTTGCAGAATTATTAAGATTATAAAAGACAAGAATAAATATAACTAAGAGCAATGTTAAAAATAAATAATTTACACGCTAAGATTGAAGAGGGTGCAGAAATTCTGAAAGGAATTAATCTTGAAATAAAACCGGGTGAAGTTCACGCTATTATGGGACCCAATGGGGCAGGAAAATCTACCCTTTCTTCGGTAATTGCTGGTAAAGAAGACTACGAAATTACAGAAGGTGAAATCCTTTTCGAAGGGGAAGACATCGTAGAAGATGCACCTGAAGAAAGAGCCCACAAAGGAATTTTCCTTTCGTTTCAATATCCTGTGGAAATCCCAGGTGTATCGGTAACTAACTTCATCAAAGCAGCCATCAACGAAACAAGAAAAGCCAATGGCTTAGAGGATATGCCAGCAAAAGAAATGTTACAATTGATTCGCGAAAAGTCAGAATTGTTGAACATTAAAAAAGATTTCCTAGCGCGTTCTCTAAACGAAGGCTTCTCTGGTGGAGAAAAAAAGAGAAACGAAATTTTCCAAATGATGATGCTCAACCCTAAGTTAGCCATCTTAGACGAAACCGATTCTGGATTGGATATCGATGCCCTTAGAATTGTATCCGAAGGGGTTAATAAGTTTAAAAACGAAGGCAATGCCGTGCTATTAATTACACACTACCAAAGATTATTAAACTATATTCAACCCGATTTTGTACATGTACTCGCCGATGGTAAAATCATCAAAACAGGAGATAAATCCTTAGCCTTAGAATTGGAAGAAAAAGGCTACGACTGGCTATTAGGTTAATCACCAATAGAATCAAAGGGTTTATCATCAAACTAAAATATATTATTGACAATGTCATTACACAATCAATTAGAACAATACCAATCTTCACTTTCTGGAACTCAGCAAAAAGCACTAGCGCAATTTTTAGCCTTAGGGTTTCCTACTAAAAAAGACGAAGAATACAAATATACCAACCTAAAAGAGGTTACCGAAAAAGACTATCAATTCTCGGCTTCGGAAGCCCATACGCTAACCCAAGAGCAGTTTGAAGCATTGCACTTAGGCGAAGAGGATTTTGATTTCTTAGTTTTCATCAATGGAAAATTGCAACCCGCATTTTCAAAAATTTCAATTGATGAAGTGGAGTGTCTTTCATTAAAACACGCGTTATCAAACGATAAGTATCAATCTGTGATTGAAGGGCATCTAAACAAAATTGCCACTAAAGACAATCCCTTTTGTTTATTAAACGAGGCGATGCATAGCGATGGTTTTTTCCTACATGTCCCAAAAAACAAAGTGATAGAAAAGCCAATTCACCTATTTTATATTTCTCAAAATCAGAATGATAATACATTTTATAATACGAGGAATCTATTAGTAGTAGAAGAAGGCGCTCAGGTAGAAGTCATTGAAAGTCACCATAATTTAGATGAGCATTTTGTGTTTACCAATGCGGTAACGGAAATTTTTGTTGCCTCTAACGCTAAAGCCGATTGGCATAAATTGCAAAACGATTCAGACACTTCTTATATGGTAGATTATTCGTTTGCAAAGCAAGAACGCGATAGCTTAGCGACGGTTAATACTTTTTCTTTTGGCGGAAAATTGGTGCGTAACAATTTAGATTTCATTCAAGAAGGGGAAAATATCAATTCCTTTATGAATGGTATTACCATTATCGGTAAAGAACAATTGGTAGACCACCATACTGCGGTACATCATAACAAGCCCAATTGTGAAAGTTACCAAAACTACAAAGGGATTTATAAGGATAAAGCCCATGGTGTATTCAACGGTAAAGTCTTTGTAGATAAGATTGCCCAAAAAACCAACGCCTACCAGCAGAACAACAATATTTTATTAAGTGAAGGTGCATCAGTAGACTCAAAACCACAATTAGAAATTTTTGCAGATGATGTAAAATGCTCTCACGGCTGTACTGTAGGGCAACTCAATGAAGAAGCCTTATTCTACCTAAGAGCAAGAGGAATTTCTAAAAAAGAAGCACAAGCCTTATTGCTTTACGCTTTTGCCAACGATGCGATGCAAAACATCGATATCGACCCATTGCGAGAGAAAGTTTCAAAATTACTCGCAGAAAAGTTGGAAGTAAATATGGAATTTTAAATATAATACCGCCCTACTTTTTTAGTAGGGTTTTTTATGAATTATCATCAGTTTTTATTTCACCTCAACGCTTACAAGCGGCATCAGCAAATTTTAGATGCGGCTTATTTTGTCATTCGCAGTTTTGGATTAGAACATCCCAATTTTGCGGGGTTCGCCTTTCGAGAGGAAATGGATACTAAAACCATTCTGCTTACTGCCGAAGGACATTTAGGAACTCCCATCAAGGTGAAAATCCCTAGAAACCTCTTCGACTTTAATATCAATTTGGTACTTAATTTATTAGCTCACGAAATGCTTCATGTTAGGCAAAAGTCTAAAGAAAGTTTGGTTGAAGATAAAAACGAACGCGAGTTTCAAGCCTATTATGAAATGTTATTTCATGAAGTATTTCCACAAATTTCTGATGCTCCAGAATTTAACCAAAAACAATTTGCGGAAAAAGCGTTAGAATACTATCGTAGAATGGGCGAAGGTTCGGTACTTCAGCAGAAATACCTCGATCAAAAACAAAAAATAGAAGCTTTACAAGCCCAATGGATTTAGGCGTTCATTAACCTTATCCCAAAACTCGGCGGACTCATTTTCATTGATTTAAGTTATCGTTGAAATAGAAAGGGAATGTTTGCCCATCCATAAATTAGTTCGTATTTTTGCAAATCAAAAGAAAATCAATTCTAAATTAATATTAATAGTGATAAAAGTTTCAGATCAAGCCAAAAGCAAAGCCATACAACTGATGACGGAAGATGGATTTAACCCTGATACCGACTACATCCGTGTGGGCGTAAAGAGTGGTGGTTGTAGCGGTTTGGAGTATGTGTTGAAGTTTGACAACCAAAAGAACGACACCGACCAAATCTTTGAAGACAACGGCATCAAAATTTTGGTGGACAAAAAATCTATCCTCTACCTTGCAGGAACCACTTTGGAATATTCTGGAGGTCTTAATGGCAAAGGTTTTATCTTTAATAATCCTAATGCTGCTAGAACTTGCGGATGTGGAGAGAGCTTTTCCCTTTAACCCTATTTTTCACCTAATTACTATAACATAATGTCAAAATATACTGAAGACGATTTAAGAGAAGATCTTAAAAATAAAGAATACGAAGCAGGATTCTATACCGATATCGAATATGAAGATTTCCCAACAGGACTAAATGAAGACATCATCCGCGCCATCTCTCAAAAGAAAGAAGAGCCAGAATGGATGACGGAATGGCGTTTGGAATCGTTTCGTATTTGGCAAAAAATGGAAGAGCCAGATTGGGCAAACATCCAATATGAAAAGCCCGATTTCCAAGCGATAAAATACTACGCGGCACCAAAGAAAAAACCTGAAGTCTCTAGCCTAGACGAAGTAGACCCAGAATTATTAAAAACTTTTGAAAAACTAGGAATTTCCTTAGATGAACAAAAAAGATTAACTGGGGTTACCGATAGCAATGTGGCGATAGATGTGGTGATGGACTCAGTTTCAGTGAAAACCACTTTCCAAGAAACGCTTAAGGAAAAAGGCATCATCTTTTGTTCTATTTCAGAAGCGATTAAAGAATATCCCGATTTAGTAAAAAAATATATCGGAAAAGTTGTTCCTAGAGGCGATAACTTCTATGCTGCACTCAACTCTGCGGTATTTTCAGATGGTTCATTTTGTTATATTCCAAAAGGGGTAAGATGCCCTATGGAACTATCCACCTACTTCCGAATCAACCAAGCGGGAACAGGGCAATTTGAAAGAACTTTAGTCATTGCCGATGAAGGCAGTTATGTATCTTACCTAGAAGGCTGTACAGCACCATCTAGAGACGAAAATCAGTTGCACGCTGCCGTAGTAGAACTTATCGCAATGGACAATGCCGAAATAAAATATTCTACCGTACAAAACTGGTACCCTGGTGATGAAAATGGTAAAGGTGGCGTGTATAACTTCGTAACAAAAAGAGGGCTTTGCGAAAAGAACGCTAAAATTTCTTGGACACAAGTAGAAACCGGTTCTGCGGTAACTTGGAAATATCCAAGTTGTATATTAAAAGGCGACCATTCTGTTGGCGAGTTTTACTCTATCGCCGTAACCAATAACCACCAATGGGCAGACACGGGAACTAAAATGATTCATATTGGTAAAAACACCAAGTCTACCATTATTTCTAAAGGCATTTCTGCGGGAAAATCTAATAACTCTTATAGAGGTTTGGTTAAAGTAATGCCTTCTGCGAAAGGAGCTAGAAACTTTTCACAATGTGACTCTCTATTAATGGGTAACGAATGTGGCGCACACACTTTCCCTTATATCGAAATAAAAGATCCTACGGCTCAGCTAGAACACGAAGCCACAACGAGTAAAATTGGGGAAGACCAAATTTTCTATTGTAACCAAAGAGGTCTGGATACAGAAAAGGCTATCGCCCTTATCGTCAACGGATTTAGTAAAGAGGTGCTTAACAAACTTCCGATGGAGTTCGCTATAGAAGCACAGAAGCTATTAGAAATTAGCTTAGAAGGTAGTGTAGGGTAAACCTAAACTTTAGTTTATAAATTAAAAAGCCATTTCAAGATTATGAAATGGCTTTTTTAATATAATGACTTAGATAATTAATTCTTAACTAATAACCTAAAGCCTTCCCCATGGACATTGATGATTTCTAAACCTTCGTCTTCCTTTAGTAGTTTTCTAAGTTTAGCAATATACACATCCATACTTCTAGCGGTAAAATAGTTTTCCTTTTTCCAAATTTTTCTTAGTGCCAAATCACGAGGCATAAAATCGTTACGGTGTAGGCATAATAATTTGAGTAGTTCATTCTCTTTTGGGGAAAGTTTATAATCTTTATCGTGGACTTTAAGCTGTCTTAGCATAGAGTCAAACTCTATATTGCTAATGCTAAATTGTTCTTGCTCTACCTCTTCCTCCAGACTAGCACTTCTCGAAAGAATGGCTTTTATTTTGTAAAGCAATAGCTCTGTATCAAATGGTTTGGTAATATAATCATCTGCCCCGAGTTGATAGCCTTTTAAAATATCTTCTCTAAGATTTCTCGCGGTAAGGAAAATGATCGGGACATTTTTACCCAATTTTTTCACATCTTCTGCTAGGGTAAAACCATCTTTTTTCGGCATCATCACATCAAAAATACAGATATCAAAATCGTTATCGGTAAATTCTTGTAAGCCTTGCTCCCCATCGGTGGCTAGGGTAACATCAAAATTGTTTATCGTAAGATAATCTTTTAATACCGCTCCGAAACTTTGGTCGTCTTCTACTAATAATATTCTATTACTCATATTCTTATTTTTTATTTGTTAAACCCATGGGTAGCTTAATGATAAAGGTGCTACCCTCCCCTTTCGTGCTTTCTACACTAATGCCGCCTTTGTGCAGCTCTACAATTTTTTTAACATAAGATAAACCTAAGCCTTGCCCTTTTACATTATGAATATTTCCCGTTTCTTCTCTAAAGAATTTTTCAAAAATTTTCTGTTTGTTTTGTGGCTCCATCCCCATTCCTTTATCCGAAATAGAAATGATATAATAATTTCCTTCATTTCGCGTAGAAATTTTAATTTCTGGGGCTTCTGGGGAATATTTATTGGCATTATCCAATAGGTTAATCAAAGTATTGGAAATATGGAATTCATCTACTTTTAGATGGTAACGGTGGGCTTGGAAATCTTCGGTCAATGTTCCACCCCTTTCATTTACAATAAGCCTTACAGAATTCGCGATATTACCAATTAAATTTTGCATATCGGTTTCTTTTAGGAACAGTTTCATTTCATTCCGTTCCAGTTTAGACATATTAAGCACATTTTCCACTTGCTTTTTCATCCTTAGATTTTCCTGTTTTATCAACCCCGAATAGAATTTTACCTTTTCTGGATCCGTAGCTATTTTATCATTAGCTAGGGAATCTGTGGCTACGGAAATGGTAGCTAATGGGGTTTTAAACTCGTGAGACATATTGTTCAAAAAGTCGGTTTTTACTTCCGCTATTTTCTTTTGTCTCAGCATATAGTTGATGGAAATGATATAAATAAACAATATCGTAAGCAGAGATAGTACCGTCCCAAACAGCATCGGCAAGTTATTCTTCATTAAAGAATAGTTTTTACTCGGAAAAATGAGTGCCAAAGAGTATTGCAGCTGATCTTTGGCATCCCGAAACAAAGGGTAAGTATACAGCGCATGGTCTTGGTCTTTATCTGCCGCAAAACCTTGACTGGCAATAGTCGTCAGTTGATGGTTTTTATTATAAACTGCATAACCAAAATCTGTATTCAACCCTAGAGATGCCAATTCCTTAGAGACGATAGAATCTATCGTTTTACCATTCACTCGTTTTTCTATGGGCAAATTATTGGCATTCAACTTAGCAAAATCTTTAAAAGTATAAGAATTATCATTAATCTCTTGGCTGAGCTTAGTCGTCAAAAGTTCGGTACTATTATTTTTAATTCTATAAATCCCCTCATCGGTATAGATTTTAAAGCGTTCCAGCGTATCCCCTTTAGTAGACACAGGTATTTTCTGTGGTTCAATGACACTTCTACTAAACGAAATCAGTTTTTTATCCGCAGAATCGGTAATTTGTTTAATGATGTTAAGGGTGGGTTTGTCCTTATTTTCCTTTACCGAAGCTAGTAAATCCTTGTTTTGGTCTAATATTTTTTGAATTTCGAGGTCGGCTATTTTTTGAGTAGAATGCTCTAAGGCTTGCTCTACTTTGGAAGAAAATTCTTGCTCCATAGAGGCATAGTATTCTTTAAGCCAATAGAATTGGAAACTCACGAAAATCAAAAGGGAAATCGTCATGAGTATAGAGATGATAGGGATAAATTTATTCCGCACAAGTTTTGGTTTTGAAATGTTAAAATTACAATTATTTTATTTTCTACAAAATTGTTTAACGCTTTTTTTGATTTATAAATGTTAAAACTATGATTTTTAACAAAATATTATGAAGAAGTAAATCATAAAAGGAAAATTATAGATGATAAATGAAGTTAAAAGTGTTGAGTGATGAAGGTTGAGTAACTTACTACTTATATTTAGGGCGAGTGTTAATAAGCGGTGTTACCCTGAACTGGTTCCAGGGTCTGTCTATTATAACGACAATATAAATAGATTTAGTTTCTTTTGAATAAATTAATAGCTTTCTCTTGCTAAGGAGGCAAGATGACACGGATACGCCGTCCATAGTTTTTTAAGGCTAATTCTCCCCCTCAATAATCTTATTTTCAATAGCTTTATACATTAGTATATCAGTACATTAGGTACATTGATACACTATTACATCAGTACAACTCTCTACTGCGGTGGTAATTTCCTATCAGGCACTTGTTGCTTTGGCATATTGTTAAAACCAGGATGGTCTGGTGGTGGTAACTGTTCCACTGCGGGGTCTTCATTTACTTGTTTAGAAAGTTTTTGAACTCTTTTAGGAGCTTCTTTCTCTTCTTTAGGACTATCCAAATCGCTCTTTAAAAAGTGTAACAGCTCTTTAGCTTTTTCACCTTCTGGCAGTCTCTCATAGTTCAGCGCAATCTGTTGCAGTTGCAAAATCATGATTTCTTTCCCCGCTGTTTTGCCCGTATTATAGGCATTCAATAAAGAAAGTTTAGGAACTAAAGCATCTTTAGGATATTTTTCAATAGTGGATTCTATCAGTTGTTTGCTTTCCTCGTATTGTGCATTCGTGTATAAATCAAATGCTTTTTTATACGCCGTTTCTACTTCTGGAATAGGCGCACTTAATGTCTCTCTTTTTGGATTTTTTACAAATTCCGCATAGTGTGTGTATGGAAAATCTCTTAAAATCAATTCTTTAGCTTGATTTGCCGCTGCCTCATTCTTACCATAATTAATAGAAAAGGCTTGGTATAAGGCTTGTAGCTTCACTTCTTCCTCAGGGTTTTGGGCGACTAAATCCATTAAAGTTTTAGTTGCTAAAGGCGTATTAGAGAAATAGTCCTCATACATTATCCCAAGTCCTAGCAATGCCGTATCTCTGTCCTTTTTTAGTTGGGCAATCGCTTCGGTATCGGTAGGGATTTGTTCTATATAAAATGAAGTTTCAAAGCGGCGTGGATTTTTCACTTCTGTTTTCCCTAGTGCTTCATTTTTAGCATCTTCTATGGTATTGGTTTTTGCAGAATATCGCCAATTGTCCGCTAAAGCACGGTCGCCCCAAATCTGTTTAAAGTTAGCCTCGCCTTTTGACACCGTAGAGGCGTTAGCAAAATAAAAGCCTTTGGACTTACCCCCTCCAAAATCCATGAATCCCATAGGTTGGTTGGTGGTGGTTAATGAAAAATCTGCGGTGGCAAACCCTTTATCCGCCTCTTGCTTTTTGCGTTCGGCTTCTTCTTTCGCTTCTTGGGCTTTCAGCTTTTCAATATGTTGAGTAAAAAAGGCTTCCCGTTCTGGCACGCTCATTTTAGTCAATGCTAGAATACTATCGTTTTTCTTGATCAGGTAATAGTTTTTAGAAATCTTTTTAATATTTTTAGATAAGTTTTCTAACGTTTCCTTTTGCGGCTGATAAGTCATGGTAGATACGGCACTATCATAATAAGCCCCCGCAGCGATATAGTCGTCTTTTTCTAGGTATTTTTTTCCTATTTCGTAGTAGGTTAGCCCTCGGATTTGTCCATCGGACATCTTTTCCTTTAATGATTTTTCAAAAAACGCGTTGGCTTCGTCCTCTTTCCCTGCTTTTAGTGCCATTAGCCCTAACGCATAATAAAATTCATTTTTCCTAGATGCGTAGGTTCCTTTTTTAGCTATTTTTTCTAAGTATTGCTTTGCTCCTTCGTAGTCATCGGTTGTTCCATTAAAGGTTTTAGCAATTTCGATTTGAGATTTTACCTCAAACTCAAAGTTGTTGGATTTTTTATACGCAGTGGCAAAACTTTCTCTGGCTTCTTCGCCTCTGCCTAAATCGGCTAGAATTTGTCCTCTTAAAAAGGCAATTCTAGAGCGTAGATTTCTATTTTTATTAAAAGCATAGGCGTCTGCCAATTCGTCTACGGCAGCTTCCTTTTTACCTTCTGCCAACAAATTTTCTGCATAAAATGCACTGAGTAAGCCTTTATATTTTTTCGCTACCCCTTCATTTTTCAAACTGGTGAATAGTTCATCGGCTCGGTAGTAGTCTTCCATTTTGTAATACAATCTTGCTTCATAGATTTTGGCTAATGGCAAACGCTTATCCGATTTCATTTGGGACAATAGAGTATTAATGGCATCTAATGCCGAAAGATATTCGCCTTTGTACATTCGGGCTTTGGCGAGGATTAAGTAGGCATCAAATATAGTTTTGTTGCGTTCTACCCCATCTTTCATCACACTATGATTTTCAATCGCCTTTAGGGCTTTAGCTTCTGCAATTTCCAAAGTGCTTGCCCCTTTGCTTTTGGGTTTCGAGGCATTCATATCCCCACCAAAACTTGGTACAATATCGTTGCTTTCCCCCTCTACCGCCTCATCTTCATTGTCGTACATAAAGAGTTTGATATAGGGCTTATAATAATTTTCTTGATGGTTCTTTTTCCGATTGTTCAGTTCGCTTTCTAGCGCCTCTTTACCATTAAATAAAGTATTGTAGTAGGCTAGAAACCCATGCGTCATTTTATTGGTTCGCTCTTTTTTTCTAGAGGAACACGCCACTGCTAACGCTAATATTGCTATAAGTAAACCGTATTTTTTCATGAATAATTAGATAACTATTAAAAGTCTATTTTATTATGCATCCCACCTAAATTATTTTGCATGTCCTATTAATTCTGATAGGGTACGATACACCAAATGCGTAGGCAACCCCATAATGGTATAGAAATTGCCTTGAATCTGCTTGATTTTCGACATTCCCAGCCAATCTTGTATACCATAAGCCCCAGCCTTATCCAAAGGCGCACAAGTTTTAATATAAAACGTGATTTCCTCGTCTTTCAGTTCATCAAAACTCACTTCCGCACTATCGGTAAGGGTAATGATGCCATCTACCGTTCTAAAACTAACGCCAGTATAGACCTTATGCGTTCGGTTAGACAGTTGCTGAAGCATGGTTTTGGCTTCCGCTTCCGAAGCTGGCTTTCCCAAAATGGTGTCCTCAACTGCCACGATAGTATCTGCCGTCAACAAAACTTCATTATTTTTTAATTCTGGATAGGCTTCTGCTTTTAGTTTAGAAAGATAGCCCGCCACTTCTGCTGTGGGCATAGTTTTGGGAAATACCTCATCACAATCTACCGAGACCGTCTTAAAACTAAATCCCAACTGCTGTAATAGTTCCTTCCTACGCGGCGACTGAGAAGCGAGATATAAATCCTTCATAACATAAAAATTGAATAGGCAATAATACTGATTAATAGCGAAAAATGCAATATTCCCAATCTACACTACACCGATTTCGTATCGTCTTCTACCCATTGATTTTGGGCTTTTAAGACTTGCTCTATCACTTCTCTTACTGCACCTTTACCGCCCTCTACTGGGGAAATATGCTGGGCTATGGCTTTTACTTCTGCCACGGCATTCGGCGGGCAAGTGGCAATAGCAGAGGCTTTCATCATAGGAATATCGGGTAAGTCGTCGCCCATTGTGAGAATCTCTTCATCTTTTAATTGATAGCGTTGTTTAAAGTCTTCGTAATCCTTTAATTTATCTGCCGACTTGGGATAATAATCTGTAACGCCTAAATATTGCAATCTGTTTTTAACCATAGGGTCCTCGCCCCCTGTGATGATGCCAATTTTATAGTCTTTCCTCAAGGCTTTGACTACAGCATAGCCATCTAACACATTCATCACTCGGGACATACTGCCGTCGGGCATTAGATAGATACTGCCATCGGTAAAGACACCATCCACATCGAATACAAAAGCTTTAATATTAGGAAGTTTGGTTTTATAGCTCATACATTTGTTTTATAGATTCGTTTATGGTTTCGTATAATTTTAATTGTTCTGGATTATGGATAAGTACTTTATGAAGTGCCAATACACGAGTGTCCTGCCTTACTGCTGGTCCCGTTTGGGCTTCTCTGGGTTCTAAATGATAAATTTTATCCGTAGTTTCTTCTATCAGAGGCAAAAAGTAATAAAACGGTACTCCCTGAGCATCGGCAATTTCTTTGGCTCTAGCATAAAGATGGTTTACAAAATTACAAGCAAATACCGCCGTGAGGTGAATGTATTTTCTTTTTTCATACTTTGCCTCCATGACCCTTGGGGAAAGGCGTTTGGCTAAAGATTTTAAAATTTCCAAATCCGAAGGCTTTTCTGCCTCGATAAAAAAAGGAATTTCGGTATAATCTAAAACTTTAGTTTTGGAAAAAGTTTGCAAGGGATAAAATACGCCTTTTCTATAACTTCCCTCCAGCACTTCCATAGGCATAGAGCCAGAAGTATGAACGACCAAAGCCTTATCGTTTGTGATTCGTTTTGATACCTCAGCAATGGCATCATCCTTTACAGCAATAATGTAGCAATCAGCAGACGCTAAGGTAGTCGTACTATAAGGAACTTGCGTTTGCTCAGAAATTTCTTTTAGGGCAGTTTCATTTCTTCCGAAGACTTGCACTATGGGAATCCCAGCTTCTGCAAAAGCTTTGCATAAATGATAGCTGACATTTCCCGAGCCTATAATTACCGTTTTCATCCTTTTCTATTTTTCCAAACAAAGGTAAGGATTTAGATTGAAAGCCATAATGTTCTCTATGTATTTATACTCTCTTCATTCAAAGGCTATTCAGAATATATAGTTTTAACTGCCTTTATGAAAGTTTAATTTCAGCAGGAATAAATTCAAAACTTCCTGTAAAATATTCGTACTTACCACATTTTATATTTATTAGTTGTCAAGTTTCACAACTAAATTATTAACCTGAGTTCGATTAATAAAACATAGCTAATTGATTAGTTTTTAGAATTTCATATTTTAATGATGGTTTTTTAGGAAGAAAGTGATAGGCAATAATTCCTGCCACTAAGTTGGTCATAAAATTTCCCATTGAACGATGTCGGGAGTGCTCAATTTGGCAAATGTTTTTTAGCTCGTCATTCACCGTCTCTATGATGGAGCGTTTTCTAAGCAAAATCTTGTCAGACATAGTCATAAGAGAGTTTTTCATGTTGTTTCGGATATTGGTAATGAGTTGGATACCATCCACAAAGAGTAATTGATTCAACTTTTCAGAGATGTAACCTTTGTCCCCAAATAGTTTACCGAAAATTTGCTTCAAAAAGCCTTCATTTTTCAGTGGTTCCCTATCGTCTACATTCGCCTGTGTTACGCAAAAACTCAATATCTCACCTTTATCATTAATGACCAAATGGAGTTTAAATCCGTGAAACCACCCCATGGTGGATTTACCTGTTGTAGCTAGGTCTTTGAATACTTTATTGCGTTTAATTCTTTTGTTTCCACATACTCTTATTGGCGTACTATCCACAAAAGAAATACCAGTACAATTTCCTAAAGCACAGGTTTTTGCAAACATGGTAAGAGCCATGATATTGGATTGCATAAGTTCTGTGAATCGGTTATAAGAGACCGTTTGAGGAAATTCCTGTTGCATATGCTTTTGAACATAGAAAATGTAAAAATGCTTAAAAGTTCTAAAGCCACTTAGATGGAAAAGGAGCATAATGGTGATCACTTCAGCGTTACTCATTTTGGGCTTCTTTTTGGGAGGCTTTCCGAGAGTAAAAGGTTGAGTGAATTTTTTCAAAATCATTCCAAAATTGACTACGCCGAACCTTCGGTTTCATCTACAATACAAAAAATATCCATAATTTTGTTGTAATTAATCATCAGAAATAGTTGTTAAAAATCTTGTTTTTAAAAGCTTAAAGATACATCTTTTTCTCTTTTTATGCAGATTATTTCTTGAAAATATCAATCGAAATCAGGTTTTTAATAAATTTTCTTATCAAAAAATGTATATCCGTTTTTATACCTAACTTCCTGTTATAGCAGCTATAATCACCCTATCGAATAATCGTTCTCCAAAATATCGCCTATTTAGCTTGTATACAAATTCATTTAAGTATAATTGAAGATATTTGCCTTTGATTTTGTGGTAATTACCTAACAAGTTTCGTTTCGCATTACTTATAAATATATGAACCCATCGCAATGTCTCCTTTGTGGTT